>JALOKU010000069.1 GCA_025456345.1 Vicinamibacterales bacterium | reverse complement strand
CCGAACAGTTCGTCGCCCCTGTCGGGCGTGCCGAGGAACTGGCGCAGCAGGACGCGCGCCGCGAGGAAGGCGGAGGCGACCCCGTTGTGGCCGGATCCGAGCGCGAAGAGATGATGCGGATAGTTGCGGTGGAGCCCGACGCACACGAAGCCGTCGGAGGCCACCGACACGGGCACCATCCAGGCGTACTCGGGCCGCGTACCGGCGATGGCGGGGTAGAGCTTCGAGAGCTCGTACATCAACTGGCCCGTACGCTGGACCATCGCCTTCTCGCGCGCGCGCGCCGGCACGGCCGGCTGGTCCGCGCCGAGAAAGAGGATGCGCTCGTCGCTTGTCCGTCGCAGCACGTGCGGCGGGTCGTTCTGATCGATCACGATCGCGTGGCTGCGGCCGAACTCGCGGCGCACGAACGACGGCACCGGCGGCGTGAGCACGCAGAACGAGTCCATCAGTTCGAAGTGGCGCCGAAGGGGCTTGAACGCGGACGGCGGGTGATTGCTGGCGACGACGACCGTCTCGGCGCGGATCGTGCCGCCGTCGGTGACAAGCTCCACGCTCTTGCGCCCCGCCCGGATCCGCGTGACAGGCGTCCGCTCGAACACCAGGGCGCGGCGTTTGGCCGCCTCGGCGGCCAGGCCGAGGGTGGCGCGGTACGGGTCGATGAACCCGTCGCCGGCGGATCGGATCGCGCCCACGCCCGCCAGGCCGGTCTCCTGCCGCAGGCGCGCAGGCGTGAGCCACGAGCCCTCGGCGCCGGCGGCGCGCATGGATGCCATCTCGCGGCGCAGCATCCGTTCGTCGTCGTCGCTCAGGCCGACGCGCAGCGCGGCGTCGGGCACGAGTTCGCAGCGGATGCGCAGGCGCCGCATGGTGGCGGCCATGTCGAGACCGGCGCGGCGGAACGCGTGCCACAGGTGCCTCGCCATCCGCAGCCCGTACTGTGCCTTCAGCGTGTCGAACGGCACCGCAGGCTCGAGCCGCAGCAGGCCCGGGCACGACGCCGATCCGCCCTGGCCAACCCGGCTTCCCTCGACGAGCGCCACGCGGACGCCCGCGGCCGCAAAGACATAAGCAATCGAGCAGCCGGTCAGGCCTCCGCCGAGAATTGCCACCTGCACGTCGAGCGCGCCGCGGTGCCGCGGGTACGAAGGCTGACGGGCCTTGGGGTATCGATCCAGCCAGTAGGGGACGCCGTAGCGGGTTCGCATGACTTGAGCTGCCGGTAGCGGAGGATTCTACTCTCATGAGGGCGGGATTAGAATCCACTAAATATGAAATCGGCGACCTCGATTGTCCGCGACGTCGTGACGCACCTGAAGACGCACGGGTCTGCCGAGCATGCGGCCGGCGTGCAGTGGTTCTTCAAGGAGGAGGTGCGGTCGCACGGGTGGTATACGGCGGCGCTCCGCCGCTATGCCAAGACCCTCCACAAGCAGCTGGCCGCAGACCAGGCGTTGCTGCTCGACGTGGCCGAGCGGCTGTTTGCCAGCCCGGTTCTCGAAGAGAAGGCGCTGGCCGTGACGATGCTCCAGCCCTCGCTCGGCCGGTTCGGCAGCGCGGAGTTCAGGCGCTTCGAGACGTGGCTCGGCCTGGTGTCGTCGTGGGCGGATCACGACGCGCTGACGATCTACCTGATCGGCCCGATGCTGGTGACCGACCCACGGCGCGTGAAGCGGCCGTTGCGATGGGCCTCGTCGCCCAGCCGCTGGCGGCGCAGGGCGGCCGCGGTGTCGCTGATTCACGGCATCCGCAGGGGGATGTTCCAGAACGAGGCGATTGCCGTCACAAAGCGGCTGCTCGCCGATGGCGACGACATGGTGCAGAAGGGCCTCGGGTGGCTCCTCCGCGAATGGGCCAAGCACGACCCGAAGGCCGCCGTGCCGGTGCTGATGGCGATTCGCGGCCGGGCTTCAAGGCTGGTGCTGCGGACGGCGTGCGAGAGGCTCGCTCCTGCGCTGCGCAAGCGGGTGCTCTCCAAGCAGGCGCTCGGGACTAGGCGCTAGGGGCTGGTCAGTCCAGCTGCTGAGCCGCGGCCGACTAGCGCCTAGCGCCCAGTCCCTAGCCCCTACGTGGTCTTCGTCACCTTCTTCAGCCCCCGCGGCTGGTCTGGATCGAAGCCGCGCAGGCGGCTGAGGTGGAACGCCAGCAACTGGCCGGGCACGATAGCCGCAATCGGCGACAGCCATTCCGGCATGTCGGCAGGGATGGGGATGGGCGCGGCGGCGAGCGCCAGCGACGAGGGCAGGTTGGAGATCACGACCGGCCGCGCGCCTCGATCGCTGATCGTCCGCAGGAGCTCCTCGACCTCGCCGCTCACAGCCCCGGCGGCGTTGATGACGATGGCGGCGAAGCCCGTGTCGATGAGGGCGATCGGGCCGTGCTGGAAGTCGGCGGAGGAATACGGCTCGACGGCGACGTACGCCAGTTCCTTCGCCTTGAGCGCGGCCTCGAACGCCGTGGCGAAATTGAAGCCGCGCCCCAGCACGACGCCATGCCCCGCGTCTTTCAGCGCGGCCGCCGCCGCGAGGACAGCCTCCCGATCAACGCCGTGCGCAGCGGCCACGAAGGACGGGACCCGGGCGAGCTCGCGCTGCCACGCCCCATGCTGCGCGATGGCCGTCGACAGCATCGCCAGGGCGGTCAACTGCGCGGTGTAGGTCTTCGTCGCGGCGATGCTGCGCTCCTTCCCGGCGCGCAGCACGATCGTGTGGTCGGCCACTGCCGTGAGCGGCGACCCGGCCGCGTTGGTGACCGCCAGGGTCAGGCAGCCCTGCCGCCGCCCCTCCTCGACGACCGCGATGAGGTCGGGCGACTCCCCGGATTGCGAGATGCCGACCACGAGCGCGCCGGCCATCACGGGCGGCGCCTGGTAGCGCGTGATGAGCGACGGCGTGGCCAGCGTGACGATGAGCCGGTTGTGCGCGCCGAACAGGTACTGCGCGTAGCGCGCAGCGTTGTCGGATGATCCGCGCGCGGCGATGATGACATGGTGAATGCCGCGCTCGCGAAACGCCGACGCGATGGCCTCCACTTCGGGCGCGGCCTCGGTGAGCAGCCGCTCCAGGACGAAAGGCTGTTCGGCGATCTCGGACAGAAGTACTGATTCGGACACGTTGCTGCTCCTGGAGCGTGATGAATTCTCGTTAGCCAGAATCAAGAAGCAAGTAGCAAGAATTGCCCCCTGACGATTGTCAGAAGCCCGAAGACCTCGCGCTGCACGAGCAGTTCTTCTTGCTTCTTACTTCTTACTTCTTACTTCTTACTTCTTGCTTCTTGCTTCTTCCTCGCGACGCGTGACGATCAGCGCGTCGCTTACCTTCCGCGGTCCAACGGCATCCGACGGGTGGTTCACGACCTTCCCCTTCACCACCATCGTCGTCGATCCGCCGCCGTCCAGATTCAGGGCGTTGACGAGGTTGAGCTTCGTGGCGAGGTTCGTCAGCTCGGCGAACGTCATGCCGAGGCTCACCGACGGGTTGCGGCCGTCGACGGTCACCAGCCAGATGGCCGAGCCGCGCGTGGTGCCGATCAGCGTCCTGGGATGCCGCTCGGTATCGAAGCCCGCGCGCAACTGTTCCGAGGCCCAGCCGGCTATCGGCTGTCCGTGAAGCACGAGCAGGCCGGCGCCGCCGACGATGTCCTGCGCCTGCACCCACTGGTCGGGCCTGGTGCCGAGCAGCACCCGGAAGTGCGTCTGAATCGACACCTCCTGCCCGGCGTCGAGGCGCTCCAACCCCGTGGGCAGCACCGTCCCCCCGAACGACAGCACCACGCCATCGTCGGGAATGGGGGTGCGGCCCGCGTTGGGGCGCCGCTCGCGCACGCGGAGCGGCCGTCCGGCCAGCTGCCATTCGACGCCGGTGCCGGCCATGTCGCTGTCGGGGCCGAACCGCGGCGTGTAGAGCATCAGCTGGCCCCGCACCCGCGTGGTGTCGACGCCGCTGATCTCCTGGGTGAAGGATTCGCCTCCCGCCGCGTAGGACAGCGAGAGCGCGGCGCCGACACGGTCGAAGACGAGCGACAGCGGCTTCCCCGGCGCGCGCACGATTCCCACGGCGCCGCGCGTCAGCGGCGAGTCGCTGACCAGCTCGTCGCCCAGTTCCAGCACGCCGGCGGGATCGCCGTTCTTCACGTTGAAGAAGCCGGCGTTGACGGCGGCCATCGCACCGGTCCTCGCGGCGATGTCGGGCACGGTCTCGAGCTGCATCACCCGGTCGCGCGCGAGGGCGCTGCGCAGGTCGACTTTCGCGGGGTCGAGGCGGAGGATCTGGACGGCCACCGGCCCGGGCGGGTCGAGCAGACTCGGGTCGTCCAGGCGATAGAACTCGACGCCGTCCGCTACCTTCTCGGGCTCGCCGAGGTTGATGGCGGTCTCGCGCGGGCAGCCGGCCGCGAGCCACGCCAGGGCGGCGATGGCGGACGCGTAGAGGAGACGGCGCGCGAAGTCAGTAGTCAGTAGCCAGTAGAAATGCCTCGTCTCGCTGTTGCGCTGAACCGCGGTTTGACAAGGTCTTCCAACTGACTACTGACTACTGGCTACTGCAATCCTCTTCCGTCCCTACCTCGCCCGTTCGGCGAGCTTCGCGAGGATGCTCTCGAACTCGGGCTGAGCGTGCAGCGGCTTGAACATCGGCTCGATCGGGATCGTCCAGCCCGGGAAGCCGGGAGGCGCCTCGGTCAGCAACCGATTGAGCATGGCGATCGCGTCGGTCGGCCGGCCATGGGCAACGGAGGCCATCGCCGAGAGCACCGCGGCTTCGATCAGCCGGCCGCCGCGCCCGAGTTCCATGATGGAGGCGCCGGCTTGCTGGAGGGCCGCCTGGGCGTCGGCCTTCTTGCCCGCGGCCGCGAGACAGTGCGCCAGGCCGATCTGCGATCGGGCGTGACCGGGGAACAGCTTCAGCGCCTGGCCGAAGGCCGCGGCCGATTCATCGAAGCGGCGCCCGGCGAGCAGCGCGAAGCCGCAGCCGTCGTGCGCGTTCATCGTGAACTCCTTGCCCCAGATGCGCGACGTCGCGCCCGAAGAGGCGTCGAGTTCACGCCGGCACTGCGCCAGGGCGCGCTCCGCATCGCCCTGCGCGAGATACACCATCCCGAGCAGCCAGTGCAGGCCGCTGGCCGGGTAGCGCGACTCGCGGCCGGCCTGTTTGTCCTGCAGCGCGACGCCCTGGTGCAGCACCTCGACGGCCATCGGCAGCTGGTTGCGCGCGATGTGCACCATCGCGATGTAAAAGTGGGCGAACGCCAGGTCGCTGTAGACCGTGAGGGCGCGCTTCAGGGCGTCGATGCGCTCGTTGCCCCAGGCGGCGTGCCCCAGCCGGAACAGGTGGCGCCAGTCGAAGGGCTCGAGCGAGACGGCCCTGCGGCCCGCGGCCACGGCCTCCACGAACTTGCCTGAGCTCACGAGCAGGAACGCGAGCGTGGCGTGCCCCTCGGCCAGCGTGTCGTCGAGATCGACGCACCGGCGGGCGTGGCCGATGGCGGTGGCGAGCCGCGCGGCGTCCGGCGCGTTCTGCGCGCGGGTGGCTTCGTAGAGCAGATAGTGCGCGTTGGCGAGGCCCGCGTAGGCCAGCGCGTACCTCGGGTCGAGCCTCACGGCGCGCTCGAAACCCTCGGCGGCGGCCGCCACCTGCGCCGGGTCGAAGCTGTCGAGCTTCACGCGCGCCTCCGACGCGGCGCGGAACGCGTCCAGGTTCGACGTCTCGCGCACGCCCATCCGCGTCGACTGGCCGTGCGCGCTCTCCACGCCAAGCGCGGCCGAGAACTGGCGGACGATGCGGTCCTGCAGGTCGAAGACCTCGTCGAGGCGGCCGTCCACCTTGGCGTCGGCCAGCGTCGCGCCCGTGGGCACGTCGACCAGCCGCGCGGTGATGCGGACACGCTCGCCGGCGCGCTGGAAGCTGCCGACGACGACGAGGTGGACGTCGAGGCTGTGCGCCACGGCGGTCATCGATCCGTCGGTCCGCCTGACCGCTTCGCCGATGCGCACGCGGTCCACCACCCGCAGCACGCGGAACCCGTTCAGGTCGTTCGTCACGGTTTCCGGGATGCCGGTGGACAGCCACGCGAGATCGGGGTCGGCGCTCACGTTGCTGAAGTCGAGCACGGCCACCGAGCGCACCATGCCCTGATCGCCCATCGCCACGGGCTCGGCGTGCGCGGGCGCGTCGGCGTCGAGCGCGGCCAGCGCCTCCACCGGCGCGATGAACCGGTACCCCCGCCGCGCCACGGTCTGGATGTAGGTGGGCGACGCGGGCTCGTCGCCGAGGGCCTGGCGCAGGTCGGAGATCGCCTGCGTGAGCGCGTTTTCGGTGACGATCACGTCCGGCCAGATCGCGGCGAACAACTCGTCTTTCGTGACGAGCACCGAGGGCCTCGACACGAAGTACAGCAGCAGGTCCACGAGCTTGGGCGACAGCATGAGCGCCTGGCCGTCGCGCATCACGCGGTAGGCGGGCCGCTCGACGACGAACGGTCCAAAGCGGTACCGGCTTGGGCTGATTGGCACGGAGGGATTCTAGATCGAGATTCCCGAATCGGGACCTGTCATCGTGTTCTGGCGCGGGCGGCCAGGATAATCAGCGTAATCGCCGTCAGCGGGACGACAAACACGCCCATCACCCAGCTGAACGCGGGCAGGCTGTCGTGCTGCTGGCTCGAGAGCACGAGGAACAGCGTGTAGGCCACGTAGTAGCCGAAGAACAGCCAGCCTTCCCAGCGCGCGATGAGGTGCCCGGTGAAGAAGATCGGCAGGCACGCCACCGCGACGGCGAGCATCACCGGAATGTCGAAATCGAGGGCCGCCGGCGCCACGGCCACGCCGCCCGGCGACAGCAGCGCCGCGAAGCCCAGCACGGCCAGGATGTTGTAGATGTTGCTGCCGACGACGTTGCCCACCGCGATGTCGCGCTCGCCGCGGATCGTGGCGATGATCGACGTCGCCACCTCGGGCATCGACGTCCCGGCCGCGACAATCGTCAGGCCGATCACCAGTTCGCTGACGCCCATCAACCGCGCAATGGCCATCGACGACTCGACGAACCACCGGGCGCCCAGCACGAGGAGCCCGAGCCCTGCCGCAAGGTAGGCGAGGTTCACCACCCAGGTGCGCGCCGCCGAACCCGGCGGCGAAGCCGCGTCCCCTCGTTGGTCTGCCGCGGCGGCCTCCCGCGCCGCCGCTCTCTCCTTCCGGGCCTGCCGGACGAGAAACAGGGTGTAGAGGATGATGAGCGCGGCGAGCACGCCGCCGTCCAGCCGCGAAATGCGGCCGTCGAGGGCCATGAGCAGCATCAGGACCGAGGTGCCCACCATCAGCGGCACGTCGATCCACACGAGCTGCCGCGACACGAGAAGCGGCGCGATCATGGCCGACAGGCCGAGGATGAACAGCACGTTGAAGATGTTGCTGCCGACGACGTTGCCCACGGCGAGGTCGGCCCGGCCGGCCAGCGCCGCCTGCAGGCTGACGGCGATCTCGGGCGTGCTCGTGCCGTACGCCACCA
This sequence comes from Vicinamibacterales bacterium, assembly GCA_025456345.1. GTDB lineage: Bacteria > Acidobacteriota > Vicinamibacteria > Vicinamibacterales > JAKQTR01 > JAKQTR01. The sequence goes on along the minus strand of JALOKU010000069.1, from coordinate 24,135 downwards.
CCGTCAGCCCGACCAGCAGCGGCGGCACGCCGAGCGCGGAGGCGATCTTCGACGCTCCCCGCACGAGCGACTCCGCGCCGAGCACCAGCAGCACGAGGCCGGCGACGAACAGGATCCAGACCATCGATGCGCGCCGGGCCTGAAGACCCGGCCTCCATTGGCATGGTGGAGACCGGAGGCTTCAGCCCCCGGGGGTGATCAGGCCGTCGCGGATGCCCACGCGCTTCAACAGCTCGGCGTCGGTCGCGGGGTTGCCGTCGACGAGCAGGTGGCCGATCGCGTAGTTGTCGTCGCCGTCTGCCGGCGCCACCAGCACCGTGTCGAAGCCGCCCCGCTCGGCCCGCGACGGGATGTCAACCGTATAGGAGGTCAGCCCCGGCTTCCGGCGATGCGGCGGGATGGGCCCGACTTCGACCCGCCCCACCGCCGCGTTGCCCTTGACGAAGATCAGGACGTACTTGTCGTTCGAGTCGACCGAGACGTCCGCGTACCGCCGCCCGGGCTTGTCCTCGACGCGCACGGCCAGCGGCTGCGCGAGCACGACGTTGCCGGGCGCGTCCCACGGCGTTTCCGGCGCCTTCACCTCCGACAGCTCCGCGAGGGGCTTCATGAACCCGGCGTACCGGTAGAAGTCGCGGTTCACCAGCTTCGCGAACCCGCCGGTGTTCATCTGCCAGATCGCCCGGAGCCGCTCCCTCGACCACAGGCGCCTCGACCGCGTGATGCGCGAGAGATGGCCGTAGAACTCGTGCAGCTGCGGGTCCTCGATCTCATTGCTCCCGCTCGCCACCGACTCGCGGTATCCCTTCGGGACCGCGCGCCGGAAATGCCCGGGCCGCCACTCTTCCTTGAACACCGCCGGCAGCCGCGCGAGCAGCGGATCGGCCAGGGCGCACTCGTCGAGCATGTAGTAGTGCGGGCCGAAGTCGAGGCCGCCCTCACCCATGAGGCCGCACGTGTTCAGCACCGGCGTGGCTCCGGGCGGCTTCCGCACGTTCCAGTCGGGGTCCTGGAACTTCACCATGTTCGCGAACACCAGCGAGTTCCTCTTCAGGTAGAAGGCCCGCTCGTCGACCACGCCGCCGTGCTTCACGCCCCGATCCTCGTACCGGCTGTCGCTCATGAGCGGCATGCGGGCCGACACGGCTCCCAGGACGACACAGGCCGACACGGTGGCGATCCAGGTGCGCCGGTCCGCCTCCACGAACCGCGTCAGGATGAGCACCGCGGCGAAGAACGGCACGGCAAAGAACCGGCCCGACATGAAGTCGCCGCCGATCGAGGCGACGTAGACCAGATAGAGCGCGATCCCCGCGGCCAGCGCCCGCGCCCCGGCGCGGCCGGCCGCAACCGCCATCACGAGCGCGAACGCGATCATCACCGGCGTGACCGGATCGCGATCGATCACGTCGATGATGTAGACAACGCCCTGCTTCCACAGCTGGGACCGGCTGATGTCCATGCCGAGCTTCGCATAGGCGGTGTTCGGGAACGGAAACCCGTAGTAGAGCATTGCGAACGCCGTCCACGCCACAGCGGGCAGCAGGCCCAGGGCCACCGCGCGCGCGACAACCGGCGGCTTTCGCACGCTGAATGTCGCGGCAAGCAGCATGGGCGCCACGATCAGCACGGTGTCGGGCCGGGCCAGGTACACCAGCGACGCCAGGCCCCAGAGGGCAGTCAGCCGGCGGCCGGGCGTCCTGTCCTCGCGCAGAAAGGCGCCGACAAACACGGCCAGCAGCAGATTGACGAGCGGGCTCTCGAGGCCCGACGTCGAGTAGTCCGTGAAGGCCCGCGACGAGAGGAGCGCCGCCGCGGCCACCCACGCCTGCCACGGCGACGCCGCCCGCGACACGGCCAGCCAGAACACCCACACAGACACCGCGATCGAGAGCGCGAACGTGGCGTAGTAGACGTTGCCGACCACGAGGTAGCCCGCCGTCAACAGTGCCAGCCACAAGGGATGGGTGAACGTCTGCACCCGCTCGCCGATGTTGAACGTCAACCCGTGGCCGTGAGTGACGTTCATCACGGTCCTCAGCGAGATCAGCCCGTCGTCGCTGATCCACGCGGTGCGCACGAGCACCGCCAGGAAGACCAGCACGACGAGCGCGGCGGCGTAGCGAGGCAGCGCGCGCCCGGGACGGACAGGCTCAGGTGTCATGTCAGTGTCTTGCCGGCGTAGTCCAGCATCTGGCGCGTGAAATCGAGGGGATAGGACATCCGCGCGCTGGCGATCCGGCCGTCGGATCCGTGCACGGGCTCGAGGCTCGGCATGACGAACCCCGTGTACGACGGCAGGTCGACGCGCTGCACGCGGGCAACGATCTCGTCGCGCAGCGCCGGGTCGAAGTGCGTGCCGTACGAGTCGACCAGGGCCTTCGCCGCGGCGACGTCGCCCTGGCTCTTGATCCGCTGCACCTCGGCCAGCAGCCGCCCGGCGCCGTCATGGAAGCCGTGGACGTCGGTGACGACGTAGAAGGTCTTGCCGTCGCGCCAGCGGGCCTGCACGGCGTGGGTGTGGTTCATGAGCCACCCCACGATGAGCTGCCGGTTGCGCATGTGGTCCTCTTCGAGATGCGTGCCCTCGCGCACGCGGCGCAGTTGCACCAGCGCGTTGCGGGCGAAGGCTTCGTACTCGGCGCAGGCGATCTCGGCCTGGTGCTCCGCTTCGACGATTCCCAGCTCCGCCAGCTTCGGGTGCGGCGCGAAGTACAGCGCCACCAGGTCTGCGCGCGTCTCCTCGATGGTGGAGTAGTACTCGCGCAGGGCCGCCGACGCGCTGGTTCCCAGCGCCGGGTCGGCCTGCCCCGAGCCGTGGCCAATCACCTCGTGGAGGCTCGTCGCGAGTTCGGACGCCGCCCCGCTCCACCTGGCCGCGCGCTCGGCCTCCTCGCGGGTCCAGGAGAACTCGGCCCAGTACGACGCCGGCAGCGACCGCTCGTACGCCTCCATCACGTTGACCAGCGAAACCGACTTGCTGCCGTGCCGCTCGCGCACCCGCTCGTCGTTCGGCAGATTGACGCCGATGGGCGTCAGCGGGCCCGAATCGCCGCTCTCGACGACCACGTCGATGGCGCTCGCGCTGATGCCCGTCACGTCGGCTTTGCGGTACTTCGGGTCCCACGGCATGTGGTCTTCGAACCACTGCGCGTGGCGCGCCAGCGCGCGGATGGCGTCGGTCTTCGCGTGGTTCACGAAGAACACCATCGACCCCCACGCGCCCTTGACGCCTCGCGCGTCGAGGTAGACCTCGACAAAGCCGTTGATCGTGTCGACGGGCGAGTCCTTGTCCCTCACCCACGCGATGTCGTACGCCTCGCGGTCGGCCGCCTCTCCCGTCCGGTAGCACCGGATGAGCGCGCCGAGCGCGACGGCCATCGCCGGCGTCGCGTACGGCACGGCCGCCTCGAGGTGCCGGACGACCTCCTCGATCTCGCGCCCGTACCGGCCGCCAACCCTGTACACCTCTTCGACGAGGCGGCCATCCCGTTTCACGAGGCGCGAGTTGAGCGGGTACCGCTCGCGGAAGCCTTCCAGATCGGCGAGGCTGACGCCGTCGTAGAGGTTGTTCGCGCTCATGGTGAGGATGTCGCGGCCCTCGCCCGGCGTCTTGCTGGTGATGCTGGCGTCGAACCCGGGATCGAAGAAGCACGGCGCGAGCCTGGCGAGGAGCCCGTCGAGCGTCTCGCCTGGCTTGGTCGGCAGGCGGGCCCCGTCGTTGGCCGCGGCCCGGACGGCCGCCTCGAACGCCTCGGGCTCGCAGCGCAGCAGGAACTTGCGCGCGGTCTGGCCGTTGTGCGGCCCGCTGTTCAGCCAGAAGAGCTTCGCGTAGTGGTGCACCCGCGCCAGAGTGTCGGCATCGACGCTCTCGGGGTGTGTGACGACCGCCTCGACGACCTCGCGCATGTCGAGGCTCGGCGCGTAGCGCTGGTCGTAGTAGATGTCGCGGCCCGCGAGTGCGGCCCGCGACAGGTGGTAGATCAGGGTCTTCTCGCGCGGCGCGAGCGCGTTGAAGCCGTCCGCGTACACCTGCACGACCGCCGCATCGCCGACGCGCTCGAGGAGGTAGGGACGGTCGTCCTGCACGCTCACAACTGCACCGTCTCCAGGTACTCGGGGACGTGGACCTGCCAGCCGAGCTCCCGCTCGATGCGCGCCTTCAGGGCGGCCTGCGCCGGCGGTTCGCCGTGCACGAGGTAGGTCATCCGCGGGGCCTTCGTGAAGCCGCGCAGCCACTGCATCATCTCGCCGGCGTCGGCGTGGGCCGACATCGAGTCGATGCGTTCGATGCGCGCGCCCACGGGCACGAGCTGGCCGTGGATCTTCACGGTGTCGGCGCCCTCGAGCAGCTGGCGGCCGCGCGTGCCGGCGGCCTGGTAGCCCACGAAGAGCACCGTGTTGCGCTTCCTGGGCAACGCGGACTTCAAGTGGTGCAGCACGCGCCCGCCCGTCGCCATCCCGCTTGCCGACACGACGATGCCGGGCGCGTTCGACGCCTGGATCTCCTTCGACTGCTGAGGCGAGGCCACGGCAGTGAACCGCCGCGTGGTGAAGGCCTTCATCTGGCCGCGGCCCGTCTGCATGTCCGGGTCGAGGTCGCGGCTGTGGTTCGCGTAGTGCTTCAGCGCGTCGACCGCCATCGGGCTGTCCACGTAGACCGGCACCGTGGGGATCCGGCGCGCGTCTTCCAGCGTCTTCAGCCAGTAGATCACCTCTTCCACGCGGCCGATGGCGAACGCCGGGATGATCACCTTCCCGCCGCCCGCAATCGTGGTGCTGATGATCTCCGCGAGGCGCGCGCCGCCGTCGTCCGCTTCGTGCGTGCGGTCGCCGTAGGTCGATTCGATGAGCAGGACGTCGGCCGTCTCCACCCGCGACGGGTCCGGCAGCACGGGACGGTTGAAGCGCCCCAGGTCGCCGCCGAAGAGCACGTCCTGGCCGCTGTCGGCCTCGAGGGTGAACCGCGCGAATGCGGAGCCCAGCAGGTGCCCGGCGTCGGCGAACGACAGCGTGCCCGCACCGCTGACCGGCACCGGGCGGTCGTAGCCCACCGGCTGCAGGTGCGTGAGGGCCTGGTAGGCGTCGTCCTCCGTGAAGAGCGGCAGCGCCGGGGCGTGTTTCGTGTAGCCTTCGCGGTTCGCGTCGCGCGCGTCGTCTTCGGCCAGCCGGCCCGAGTCGGGCAGCATGATCCGGCACAGGTCCGCCGTGCCGGGCGTGCAGAACACGCGGCCCTTGAAGCCCTGGCTGACCAGGCGCGGCAGATAGCCGGTATGGTCGATGTGCGCGTGCGTGAAGATCACGGCGTCGAGGAGCTTCGGGTCGAACGGCAGCGGCGCCCAGTTGCGCTCGCGCAGGTCTTTGAGGCCCTGGAAGAGCCCGCAATCGACCAGGACGCGCCGGCCGCCCGTTTCGAGCAGGTACTTCGATCCGGTCACGGTCTGCGCCGCGCCGAGGAACGTGAGGGTCGTCATGCGAAAAGCCCCACCTGCCCGCCCGTATGCCAGAACAGGACGGTCTGGTTGCCGGTGAACGAACCGCGGCGCACGTGGTGAATCAGCCCGGCGAGCGCCTTGGCCGTGTAGGTGTGATCGACGAACATCGCCTCGTGCCGCGCCAGGAGGTCCACCGCTTCGCGCGACGCCGCCGACGGCACGCCGTAGCCCTCGCCGACGTGAGTGTCGTCGATCTCGATCGCGCGCGCATCGGCCAGCCCGGTTCCGTTCACGCCGAGCAGGTCACCCATTCCCGCGATCACGGTCCGCACGGTCTCGCGGATCGCATCGGCGGGATCGTCGGCGCTGATGCCCAGCACGCGCGTGGGCAGGCCGTGGAGCGTGCACCCCGCCACCAGTCCGGCCTGCGTGCCGCCAGAAGACGTTGAGTGGACGAGGACATCGGGGACGACGCCCTGCTGGACCATTTCGCCAATGGCGCGGGCGAACCCCAGCGCGCCAAGCGGGGTCGACGCGCCGAGCGGAATCTCGCAGGGGTGTCGCCCCTGGCGCCGCAGGTCCTCCGCAATCCGCGCCATGGCCGGTGCCCGGTCCGCGCGCGACCCGACGTAATGGACCTCGGCGCCAAGGAGGCCGTCGAGGAGTGCGTTGGCGGTCGGCCTGTCGGGCCGCGCGCCGTTGAGCACCAGCACGCACCTGAGGCCCGTGCGCGCGGCCACCGCGGCCACCACGCGCGCCGAGTTCGACTGCACGCCGCCCACGCTGAGCAGCGTGTCGGCGCCCTCCGCGATGGCCGCAGCCGCGACGATCGCGATCTTGCGGACCTTGTTCCCGCCGAACCCGAACGGGATCGCATCGTCGCGCTTGACCAGCAGGCGCGGGCCGCCGCCGAGCGCGGCGGCGAGCCTCGCGAGATCGTGCACGGGTGACGGCGGCGCCCACAGATCGAGGGCCGGGACGGCCGCGAGCCGCTCCAGCGCGGCCGGAAAGGGCATCATGCCGGGTATTGTATACTCCGGGACTTGCACCTGGGTCAGAAGCAAGGAGCAAGAAGGGCCCACTGACGATTGTCAGAAGCAAGAAGAAAGGCCCGTACAGCCGGACATGATTCTTTTGCTTCTTACTTCTTGCTTCTTACTTCTTGATTCTTACTTCTTGATTCTTGCTTCTTGATTCTTGCTTCTTGATTCTTGCTTCTGACCCGCCTCACGCGAAAAGCGCCCTTATCTCCCCCAGCGCGCCCAGTAACTCGCTTCTGTCCCTGGCGAAACAGAACCTCACGTACTCCTCGCCCGTGGGGCCGAAGTCCACGCCAGGTACGCAGCCGATGCGGCCGCGGCCGATGAGGTGCTCGGCCATCGCCCACGAGCGCGATCCCGCGGCGGCACCCGGCGGCGGCACCCACGACGGGTCGACGCGCAGGAACGCGTAGAACGCCCCGGCGGGCGGCTCGCCGCTGAACACGTGCCCGGCAGCTTCGCGGATGCCCGCGTAGAAGAGGTCGCGCCGCGCCTGCAGCTCGGAGCGGTAGGCTTCGACGATGTCCTGGGACCCTTCCAACGCGCCGATCGCCCCGTGCTGCGAGATGGACGAGACGTTGCTCGTCGTGAGGAAGAGGAGCTTCTGAATGCGGTCCCGGAGCCGCTCGTCGCGTACCGCCAGGTACCCGACGCGCACGCCGGTTGCCGCGTACGTCTTGCTGAGCGTGCAGACGGGCACCGCGCGCTCGTACATGCCGGACAGCGAAACAATGCTCACGTGCCGGGCGCCGTCGTACAACACGTCTTCGTAGGACTCGTCGGAGATCACCCACAAATCGTGCGCGCGAGCCAGATCCGCGATGCGCTCGAGGTCGCCGCGGGTGAGCACGCCGCCCGTCGGGTTGTTCGGCGAGTTCAGGTAGAGGCCCTTCGTTTGCGGGCCCACCTTCGACGCCAGTTCGTCCACGTCGAGGCGCCAGCCGAGCGAGGCGTGCAGCGGGCAGCGCACCACCGAGGCGCGCGCCGCCATAAGCGCGCTCATCGCCGGCGGCCATTCGGGATCCGGGACGATGACCTCGTCGCCGGGCTCGACCAGCGCCTGCGCGGCGAGGTAGATGCCGTGCACGCCGCCATTGGTCACCAGCACTTCGTCGTCGTCACCCACCGGCACGCCGTTTCGCGCGCGCAGCTTCGCGGCCAGCAACGCCTTCAGCCTGGGCAGTCCCGCGGTCTGCAGGTAATGCGTCTGGTTCGTGTCGATCGCGGCCCGCATCGCGGCCTTCATGCTCGCGGGAACGTCGAAGCTCAGGTCGCCCTGGTCGAGCCTGAACGGCCGGTCCAGCGCATACATGAGTTCCCGGATGCGGACGATGCCTGACGTCGGAACAGAATCAAGCAAAGAACCCACGCGGTGGTCCCTCCGGAAGTCAGAATCAAGAAGCAAGAAGGGCGAACTGACGATTGGCAGAAGCAAGAAGAAAGGCCTGTGCGGCTGGATATCCGTCTTCTTGATTCTTGATTCTTGATTCTTACTTCTTGCTTCTGACAAGCGTCACCGCAAGTGCCTCCCCCCATCCACCCGTATCACCTCCCCCGTCACGAAATCCGTGTCGACGAGGAAGAGGACGGCCTTGACGATCTCGGCCTCGCCTCCCCAGCGGCCGAGGGGCGTCGCCTGCTCGACGGCCTTCACTTCCTCGGCGTCCGTGTCGGGCGGCGCGAGGATCGGGCCCGGCGCCACGGCGTTCACCAGGATCCCGTCGGCGGCCACTTCGAGGGCCAGGGCCTCGGTGAGGGCGATGACGCCGCTCTTGGCGACGTAGTACGGCAGGAAGCCCTTGTAGCGCGCCCGGCCGCTCGCCGGAAGCCAGTCGGCCACGTTGATGATGCGGCCGCCGCCTGCCTCGCGCATGTGCGGTACCGCGGCCCGGGAGCACAGAAACGCCGCCTTGAGATCGACCGCCAACCCGCGGTCCCAGATCGCCTCGGTCAGCTCGTCGAAGGGTGTGGCCGCGTAAAGCGACGCCATGTTGACCAGCACGTCGAGGCGCCCGAACTGGCGCACGGTCTCGTCCACCAGACGCTGGCACGCGGGCCCCTGCGACAGGTCGGCCTGGATGCACACCGCCCGCCGGCCCGTGGCCCGGATGCCGGCCGCCGCGGTCTCGGCCTCGTTCTGCGACTGGTTGTAGCTGAGCGCCACGTCGGCGCCCCGCGCGGCCACCCGCTTCGCCACCTCGGCCCCGATCCGCCGGGGCCCGGTGATCAGCACGACGCGATGTTCGAGGTCCATGTGCCTATTGTAGGCGCTAGGGGCCAGGCGCTAGGCGCTAGTTCAATCGGGTATCAGGGGCCAGGCGCCTGGGTCTGGTCAGTCAGACTGTTGAGCGGCCACCCACGCGGCGACAGCCGCGTCCCACTAGCCCCTAGCGCCTAGTCCCTGGCCCCTACTGAGAGTAGAATCGCCCATTGTGCGCAAGCGCGAGTTCTCCCCCGCCCAACTGCTGTCGCTGCACATCGCCGGGCTCATCGCCATCGGCGGCACCCTGCTCAGCCTGCCGGTGTCCGTCGCCCCCGGCGAGTCGGCGTCCGTACTGAACGGGTTCTTCACGTCGACCTCGGCGGTCTGCGTGACCGGCCTCATCGTGGTGGACACGCCCAACTACTGGTCGCCGTTCGGCCAGGTGGTGTTGATGCTGCTCATCCAGGCCGGCGGCCTGGGCTACATGACCATCTCGTCGCTCATCATGGTGGCGTTCGGCCGCCGGATCTCGGTCCACGAGCGGATGACGCTGGCCGACGCGCTCAACGTGAACAGCATGGAAGGCCTGCTCCGCTTCACGTGGACGGTGGCGCTTCTGACGTTCACGATCGAAGGGATCGGCGCGCTCATCATGGGCGTGCGCTTCGCGCAGGACCTGGGCTGGGCGAAGGGCTTGTGGTTCGGCCTGTTCCACTCGGTGTCGGCCTTCAACAACGCCGGGTTCGCCCTGTTCAGCGACAACCTGATGGGGTACCGCGGCGACGTGACCATCAACCTCGTCATCACCACGCTCATCATCGCCGGCGGCCTCGGGTTCTTCGTGCTTTCCGGCCTGCTCCGCCTCCGGAAGAAGACCGCGGTCGCAATGTCGGTCCACACGAAGCTGGTGCTCACGGTCACCGCCTGCCTGCTCGCCGGCGGGACGCTGGCCATCCTGGCGCTCGAGTGGACCAACCCGAAGACGCTCGCCCCGCTCGGCGCCGGCGAGAAGCTGCTCGCGGCGTACTTCCAGGCCGTGACGCCGCGTACGGCGGGGTTCAATACGATATCCATCGGCGACATGACCTCGCCGGCCCTCTTTCTCACGATCTGCCTGATGTTCATCGGCGCATCGCCCGGCGGCACCGGCGGCGGCGTCAAGACCACCACGTTCGGCATCGTCGTGGTGGCCCTGTGGTCGACCGTGAGGGGCGAGCGCGACACCAATGTCTTCAGGCGCCGGCTGCCTCAGGACCTGGTCCGCCGGGCGTTCACGCTGTCGATCCTCGCGGCCATCGGCCTCCTCTTCATCACGGGCCTGCTGCTGCTGACCGAGCAGCACGGCCTGCTGCACACCAGCTACGAAGCGGTGTCGGCGTTCGGCACCGTCGGCCTGTCGATGGGGGCCCCTGGCAGCGTGCTGAGCCTGTCGGGTTTCTTCGGCACCGGCGGGAAGTGGCTCATCATGTTCCTCATGTTCATGGGACGCGTCGGCCCGCTCACTCTGGCGGTCGCCCTGGCCGGCCTCGCCGCCCCGGCCCGCGTGCGGTACCCGGAAGGAAAGGTGTTGATCGGCTAATGAAGAAGCAGACGTTTGCGATCATCGGTCTGGGCCGCTTCGGCTCCGCCATGGCCACGACGCTGACGGAGCTCGGGCAGGACGTCATTGGCATCGACGCCAACGAGGAGCGCGTCCAGCGGCATGCCGACGTGATTCGATCCTCCGTCCAGCTCGACGCCAACGACGAGCGCGCCCTGCGGGCCGTCGGCGTCCAGGACGTCGACGTGGCGGTCATCTCCATCGGCGAGAACATCGAGGCCAGCCTCCTGGCGGTCATGCTCGTGAAGGATCTCGGGGTCCCCCGCATCATCGCCAAGGCCGTGACGGCGCTCCACGGACGGATTCTGGAGCGGATCGGCGTAGACCGGGTGATCTTCCCCGAGCGCGACATGGCCCTCCGCGTGGCCCACAGCCTGGTGGTGGCCAACGTGCTCGACTACATCGAGCTCTCGCGCGACTTCAGCATCATCGAGATACCGGCGCCCAAGGCCTTCGCCGGGAAGTCCCTCAAGGACCTTCAGCTGCGCAACCGGTTCGGCCTCACGCTCATCGCGATCAAGCGCAAGCCTGCCGGTGCCGGCCCCGAGGTCACCAACGTCGCGCCGAACGCGGACGATCAGATCGAGGCGGGCGACGTGCTCGCGCTGCTCGGCTCGAACGAACGCCTGGCCCAGCTCGACAGGCTGCTGGCCCTCGATACGTAACCGCCGCCACGCACACGGAGCGCGCTATGGAGCAGACCCGCCGCGGTTTCCTCGGTCACGTAATGCGCGGCGGCGTCGCCGGCACCGCCGCTCTCGCCGCGTTCAACCCCGACGGCCTGGAGCGCGTGCTCGAGGCGTCGCAGGCCGTCGCCGGCCGCTCGCCGGAGGACGTGGCCCAGGACGAGTTCTACTGGCGCGAGATCCAGGGCGCCTTCACCCTCGACCGCACCATCATCAACCTGAACAACGGCGGCGTCTGCCCCAGCCCGCGCGTGGTGCACGAGGCGTTCAAGCGCTATCTCGACATCACCAACCAGTCGCCCGTGTACCACATGTGGCAGATTCTCGAGCCGAACGTCGAGAGCGTGCGGCGCCAGCTCGCCCGCGAGTTCGGCTGCGATCCCGAGGAACTCGCCATCACGCGCAACGCCAGCGAGTCGCTCCAGATCGCCCAGCTCGGCCTCGACCTGAAGCCGGGCGACGAGGTGCTGACCACCGACCAGGACTACCCGCGCATGCTCACGACCTGGGAGCAGCGCGTGCGCCGCGACGGGATCACGCTGACGAAGATCCATTTCCCGGTGCCGCCGCCGAGCCAGCAGTACCTCGCCGACATGTTCGAGAAGGCCATCACGCCGCGCACGAAGGTGATCCTGCTCTGCCAGATCACCAATCTCACCGGCCAGATCTTTCCCGCGCGCGAGATCTGCCGCATGGCCCGCGCGCGCGGCATCAAGACCATCGTCGACGGTGCGCACGCCTTCGCGCACTTCCCCTTCGTGGGCCGCGACCTCGAGTGCGACTACTACGGCTGCAGCCTCCACAAGTGGCTCACGGCGCCCGTGGGCACGGGCCTCCTGTACGTCCGGCGCGAAAACATCGATGGCCTGTGGCCCATGCAGCCCGCCGCCGCGAGCCAGGCCGACAACATCCGCAAGTTCGAGGAGATCGGCACGCACCCCGCGGCGAACCACAATGCGATTGCCGAGGCACTGGTCTTCCTGCGCGGCATCGGCATCGAGCGGAAGGCCGCGCGCCTGCGCTACCTCAAGAACCGCTGGGCGCGCCGCCTCGAACAGATCCCCGGCGTGCGCATCCACACGCCGTTCGACCCCGCGCAGTCCTGCGGCCTTGCCAACGTCGGCCTCGACGCGGTCGACTGCCAGAAGCTCGGCGACCACCTCTGGACCAGGTTCCGCATCATTGTCGTGCCCATCAAGCGCGACGACTACCAGGGCATCCGCGTCACACCGAACGTGTACACCACGCTCGATGAGATCGACACCTTCGCCGGGATCGTCGAGGACGTGGCCCGGCGGGGATCGGTGTAGGCGAGAGGCGAGGGGCGAGATGACCCTCCCCGCCTCCCGCCTGTCCCCTCTCGCCTTTCCTGTCCAGACGGCCCCGCCGCGCAGGCGAACGACGACGTCAGCCCCCCGACGTCCGTGATGCTCCCCAGTTGCCCCGCGGCCGCATAGGTAAAGGTCGCCGGCCGGCCGAACGGGTCGGTCACCCCCGTCAGCCGCCGCACCATATCGTGCCCGCGCTGAGACACGGGAAATCGAGATTCTCGCCAGTGTCGAGCCGCTTCGCGAGCCTGCATCAGTTGGCCGCCCGTCTCCTCCCTGACCCGGCGCCTGCGGTTTTTCCGCTTACCTAGTCAAGAAGGGGCTTTCCCAACAGAAGACCTCGTCGCGGAACCCGGGCCATTGCCCGAGGGACGCCCGGGGCCATGCCCGCGACGGGCGCCAGGACGGCCCACCTCCAGCGGCCTCGTCAGAAACGAGCACCACCTACTGGCCGGCTTCGCCGGCGGGAGAGAACATGCTGCACCGAGCCACGATCGCGCTACTGGCCCTGATGGCCGCCGCTCCGGCCGCCATCGCGGCCCCCCCACCTTCTCCCGCCAGCGTCCAAGGCGACACGTCGGTGCCGGGGCAGGTGACGCTGACCTGGAGCCCCTCGGCGGGCGCCACCAGCTACCTCGTCTACCGCAGCGTCGACCCCCTGCTTGCCCTCCGCGCCTTCAGCCTCAGCTGGCAGTGGGCCGGTGGAGCCGCGCCGGCGCCCATTGCCAGTGTTGCCGGCCCGCCGTTTGTCGATTCCGGCCTGCCGCCCCTCGTGCGCCAGTACTACGTGGTCACGGCGGTGAACGCCGAGGGCGAGTCCGGGTTCGGGATCCTGCCGCCAACAGCCGAGGTGCGCGTCTCGGCGCCGCCAACGGCTGCCGTCTTCGGTTTCGCCGATCTCCATAGTCATGCGTTCGCGAACGAGGGCTTTGGGGGAGAGCTCGTCGTCGGCCAGGCTTTTGGCCCGCCCAACCATGCGCTGCAGTGGTGCAACTGGGCCCATGGGGCAGGGGGCGTCGACGACTTCATCGGCAACGCCCTCCGGTCAGGAAACCCGGTCAGCGGCCACCCGGTCGGCGGCTGGGATGCGTTCGACGGCTGGCCTGCCTGGAACGACTTCACCCACCAGCAGATGCACGCCGACTGGCTGAAGCGGGCCTACGACGGCGGCCTGCGCCTCCTCGTCGTGCACGCCGTCAACAACAAGGTCCTCTGCCAGGTCAACGGCGACCGGTTCGGGGACGGGTGTGACGACATGAAGGCGGTCGACCGGCAGATCAACGCCGCGAAGCAGATGGAGTCGTACCTCGACGGGCAGGCTGGCGGCGCCGGCAAGGGCTGGTTCCGCATCGCGTATTCGGCCGCGGAGGCGCGCCGGATCATCAACAGCGGCGGGCTCGCCGTCGTCCTCGGCATCGAGGTCGACGAACTCTTCGGCTGCGGCGTCCAGGGGAACTGTTCGGTCCAGCACGTCCTTGACGAGCTCGACAGGTACTACGCCATGGGCGTCCGGCACATCTTCCCGATCCACGTGTTCGACAACGCTTTCGGCGGCGCGGCGATGTACGAGGGAATCTTCGACTACGGCAACAAGCTGGTTACCGGAAGTTTCTTCAACGTCGCCCCCTGTCCCAACCCTCCGATCGGCCCCACGACGATTCCCGATTACGAGTACACGCGCGCGGCGCCCACGCTCCTGACCAACCTCGCGGGTTTCTTTCTCGGCACCGGTACGCCGCCCACCACCACCTTCCAGGCCGACTGCAACGCGCGCGGTCTCACCGGCCTGGGCGAGATCCTCGTCCGCCAGTTGATGCGGAAGCGTGTGATCATCGACGTCGACCACATGTCGGCCTTCACCGCCGACCGGGTCCTGAGCATCGTGGAAGCCGAGGGCTACCCCGTCGCGGCCGGCCACACCGGTCTCATCGACGCCTCGCTCGGGGCCAAGCGCCACGAGGGCCAGAAGACGGCGGCTCAGATCCAGAGGATCCGGGCGCTGGGGGGTGTCGTCGCCCCAATCCTCCACCAGGGATCGATCGACGAGATACGGTATCCGCCGTCCGCCGCGTACGACGACTGCAGCAATTCCAGCAAGACCTGGGCGCAGGCTTACCTCGCCGCGGTGGACGCCATGGGCGGCCCGGCCATGGCCGCCGTCGGCCTCGGGTCGGATTTCAACGGCCTCGCCGGCGAGCCGGGACCGAGGTTCGGAAACCAGAAGTGCCACGGCGACGCGAGCCCCGCGCCCCAGGGCGGGGGAGTGGCCTACCCGTTCGCGATCGAATCGCCCGCCGGTCTCTCCCCGGGCGGGGCCGGACATCTCGATCGCCTCTACTTCGGCGCGCACCAGCACGACACGCCGGCCGGCTGGCGTCCAGGCTACGACTACAACTACGAGGGGCTCGCCCACGTCGGCCTCCTTCCGGACTTCGTGGCCGACCTGCGGTCGTTCCTGCCCGCGGGTTCGCTCGCGCCGCTCTTCCGATCGGCCGAGGGATACCTGGAGATGTGGGAGCGCATCGAAAAGAAGAACGTGTTCCCTCCGAGCGTGCTCGCCACGACGACGCCGGACGACGCCGGAGCGGGGTGGCAGCCCGGGAGCGTCTCCATCCACCTGACCGCGACGCCGAACCCCGAGGGCGGATCGAATGTGCGGCTGCGCTACTCCGCCGAGGGTGCAACCTCGATCGAATCGACCGAGTCGGCGGAAGGCTCCGTCGACCTGCAGGTGAGGTCAGGATTGACCGGACGCCGCCGCTGGTCACGTGTGCGTTTCCATCAGATGCGTGGCAGGCGGTGAACGTGCTGCTGGGATGCGCGGCCTCCGACTCGCTGTCAGGCCTTGCCTCTTCCGCGGACGAGAGCTTCTCACTCCAGACCACCGTGCCTGATGGCGTGGAGACCGACAACGCTGTCACCGGCTCGCGAAGCGTGGCCGACGCGCTGGGCAACACGTCCGTCGCTGGCCCGATCGGCCGCAATCGCGTCGACCGGAAGGCTCCGTCGATTGCCCTGAGCCTGCCGGGCACCGGCTCGTACGTCGTTGGTGAGCGGGCCGTGACGCTCTACTCCTGCGCCGACGGCGGCTCGGGCGTTGCCGCGTGCGACGGCACGGTGGCCTCGGGGGCCGCACTCGACACCGCGTCGCCGGGGTCGAGGACGATGAGCGTTTCAGCCCGGGACAACGTGGGTAACACCGCCCGAACGGCCCGCGAATACGCGGTGGGCTATGGCGTCTGCCTCCTCTACGACCCGGCGAAGGTCAAGAAGGCCGGCAGCACGGTGCCGGTGAAGCTCCAGCTCTGCGATGCGTCGAGGGCAAATCTCTCGCGGCCCGACCTTTCCGTCACCGCGTTCGAGGTGCGGCCGGTCGCTTCGACCGTCGTCGGGACCCTCGACGACTCGGGCAACGCGAATCCCGACTTCGGCTTCCGCTACGATGCGTCGCTCGCCGGGTACATCTTCAACCTCAGCACGCGGGGACTCGCTCCGGGCGCGTGGGAACTGCGGTTCCGGGTTGCCGGCGACGCGACGGAACACGCGGCCCCGTTCCAGATCCGGTAGGAGGCGTCGGAGCCCCCGCCTACGCAACGGGCGAGGCGGGGGCTCGGACTTTGCGGGCCTGGATGCGATCTGTCGCTACTACCGGCAAGGCGCGGCTCTCAGCGGGTTCTTCCCCGGGGGTCGCGTGGGGCGCTACCACGTGTCCGATGAACGCGAGTCGGGTGAAGCGCCCGGACTGGGCTTCGAGATCGGCTGCACCTGGCTGCTCGTCGCGCGCCGGCAACCGGGCGGTCAGACGAGCGCGTCACGTGACCAGCCGGCGCGGTCCAGCGTGATGTTGCTCAGCCGGCTCGTGCCGAGGCCGAACTTCTCGTCGGCCGCGCGCACGCAGAGCGGCGGCGGCGACAAGGGCCACTCCTCGCCGCGCAGCGCCCGCCGCTTCGCCATGATGATCTGCAGCCCGACGGCGTCCGCCGCGACGGGATCCCTGCTGGCGATCAGGCCCTTGTAGTCCCACAGGTACCGCGGGTCGGGCTGGGGCCCCTTGTCGCAGAGCGGCCGGAGCGCATCCACCAGCACGAGCTTCGTCTTGCCCTTCACGTCCGGCAGCAGCCAGACTTCCCCGAGGTTGGCGTTGTTCGCGTCGTGATACGTGCTCGGCCGGCCCGAGTACATGATGTAGTTCTTCAGCACTGTGCCGATGCCGGTGAGCCAGTGCGCCTTGAGGGCTGGCATGGCGATGAGCGCGGTGCACGCCCGAGGCTTGTCGATGCCGCCCTGCGCCTCGCGGATCTGGGCGGGCGGGATGCCCGCACCTACGAGCGCCCGCCGGACGGCGTCGACAAGCTCCGGGTGCGTCGGGTTCAAGTGGGGCGTCGGCACGAGCCCGATGGTGTCGGCAGGCGTGAAGAGCTCGCGCCACGCCGCTTCAGCCGTCTTCTCACCGGTCACGCGCATGACGGTGTCGGCCAGCATGCGGTCGAGCACGGCGGTGTCGACGTCGTGCGCTTCGTTGAGCACTTTCTCGTCGCGCACGATCACCACGCGGGCCGACAGGCTGGGGCGGGGCGCCGTCTGGTCCGGGTTGCCCGCAGCGTCCTCTGCCGCGCCAGCCATGGCGGCGGCACCCACGACAGCCCCGACGGTGGTCCGCACGAAGTCGCGACGCGTGATGTTGTCAGCGCTGCCCATGACGACTCCTTACTGCCGGCTGAGCGACACCATGGCGGCGCCGGCCATGTCCTGCGCCTCTTCCTCGCCGGGCGCGCCGAGCACGATGGCGAGATACCGATCCTGTGCCGCCCACCCGAGCCATCCGCCCTCGCCTCTTGCCGCGGACGGCGCGAGCCGGCCTGCCCCGACTGCGCGGCTTCCGGGCGACAACGATTCCAGGAAAGCGGCCATGCCCGCCGCGGCCGCGGCGGGCGTGGGATACGTGATCCCAATCAGACGGACGGGACCACCGCCCTGCGGCGCGGAGCGGTATTCGCCAATCACGGCATCGACGGCCGGGCCGAGACCGAGCACGTCGTCGGGCGCCAGATAGTGCACCGAGTTGAGAACGTAGTGCGACCGGAAGAAGCAGGTGCGATCGGGCCGCAGCACGAAGCGACCGCCCAGCCGGCCAGGCAGCGTCGAGAGGATGCCTGGCGGACGGCCATTCGCGGGCCGGTCCTTGACGATGGATTGGGCGATGGCCAGGACCTGCTCACGCGATGCCGGCGACTCGCGCGACGCCATCACGCGGCCATAGAGACTGCCGCTCCGGAACCGAAGCAGGCCCCCGCCATAGAGCGCGTCGTGCGAAGGCACCGCCGGCACGGCATCCTCCCGCGCCGCACCACGCGCTGTCAGGTCGACTGGCTCGCCACCCCAATCCACGGATAACAGGCCGAACGCATCGTCCGGGCTGCGCATCCGATAGAGCTCCACCCTGATCTCGCCGAGTGCCTTCTCCGGGGCGGCATACACATAGACGTCGAGATGACCGAACCGGTAGGCGAGATACAACTCGCCAGCCCCGTCCATGTAGTCGAAGATGGTCTCTTCGGTGATCCGGCGCGGCTCGTCGGAGCGAATCCAGGCACCGGCCTGCTTGGGTAACGTAACGGCTGAGTCCTCGGCGGCCTGGCTGGTCATACGCGGTGCGGCTGCAGGAGGTGACTGCGGCGACAACGCCTGCCCGTCCGCCGTACAGGAGCAGGCGGCCAGAAGCGAGAGCATCGCGAGGCACATCATGGGGCGCACGGCGTCCTGACCGCGGACATTACCGCCGGCACCTGGCAGAGTCAATCCGTGCCTATAAGAAGCATTCATCGGTGATCACTTAAGCGCCTCCGACCAGGACCAAACCTGATCGAGGTCGCTTAAGTGATCGCCAATGACTGGCTACTGACTACTGATGCGCGGCCGTCAAATGCCGGCGGCCGCGGAGGCCTTGAGCGCATCCGGCACGCCGATGACGACGGCCGCCATCTGGTGGCCTTCGACGGCGGTCGAATAGAGATACTCGACGTTCACCCCGGCGTCCGCCAGCAGCATGGCCGCCCGGCCGAGAGCGCCGGGATCGTTGGGCATCACCGTGTAGAGGACGTCGCGCTGGTCAACCTTGATTTTGCGCTCCCGCATGAGCTCGGCGGCATGCAGCGGGTTGTCCACGACGAGGCGCAGCAGCCCCGTGTGCTCGAGCTGCATGGCGAGGATGTTGATCCGGTCGGCGGCGAGGCCCTTGAACACCCGGGCGGCCGCACCCGGCTTGTTCTCGATGACGAGGGTGAGCTCCTTGCGGATCGCCATAGGACCGTACCTCGGGGGAGGTGTACGACTAGCGCCTAGCGCCTAGTCCCTAGCGCCTGCCCAATCCTCAGAAGTATATCGTCAACCCGCCGGTCCACATCGAGCCGCCGCGGCTGATGCTCGACTCCTCGGCGTTGCCGTCGGCGAGCGTCGTCAGCAGGCCGACGACCGATGTGTACGAAGCGGCCTTCCTGAGCGCCCCCGAGATGCCGTCGATGCCGTTCGCATCGACCCAGACGTACCGGTAGTCCGCGAAGATCGCGGCGTGATTGCCGAGCTTCACCTGCGCGCCCAGACCGGCGTGATACCCGAAGTCGGTGGAGTTCACGGAGGCCACGGCCTTCCCGTTGTCGAGCGCTTCCACCCGGTGCTTGTACCAGCCGATGCCGGCCAGCGCGAACGGCGCGAACGTCTTCTTGATGGGGATCAGCATGCCCGAGATCTGGATCGGCATGTTGCGGATGCTCGCCGTTTCGGCGACGTTCGTCGACGACTGGTAGTCCATCGATGCTTCGATGGCCAGGCTGTTGGTCGCGTGCAGCCGAATCAGCCCGCCCGCGAATCGCGTCCTGGAGGAATCGCTGCTGTCCAGGGCAGGGCTCTCGGGCCCCGACACCGACACCATCCGGGCGCCGAGGCCGAGTCTCTGGGCCCGCGCGTCCCGGGCTGCGCCGGCGAGGACCGCCAGAGCCAGGCCCGCCACCCACACAGCCCGCCATTTCGAGTTGCCCACCGGGGACTCCTTCCGCGGCCGCCGGCCGCAGCAGTGCTATTTCCTGATTATCGGCGGAATGGGGGGAAGTAGATAGGGGCGAGGGGCGAGGGGATTGGGGCATGGGGCGGGGAGGCGAGAGGGGCGGGAGGCGAGAGGGGCGGGAGGCGAGAGGGAGGGACAAGGGGCTAGGGGCTAGGGGCTAGGCGCTAGTCAGCGGCGTTTCGCGCGGAAGGGACGCTGCGCAGTTGGATACGCCACCCACACGGCGAGAGCCGTGTCCCACTAGCGCCTAGCGCCAAGCCCCTAGCGCCTGAATCCGAGCCCTCCGTGCCATACTAAAGAGCCCCGACTCGGAGCCCGCAATCATGCCCACGACAGCCACGCCCGCCGCCATCCCGGTTGCCAGCCGCGTTCACGGGTTTTCCTACGCCATCCGCAACATCGTGGCCGAGGCGAGGAAGGTGGAAGCCACCGGCAAAACGGTGAAGTACCTGAACATCGGCGACCCGATCCCGTTCGGCTTCAAGACGCCGGCGCACATGGTCGAGGCCGTCGAGAAGGCCATGCGCGACGGCCACAACGGCTACGGCCCGTCGCCGGGGATCATGACCGCGCGCGAGGCGGTGGCCGAGGATTTCACGGCCCGCGGCGTGCCCATGACCGCCGACCGCGTGCTGCTGACCGCGGGCACGTCCGAAGGCATCGAGATCGCCCTCAATGCGCTGGCGAACCCCGGCGACGAGGTGATGGTGCCGAGCCCGACGTATCCGCTCTACACGGCGGTCACGGCGAAGATCGCGGCAAAGACCGTGTACTACCGGACGGACCCGAAGAACGGCTGGCTGCCGGACCTCGACCAGATCCGCTCGCTCATCACCCCGAACACGCGCGCGCTCGTGGTCATCGACCCGAACAACCCGACCGGCGCCATCTACCCCGAGCCGATGCGCCGGGAGTTGATTGCCCTCGCGTCGACGCACGGGTTCGTGCTGCTGGCCGACGAGGTGTACGGCGACCTGGCGTACGACGGACCCACGCCGCCCATGGCCCGCATCGACACGAGCGCCCCGGTCATCTCCTTCGGCAGCCTGTCGAAGGCATACCTCGCGCCCGGATGGCGGGCAGGCTGGATGGCGGTGGGCACGAGCCCGCGCCTCGCCGATGTGCTCGCGGCCGTGCTCAAGCTGGCCGACGGCCGCCTGTGCGCCACCGTGCCCATGCAGTACGCCGTCACTGCCGCGCTTCGCGGCGATCGCTCGCACCAGGCAGGATTCCGCCAGGCGCTGCGCGAGCGCGCGGCGTTGACCGTGGCGAGGCTGAACGCCATCCCTGGCATGTCGTGCGTGGCGCCCGCCGGCGCCTTCTACGCGATGCCCAAGATCGATCTGCCGCCGGGCCGCACCGACGAAGACTATGTGCTGGCGCTGCTGCGCGAAACCGGCGTGCTGTGCGTGTACGGCTCCGGGTTCGGCACCAGGCCCGAAGACGGCTTCTTCCGCGTGGTGTTCCTCGCGCCGCCCGAAGAGTTGTCCGCGATCTACGGCACGATGGCGGAGTTCACGGCGGAGTATCTGGGGCAGTGAGATTCTCAGGGGCTAGGGACTAGGCGCTAGGCGCTAGCGGGACACGGCGTTCGCCGCGTGGGTGGCATGCTTGACAGCGAAGCTGACTAGCCCCCAGCGCCTAGCCCCTAGCCCCTGCAACTTCGGACATGACCGCTCCCCTTCCGCGCCGCGCACCCTTCGATCTTCTTGCCGGCCCGTCCGCCGCCGGCGCGGCGGCCCTGTACGCGGTAATTGCGCTTGCGATGACGTGGCCCCTCGCCGCCGGCCTGGCGCGCGACATCCCCTGGGATCTCGGCGACTCGGTGCTCAACGCCTGGATCCTGCAGTGGGGCGCGGACCACTGGCTGCGCTTTCTCGGCGGTGATCTTGGGGCGTTCCGGGGCTACTTCAACGCGAACATCTTCTATCCGGAGCCGCTCACCCTCGCGTACTCCGAGCACCTCACGGCGCAGGTGCTGCAGATCCTCCCCGTCTACGCCCTCACCGGCAACATCGTGCTCTCTTACAACCTCCTGTTCCTGTCCACCTTCGTGCTGTCGGGCCTCGGCGCGTTTCTGCTCGTGCGCGAGCTGACCGGGAGCGCGCGCGCCGGGTTCGTGGCGGGACTGCTCTACGCGTTCGCGCCCTATCGCATAGGGCAGTTCTCGCACGTGCAGGTGATGTCGTCGCAGTGGATGCCATTCGCCCTGTACGGCTTCAGGCGCTACTTCGAGACGCGCCGCCCGTGGCCCCTCGCGGGTGCCGCGCTGGCGCTGGTGGCGCAGAACTGGTCCTGCGGCTACTTCCTGCTGTATTTCGCGCCGTTCGCCGCCGCGTACGTCGTCTACGAGATTGCGGACCGCAGTCTGTGGAAAGACGTGCGGGTATGGGCGTCGCTCGGTGCCGCGGCCGCGGTCGTCATGGGTGCGACGGTGCCGCTGCTGCTCCCCTACCTCGAACTGCGCCAGCACGGCTTCGGCCCGAGGCCGATCGGCGAGGTGGCGCACTTCTCGGCCGACGTCTACAGCTATCTCACCGCGCACGAGGAACAGTCGTTCTGGGGCGCGATTATGCGTGCGTTCGTGAAGCCCGAAGGCGAACTGTTCCCGTCGCTCTTGCCGGTGATGCTGGCGACGATCGGCCTGGCCGCGCATGCCAGAGTCACGTGGGCCGTGACGCGATCGCGCGGCGCGGATCCGGACGTGCCCGCATGGCGCCGCGCGGTGCTCTACGTGGCGGCCGTCGTCCTGGCGTGGGAGTTAGCCTCGGTCCTTGTGATCCTCGCGCGCACAGGCTTCGACTGGCATCTCGGCCCGCTGTCCATCCGGGTGCACAACACGGCGCGGGCCCTGAGGACGTCGGCGCTCGCCGCCGCGGTGCTGCTGGTCTGCTCGCGGCGCGCGCGGGCGTTCGCGCGCGGCGTGCCCGGCTCGGCCGTCGCGTTCTATGCCGCCGCGCTCCTCGCGGCGTTCTGGCTGTCGCTCGGGCCGATCATCATGTCGAGGGGCGTGCGCGTGGCGGGCGACGGTTTGTACTGGTGGTTCTACCAATACGTGCCGGGGTTCGACGGCTTGCGCGTGCCGGCCCGCATGGCGATGGTCTTCGCCCTCGCGCTGGCGGTCGCCGGCGGCTACGGCGCGCGCGTGATCGAGCGCTCGTTCCGGCGGTCCGGGGCGGTGCTGGCGGCCGTCGCCCTCCTCTTCCTGGTGGAGGCGTCGCCGGCACCCATCAAGATGAACGGCACGTGGAGCGTCGGCGATCTGAAGCCGCCGCCCGTGCCCTTGATGGCGGCTGAGGGCCCGCCCGCCATCTACCGCGCGGTGCGCGCGCTGCCGCCGCGGGCCGTGCTCGCGGAGTTTCCCTTCGGCGAGGAGCAGTACGAACTGCGCTACATGCTCCACTCCGCCTCTCACTGGCGCCCGTTGCTGAATGGGTACAGCGGCGGGTTCCCGCGCTCGTACGCGGTGAACCGGGCGGGGCTGGGGCGCGTGCTGGACGATCCCGACACCGCCTGGCGCGTGCTCGCCGCCTCGGGCGCCACCCACGCCATCGTGCACGAGGAGATCTACCCGGCTGGCAGCGGGGCGCGCGTCAGCGCGTGGCTCCTCTCTCACGGGGCGCGCGAAGTGGCCGTGTTCGGCGCCGACCGCCTGTTCGAATTGCCTCCGCCGACGGTTGCGCGGTTTTGCCCGGCTCTTCACTAAATGTAGGCCGCCTCTTCACACGCCGGCAGGAATTCGGGCAGAATCGTCGTGGGCGGGAAGTCCTCGCGCCCGGCCCGGCTGTGATCGCTTCTTGCAGCCTGCCGGGTATGAAGCCCGTTGCCTCCTCCGTCACGTGGTCAGGGTCAGGGCCGACGGGCAAGGGGCGACGAGGCCGCCGTTTCCTGTCGTCCTGGAGGCCACGCGTGCTGCTGCACCGCACGGTCGACGAGCGCTCCCGCTTCGGCGACGCCGTCATCGTGCTGTTCCTGCTCGCGCAGGCCGCGGATGGCGTGATGACCTACGTCGGCGTCACCACGCTCGGCGTGCACCTCGAGGCCAATCCCCTGCTCGCGTCCCTCATGAACAGCTTTGGCCAGGGCCCCGCCGTGGCGGCGGCGAAGATCGTGGCATCCGGCCTCGGCATCTCGCTGCACCTCATCGGGGTGCACCGCGTGCTCGCGGTCCTGACGGCCGTCTATCTTCTCGCCGCCGTCCTGCCCTGGGCCGGTCTGCTGCTCGCAATGTGAGGGTTGGCGAGCGTCGACTCCGCCGTCTCAAGTGCCGATGAACGCGTCCACCCTCAGTCCGACCGGCAGGCGCACCTCCCGTCCCAATTCGATGAGCGTTTCGAGCACCTTCGTATCGACCTTCTCCGAGGGCTCGTCGGTGCGGATGTTCTTGCGCCCGAGAAGACCTCCGACGCGGACGACGGTGCCCTCGAACCGGCGGTCGCCGAACGCATCCGCGGTGACCCACGCCCGCTGGCCGACCGTCACACGGGCGATGTCGGTCTCGTCCACGTCGACCCGCACGCGCAGCCGGCGCGTGTCGGCCACGGTGAACACGCGCGCCGAGTCGCGCGATTCCGGCGCAACGCTCTCCCCCGCTTCCTTGTAGCGGCGCAGCACGGTGCCGTCGATGGGCGCGCGGATGACGGTCTTCTCGAAGATGGCGTTCGCCTCTTCCAGCCTGGCCTGGGCCAGGCGCACCGCCGCGTCAGCCCGCTCCCGCTCGTCGTCTCGGGCCGCGCTGTCGATCGCATTGGCCCGCTCCCGGGCCTCGTCGAGCCTCGCCCGC
>JALOKU010000015.1 GCA_025456345.1 Vicinamibacterales bacterium | reverse complement strand
CGTGCCGGCCGGGATCTTCCCGGTCCACCGGGCGACCATCGGCACCCGAATCCCGCCCTCGTAGACCATCGTCTTCAATCCGCGGAACGGGCCGGCGCTTTCGAAGAACGTCGAGTCCGCGCCGCCGTTGAACGTCGGCCCGTTGTCGCTCGTGAAGACGATCAGGGTGTCGCGGTCGAGGCCAAGGTTGCGGACCAACTGCGCCAGCCGCCCGACTTCCCTGTCGAGGCGCGTGACCATGGCCGCGTAGGCGGCGCGCGGGGCGCGGTGCGGCAGGTAGCCCTTGCCGCCGGCGTATGGCGTGTCGGGCAGCACGTTGAGGTATTCGGCTCCGGCACCTGCAGCGCCGCATGGGGCACGGTGGGCGCGAAGTAGAGGAAGAACGGCCGATCCCTGTTCGCCGTGATGAAGGCCCGCGCCTCCTCGCCCATCATGTCGAGGGCGTACTGCTTGCCGCCGTAGCGCTCGTAGGAGGAAAGCGCTTTCGGATCCTTGCCGGCCGGGAACTTCTCGTGCGGATAGATGCCGGGGTTGTCGAGCGGCACCTTCGTCGAATTGCGCCAGAGGTACGCCGGATAGTGGTTGTGCGCCACGCGCTGGCACAGGAAGCCGAAGAACAGGTCGAAGCCGAGCTTGTTCGGGTCGCCCTCGCTGCCCGGACCGCCCAAGCCCCATTTCCCGACGGCCGCCGTGGCGTAGCCCGCGCGCTTCAGCATGGTCGCCATGGTGAAGGTACCGGCGGGAAGCGGCCGCTGGCCCTCGAGTGCCGGGTCCTTCCAGACGTCGCCGCGGAAGCCCATCTCGTCGTTGTCGCGGATGTAGGCGTGTCCGGCGTGGAGCCCGGTCAGCAGGACCGCGCGCGACGGCGCGCAGACGGGGCTGCCGGAGTAGTGGTCCGTCAGGCGCACGCCCTCCTGCGCGAGGCGGTCGATGTTCGGCGTGCGGATCTTCTTCTGCCCGTACACGCCGACCTCGTTGTAGCCGAGGTCGTCGGCCAGGATGAGGATGATGTTGGGCTTGCGGGCCGCCGGGGCCTGGGCCAGCGCCGCACCGGGCGTGACCCATCCCATGGCGAGCAGGACCAGCGCCGCGCCTGCGATCCGACGGGTTCTCGTCATGCTGCTATTCTAGAGAAACATGGTCAAAGCCGTACTCTGGGATCTCGATGGCACGCTGGTGGACTCGGCCGACTTGCACTGGCAGGCCTGGCGCGGTGTGATGGCCGAAGAGGGCCGCCCCATCACACATGATCAGTTCGTGCAGTCGTTCGGCAAGCGGAACGATCTCATCCTGGCGGGCTGGTTCGGCGGGGAGGCCGATCCCGATTACACGCGCCGGCTGAGCGAGGAGAAGGAATCGCGGTTCCGCGCCCTCGTGCGTGCCTGCGGCATCGAGCCGCTGCCCGGCGTGCGCGACTGGGTGGCGCGGCTCCACGCCGAAGGCTGGCGGCACGCCATCGCGACGTCGGCGCCCAGGCTGAATCTGGAGGCGATGGCCGACGCGATGCAGATGCGCCACGTCTTCGGTGCCGCCGTCGCGGCCGAGGACGTCACGTGCGGCAAGCCTGATCCCGAGGTCTTTCTCCTGGCCGCTTCCCGCCTCGGCGCCGAGCCGCACCGTTCGATCGTGGTCGAAGACGCGCCCACCGGCATCGAAGCAGGTGCGCGCGCCGGCATGCGCACGATTGGCGTCAGCCTGATGCACACCCTCCCGGCTGCGGATGTCTACGTGGGCACGCTGCCGGAGCTTCCAGCGGACACCTTTGACACGCTTCTCGCGATGGCCGCGAGGGGTCGGGACTAATTACGTACACGAGGCTCAGCCGACGACAGATTCGTCATCGTCTGATTGAGATGGCCGCTACTGACAGAATTGTCGGTGCTCAGACAGCTGTTTCCTAATTAGTCCCGACCCCTCAGGTCACATGCGCTCGAGTTCGAAAGCCCAGCTGAACCGGACGATGCCGTCCCGCATCGCCCCGTAGAAGCCGTGCGCCGCGGCCAGCGCCAGCTCCGCCTCGACGTCCTCGCGCGAGACGTGGAACATCGGCTCGGCCACGAGCACGCGGGCGCCGGGCTCGGTCGCGGCCCGCAGTTGATCGAAGAAGCCTGCGCGGTCGGTAACTTCGTGGACCATCCAGAACGCCAGCACGAAATCGACGGGCCCGTTCAGCTTGAGCGACTCGGCTGTCGCTTCGATGAACCGCACCCGTTCCGCAACGCCCGCGCGCCGGCAGCGCCTCTCGGCCACGCGGAGCTGCTGCGGCTGCACGTCCACGGCCTGCACGCTTCCCGCCGGCCCCACGGACCTGGCAAGCTCGACCGTGAAGTGCCCCATCCCGCACCCGATGTCGGCCACACGGCTGCCCGGCACCACGTACGGCTCGAGCATCTTGTGCGCGTCGTGAACCAGGCGCCGGAGCGGATTGTCGAACGTCCACGTGAACCACCAGGGACAGGTGCGCATGGCTGTCTCCCGCATCCGCTTAAAGGGGTTTCACACACGAATGCACGACAATCTCGTGAGGCGACTCATCCGCAATCGAGTTGTTGGGATTCTCACCATGAACAGAATTGTCGCCATTTGGATGCCCCTGCACGTAATTAGTCCCGACCCCTCGTTCCAGAGCGAGCGTCTTCACCGCGACGAGGCGGCCGAACCGCTTCGTCACGCCGTACAGAGCAACCGCAGGCGCGGTGGTGGCCATGAAGGGGTCCCGCCCGCCTGGATTCTACGCCCGATTGCCGGGCGCGCACGCGGGCGGGCCCGTCTTCAGCGGCTGGTCCGGAAACCAATCGCGATCGCGCCGCCCCAGCTGTCCTGTTTGAAACGGTCGTCGAGGTAGCGATACAGCACCACGGTGACGCGCGGCCTCGGCAGCTTCACGTGGGTTGACGCGTATTGCCTGACGGCGATGATGCCCAGGCGCTGGCTCTGGTTCTGACGGGCGTCGAACACGCGCGTCAGCCCATGGAAGAGGCCGGCCGACACGGTCCCTCCTCCGCCGGTCGAGTGTTCGTACATGGCGACGCTCGAGGTGTTGACGAGTTGGTCGCCGCCGGACGCGAGCAGTTGGTCGCGCGTCGCCTCGTAGAAGTAGGGGCCGTCCGCCGACGAACGCCAGTGTTCGAAGTCGGCGCTGACCCTGGCGACAACGGGACCGGCGCGGAACCGGAGCGAGGGCGTGACATAGCTCTTGAGGCCGGTGCCCGCCGACGTTCCAGTCTTCTGCGACAGGACGTCCTGGTCGAACGTCGCATCGTAGGACGGAAACGACATCAGCGACGAAAAGGACCCGAAATAGAAGATGGGCTCGACTCCGGCCCGCACCGCCACGATCGAGAGCGGCGCGTACTCCACCCACCCGCCCGCCCGCGTCATCGTCGGCGTGGTCACGCTGACGAGCCCGGCCGCCACGCGGGCGTCGGCAAACAGAGGCTTGGCGGACGCGCCGAGCGGCTTCACCCACGCCGCGTCGAGGGTGTTCTGCAACCCGGGGTTGTTGAACGACGCGCCAAGCTGCCCGGTGATTTCGCGCCCCTTCGGGCCCAGGCCTCCCTGATTGCCCCGCGGCACCTGGCCGGCCGCCTCCCCCGCCGAAACGCATGCGATGAGCCCGCCGACGACGACCGCGTGGAGAGACTTGCACATACGCATGGGCACCTCCGCCACCTACTCTAGGCGGGAGGCTCCGGCATGTCTTGAGCAGGCCCTGAAATTCGATGAGCGATCGATGAAAGATCGGCGCCCGGCCTATTTCTTCGGGAATCCCACGGTCTGCGCGAGCACGATCACCTGCGTGTCGCGCAGTCGCAGCGTCTTCGCGAGCGCGTCTTTCGCCACGGAGGCGCGGACGACCGTCGCCAGGCCTTCCGACACGCAGAACAGATACACGTTCTGCGCGATGAAGCCTGCATCGGCGCCGACGTTCAACATCTGCTGGGGGTCGGTGGCTGGCCGTGAGAGCTTCGTCATGTCGGCCACGTACACCAGATTCAGCGCGGCAGTGGCCGGGAACGGCTGCGTTCCGGTGGCCGCGCGCTGGTCGCCCGGCGCCACCGGGTTCAGCACGTTGGCGCCCGCGTCCCACACGTACGCGCCGCCTGGCAGCGTGACGTAGATGTCGATCTCCTGCTTGTTGCTGGCCGACGGGGCCGTCCGCCGCCCGTCCGGCCGGTTGATGCCCCAGGCCGCCCAGAGCAGGTTGGCCAGGGTCTGCGGCGGGAGCGGGTCGGCACTGAACTCGCGCGCCGACGAACGCGCCTTCAGCGCGCTCATCAGCGGCTTGCCCCCGTCGGTCATCGGGGCGGGGAGCGAAATCGGCGCGAGGGTCTGCGCGTAGGCGGCGGCGGAGGCAGCCAGCACAACGGCCACCGCGATGACGGTCAACGAGCGAACCCAGCGTGTCATGGGCGAGTCTCCCTCCGGGCGTATTGTGCGCCTCCGCCGAGGCTGCGGTCCAGCAGCGCTCGCGGCGAGCGGGGGCGCGTGATCGGCGGGGCGCGCGTCGGGTACAATTCCTGCCGCTTATGATCTACGACCTGGTGGCCTGGCTGATGCGCCCCTTCGCCTGGTGGGGGCGCATGCGCGTGGAAGGCCTCGAGCACGTGCCGGCCGACGGGCCCTTGCTCGTGGCGCCCAATCACGACAGCCAGATGGATCCCGTGGTGATCGGTCTTGCGGTCAGGCCCAGGCGCCGCTTGCGCTACCTGGCGCAGGCCGAGTTGTGGAAGATCCCCGGCCTCGGGTGGTTCCTCAACGGCATGCGCCAGATCCCGATCAGGCGCGGCACCGGCGATTCACGGGCCCTGGATCATACCGTCGACGCCCTCAAGGCCGGCGATGCGGTGGCCATCTTTCCGGAGGGCCGCCTCTCGTGGGGCGAGCGCGTCCGGGCTCGGAGCGGCATCGGCCTGCTCGCCGGCTGGGTGCCCGAGGCCCGTATCGTGCTGTGCACGATCGAGGGCACCACCGACTATGTGCGGTTTCCAAAGCGGCCGCGGGTGACGGTGCGGTTCTTCCCGCCCAAGGATGGCGGCATCAAGCCCGGCGAAGCCGCCCAGGCATTTTCCACCCGCCTCCTGCGCGAACTGAGATGCCAGGCGCCCGTGGTGCCCGCCGGCCGCAACCCGGTCGTCGGCGGTCCGCCGCGCATCAGAGAAGCGCTCGCGCGGACCAACGCACTCACCGCCGAGACGGATCCCGCCGATCCTTGCGACGACCAGTCGCCGTGAGTGCCGCTACTTGAACAACCCCGGCGTGAGGTAGATGCTGCCGAACCGGATCAGCCGTCCGATGAAGATGATCACGGTGAAGGCGACCGCGGGAAGCCGGAGCGCGCCGGCGACGAGAGCGACGCCGTAGAGCGGCGGGAACCCGACGACCGCGCTGACGGCCACAAGGCCCAGCCCGCTGCCGGGCCGCTTCGCGAAGGCGTCTGCCGTCTTCGACGCGGCGCTCTTCCTGACCCACTTGATGTGCAGCGCGCCCTTGCCGACGAGGTAGAGGATGACCTTCGCGAGCGTTTGCCCGGCGGTCGCCAGCCCGACGATGGGGACGGCTGACGCGTCGGTGAGCGCGGCCACCGCCAGAAGATAGAGCTCGATGCTGAGGACGAACGGAATGATGCCGCTCACCAGGCCGAAGGCGAACGTGGCGGCCCACAGCGCGGCCGTGCTGAGCGAAGAGAGGTTCGAGAAGTCCACGGCGGAGGTACCGCATTGTAGCCCGGCGCGGCTCGCGGCTACCTGAACAGTGCAGGAAAGAGGAAGACCGCGGCGAACCGGATCACCCGTCCCATCGTGCCGATCACCAGGAACGCGGCGACCGGCAGCCGGAGTGCTCCCGCGATGAAGCTCACGGCGTAGAAGGGCGGGATCCCGGTCACCGAACTGAGCGCCAGTGTCGCGAGGCTGTTCGCCGGGCGCCGCGTACACACCGCGGCAGCCTTCGACGCCGCCCGGCGGCGGATCCATTCGACCCTCAGCGAGCCTCGGCCGGCGTGGTACACGGCGAACTTGCCCAGCATCTGACCCGACGTCATCAGCGCGACGATGGCCACCGGTGACGCATCGGTCAGCACTGCGACACCCAGGAGGTACAGCTCGGTATTGAACACGAAGGGCACGAGCCCGCTCCCGAGCGCGAACAGGAACGTCGCGGCATAGAGCGCCGCGGTGCCCAACCCGGAGGGATCGAAAGCGGTCATGGTCGGCCGTCCGTTTCCCGGCCGATCCTGCGGGCCCTCTCGCCGTTCAACTCCGACCTGCCGCCCGCCACACCGAGGGCGGCGCGTGCGACCCTGGCGGCGCGTTGTTGGCGGCGAGGATCCAGAAAAGCCCACGAGAGCATCCTGACGGCCGCGGGTATCCTGAAGCCTGGGTCATGGGCCCTGCGATTGCCCAGCATGGCTGCCAGTGTCTCGTGTGGCTGTCCGCGGAACCGGTCCAGCATCGCCACCTGGTGGACGCAGGATAGCGTACAGAACGGCGCACAGGGCTTTGGACGGTCCGCCTCCCGCGCGAGGTCGTCCGGCGAGTACGCCTCGAGGGGGATCCCTGGCCGGCCCCGCTGTTGCGAGCAGTCGTGCACGAGGCCGTCTTCGCACACATAGAGAAAGCGGCCCCCCGCCCGGCAGTGCCAGCGATTGGGCAGGCCGCGAATGACGTTCTCCTGGAAGTGCCCGAGCTGGGCGAACGAGAAGAGCGACGGGGCCAGCCGCAGGATCCTGTCGACGGCGTCGCGGTGCCTGTCTCCGAGTGGCCGCAGCTGTCCCGCGCCGTCGTGGACGACGCCGACGGTGCTCGTGAAGCCCAGGGCCCTGGCGCGCAGCGCGATCGTGTGGGCGTCCTCGGGGTCGTTCGCGCCGGCGCCGACAACCGAATTGATCGTGACCTGGAACGTTGCGAAGGCGGCGAGCTCCGCCAGCCGCCGCTCGAGCAGCGACAGGCTCTTCTTCGAAGTGGCGTCCGGCTCGAGATTGTCGATGCTGATCTGCAGGTAGTCGAGTCCGGCGCGGTTCAGGCGGCGGATGCGGTCTTTGTTGAGCAGGAATCCATTGGTCAGCAGCACCGCCATCGCGCCGCGCGCGCGGATGCGGGCGACAATGGCGTCGATGTCCGGATGGAGCAGGGGCTCGCCGCCGCTGAGCGTGATGATCGCGGTGCCGAGATCCGCGAGGCGGTCGACGCGCCGCAGCAGGTCGGCGGCCGGCACCGGCGGCGAGACGCGATCGAACTCATTGCAGTAGGCGCAGGCGAGATTGCAGCGCCGCGTGACCACCATCTGCGCCACGATCGGGTGGCGGGGCGACTGCATGGCCCGCGCGAACATCCGGGCCTCGCGCAGGATGCGGAGCACGCGTGTCGCCCGGCGGGTGAACCTGGCCATTGCGCCCTCCCTGGTGCCGCGGGTGATTCCGCGTCTCACACTCAGGGATGCGCGCGTGGCCGGCGAAAGGGCTCATCACGTGCGGGCCGCCGCGTAGACCCCGCGTCCGTGCTGCAGCGCGGGGCCGGTGAAGCCTACTTCACGAGTTTCAGCAACGCTGCCACCGCCGCCTCGAGCTGCTGGTCCTTGCCGGCGATGACGACGCTGTACTCGTTCATGAGCCTGATGTCGGGCTCGGTCTGCTGGTTCTCGAGGTACTTGCCCGTGGTCGAGTCCTTCACGCCGACGCCGGGGACGCCCCAGCGCACGCCGTCGGGCAGCGACTCCCAGCCGGCGAAGGTGCACGTGCCGGGCACGGGCATGCCGATGAGCGGTCCGATCTTGAGCATCTTGTAGGTGTAGGCGTAGCAATGCCCGTCGCTGTAGTTCGCCTCGTTGGCGAGCGACACGCTGGGCTTGGTCCACCGGAAATTCGGCTCGAACCCGTTGCTGCGCGTGTCGGTGGTATAGCTGAAGAACTGCTTCCCGCTCAGGAACATCGCGAGGTCGGCCACGAGATCGCCGCCGCCGTTGAACCGCGTGTCGACGACAAGGCCCTTTCTCAGGGCGTACTTGCCGAGCGCTTCCTCGAACGTCGTGCGGTACGCGCCGTCGTTCATGCCCGGCACGTGGATGTAGCCGAACTGCCCGTGGCTGAGGCGGTCGACCTCGTCCTGATTCCTCCGCACCCAGCGCGCGTAGAGCAGCCGGTTCTCCTCGGCCAGCGTGACGGGCTTCGTGACCACCTCGGTCTTCTTCGCGCCGTCCGCCACGACGAGCAGCACGGGCTTGCCGGCCTTGCGGTTCAGGACCTGCGCGATGTCCATGCCGGCGGCGACGCCCACGCCGTCGACCGACTCGATGATCATGCCCGGCTTGACGTCCATCCCGGCCTTGTCGAGCGGGCCGTCTTTGACGACCTCCGCCACCTTCATCCCCGGACCGGCGTAGGTCTGGTCGTAGAAGACTCCGAGGGCCGCCGTGGCATCGTCAGTCGGCGACGAGGCCGAGTACGACGAGCCGCTGTGGCTGATGTTCAGCTCGCCGAGCATCTCGCTGAGCATCTCGGAGAACTCGTAGTTGTTGCTGATGTGCGGCAGGTACTTCGCGTAGATCGGGCGGATGCCGATCCAGTCCACGCCGTGATAGCCGGCCGAGTAGAAGGTGTCGCGCGTGCGCCGCCAGACGTGGTCGAACATGGCCGCCCGCTCGGCCTCGGTGTCGGCCACAACCTCGCTGCTGAAGCTCACGCTCTCGCGCTTGGCGCCGGCCGGATCGATCTTCGAGAGCGTGCCGTCGGCCAGCAGGAAGATGTTCTTCTGGTCCTTGTCCCACTCCATGCTGCCGGCGGCGGCGTTGAGGGCCACGAGCATCTTCGTTTCCCTGGTCCGCAGGTTGGTGGACCAGAGATTGGCGTTCTTCTCGAAGCGCGCGAGGTAATAGAGCGTGTCGCCGTCCTTGCTCACAAGCGCGTCGCCGAGCAGCGACGAGTGAATCGTGAGCCGGGCCTTGCGGATTTCGAGGCCGTCGAAGTCGACGACGACGTCTTCGATCTTCGCGTCCTTCGACGCGTCCTTCTTCTCCTTCTCGGCGTCCGCCTTGGGCTTCTCCTTGTCCTTCTTCTCCTCGGCCTCCTTCACCAGCGCGTACTCGTCCTTCGTCAGCCGGAAGCGATCCCAGGCCTCCTTGGTGAAGAACATGGCGTAGACGTCACGCTGGGCCGACCCGCTCTGCGCCACCGACTTGAGGCCGTCGCGGGTGCTGAACCACAGCATCGCCTTGCCGCCGAGGATCCACTTGGCCCGGGCATCGTCGAACCCGCTCAGCGTGAGGTTCGCCGGCGCGCTCTTGCCGTCGGCGCGGACGATGCCGACTTCCTCCGGGGCAATGCCGGGGATGGAGTAGTCGAACAGGAGCCACTTGCTGTCGGGGCTCCACAGGAAGTGGTGCCCTCCCCCGCCGCCGAAGATCTCCTTGTCGGTCAGGAGCGTCCGGGCCTGCTTCGACTCGAGGTTCAGGATCTTCAAGGTGTTGCGATCCTCGATGTACGCGATCTCCTTGCCGTCGGGCGAGTAGCGCGGCTGCGTGTTCTGCTGCGCGTTGGCGATAAGCGGCGTCTCCTTCAGGAGCGTGGAGGCGTAGAAGTACGGCTCCTCGTCGCGCGCCTTGCGGGCCTCGTAGACCGCCCAGCGGCCGTTGCGCTCGGAGGCGTAGACGAGCGCCTTGCCGTCGGGCGAGAAGCCGACGCCGCGCTCCTCCTCGGGCGTGGCCGTGACGCGTTTGGTCACGCCGCCCTCGACGCTCGTGACGAACACGTCGCCGCGGGCGACAAACGCGATCTCCTTGCCGCTCGGCGCGACCGCCATCTCGCGCGCCCCGCTGGTGACCGGCACCACGCGCTCGCGGTTGGCCTTGGCGTCGGCGGTGATCGCGACGGCCACTTTCTGCGGGCTGGAGCCGGGCTTCATCGTGTAGAGGTCGCCGTCGTAGCCGAAGGAGAGGATGCCGGCATCGGAGCTGCTGAGGAAGCGCACGGGCAGGCTCTTGAACGAGGTGACCTGCTGCGACGTGCCGCCGTCGATGCCCATCTTGTGGACGTTGAAGGTGCCGGATTCCTCGCTCAGGTAGTAGAAGGCCTTGTCGCCATCCGCGAATATCGGGCTGCGGTCCTCGCCGGCGAAGGCGGTGATCTTGCGGTGCGTGCCGGCCTTCGTGTCGTGGATCCAGACGTCGCGCGTGATGGCCGACGTGTGGTGCTTGCGCCACACGTTCTCGCCGCCCTTCTTGTCGTGGTAGAGCATGAACTGACCCGTGCGGCTGAACTTCACGTCCTCGGCGGGCGTCGTGAGCACCTGGACCGGGCGGCCGCCGGCGGCGGGCACCTGGTAGAGTTCCGGCTGGGAGGCCGTCGGGAACAGGCGGTTCGCGGCGGTGTCCATGCGCGCGGCGCCGAAGACGACGGCCTTGTCGTCGCCGGTGAAGGTGTACGGGTATTCGGCGGCCGAGTGAAACGTCAGGCGCCGCGCCTCGCCGCCCTCGGCGGGCATCACGAAGACGTCGAAGTTGCCGTAGCGGTCGCTCGCGAACGCGATCTGCCGGCCGTCGCGGCTCCAGACCGGCATGAAGTCGTGGGCCTGGTGCGTGGTCAGCGGGATGGCCGTGCCGCCAGCCGCCGCTACCCTGTAGAGATCGCCTTTGTAGGTGAAGACGATGGTCTTCCCGTCGGGCGAGATCGACGGATAGCGGAGCCAGCCGGCGTTGGGCTGAGCGGCGGCGGAGGTCCAGAGTGCGAGGACGCCGATGAGCGCGAGGATGCGTGACTTCATATCGGCGTCATTGTAGCCTGCGTCCAGACTCCCTTCGACTTCGCTCAGGGCGGGAAAGCCTCGGCCTTCATTCCTGCGGTATCATCCTGCCCGCGGCCCAGCACAGAGGAGGACTCATGTTCGCAGCCGGAACGTATGCGGATCGACGCGCGCGCCTCGCGGCGGCCGTCCAGTCGGGCGTCCTGCTGTTCCTCGGGAACGGCGAAAGCCCGATGAACTACACCGACAACACCTACACCTTCCGGCAGGACAGCACCTGGCTGTACTACTTCGGCATCGACCATCCCGGCCTTGCGGCGCTCGTTGACATCGACGAGCAGCGGACGGTGGTCTTCGGCGACGACCTCACGCTCGATGCCATCGTCTGGACTGGCCCGCAGCCGACGATCGCCGAACTGGCGGCGGAGGCAGGCGTGGCAGAGAGCGCGCCGGCTGGCGCGCTGGGGGACGCCCTCGACAAGGCGCGGTCCGGCGGCCGGACGGTGCACTACCTGCCGCCCTATCGCGACGAGCACCGCCTGGCGCTTTCCCGCGTGCAGGGGATGCCGGTCAGCCGCGTGGACGCCGGAGCCAGCCTCGCTTTCATCCGCGCCGTTGTCGACATGCGCAATCACAAGACCGGCGAGGAAGTGGCCGAGATCGAGCGTGCGGTCGACACGTCGGTGGACATGCACGTGGCGGCCATGGCGATGGTGCGCCCGGGCCTGCGGGAGAGCGACATCGCGGCCCGCGTCACGGAGATCGCGCTGGCGGCCGGCGGCGGCCTGTCTTTTCCGGTGATTGCCACGATTCACGGCGAGACGCTGCACAACCACTACCACGGCAACACGCTCGCGGCGGGGAATCTCTTCCTGCTCGACTGCGGCGCGGAAACGGCCATGCACTATGCCGGCGACCTCTCCAGCACGTTCCCGGTGAGCACCGCGTTCGACGGCCGCCAGAAGGACGTCTATCAGGTGGTGCTCAACGCGCACCTCGCGGCAGTCGCGGCCGTGAAGCCGGGGCGGCCGTTCCGCGAGATCCACCTGCTGGCGTGCCGCACGCTCGCCGAAGGACTGAAGCAGCTCGGCCTGATGAAGGGCGACCTGGACGAAGCAGTGGCGCAGGGCGCGCATGCGATGTTCTTCCAGTGCGGACTCGGCCACATGATGGGCCTCGACGTGCATGACATGGAGAACCTCGGCGAGGTCTGGGTGGGCTACGAGGGCCAGCCGAAAAGCACGCAGTTCGGCCTGAAGAGCCTGCGGCTGGCACGGCCGCTCGAACCGGGCTTCGTGATCACGGTGGAGCCGGGGATCTACTTCATCCCCGAGCTCATCCGCCGGTGGAAGGCCGAGGGACGGTTCACCGGCTTCATCTGCTACGACCGGCTCGAGACGTTCGCCGACTTCGGCGGCGCGCGGATTGAAGAGAATCTCCTTGTCACGCCTGAGGGTCACCGCATTCTCGGCAAGCCGCGACCGCGCACCGTCGAAGAGGTCGAGGCGATCAGGGGTCGGGACTAATTACGTACACGACCCCGTTTCGCGCACGGATTTGTAACTTCTCGCCGCGCTTACAAATCCGTCGTTTTCGCGGGGCTCCGTCTGTAATTAGTCCCGACCCCTCGTCAGCGACGCTGGCCAGTTGATGACGATGTTGATGGCGGCCGAGGTGGACTGCTCGACGAACGTGTTGACGAGGAACCGCCGGCCGTCGGGTGACACATCATAGTTGTACGCATCGAGTCGCGCCTGGGGCCGGGTGCGCATGGTGAACAGCGGCCGGTCCGCGCCGATCTCGAGCCGGGATCCCTGGCGGCCGACCGGCACGGCGACGATGGCTCTGTCGGGCGCCAGGTAGAAGATCTCCTTCCCGTCGCGCCGCCAACGGGGCCAGCCTCCTCCGGCAGTCGACACCTGCACCCTGTCGCCGTCGCGGGCAAACGGCTTGATGTACACCTCCTGCCGCCCGGACTCGTTCGTCATGTACGCGAGCCACTGCCCGTCGGGGGAGAACTGCGGCTGGGACTCGATGAACTCCGTTTGCAACAGCGGAACAGCCCGGCGTTCGCCGGCGAGGGGCAGCATCCATACGTCACTGCGCCTGATGATGCCGCCGCCGCGGACGTAGGCGAGGAAGCGGCCGTCCGGCGAAAGGCTGGATGCGTACTTGCCAAGGCTGTCTCCGAACAGCAACGTGTCATCCCCGGCCCCGCGCAGCGCTCTCTCGTAGAGGTGGGTGCTTCCCTGCCGCCGCGAACTGAAGAAGAGGCGGTCGTCCTCGGGCTTCGACCAGACCGGCGCAATATCGTCTCCCGGGTCGAACGTGACGCGCTGACGGAGGCCGCGGCCGAGGTCGAACAGCCAGATGTCGCGCGTGCCGATTGCCAGGTCCAGGACGCTGACGGCCGCGCGCGTGCCATCCGGCGACAGGGCGAGGTCGGCGAAGTCCGCCGCCTCACCGATCTTGGCGAGTTCCCTGCCTTCGCGGTCCAGCCAGGCCAGTTGCGAGAGCACCGTCGAGCCCGTTTGATACGCCAGCACGCCGGTCTCGGAGACCGTGAATGCCGCGGCGACCCCGGTGGTAACCAGGCCGGCGATTTGTACCTGCTCGACAATCGGCGCCGCATCACCCTTCAGCACGAGCCGATCGGGATCGAATCGTTGCGCCATCAACGTGCCGTCGCGAATGAAGATTACGTGCCCGTTCGCGTACTTCGCGTTCGAGCCCCCCTCAATCAGCAACCGCGCGGCCTCGCCGGGATTCAGCGACCCGAGGTAGACGGCGCGCGGATCGGCGACGCCCCGGGCTTTGCTGCCGACCACGAAGTAGAGGAAGTGCCGGCCGTCGGGCAGGAAGAACGGAAACCAGTGCTGCGCGTCGCCTGCCGCGGCGTCGAGCCGCGTGGCGGGCTCGGATGCTCCGCCGCCCGCGGGCACGCGGTACACCGGGGAGCTCGCCCTGGGCGTGAACAGGATGACGTCCTCCCTGTTCCACGTCCCGCTGGCCGGAAGCGTTGCGTCACAGAGCGTGACGACCGCTCCACCGCCGGCGTCGATCTTCTTGAGCTTGCCACCGGCCATGAACGCGACAAAGCGGGAGTCGGGAGACCAGAACGGGAATGTCGCGCCCTCGGTGCCGGCGAGGCGCTGCGCGACCGCCGTCTCCAGGGGACGGACCCACAGCATCGTCTGGCCGTCTGCGTCCGAACCGATCAACGCGAGCCGGCGCCCGTCCGGCGAGAGCGCGAAACGCCCGGATGGCTCCGTCGCCCACATCCGAAGGCCGGCGGGCAGCACGACCGCGGCGTCGTAGGTGCGGGCGTCGGCCGCCGGAGCACTCGTCGGAAGCCGGCGACCGAGCGCCAGCACGAGCCCTATCAGGCTCACGCCGGCCAGGGCCCAGGCGATGCGTTCTCGCGTGCGCGCACGGGCCCGCGCGCGGCCCTCCGTTCGCTCCCTCGGTTCTGGAGGCGCCTCAGCGCCGGACGAGCCGTCCAGTTCATCGTCGAGTTCGATGCGGGCGTCCGCGATGTCGTGGAGACGCCGGTGCGGGTCTTTCTCGAGGCATCGTCGGAGGAGGCGGCGGGCGCCTGGAGGCGTTTCGGGCGGAAGCACGCTCCACTCCGGCTCCGTGCGCAGAACCGCGGCGAGTATGTCGGTCGCATGATCACCTGCGAACGCCGGCCTGCCAGCCAGCATCTCGTAGAGCACGCACCCGAAGGCCCACACGTCGGTCCGCGCGTCCACGGGAAGGCCGCGCGCCTGCTCGGGGCTCATGTATGCCGCCGTGCCGATGATGAGGCCCATCTCGGTGGCGCGGGCGGTGAACGTCGGGGAGTTCATCGCGTCCGCCGTCGCGCTCGCGCCTTCCGGCGCGAGCGCTTTGGCGAGCCCAAAGTCGAGGATCTTCACCGAGCCGGATGGCGTGACCTGCAGATTCGCGGGCTTCAGGTCCCGATGGATGATGCCCTTCTCGTGCGCGGCCTCGAGCCCTTCGGCGATCTGGCGTGCCAGTTCCAGCGCCTCACGGCTGGCGGGCGAACCGCGCAGCAGGCGATCGGCCAGGCTCTCCCCAGGCACCAACTCCATGACCAGCGCGGGCACGTTGTCGGCTTCTTCCAACTCGTAGATGGCGGCGATGTGGGGGTGGTTGAGCGCCGCCAGGGTCCGCGCTTCGCGCCTGAACCGCGCGAGCCGATCAGGATCCTGGGCGACCGCGCCGGGAAGGCACTTGATCGCGACGTCGCGATCGAGCCGCGTGTCCCGCGCGCGATACACCTCGCCCATCCCGCCTGCGCCCAGCGGAGCGATGATCTCGTAGGGGCCGAGTCGCGTCCCGGCGGTCATCATCATGACGGTGTCAGTCAAGCATACAGGAGACGCGTCCTGTGCCGGGAGGAGTCAGGGGCGGGTAGAATCCGGACGAACGCCACAATCCGCCGAAGACGACGCCGGCTCTCACGACACCGGCGCCGCGTCCTACTTCTTCATCAACTCCTTGACCG
Organism: Vicinamibacterales bacterium; assembly: GCA_025456345.1. GTDB lineage: Bacteria > Acidobacteriota > Vicinamibacteria > Vicinamibacterales > JAKQTR01 > JAKQTR01. Next base: position 42,436 of record JALOKU010000015.1, on the reverse strand, counting down.
CGGCCTCGATCTGCTGATCGCGGCCGGTGGTGATGACGCCGGGCTCGTTGCGAACCTTGATGTCCGGCTCGAGCTGGTTGTTCTCGCAGAACTTGCCGTCGGGCGTCCGCCAGCCGCCCATGGGAATGCCGAAGACCAGCGTCGGATCGATCTGGGCTTCCCACCAAACGAACGTGCCGGTGCCGGGCACCGGCATGCCAAGGGTCTTGTAGGCCGTCTTGAGCTTGTACGCCACCGGGAACAGGTGGGCGTCGGAGTAGTTGCTCTCCCCCACCAGGACGATGGACGGCTTCACCCATTTGTCGTAGGGCTCGGAGCCCACGTACTGGCCGTGCGGCACGATGTCGAAGTACCGCTTCCCGCTCAGGAAATCGGATAACTGCTCGTGAATATTGCCGCCGCCGTTGAATCGCGTGTCGACAATGATGGCCTGCTTCCCGACGTGACGCCCGAGCGCCTCCTCGAACACCGTCCGCATGCTCGCGTCGTTCATGGCGCGCACGTGGACGTACCCAATCGTCCCGCCCGACAGGCGCTCGACTTCAGCGCGGCGGCTTTTGACCCATCGCTTGTAGAGCAACTGGTTCTCGTCCCGCGCGGAAACGGGCTTGACGCTCTCTTCCCACCTCGTGCCGGCGGCGGGGTCGTACATCGAGAGCAGCGTCAGCTTTCCTGCCTTCCGGTTGAGCCGCTGGTAGACATCCTCGGCCTCGGTGATCGGCTGCCCGTCGATCTTCTCGATGATGTGGCCGGCCCTGACTTTCGCTGCCGCCTTGTCGAGCGGGCCTTCGGCGACGACCTCGGCCACCCTGAGACCGGCGCCGGTGTCGGCCACGTCGTACAGCAGGCCGACACTCGCGGTCTGGTCCCCGCCTTCGGCAACGGGGCTGTACCTGCACCCGGTGTGCGACGCGTTCACCTCGCCGAGCATCTCGCTCAGCATCTCGGCGAAGTCGTAGTTGTTGCTGATGAACGGCAGGAACTTCCGGTACTCCCGGTAGTAGAAGTCCCAGTCCACTCCCTGCAGGTCGACGACGTAGAACTTGTCCCTGAACTGGCGCCATGCGTGGTCGAAGATGTAGCTCCGTTCGGCGGCCTGGTTGAGGACCATCTCGCCGCTGGTCTTCACCGGCTCGGCCTTGCCGCTCTCGGTGTCCACCTTCGTCGGTTTGCCGTCGGCAAGGAGCAGGATGAACTTCCCGTCCGCCGACAGATCCATGCTGGCGCGCTCGGCGCCGAGCTTGGCGAAGAGCCTGGTTTCTTTCTTTCGCACCTCGATGACCCAGAGGTCGCTTCCCTTGTCGAACGTCGTCAGGTAGAAGAGCTTCTCGCCGTCTCTCGACAGCGCCCAGTCCGTGATGGGAGACGTGTGGGTCGTCAGACGCTCCTTGCGGTCGGGCAGGTCGGGCCAGTCGAAGACGACGTCCTTCTTGGGGGCGTCCTTCTTGGGGGCGTCCTTCTCGGCGGCGGCCCCGGGCTCCCTCTTATCAGCCTTCGCCTTGTCCTCCGCCTCTTTCTTCTCCTTCTCCGCCTTTTCTTCCTGCTCCTTCAGCAGCGCCAGCTCTTCCTTCGACAGCTTGAACCGGTCGAACGCCGCTTTCGAGAAGAACAGGGCGTAGACATCGCCGCTCGTGGTGTCGCCGCCCTGCTGGCGGGTCCCCTCGCGATCGGAGCCCCAGATCATGAGCGCGCCGTCCATCGCCCATTTCGGCGAACTGCTGTTGTACCCGCTCAGCGTGAGGTTGCGGATCTCCCCCTTCCCGTCCGACGAGACCAGGCCCACCTGCGGCGTGAACACACGCTCCGGGTAGCCGAACTGCACCAGGAACCACTTGCCGTCCGGGGACCACTGGTAGTACTGGTCGCCGTCGGCGTACGAGTAGTTCCGGTCGGCCGGCAGGATGGTGCGCGCTTGCCTGGTGGCGAGGTTCATCACCTTCAGCGTCACGCGGTTCTCGAGGTACGCCACCTCCTTTCCGTCCGGGGAGAAAGCGGGCTGGAATTCCTCGGCGGCCGTGGCCACGACCGCGTCCTCTTTCAGCACCGTCGAGACGAAGAAGTAGGCCTCCTCTTTACGCGTGATGGCCGAGGTATACACGTTCCAGTTGTTGTCCTTCTCCGCCGCGTAGACCAGGGTCCGGCCATCGGGGCTGAAGCTCACGCTCCGCTCCTGCCACGGCGTGCTGGTGATCCGTTTCGTGATGCCTCCATCCATGCTGGTCACGAAGACTTCGCCGCGGAACACGTACGCGAACTCCTTGCCGTTCGGGGAGAGCTTCATCTCGGTGAAACTCCCGTTCACCGGGACGATCTTCTCGAGCGTGGCGCGCCCGTCGGCGGCGATCCGGATGCTGACGCGCTTCGGCTCGTTGCCGGGCTGCAGCGTGTACAGCTCGCCGTTGTAGCTGAAGCAAAGCAGGTTGCGCGCGGACCGGGTGAGGAAGCGGACCGGGTGTTTGCTGAAGCGGGTCAGCGGGGCGGCCTTCTCCGGACTGGCGAGCGCGCTCTTGAAGACGTTGAACGATCCGTTCTGTTCGCTCAGGTAGTAGAAGTCGGCGTTGTTGCTGTCGAAGACCGGGTTGCGATCCTCGCCGGTGAATCCCGTGAGCTGCGTGTAGGCCTTCGTCGTGAAGTCGTAGACCCAGACGTCGCGCGTCACCGACGAGGTGTGGTGTTTGCGCCACTCGTCCTCGTAGCCCTTGATGTCGTGGTAGATGATCCTGTTCCCCGCCGAATCGAGCGAGGCCGAGAAGGCCGGCACCGGCAGCACCTGTGAGACCCGCCCGCCGGCGGCCGGGACGCCGTAGAGCTGGGTCATGAGCGGGATGGGGAACTGGGCATTCGTGGCGAGCGCCTGGCGGCTGGCCGAGAACAGCACCGTCGCGTCGTCAGCAGTGAAGCTGCTCGGCACTTCACGCGCCGAGTGGAACGTAAGCCGTTTCGCCTCGCCTCCCGAGGAGGGCATGACGAACACGTCGAAGTTGCCATACCGATCGGACGCGAAGGCCAACTGTTTCCCGTCATGGCTCCACACCGGGGCGAAGTCGTAAGCTTCGCCGATGGTGATCGGCGTGGCGGTGCCGCCCGCCGCGGGCACGCTGTAGATGTCGCCCTTGTACTCGAAGGCGATGGCCTGCCCGTCCGGCGAGATCGCGGGATAGCGGAGCCACAGCGGGTTCGACTGGGCGGCCGCGGAGGACACGCCGCAGGCCAGGAGGCAACAGATCGCGATCAGCTGGGACGTCTTCATATATTCAGCCCTGGTCAGAGATGGACGGGGAATGCCAGCGTATTGAGGCAGGAAGTAAGGTCTGGTTCATGGCGCACCCTGCGTCTAGCTGTCAGGGGCTGAGCGGCTCGGCGGCCGCGCCGCTTCCAACAGGCCCGCCGCGATCGCCGCGGCATCGTCGAGAAATGCGGCGGCCTCCTTGGGTTCGAGCCAGCTCCGCCTGGTGACGATCACGGTGTCGTCCTTCGCCTCCACGTCGAGATAGCGTTCCTTGACCCCACAGATGAGGTCCCGAAGCGCAGGTGTCAGGAGCGCCATTACCGCCTCGGCCGATCCGGTCCGGAGGTCAAAGCCGCGGGCAAGTGGCGAACCGTCACCCAATGGGACTACGGGGTCATCCTCAGGGCGCCAGAGCTGAGGCGACAGGGTCATCGAACGGGGCCTCCCGCGGCCCTTGAGAAAGAAGTGGGGCACGGCAAGGCGATCGTGCTGCAGCACGCACAGGGTGAATCCGCTGCTCTGGACGGTCCCGGTCAGTCTGTTGCTGTACTTGTAGTCCGCCAGCCAGACTTTGAATCCTCCTCGGGTGCCGGACAAGACATTCGAGAGGTTTCTCGGCCCGACTGCGTCACAGATCTTCAACGCGCCGAACCGTTCGAGCGGCGCATCGTCGCGGGCCGCGTAGCTCAGGCCGAGGGATCGCCCCACCGCCGGCCATTCGCGGTCGCGCCGGACGGCACGCCATACAGCGTACGCGAAGATGGCGGCCATGAAGAGGAACCCGCCGACGTAGGTGAGCAGGTCGAGCAGGAAATCGACCATCGGCGGCACCTCCGTGTTCTGGCACCGGTGTGTCCCGCGGGCGCGGCGCGCCGCGCGGCCCCATACTACCCCGGCTGGGGCGTTGACGGCTGGAGGCCGCAACGGGGTGGCCGGAAACCGCCATCGCGCGGTGCGCTATACTCCACTCGCCCCGGCCCTTCAGGGAGCATTCTTCCGCGATGAGCGCAACCTCCGACGCCCGCTCCGACGATTTCCTCCGCATCGCGGACCAGTTCAAGCTCGGCGCGCTGGTCACCGAAGGTTCGCACCCGGTGACCGCGAACCTCAGCGAGACGGCCGCCGCGGACACCGCCGCCGCGCTGCGGCTGCTCTTCGACGTGGACGACGACGTGCTGCGCGCCTACCGGGCGTTTGTCGAGTCCGGCCGTGCGACAGCCATCGCGGCCGAGGTGTCCGGCCGGCTCAGGCGGGGCGGCCGGATCTTCTTCACGGGTTGCGGATCCACGGGCCGGCTCAGCATCCAGCTCGTGTCGATCTGGCGCGACTTCTGGCAGCGCCAGCGCGCTCGCGGCCTGGCGTGCCAGCCACCCCCCGAGACGTGGGAAGACCGCGCCTTCAGCGTGATGGCCGGCGGCGACTTCGCCCTCATCAAGTCCGTTGAAGGGTTCGAGGACTTCACCGCGTTCGGTAAGAAGCAGATTGGCGACCTGGGCGTGTCGGCCCGCGATGCCGTGTTTGCCGTCACCGAAGGCGGCGAGACGTCGTTCGTCATCGGCACGGCCTGGCAGGGGATCGACGCCGGCGCGAAGGTGTACTTCGTCTACAACAACCCCGACGACATCCTCTGCGCACACGTCGAGCGCAGCCGGGAAGTCATCGAGGACCCGCGCATCGAGAAGATCAACCTGACGACGGGCCCGATGGCCATCACCGGCTCCACGCGCATGCAGGCGACGACGATCCAGCTGTGCGTGGTGCTCACGGTGCTGGAGATGGTGCTGCGCGATCTGATGGCGGAGCTCGAGCCGGGCGGGCCCTGTGCCCTCGCTGCCTCCGGAGTTCCAGGGCAGTTTCTGTCGCAGTTCGAGCAGATGCTCGCCCGGTTGAAGGCGCCGGCGCTGCTCGACGGGCTGGCCGGCCTCGTGGAAAGGGAAGAAGCCACCTACCGCGCGGGCCGCAAGCACAACTACTACGCTGACCAGTACGGCATCGACATCCTGACCGACACGACCGAGCGCTCGCCGACCTACTGCACGCCGCCGTTCCGGAAGTTCGACGACGCGACGGCCTCCGAGTCGTGGGCCTTCCTGTTCGTGCCGGACGCGGAGACGCCCGCGGCCTGGCAGCGCCTGATCAGGCGCCGGCCCGCGTGCGTCGAGTGGAGCGAGGCCGAGGTCCGCGCGCTGGTCACCGAGGACAAGCTCGATCGGACCCTGGAGACGGTCCGCAAGATCTCCTGCCGCGAGCTGATGCGCTTCAAGGTGGGGCTCGACGGCCTGCCCACGCGCCGGCTTGGTCCCGGAGACTCCGCCGTGGCGATTGTCGGCGGCCCGGAGGTGGCCGCGCTGGCCTCAGCCGGCGCGTTCCACCGTTCACGCCTCGAGGAGGCCCGCCGGGCCGGCGCGCGCATCGGGCTCATCGCCATCGCCCCGGAGGCCGACCTGAAGCCGCTGCGCGCTGCGGCCGCCGTGCCTGACTGCATCGCGGTCGCCGTGGCCGTGCCCGACTCCGATTTCCTGCTGTCCGGTGTCGCGCGCGCCGGTCTCAAGATGCTGCTCAACGCGCTCTCGACCTGCACGATGGTCCGCCTCGGCCGCGTGATGGGCAACTACATGGTGTGGCTCGTGCCGAGCAACCTGAAGCTCATCGACCGCGCCACGCGGTACATCGAGAAGCTCGCGGGACTCGAATACGTCGAGGCCAACCGGCTGCTCTTCGAGATCATCGAGTACGTGGAGCCGCGCATGAAGGCCGACCAGGCGTATCCGCCCGCAGTCGGCCTGGCCGTCACGCGCGTGCAACACGGGCTCGGGAACGAAGAGGCCGAGCGGCGGCTGCTGGCTTCCTGAGGCGGGCCGCCGCCGGCGGGTCCGTCGGGAGCTTCCCTCGATCGACGCGTGACGGGTAGACTGGTGGGCGATGAACCCTCTGTCAAAGACCGGCGCGACGATCGTGGTCTTCGCGCTGCTGTCCTACACCGTCGCCGTCGTCGCCGAGCAGCGCCGCCGCCGGATTGCGCCGCACGTGCTGGCGTTCCTGACCGTCGGCGTGCTTCTCGACGTGACCGCCACGGTCTTCATGATCCTGGGATCGAGCAAGGGCGCCTTCACGCTACACGGCGCGCTGGGCTACTCTTCGCTTGCGGCGATGATCGTCGATACCGTGCTCGTCTGGCGCCTGGCCACCAGCGCGGGCCCCAACGCGACGGTGCCGCGGTGGCTGCACCTCTACACGCGCGCGGCGTACCTCTGGTGGGTGGCGGCCTTCATCACGGGGGGCCTGCTGGTCGCCATGCGCTGAGCGGAGGGGCGCCGGCCGGCTCACCTCTGCCCGCGGAGGACACATGCGACAAGTCCGCCTCCTGTTCATCCTGGCCTCGTGCGCGCTCGCGATTGCACGCTTCGAGCCCGCCGCGTCTGCGCAGGGTCCGGCGATCCCGGCCTACCAGCGGTTCCTCAGCCCCGCGTCGCCGCTCGAACTGGCCGCGGCGAAGAAGGCCGATCGCCTGGCGTGGGTGGCGTTCGAAGAAGGCAAGCGCAACGCCTACACGGCCGCGGCGCCCGCGTATGCGCCCGTCCGCCTCACCCGTTTTCTGAAGGACGATGGCATCGACATGTCCGACGTCCAGATCTCGGACAGCGGGCTGGTCGTGACATTCGTGCGCGGAACGGCCCCGAACCGGCACGGGTGGGTGGCGAACGCATCGGCCGACCCCGACGGGCCTGATCGCGCCGTCTGGGCGGCGCGGACCTCTGGCGGGCCCGCGTTCCGCGTGTGCGGACTTCCGGCTGGCGGCTACGCCCTGGCGCCGGACGGCAGCGCCGTGCTCTTCGTGAGCGGCGGCCAGATCCACCGCGCGCGAGTCACGCCGGTCCGGCCGGCGAAGGAGGTGGATCGCGGCGAGAAGCCGTTCATCACCGCGTGGGGCGTCCAGAGCGCTCCGGCGTGGTCGCCCGACGGCAGGAAGATCGCCTTCGTCAGCACCCGCACCGACCACAGCTTCATCGCCGTCTACGACCTGGCCGCGAGAGCGGTGACCTACATGGCGCCGGGCGTCGACTTCGACTCGAACCCCATGTGGGCGGCCGACGGCCGGAGCCTCGTGTTCGTGCGGCGTCCCGGCTATTCCTTCGTGCAGGCGGAACAGGCGGCGCGGTACGCCGGCACGCAGGGCGGCCAGCCGGCGGCCGCGGGACGGGGCCTGGGCGCGGGACGCGGAACCGAGGCGCCGGCTCCGCAGGCGCCGACCGCCGCCGCCATGAAGATCCCCGGCCTCACGCGCGCAACGTTCAAGGGCGGCTACACGAACTCGATCTGGAGGGCTGAGGTCGCCACCGGCGAGGCGAGGGAGGTTTGGCACAACCAGCCGGGCGGATCGAGCTTCGGCGCCTTCTCCACCCTGTTCCTCGCGGGCGATCACCTGGTGTTCAGGGTCAATGTCGGCGGCGGGCGGGGCGGCGGCCGGGGCGAGGCCCCCTCGGAGGCTCCCGCCGGCCCGGTGGATGAATGGGATCGGTTCTATTCCTTGAACCTCGTGTCGCCGGGCAGCCAGCCCGTGCTGCTCACGACGACCGACGGGCTCATCGAGGACGAGACGTCGGTGGCGCTGTCGCGGGATGGGCACACGCTCTACTACTGCACGAACGCCAGGGACATCGAGCGCCGGCACATCTGGTCGGTGCCGGTGGCGGGCGGCACGCCCGTGCAGGTGACGGCGGGACCGGGCATCGAGACGTATCCCACGCCCCTCGCGTCGGGCAAGGCGCTCGCGACGCTCAGCGCAGGCTGGAAGACGCCGCAGTCGGTCGGCATCTGGACGCTCTCTGGCCAGGCGCCGCCGGCCGCAGCCGCGCAGCAGATCGTGTTTCCGGCATCACTGAAGGACTTCCCTGCCGATCTGCATGTCGAGCCGCAGATCGTCCTGACGAAGGCGCCGGACGGTCTCGAGATCCACAACCAGCTGTTCCTGCCCCGGGACCTCAAGCCCGGCGAGCGGCGGGCGGCCATCATCTTCGTGCACGGCGGCCCGGCCCGGCAGATGCTGCTCGGGTATCACTACATGCAGTTCTATCACTGGGCGTACGCCATCAATCAGTGGCTGGCCAGCGAGGGCTACATTGTGATGTCGGTGAACTACCGGCTGGGCGTCGGGTACGGGCGATCCTTCCGCGCGGCGGCGAACGCCGGCGCCGCCGGCAATTCCGAGTACCAGGACGTCCTCGCCGGGGCGAAGTACCTGCAATCGCGTCCGGACGTGGACCCGGGCCGCGTGGGCATCTGGGGCCTGTCGTACGGCGGCCTGCTCACCGCGCAGGCGCTCGCGCGCAACTCCGACGTCTTCAAGGCCGGCGTGGACCTGGCGGGCGTCCATCTGCGGGGCAGTTCGTTCGACCCGGACGCGCTGTCGTTCACGTCGTCGGCCATCGGCGCGATTGACGGCTGGAGCGCCCCGGTGCTCCTCGTCCACGGAGACGACGACCGGAATGTCGCGTTCGAGCAGACGACCGGCCTGGTGCAGTTGCTCCGCCAGCGCGACGTCTACATGGAACTCATCGTGTTTCCCGACGACACGCACGAGTCGATGCTGCACAGCCGCTGGATGTACACGCTCGGGCGCATGGAGACGTTCCTGAACAAGTTCCTCGAGCCCGCGCGCAGATAGGCGCCTGCTCGAGCCGGCGGCGGACTCAACGGCGGGGCGCGAACCGGCCGGCGCCGGCGTTATTTGCGCTTGCCGGTGAAGCTCCCTTCCCCGACGCCGGTGAACGTCACCGTCCCCTTCATCGAGGCGCTGTCGTCGACCGTGCCGCTGAAGACCACTTCGAGGGCGTTGCCTTGCACGTTCGCGGCGAGGGTGAACTGGATCGTCTGCCCCTTCACGCTGCCGGCGAGCTCCAGCTGCCCGAGCACCTGTGACGAGTAGACGCCCGTCAGCTTCTCGCCGTCCTGCTTGAAGGTGACCTGCGGGGTGCCCGTTCCCGCTTCGGTCTGGACCTCGAACGCCCAGGTGCCGGTCACGTCGATCTTCGATTGCGCCCGGGCGAGGGCCGCCATCGAGGCCGGCAGGCATGCCAGCGCAACCGCCACCAGGACTGCCAGCCGACACGCTGTTGTTCGCGTCATGTCCTTCTCTCCCCCGTCTTCGCGCTCACGAACCCTTGCGGTTCAGCGCCTGTTGCAGCCATTGGATGGCGTGGTTCTCGGTGTACTCGTAAAACGGATTGTGCCGGAGCCGGAGCAGTTGTCCGTCGGAGATCATCAGCACGCCGCTCTCGCCGCGCGCGCTGATCGACCCGAGCGGCAGCCCGGTCTGCCGGGTCGCCTCGGCGGTGCCGTACAGCGGGTCGTCGGACGGGAACGGCAGCGCGACGTGAGACAGCGAGAAGACGCCGGGCGGCCAGGACGCGCCAACCGGCACCTCGCTCCACGCGGCTCCATTCCGCGTCTTCGCCACCACCTCCAGCGATTCGCTCGACACGTTGGTGACGAGCGTCAGCGCGAAGGGCGCCGTGGTCTGCCTGAGCGCCGGCACGACCCGCTGTTCGAAGTTCAGGCTGACCAGGTTGTCCAGCCAGCCCGCGCGGTTCACGTCGAACAGCACCAGTTCGCTTCCGTTCCGGGCGAGGCGATCGAACAGCTGCGTGATGAGCCTCGGCGTGATGACGGTGGAGTCGACGGCCGACTGGAAGGCCAGGATCGGCGGCAGCCCGGCCGCCAGGCCCGCCTGCTCCAGCGCGGCCAGGCGCTCCTCGACCCGCCGGGTTATCTCGAACGCCTGCACGCTCGCGTTCATCGGCCACGCGCCGTACTTGAACGGATCGATCTCGGCGCCCAGCGAGGACCAGTGCGCGCGGGCTTCGCCGGAGAGCGCCGCAATGGGGCGGTGCAGCCGCGTCACCGCCGCCATCCGCGTGATGCCAATCATCGGCGAGAACAGCACGATCGCCTGCGGCCGCGGAAGCGAGGGGTCTGCCAGGGCCTCGAGCGCGTAGTGCACGCTCAGCGCGCCGCCATTGGAGTAGCCGACCATGACGAGGGGCGCGCCGCCGGGGATGCGGCGGCGCAATCCGGCTGCCGCCACGCGAACGGCGGCGGTCCAGTCCTGCTTCGAGACCTTCGCCAGGGCCGCCGGGCTGGTCCCGTGCCCGGGCACCCGCAAACCGACGACGGTATAGCCCTCGCCGTGCAGCCGCTCGCCGATGGCCCGCAGGGAGTACGGCGAGTCGCTCAGGCCGTGAAGGAGCAGCGCGCCGCCGATGGGCGCAGGGGACTCGAGGACGAACGTCCGGTTCCAGTTGGTGTCGAACAGCGTGGCGGGATTGCAGGCGGACGCGGTACGGAACCGGTTGAACCGGCCGCGGGCCTCCTCGGACCAGGGCCCGGCCATCAGCGCTTCCAGTTCGGTGAAGACCTGTACCTCCTGGCGGCGATACGCCTCGAAGTCGTAGCCCGGCCGCGCGTCGGCGGCCGTGAACTCCGAGGGCGGGGCCTGGAGATGCCATCCCCGGAGCGGCGGCAGCCCGCGCGCGACCTGGGTCCAGCCGTACACCAGCCCGCCTGCGACGCACGCCGCCAGCAGCAGCAGCAGGGCGGCGCCCCGGGCCGTCCACCTCAGAATGGCGTGATACCGCGTTGTGTGCTTCTCCATGATGTGCGCTCTACCGAATCGTTCGGACGCCGCCTCGCGGGGGTGCAGGGATCCTACCGCGACTGGCGGATACGCTGACAGCGACATGAACCCGCTCGCGAGAACCGGCGCCACCATTATCGTCTTTGCGCTCGCGGTCTACACCGTCGCGGTCATCGCCGAACAGCGCCGGCGCCGGGTCACTCCGTACGTGCTGGCCTTTCTGACCGTCGGCGTCCTGCTCGATGTGACGGCGACGGCCTTCATGATCAGGGGAACGAGCAAAGGGCCGTTCACGCCTCACGGCGTGCCGGGCCAATCTTCGCTGGCGGCCATGATCGTCGACACGCTGCTCATCTGGCGGGCGGCCAGGCGGGCGCCGCTCGGCGCGCCCGTGCCGCCCGGGCTGCATCTCTACACGCGGGTCGCGTACCTCTGGCGCGTGGCGGCCTTCATCACCGGGGGCCTGCTGATCGCCATGCGCTGAGTGGCAGGGAGGACGTGTCAGCGCGCGTTCACGGCGAGGGCGGCCTTGAGCAGATGCAAGGTGTCACCCAGGAACTCGTGCGGCTTCCGGTCCACGTACGCCCGGATCGCGACATAGCACGCTCCGCACTCGTTCTGATCGACGAAGGCACGCATCGCGGCAACCGAGGGATAGCGCGCATGCTGGAATGACGAGCAGGGGATCAGCGCTCCGTCCGGGCGGATGACGAGGAAGCGCTTCCCCGCGCCGCAGTGCGGGATCTTCCCGTCGGCGAAGTACCGGACGGTCCGCTTCAGCAGCGACGGCGGGTTGAGGATGTTCAGTCCCCTCGCCTTGAGGGCAATGACCTCGTCGATCAGTCCGGCCAGCGCCCGCGTGTCGTCGGCCGAGAGCATGAGCGACGCGTCCCCGCTCTTCGTCGTGGTGTACGCGCTGTAGGAAAGGCCCACACCCCAGTCCCTGGCGACGTACGCGATGTCCACGACGTCCGCGAAGTTCGCTTTGGTGATCGCCGTGTTCAGGGCGACCCTGCACCCGCCGCGATGCTGCCGGGCGATCCGCGGCAGGACGTCGGCGAGGTGCCGGAACAGGCCGGGGCACCGCCGGAAGGCGTCGTGCCGCTCGTCGGGGAAGTCGAGTGAAACGGAGATGCGGTCGACTCCCGCCTCGAGCAGGCGCTGGTACGTCGTCACGTCGAGCAGGGAGCCGTTGGTCACGAAGATGATGACGGGCACGGGGTCGGTGCCCTTGACGGCCCGGATGACATCGAAGACGTCAGGCCGGCTGAGCGGCTCGCCGCCGGAGATCTGGACATACGGCGGCGATCCCACGGACCGCAGGAGTTCCGCATACTCCCGGGGCGAGGCGCGCCGCTCGTCGGGCAGCGGACCCGCGAGGTTGCAGTGCCTGCACGCAGCCGTGCACCCGTGCGTCACCTCGATCGACGCGATGACGGGGTAGCCGCGGAAGTAGTTCTTCGCGCCGCGTCCGGCACTCCGGGCCCAGTCGGGCCACATGCGAGGTCCCCTCTCTCGGCGGGTCGTCGGCCTGCGCGAAGGCGTCTGTCCCGCACGGGAAGCTGCCCGGACAGCAGCGGTCCGCTCCTCGTCGATTCAGCGTGGCGGCCGGGGCGTCAACGAGCCCTGCGGAAGCATAACGCGGGTTCCACCGCCGGGGCCGAGAATCTCCGCGTTCGAAAGGAAGAAGTCCAGTGAGAGCTGGGACCACGTTTCCATGGCGTCGCGGCGCTCGCGCAGCTCGTCCATCGTCAGGAACCGCAGGTCGGTAATGCACGGCTCGCCGCGCGACACGTGCTCGTCGCCCAGTTCGCACACGTGCACGACGCCGAAGTGGACCTGCCCCACCGGCGTCGAGTCGTCGTTGATGAGCGCGACCACGCGCGTGGTGAGGTCGGCGTCGATGAGCAGTTCCTCGTGCAATTCCCGCTGCACGGCCTCTTCGTAGTAGTCGGTGCCGGTGCCAAACAGGTCTTCGTCGCGGTGGTTGATGTGGCCGCCGATCCCGATGGAGCCCTTGGCCACGAGGCGCTTCTCGCCCGAACCCTTGCCGCGCACGTAGTGCAGCAGCGTGTCCCCGCGCCGCACCAGCACATACGGAATGATCTGCTTCAGCGACGGATCGTCTTCCGCGAGCGACCGCGGGACGTACCTGGTGTGCTGCGCCTCGAGAATGCGGGGCACGTACGCGCCGATGTCGGTGCACAGTCCCTGGAACGACCCGATCTCGTCCAGCAGGGTCCTCGGGAAGGTCAGCACGAGTTCTTCGGCCATTGGCTGATTCTATCCGCAGCCGGGGTGGGGGCGCGCCGCCAGGGCCCGGCGTGGCGGCGGGCGGGGCGGCGGGCGGGTTGACGGGCGGGCGCCGGGAAGCGTACCTTCCACGGGGCGGGGCGGCGCGAGCGCCCCCGACCAGGATCTGTCGGAGGCCTGTCCAATGCGTCCGTCCCTCACACTGCTCGGTACCGACCTGGTCCGCCGCATCCTGGCCGAAGCGCGCGATCTTCTCGACACGATCGGGCTCGACATCCACAACCCAGCCGTCCAGGACATGCTCCTGGCGGAGGGCGCGCGTGTCGATCCCTCGACGGCCCGGGTGCGCCTGGGCGCCGCGCTCCTGGATCGTGCCCTCGCGTCGGCGCCGCGGACGTTCCGCCTCCACGACGCGCTGGGCCGCGAAACGCACCACTTCGGCAGCGGCACGGTTTCCTTCACGCCGGGCTCGGCGGCGATCAACGTCCTCGACGGCGAGACGGGCGCGATCCGCGCGCCGCTCACTGCCGACTACGTTCGCTACGCCAAGGTCGTCGGCGGCCTGCGGCACATCGCCTCGCAGAGCACGGCGTTCATCCCCGCCGACGTCCCGAGCGCCGTGTCCGACTCCTACCGCCTCTTCCTCAGCCTCCTCTACGGCGAGAAGCCCATCGTCACCGGCGCGTTCACCATCGAGGCCTTCGAGGTGATGCGGGACCTGCTGGTGATCGTGCGCGGCAGCGAGGCGGCGCTGCGGGAGCGTCCGCTGGCGGTCTTCTCCTGCTGCCCGACGGCGCCGCTCAAATGGAGCGACGTCACCAGCCAGAACGTTGTCGACTGCGCGCGATCGGGCATTCCGGTCGAGTTCATCTCGATGCCCCTCGCCGGCTTCATGTCGCCCGTAACGATCGTAGGCTCGCTCGTCCAGCAGACGGCCGAGACCCTGAGCGGGCTGGTCATCAGCCAGGTCGCCTCGCCGGGCGCGCCCATTCTGTGGGGCGGGTCGCCCGCCATCTTCGACATCCGCTACGAAACCACGCCCATGGGCGCCGTCGAGACGATGATGATCGACTGTGCCTTCACCGAGATCGGCCATTCCCTGGGGCTGCCGACGCAGGCCTACATGGGCCTGAGCGACGCCAAGGCGCTCGATGCGCAGGCCGGCCTCGAGAGCGGCCTCGGCGTCGTGCTCGCCGCCCTTTCCGGGGTCGACAACGTGTCGGGGCCGGGCATGCTCGATTTCGAGTCGTGCTACAGCCTCGAGAAACTGGTTGTCGACCACGAGATCTGCGGCATGGCCCAGCGGCTCATCCGGGGCATCGAGCCGCGCGACGACTTTCCCGCCCGTCCCCTCTTCGAGGAACTGATCCGCGAGAAGCACCTGCTCATCGCCAAGCACACGCGCCGGCACCTGCGTGACGAGATCGCGTTCCCGGGACCGGTGATCGATCGCGCGAACCAGGCCAGGTGGGCGGACGAAGGCCGATTGACGCTTGGCGCGCGCGCGCGGCGCGAAGTCGAGCGGCTGGTCGCGGCGTGGGAGCCGCCGCGGCTCGGCGACGACGTCAAGGCGCAATTGGATCGGCGCATGGCGTCCGCGGCCCGCCGGGCCGGCATGGACGCCCTCCCGAAGCGCGACGCATGAAGCAGCGCATCGAGTGGCGCCCGGCCGACACGCTCCCGGAGCGGGGGGAGGTGCTTCGCCTCCAGGGGATTCCGGCCGGCGTCGATCCGTCGCGGCGTGTCCTGTCGATTGTCGAGTCGGCGGAGGCCGTCTACCTGGAGATTGCCGAGCCGCGCGCACTGGTGGCCGACATTTCGCAGGAGGCGTTCGCCGCCGTGTACCGCGGCGAGGGGCGCAACGCTCCCGTGACACCCATCGAGGCGGTCGTGGCCCGTGCGGATGCGCTGGCGCTTTTCGTCGCCACCGTCGGCGCGCGCATCACGGATCGCATCAGGACTCTCTTCGCAGAAAACGAGCCGGCGCTGGCGGTCATGGTCGACGCCGTGGCGTCGGCGGCGGCCGATCGTCTCACTCACCTCATCGCTGATCGCCGCGCGGCGCTGGCGGACCACGCGGCCGGCCGCGGCCGGCTGACGCTCGGCTACAGCCCGGGCTACTGCGGGTGGCATGTGAGCGGGCAGCGGGCGCTGTTCGCGTGCCTGCAGCCCGAGGCGATCGGCGTCACGCTGAATGCGAGCTGCCTGATGGACCCGCTCAAGTCGGTGTCGGGCGTGCTCGCCGCCGGCCCGGCCGACATCCACCGAGTCGCGCCGGGGTATGAGTTCTGCGCAGACTGCAAAACCAAGACATGTATAGGCCGCGTGCAGAGGTGGCCGATTCCCGCGTCCGCGGGATGACGTCGGAGACACTGGAGGACGCATGAGCATCCTGTCCGATATTGCGGCGAGCCTGCAGCGAGGCGAAGACGACGAGGTGGCCTCGCTGGTTCGACAAGCCCTCGATGACGGGCAGGACGCCGTGGCGATCCTCCATGGCGGCCTCATCGCCGGCATGGGCGTGGTGGGGGAGCAGTTCCGCGAGCGCGAGATCTTCCTGCCGGACGTCCTGCTCGCCGCCCGCGCGATGTACGCGGGACTGGCGCTGCTCAAGCCCCTGCTGGCGAAAGACGGCGTGCCGACGGCCGGTACGGTCGTCATCGGGTCGGTGCGGGGCGATCTGCACGACATCGGCAAGAACCTGGTGGGCATCATGCTGGCCGGAGCCGGGTTCGACGTGGTCGACCTCGGAAGCGACGTTGCGCCGGAGCGCTTCGTGGACGCGGCCTGTGATCACGGCGCGTCGGTGATTGGCCTGTCGGCGCTCCTGACCACGACCATGCCGGTGATGAAGGACGTGGTGGAACTGGTCAGGGCCCGCGGCCTCCAGGACCGGATTAAGATCATCGTGGGCGGTGCGGCGGTGTCCGACGCGTGGGCCCGGCAGATCGGCGCCGACGCGTACGGCTACGACGCAGCCAGCGCCGTCGAGCGGGTCCGCGCGCTGGCACGCACGCCGGCGTGAAGGGATGCACGTGATGAAAGACCTGCGCACACGGCTGGCGGCCGGTGAGGTGCTGGTTGGTGATGGCGCCTGGGGAACCCTGCTCATGGCTCGCGGGGTCCGTCCGGGCGAAGCGCCGGAGAGCCTGAACCTGACGCAGGCAGGCGTCATCGAGGAGATTGCCTCGCTGTACGTGGAGGCCGGGGCCGACCTCATCACGACCAATACGTTCGGCGGATCGCCCGCGCGTCTTCGCCAGTTCGGCCTCGACGGACAGACCGAGGCCGTCAATCGGGCCGCCGTCGAGGCGGTGCGGCGTGCGGCGAAGGGACGCGCCTACGCGTCCGCGTCGGTGGGCCCCAGCGGGCACTTGATGAAGCCTTACGGGGACGCCGATCCCGTGGACATCGGCGCAGGCTACGAACGGCAGATCCGCGCGCTCGCAGAGGCCGGAGCCGACCTCGTCTGCATCGAGACCATGACCGATCTGGCGGAGGCGGTGCTGGCCGTGCGGGCCGCCAGGTCGGTTGCCCCGGACCTGCCGGTCATGGCCACCATGACGTTCGAAACGACGCGCCGGGGTTTCTTCACCGTCATGGGCGTGTCCGTCGAGCAGGCCGTCCGGGGCCTCAGCGACGCCGGCGCCGACATCCTCGGCTCGAACTGCGGGAACGGGAGCGTCACGATGGTGGCGATCGCCCGGGAGTTCCGGGCCCTGACCGGGCTCCCGATCGCGATCCAGCCCAACGCCGGGCTGCCTGAGCCCCTGGACGGACGCCTCGTCTATCCCGAGACGCCCGAGTTCATGGCCGAGCAGGCGCGCGGCTTGCTGGCTGCCGGTGTCGCCGTCATCGGCGGCTGCTGCGGCACGACGCCGGCGCACGTCCGCGCGTTGCGCGGCATTGTGTCCGCTATGAGGTCTTGAGCGCGACGAGGACCTTCGCGTCCTCGACGTCCCTCTTCTTCTTGAACGTGATCGTGATGGCCCCGAGCTTGCCGTATCGCGGCCCCTCCATGAACTGCTGCTTCCGTTCATCCGACAGCGCGCTCGCCCGTATGGCGTCCGCCGCCTTGTCCGTGAAGTAGGCGGTGATCCTGAAGGTGCCCTTGATGACCGAGAGCCAGAAGACGGTCTTCTTCTTCCGCGACACGTTCATCAGCCAGCTCTTGCCGTCGTTGTAGTAGCGCCACGCTGCCACGCAGTCGGGGTGCTCGGCGCGCAGATGCTCGAACAGGGCATCCCAGAGAGCCCGGCGCCTACCGAGATGCGAGTAGATGGCGTCCTCGCCGGGACGCATGTCGGGGTCGGTCAGGACGGACGGTTCCATGGGACTCCCTCGCCGGGACGCGCCTTCCCGGCACGAAACCTGAACATCGGCGCCTCGTACACGTGGAGTCTCGCCAGCAGGTAGAGGACGCCGTTCCACAGGCAGAGCAGGCCGTACTTCGCGCTGCGCCGGAGATTGATCGAAGACGCATCGTCGAAGTACTTCGTCGGGCAGGTGATCTCGGCGATCCGAAACCCCGCGTAGTGCGACTGGAGCAGCATCTGGTTGTCGAAGATGAAATCATCGTCGTTCAAGTGAAGCGGGAGCGTTCTGAGCACCTCGCTCGTGAAGCCGCGGTACCCCGTGTGGAACTCCGACAGCTTCATCCCGGTCATCAGATTCTGCGCGAGGGTCAGCACGCGGTTCGCGACGTACTTGTGGGGCGGCATTCCGCCCTTCAGGGCGCCGCCGCCGAGAATGCGCGAGCCCAGCGAGATGTCGAACTCGCCGCACGCAAGCACGCTGGCCATGGCGGGGATCAGCCTCGGCGTGTACTGGTAGTCGGGATGGACCATGATGACGATGTCGGCCCCCAACGCGAGGGCCGCGCGGTAGCAGGTCTTCTGGTTTCCGCCGTAGCCGAGGTTCTTCTCGTGCGTGATCACCTTGAGGTTCAGGCGGCTCGCCACGTCGATCGTGTTGTCCCGGCTCTTGTCGTCGACCAGGACAATCTCGTCGACGATGCTTCGATCGATCTCGGCAACGGTTGTCTCGAGCGTCTTCCCGGCGTTGTAGGCCGGCATCACGACGACGACCTTCTTCTGCAGGATCATGCGTGCGGCCCCCAGGCCTCCCCGGCTGATTCCCGGTCGGCCCTGCGCGCATACACGACGAGCGTCGCGCCGGTGCCCGTCACCGCTCCCGCCGCCGATTCGATCACGGCCAGGGGAAACACCGCGGCCGCCATCGCGGCGTAGCCCAGCAGTCCGAGGAGCCGCCCCGGCGCCGTCGCCGCGGTGCCCGGCCCTGCCTGCGACCGCCGAAGCAGATGGTAGAACGCATTCGGCCGACGCCTCCCAAAGAACACGTTCAAGGCGCTTTGCACGAATCCAAACAGATTCTGCTCGGCCGAGAATGTCCCGACTCCGGCAACCGTCAGGCCCGTTTCGTCCAGCCACTTCAGCAGAAGGCGCTTCCTGAAATGATAGAGGTGCCGCGGACAGTCGAGGTGGAACCAGTGCCTCCCGAAGACGATCCGTTGCAGGCTGGAGTAGTTGGGCACGGCCAGGGCGAGCACGCCCCCCGGTTTCAGGGTGCGGGCGATGGTCCGAAGCGTCGTCGAGGGGTTTCTGACGTGCTCGAGCACGTGCCAGATCGAGACGACGTCGAAGAACGCGTCCTCCAGCGGCAGATCCTCCACGGCGCCCCGCAGGATCGCGACCTTTCCCGGGCCGGGGGTCTGGGGCCGTTCGTCCCCCGGGAATGCGGACAGCTCGGTGCCGTAGCATTCCCAGCCTCGCTGTGCCATCGCCGTCAGCAGGTGGCCGCGCCCGCAGCCGACGTCCAGCACGCGGCCGCTGTCGGACGGCGTCCGGGGCGCGGGCGTGCCCCGTGCAGCACGGCGTGACGCCTTCCACTCGGCCACCAGCCCGGCCGCCCGTGCACGATTGGCCAACCGGACGCCGGCTTCCATCACCGGCGTGAACTTCCCGCTGGCCCCGCCGCCGTAATACGCATCGTTGTAATAGCGAGCGAGCTCGTCAGGTCCCGGGAGCGGCGAGAGGCTGACCAGCCGGCAGCGGCGGCATTCCGCGAGGTCAAATCGCTCGGCTGCATGATCAAACCCGCCGCAGCGGAGGACCCGGCGGAACTCCGTCGAACCGCAGTGGACGCAGGCGCTCATCTGGATTCCGCGGCCTCGCGCACGTCCTCGACTCGCGACCAGGCCAACGCGAGCACGAGCACGAAGTGGAACAGGTAGAAGTAGTTCGTGAACGCGTGCTTGCTGAACAGCAGCGTCGAGAGAAACACGAAGCCGAAGGTCAGGAGAAACGCGAGAAACCGGTCCTGACGAAAGAGAGGCATCGGCGGAATCCGCCTGATCAGGACCAGGAACCCAAGGCCGAACCCGGCCAGGCCGACCGCCGACATCGCGGAGGGAAACGCCCGCCCGGTCATCCGAAAGCACAGCGCCGACAGCGTCAAGGCTTCCGGGCGGAACGGCGTGCGGGCGTGGAACGTCACCAGGTCAGCGTACATCGCCTTCGCGCCTTCCGGCCATGCCCACAGCACGAAGGGCAGGTACGTCACCACCGGAATGACGGCGGCCCACAGGTACGTCCGGAGCTTCAGCGTCGGCCAGAGCATCCAGACCAGGGGCACCAGGATCACCATCGACTGCTTGAACGCGAGCATCAAACCGAAGGCGAGCAGCGACGGAACCAGCCGGCCGGAGCGATAGCCCAGCGCCACGAGCGACAGACCCAGAACGAGATTCGGATCGGTCCACCCCTGCTCGAGGACGAACCTCGCACTTGGCGGGTACAAGACGAGAAAGCTCAGCCAGAAACTCTCGAGGAGCGGCAGGCGCTTCCGCCCAATCAGAAACACCGTGAGCGCTCCAACGAGATGTCCAAAGGTCGGCACCCAGCGCGGGTCGCCGATCAACGGCGCAAGCATCGTCAGTGGAGGGTAGGGATAGCTGCTCATCCTGCCATCCGGGTACCACGGCGTTTTCGGGTCGTAGATGTTGGTGTACTCGGCTTTCTGGTACGGGTTCCCGCCCGCGCGCAGGGACGCCGCGGCTTCCTTCTGAACGGTCACGACATCGATGGCGGGGTCCGGAGAAATCAACGGGATCATCAGCAGGATCGCCGCGGCGGTCGCGGCGCAAAGGGCGCAGATCATCCCGCGCCCTCTCCTGGGGACACGGTTGAACAACGGCGGGCACTGCAGCACGACGAGGACGACCAGCGCATAGCCCATCACCCTGGCTGCCGCGAGCAGGTCCATGTTGTTCGGATAGACGACGCCTGGCTTCTGGGACTGAACCACGACATTCACCAGGACGGCGCCGTACAGGAGCCACACCGGGATCTGGCCGTTCGCGGGCCGATCGAGGCTGCGAAACCTCAACAGGACGAAACACACTCCGGCGGCAACCAGTACGTAGAGAAGCAGCGACAGCGGGTTGTAGAAGCCGCGCGATCGTCCAAACGCCGTCATCGACAGCGTCAGAAGAGAGAGCAGCCAGAGACTTCTCCTGGAGAACATCGTTCCAGCCAACCCCACTGCAGCCCGCGCGCACCTGTTTCCGCGCGGCAGCCGTCACCTCGATGAACGGCCCCGGTTCGGGCGGCCGGCCGCAGAACGCTGCCGTCCTGCGGCGGGCGGAAGAGACATCCTCGGACCCTGCCCGCCTCCCGGGCGGACCCGGCCACCAATTCTCATCAGACGGAGTGCGAAGCCTATTATCTGCGTTCGGATGCCGGCGGCAAATCAGGTTCTGTTGGCAGGTCGTGCAGGCCGAGGGGGTGCTAGGATAGGCGCCACCGTTGTCCGCCTTCATCCAGGAGCCCCGGCATGCCACGTAGTCTTCGAATGGTGATTCTGACGCTCGCCCTCGTCGTGGCGGCAACCTCGTGGCCGCGCGCGCAGGACGGCGCCGGGCAGAAGCCTGCCGACGCCAAGCCGGCGGCCGCCGCCGGTAACGACGCCCAGAAGCCCGCGGAGCCCGCCCAGGAACTGCCCGCCGACGCCAAGGCGTTCAACGCGGCCGCGGGCGAGAAGAATCCGCTGAAGCGCGTCGAGGCGCTCGAGAAGTTCATCGCCGACAACCCGAAGGCGTCGCCGATGCTCCTGAGCGCGGCGAAGGCCCAGCTCACCTCGAGCGCGCTGGCCGCGTTCAAGGACTCCCGCGCGAAGTACCTGGCCCTGGCGGAGAAGGACATCGCCGACGCCGCGAAGCGCACGGATACGATGCCGCTCTACTTCACGTACAACCGCCTCGCTTCAGCACTCGTGACCGCCGGCATCTTCTCCGAGGAGGCGGAGGACTACGCCAGGAAGGGCCTGGCCGCGATGGACGAGCGCGCGTACATGGAATCGCGCAAGCAGCAGTTCGAGCGTTCGCTCGCGGCCTTCGAGAAGATGACGGCCACAGCCGCCGGGGCGAAACCGGAGTCGGCGTCTGCAGGCGCGGCCCCGGCGCCTTCCACGGCCGCTCCTGCGACGCCTGCCACGCCGGCGCTCCCAACACCGGCTGCGCCCGCGACACCGGCTGGTGCGGCCACGCCAACGGCTCCCGCGCCAGCCGCACCTCCCGCGCCCAACTACCGGCTGGGCATGAAGGACGGCGTGATGCAGGCGAGTCTGGCGCCGCCCGCGCCCCCGCGACCGGCAACGCCTCCCCGCCCGCCGGTACGGCCGAAGATGCCAACCGACGAGGAGCTGCGGGCGAGCCTGAAGTCGGAGCGCGCAACGGCCCTGGCAACCCTGGGGCAGATTCTCATGAAGCGGGGCAAGACGGAGGAGGGCGAGAAGGCCCTCTCGGACGCGTACGCGGCCAGGCCTGCGCCCTCCACGATGGCGTCGATCGCCAGGGTCCTGGCCGAGTCGGCCAAGAAGGCCGGCAACGAGACGCTGCAGCTCGAGTACCTCACGGTGCTCGCGCTCTCGGGCCGGATCACCGCCGGCGAGACCAGGGACTTCGAGGCCGCCTACCGCAAGACCCACAACGGCTCGCTGGACGGCCTGGACGCAATGCTCGACGAGCGGTACCGCCGCGAGCACGTCCGGTTCGCCGTCACGCCGTTCGCGCGCAAGCCGCCGGCGAAGGCGACGGGGCGGGCCGTCCTCGCCGAGGTCTTCCCCGGCGCGGGTTGACCGCCGTGCGTGGGGGCGGGTCTCGCCTTCGATGCCGCGCAGGAACGCTACACCCGGCAGGACTTCATCGTGCTGAACTACCACGTGCACATCCCGGCGCCCGATCCGATGGTGAATCCGGCGACGCTCAAACGGCAGGAGTACTACGGCGTCCGCAGCTCGCCGAGCTACGTCTTCGACGGCGCGACCGACGGGGGCGGCGGCGGCGCCGACGCGGCCAAGTCCATCTTCGACTCGAAAGTCGATCCGACCATCGAGAAGCGCCTCGCGGAAGCCCCGGGCGCGCGGATCCGCCTCCAGGCCAAGGCCAGCGGCTCCACGGTGAAGGTGAAGGCGGCGGTGTCGAAGGTCACGAGCACGTCGCAGAAGCTGCGGCTGCAGATCGCCCTCGCCGAGGACATGGTGACTTACAGCGGCGAGAACGGGGAGCGGTTCCATCCGATGGTCGTGCGAAGCATGGCGCTCGATGCGAAATCGGAGCAGGGCTTCGCGCTCAAGCCGGCCAAGGGGGGAACCTTCGAGTACACCTTCGACGTGGCGAAGGCCGTGGCGGACGCCAAGGCCCACCTCGAGGACTACGAGACCAACACGCGAAAGGGCGGGTACACGTTCCGCCAGAAGAAGCACGAGATCACGGGCGGGTTCGTGGTCGTGGCGTTCGTCCAGGACGAGGCGACCAAGGCGATTCTCCAGTCGGTGTACTTGAAGCCCAGCGTTCAGTAGGCGGTCCAGGCAGAGCCCGCCGGGCAGGTGGGCTTCGGCGTGCGGTTCTGAGGCGCTTCAGTCCTCGGGCGCCTCTCCGGCCGGCGCCATCTTGACGAGCCGGGGCTGGAAGCGGGCGATCGCTTCGACGAGCGTCTGCTGCGCCGCCATGACGGTGTCGATGTCCTTGTACGCCATCGGCACCTCGTCGAGCCCCGCCGAAAGCAGCGTGACGCCGCGCTCCTCGAGGACCCGCCTGGCGTCTTCCCAGGTGTACTCCTGCTTCGCGCGCGTACGGCTCATCCGCCGGCCCGCCCCGTGGGACGCCGACTGGAGCGACGCCGCGTCGCCCTTTCCCCTCACGAGGTAGCCCGGCGCGGCCATCGACCCCGGGATGATGCCGAGCACGCCCAGGCCCGCCGGCGTGGCGCCTTTGCGGTGCACGATCACGTCGCGCTCGGATCCGTCGGCCAGCACGTGCCGCTCACGCCACGCGAAGTTGTGGTGGTTCTCGACGTCGAGACGCACGGCCGCTCCGAGGGCGCGGGCCACGTGCCGGTGGATCAGTTCGTGGTTCGCCGCCGCGTAGGCGCCCATCAACTCCATCGCGGCCCAGTACTCGGCGCCGGCTTCCGACGCGAGGTCCAGCCACGCGAGATGGCCGAGTTCCTGCGGCAGTTCCGGGCGGAGGTCGCGCGCCACCTTGCTGTAGTGCTGCGCCACGGTCGCGCCCGATCCCCGGCTTCCCGAGTGGCTGAGCAGCGCGAGGTGCTCGCCGGGCGGAAGGCCGCCCACCGCCTCGAAGACCTCGAGCACGCCGAACTCGACGAAGTGGTTCCCGCTGCCGCTCGTGCCGAGTTGGGCCCAGGCTTTGTCCTTGAGGCGCTGCGTCACCACCGTGACGTTCCAGTCGCGGTCCATGACCGTGTGGTGGCGCCGAGCGGAGAACTCCGCGCCGACGCCGAACCGCGTTTCCCGCTCGATCGCGCGCACGAGCTCGTGCCGGCCCGTCTCCAGCGCAGAGACGGGCAGGTCCAGCACGGTCATCTTCATGCGGCACGCGATGTCGACGCCGACCGCGTACGGGATGACCGCGGCGTCGGTCGCCAGCACGCCGCCGATGGGCAGGCCGTAGCCCTGGTGCGCGTCAGGCATCAGCGCGCCGGCCACGGCGACGGGCAACCGGCACGCGTTCTCCATCTGCTGGAGCGCGCCCTGCTCGATGTCCTCGCCGTACACCCGGCAGGGCGCCGCGCCCTGCCGGGGGGTGAACCCAGCCTGCGCCGACACCCGCGCGGCGAGCAGGCGCGCGAGTTCGCCGTACTCCGCGTGATCGACATACGGCGCCGGGTCCGCCGAGACCCGGGAGAGTTCGGCGCCGACGTCCCTCATGTCGCGGCCGGTGGCCTTGGTCGCTTCGAGGATGCGCTTGGCGACCGCCGTGCACTCGCCGGCCGGTAGCCCCAACCGCCTCAGGTCCCTGTTCTTCACGAAACACCGCCTTCCCGGGACGACACCGTGACGCGGTAGGCGTCGCCTGAATCCGGCTCGATGCCGATGTCGACCGGAAGGAACCGCGCGATGACGTCCGCGTTGGTCCGCGTGTGCGGCGTCGGCGCCACGGTCCTGAAGGACCCTCCGCCCGCGACGGCGAGCGGCACGAGCAGTTGATCCGCGAGATGCGCACCCACGGGGACGCCTGCCAGCAGGTAGGCCCGCGCCTCGTCGACGGCGCGGTTCGCCACGTTCTCCGCGGAGACGCCCTTTTCTCCGAACCCGGAGACCACCTCGGTGACGTTGTCCGAACGCAGTTCGATCATCACGACGTTGCCGGGGCCAGCGCTCTCGCAAACCTGCTCGACCCGGCACGCCTCCTCCGGCGGCTCGAGGCGCCGCCTGACGACCGCGATCTCCCGCTTGGCGACCTGGGACGGCACGTTCGCGATGAGCACCCGCACCGATGTCGCGACCTCGCCTTCCCGATCGAGAAGGTCGACGGGGTGGAGGCGCGCCGCCGGTGTGACGGTCACCACGAAGCGCCCGCCGCCTGCGGGGTAGAACCCGTGTCGGACAAGCTGGGCCTCGATCGCCGGCCCCATCCGGTTCACCACCGGGAGAAAAGCCGCAACAAGGAAATCGAAGGGCGGCGCGAACGGGTTGTGCGTGCCGCCCTCGAGCACGAGCGTCGACGGCGACGCCGCGAGTGCCAGCGGCAACAGCACGGTCTGGAGGACGAGCGTCGCGCTGCCGGCGGTGCCGACGGCGAACTGGAACTCTCCGCCCCGGCATTCGGCCGGTTCGAACGAAAGTGTTGGCGACCCGATCTCCGCGCCTTCGACGCGCGCCTGGCCGACGGCCACCGCCGCCTGCACGGCCGTGAGGTGCTGGCGGAGCAGTCCGGGCTTGGCGCGGCCGGCGCGGATGCGCTCGATCCGGAACGCACGTCCGGTGAGGAGCGACAAGCTCAGCGCCGTGCGGAGGATCTGTCCCCCGCCCTCGCCGCTGGAGCCATCGATTGTCAGCAGCTCCGATGTCATCGTGCTTCTCCACGCGTGCCGGCCGGCCTCGTGCCGGCCACGGCGACAAGAGACGGCGAGAGAGACGGCCCCTGTGTCGGGGGCCGACCCGGGACTTGAACCCGGCAAAGCCATGTACTCCCGCCTAGCATTCGCCGCGGCCGCCACGAGGCCGGCCGGCCCATCCGGCCGGGCCCGACAAGGATATGCGAGACGCGGCACATCTGGAGTGTAGTCTCGCGAGCATTCGGGCCCGGCCGTTCCTACAGCGCGACCGCCTCGATCGCGCCGACCCAGTGCCCACGCTCCATCCGCCCGGCGGCGAAGTCCGCCAGCAGGTCGAAGACGTGGTCGGAGAACCCACCGATATTGAGGATGTCGTCCCGCTCGACAGCCTGGGTCGTCGAAGACGGCTGGATGTCGATGAGCGCCAGCCGCGCGCCAGGATTGCGTCGCCGGAAGACCTCCCATTCGTTGATCGTCGCCGTCTCGAAGGCCCACTTCGCGTCCACCCACGACTGGTTGTCGGAGATGATCACGACGAGGTCACCCTTCGCCCGGCGCTCGTTGAGCCGCGCGAGCGGCGCACTCACCGAGGTGCCGCCGCCGCCGACCGCCGCCAGCCGATCGGCGTTGGTCATCACGGTGTCCCGGGGGGACAGCCGGACATCCACGACGTCCTCCTCGAACGGGAGCACGCCCGCCGTCGGGTTCTTGCGCAGGATGGCTGCGGCCACCAGCGCCGCCACGTCCACGCAACGCACCGCCGTCGTCGCCCCCGCCCGGCGGCCCGTTACCGGCGACCGCATCGAGCCGGAGACGTCGGGGCAGACAAACACCTGGCCCTCGACGGCCGGCACGCTGGCCAGCGCCAGCTCCAGGGCGTCCTCGAGCGCTCCCCGGACGCGGCCAGGCACCGAGGCGTCGGCCGCGCGGTGGGCCGCGAGGAGCTGGTAGGGCATCACGCCCGCGCGGGCGATCGCCTCCGGGTCGACAAGCCGCGACGCGATGAGCTCAGCCAGCCCGGCCTCGTCGAAGACGCCGTGCCGCGCGAAGGTGTTCAGGTTCATCCGCGTCATCTGCCACGACGCGTGCCGCGCGATCTCACGCCACTCGGCCGGACCCAGGTCGAGGGCGGTCAGCATCTGGAACGGCACGTCGGGTACCGTCGCCCGGTCGCCGGCCTTGAACGCCTCGAACTGGTTCACGACCGGCGGAAGCGCCGCCCGGTCGACCTCGCGGCCGAGCAGGTAGCCGTAGAGCGCGGCACGCGTCGGCGCCGACGGCTTCGGGTGCACCATCCGCACGATATCCGCCAGCGACGGGTCGTTGCCGACCGACGCCGCGAACACCGCTTCGTCGGACCGGCGATCGAACCAGCCGCGGATCGCACGCCGGGAAACCGTGCCGAACGACTGGCGCCCCGTGACACCGGCACGGACCATCTGCACGTAGGTCCTCAGCATGCGCGGCGTGTCGATGACGCGCGGGAAGATCCGCTCCATCTGCGCGGCGTCGCGCGCCGCCAGCACCGCCATGAGCAGCGCCGGCATGTCCTTCATCCGGCCGCGCTCGCGGCCGTAGACGGCGGCCTTGGCCAGAAACTCGGGCGCGAGACCCTTCGAGAGCTGCAGCACGCGCTCGAGCTGGGCATCGGCGCCGGCGTAGAACGTCGCGTTGAAGCAGCCCGTGGCGACGTACTGCGCGAGCGCCTCGGCAGACGTCCGGGCGTACGCGCGCCCGCCCGCCTCGTTGCGCACCACGGGGCGGGACACGAACCGCTCAACCAACGACCCGAAAAGCGATCGATTCGCCATCACAGCCTCCCCAGGGACTCATCAGCCCGTCCGCGGCCGGCGTCACCCGCCTTGCCCGTGACGCCGGCCTCCAACCGCTGGCAATGGACATAGCAGAGTCGATGCCAAGGCTCTCCCGTCCATCGTGAATGTCTGTAATATGCTGATTTCAGGTCTGTTATCAAAACTGTAGACCATTGAAGAGCAAAAGGTGGAGAGCGAATTGGCTATCTTGTTGGCTAACGTCTATAATCTTAGCTATGGCAGCACGAAGGACTGTCGCACTCGGCCTGCTTGGCACCACGCTCGACCAGGGCCGCGGCCCCGCGCGGTGGCACGCCTGGCGTCCGACAGTTGCCGCCTGTCAACACGAAGACCTGCTCGTCTCTCGCTTCGAGCTCCTCTACCCGAAGAGGTTCGAGCAACTGGCGAACACGGTTCGCGCCGACATGTCCCACGTCTCGCCCGAAACGGAGGTCCGGCTCTGGCCGCACGACACGGCCGACCCGTGGGACTTCGAAGAGGTGTACGGGGCGCTGCACGATTTTGTCCGGGCCTATCCGTTCGACGCCGAGTCCGAGGACTATCTCGTGCACATCACGACCGGCTCGCACGTGGCCCAGATCTGCCTGTTCCTGCTCACCGAGTCGCGGCACATTCCGGGCCGCCTGCTCCAGACGAACCCGCCGGCACCGGGGCAGCGAGGCAGGGACGCCGGCACGTTTCGCGTCATCGACCTCGACCTGTCGCAATACGACCAGATCGCGTCGCGGTTCGCGCGCGAGGCGCTCGCCGGCACGTCGCGGCTGAAGTCGGGCATCGACACGCGCAACGCGCATTTCAACGCGCTCATCGATCAGATCGAGCACGTCGCCGTCCGCTCGTCCGCTCCCATTCTTCTCCTCGGGCCCACGGGAGCCGGGAAGTCCCTGCTCGCGCGGCGCATCTACGAGCTCAAGCGGGAACGCCGGACGATCTCGGGGCCGTTTGTCGAGGTGAACTGCGCCACGCTGCGCGGTGACGCCGCGATGTCGGCGCTCTTCGGCCACGTGAAGGGGGCGTTCACGGGCGCCATGCGCGACCGCCCGGGCCTGTTGCTTGCCGCACACGGCGGGCTCCTCTTCCTCGACGAGGTGGCGGAGCTCGGCCCCGACGAGCAGGCAATGCTGCTGCGCGCGCTGGAGGAGAAACGGTTCCTGCCGCTTGGCGGCGATCGCGAAATCTCGAGCGACTTTCAGCTGATCGCGGGCACCAACCGCGTGCTGGCGGAGGCGGTCCAATCCGGGAGGTTTCGCGAGGACCTGCTGGCGCGGATCAACCTCTGGACCTTTGCGATGCCAGGACTCGCGGACCGGCGGGAGGACATCGCGCCGAACCTCGACTACGAGCTGGACCAGTTTCGGCGCCGCACCGGCGACGTGGTCACGTTCAGCCGCGAAGCGCGCGACGCGTTCCTGGCGTTCGCCACGGCGGACGAAGCGGCGTGGCCGGCCAACTTCCGCGACCTCAACGCGGCAGTCACGCGGCTCGCCACGCTCGCGCCGGGCGGGCGGGTGACCGTCGAGCAGGTCAGGGCCGAGATCCGCCATCTCCGCACGGCCTGGTCCCACGCCGCGCCTGCCGGAGGGGAGGGGTTCGTGCCCCGCGTGCTCGGCGCCGAACGCGCCGCTTCGCTCGACCGGTTCGATCGCGTCCAACTCGACGACGTGCTCGCCGCATGCCTCGGCGCGCCAAACCTCTCGGCTGCGGGCCGGCTGCTTTTCGCGCGGTCCCGGGAGCAGAAACGGACCGCCAACGACGCCGATCGCCTCCGCAAGTACCTGGCCCGGTTCGGCCTGGACTGGGAATTGGTGAAGCGCCGTCTCGGGCCTGCCTGAACGCCGGCCCGCAGTCACGCGCGGCGATCTACTCCGCCCTGGCGAGCGCGAACTGGGAATGGAACCCGGTGATGAGCGAGTCGGCGCTCGGGCACATCGGCAAGTTCTACACGTGCGAAAACGGCAGGTGCAAAGGCGAGGGCGGCTGGACCGACCTCGTCATGACTCCCCTGGGCGGCATGGGCATCCGGATCGCCGGCGACCTGGCGCGCACGAGGCTGTGGCCGGTGCTCGACCGCAAGCTCGCGGGCAGCCCGATGGCCAGGGCGCTGAACTACACCGTGAAGACGCTCACCGCCCCGAGCCACTTCCTCAACTGCGCGTTCACGATCGACTTCACGAACGCCTGGAACGCGACGCCATCGAAGGCGCGGCGGGCCAGCTAGCCGTCAGGCGGCTGCAGCCGGCGCGTCCCTACTTCAGCACCACCCGCGTGCCGGTTGCCGCGGATCGCCGGGCGGCATCGAGGATCTCGGTGACAATCATGTTGTTCTCGAGCGATGACAGGCCGGCGGGTTTGATGTCCTTCCTCACGACCGCCGCAAGGTAGTTCAGGAAGTCGTCTTCCGGGGCGGGGATTGGAGGCGCCTTGCTGGCCTCCTCCTGCTGGCCCGGCATCCGGATGCGGAGGAGGTCGCCCCGCCCGGCGAAGATCTGGCCGGTGCGGCCGTAGATCTCCATGTCCTTGCGATCGAACGGCCAGTTCCACGACGCCTGGATGATGCCCTGCGCCGACGGGTACTCGACCAGGATGGTGGCCTCATCGTCCACCTGCTTGTACACGTCCGGCTGGAAGCGCTGGGTGACGGCCGTCACCGCAACCGGCCGCGCACCGTCCATCAGCCAGGTGATGAGGTTCGCGCCGTAGCAGCCGAAGTCGAACAGCGCGCCGGCGCCGTTGCGGACCGGGTCGGTCAGCCACGCGAAGAACTCGGGCTGGACGTTGATGGCCTTCGGCCCGGGATGCCCGTCGTGCACCACGATCTTGCGGAGGTCGCCGATCGCCTGCTGTTCCTTGATGAGGTTCCACGCGGCGCGGTTACTGGCATACCAGGTGGTTTCGTAATTCACCATGACCGGGATGTTCGCGTTACGCGCCGCGCGCTCGATCGCGCG
Organism: Vicinamibacterales bacterium; assembly: GCA_025456345.1. Lineage (GTDB taxonomy): Bacteria > Acidobacteriota > Vicinamibacteria > Vicinamibacterales > JAKQTR01 > JAKQTR01. The sequence continues at coordinate 12,158 of JALOKU010000015.1, read as the reverse complement.
CGCGTGCTCACGGCTTACGGCCAGCGGTTTCTCCATCATGACGGGAATGCCGCGCGCCGCGCAGGCCTCGACAACGCGGAGATGGTCGAACGTGTCGGTGAAGACGACGACCGCCTGCGGGCGAGCCTGGTCGAGCATCTGCTCGACCGTCGCGAAAAGCCTCGAAGGATCCAGGCCGAAACGCTGCTGGTACTTCGACGCGACCGCCGCATCAGGTTCGGCGATGCCCACCAACTGGATGTCCGTGCGCTTGAGGTAGCGGGTCAGGAATCCGGACGCGTGGCCGTGCACGAGTCCGGCCATGCCCAGCCGAAGGGGCTCGACGGCGGCGGCCGCCTGCGAGCGGGCCGGAACAGCCACCAGCAGAAACAGCAGTGCGAAGCAGCAGACCAGTCGGCGCATGACGTCCTCCTCCAGCCGAGCGGGCCGCTACCGGCGGCTCGCGCCCTCGGGCACGAGCCGGGTCCAGCCGCGCGTGTCAACGCGGCGCCCGGTCTGGGTGCCGCTGATGATCTCCCACAGGCGATCGCGGACCTCGCGCCCGGGAAAGCGGACCGAGCGATCGCGGAATGCGATCTCGTCGACGCTCTTGAGCGTCCAGGCCGTGCCCGTGCAGAACGCTTCGCCGGCTTCGGCGAGCACTTCATCGATGCTGATCGGACGTTCCTGCACGTCGAGGCGAAGCTCGTCGCGGGCGATGGTCAGCACGGAGTCGCGCGTCACGCCGGCCAGAATCTGATCGTCGAGCGGCGGCGTGATCAACTGCCCCGCGCGGTTGACCACGAAGAAGTTGGCGCCGCTTGTTTCCGTCACGTTCGTCAACGTGCGGGCGTCGAGGTACAGGACGTCGTCGAAGCCCTGCTCCCGCGCGGGGCCGGCCACGTGCACGCTGCCGGCGTAGTTGCCCATGGCTTTCGCGGCGCCGGTGCCTCCGGGCGCGACCCGCGCGCGCTCGACCGCCTGCAGGCGGATCGCCTCCGACTTCGCGCCCACCGCGCCGACGGGCGACCCGTACATCGTCACGGCCAGCTCGTGGCAGGCCCCGAATCCCAATCGTGCTTCGACCGCATGCTGCATGGGACGGACATAGAACGATCCCCTCCCGGGGGGCGGCACGAAGCGCCGGTTCGCATCGACGAGCTGGTCCACGGCTGACAGAAACAGATCGACAGGAAACGGCGCCATCGACAGCCGCTCGGCGGAGCGCTGGAACCGCGCGGCGTTCGCATCCGGGCGGAACAGCTGCACGTGGCCGTCCTCCCGGCGAAAGGCTTTCAGTCCCTCGAAGATCCCGACGCCGTAGGAGAGGACGGCGGCGGCCGGCGACAGGCTGATCGGGCCGTACGGCTCGATGCGGCCGGTCTCCCACACCGGCTCCCGGCTGGCGTCGCCCTCGGCACGGACGATGTAGTCCGTTTCGGTGAAGGCGAATGTCAGGGTGCTCCACTCCGGAAGCGGGTTGCCGCGGGCGGGTGCGATCATCGGTTCACGAGGCCTTTCCATCCGGTGTGAGTTGATACGCGCGCGACTGGTCGAGAATCGCCTTGAAGACCGTGAGGGTGCCGTCGACGTCCAGTCCGCCACCCCGTGCCCAGCCGGCCCGCTCTTCGAGCAGCGCGTCCTCGCGGACCGGGTCACGCACCGGCCGGCCGTCCCGGTGCTTGATGTGCCCGGCGCGCTTGGACAGGTCGTGCCGCTGCACCAGCAGATCCACCAGCCGCCGGTCCACGTCGTCGATGAGATCGCGGACTTCCACCAGATCGGGCGACCGGTCGCCGAAGTCGGGAATCGGGAACCCGCCTTCCACCGAGGCTTCCGTGCGGGCCGGCGGGTGCGCCAGTTCCGCATCGAGACGCGCCAGCTCGTCGAGGAAGGCCCGGCGGGCCTCCGCCGCAAAGGGATTGTCGCTCAGGATTGCTGTAAACAGATGCCCCGCGTCTTCACGCACGGATTCGATCGTGGCCGCGATGCCTCGGAACGAGGGCGGGACCGACGCCGGTTCGCTGCCGATGCCGAGGTCGATGAACGCCTTGGCGATCAGGAACCCCAGCGCGTGCGTGCGGGCCATCTCCCGATCGTGCGACTCCGCATTCTGGATCTGGACCTGGCACCCGAGGCGGGTATAGAGGCGCGTGGCGGCGTCGACCGCAGCCGGATGCCGATCGTTCGGGCAGACAACGACGCGGAGCGGCCGCTCGCGGCGGGAAAGGCTCGCCGGCCCGAAGAGCGGGTGCGTGGCCGCCCAGGGTACGCGCCCGGCCAGATGCCGGTCGAAGATCTCGACCGGCTTCATCTTCACGCTGGCGACGTCAAGCACCAGATGCCGCCCGGTCAGGATGGCGGACCCTTCCGCAATCACCGCCTCGAGTGCCGGAACCGGAACGGCGAGGACGACAACCTGCGACGCGCGGACCAGTGCCGCCAGGGATGCGGCGGCAAACGGCTCCGGCACGGGCGTGTGCGGATCGAAGGCCCGGACTTCGATGCCCGCTTCGGCCATCAACTCGCCGAGCGATCGGCCGAAGCGGCCGAAGCCCGCGATTCCGACGGTGCCGGCCCGAGCGTCCATGCGGCTATGATAACAACCTAACCCTGGAAGCGTTACGAATGACACCTGTCCCGTCCGCGGCGGCGAACCAGGTGGCGTTCAGCTTTGTCGACGGGACGGACATCGGGCCCGGCGAGGAGCACATGAGGAGCGTCGTCTTCACGTTCACCGACGCCGATCACCACCAGGAAGCGTGGACCAGTTCCGGGAGCCCGACGGCGGCGGTGTTCAAGTACGCGCGGAAGAAGCAGGGCGCGGGCGGGCCCGGACGCTGATCATGCACGCCGCACAGGCGGCGGGCGCCGAACTGCTCTACTCCGAGGATCTGTCGGATGGCTCGCGCTACGGTGACGTGCGTGTCGTCAACCCGCTAGTCGGCTGAGCCGCCAGCCAATCACCCAGCTTCGACCAGCGGCGGACCGCGCGCGAGCGTGCAGTGCGCCCCTACCCGCTCTTGGCCTGAACTCGGGCGGCGAGGAGCCAGACGGTCAGCCCCGCGAACCATGCAAGCGGCACGTAGCCGAGGTAGTTGATGGGGGAAGGCGGCTGATCGTGGTGCGGCAGCGACCAGAACGCCACGACGCCGAGCCCCACGGCCACCAGCGACGAGACTCCGCCAAACACGTGACGCTCCACGACCAGCGACACGCCCAGCGCGGTGAACCATATCCCGGCCGATACGAGCAGGGCGTACTCCAGCGGAAACTCGTTGGCGTTGTCGGTCGTGATGTCATCGAGCGCCAGCCACGACAGCAACAACACGACAAGCGAAACGGCTCCACGTGCGCGCATGGTCAGTCCCTCCTTGACGCTCAGTGACGACAGCACTAGCGCGTGGATTCCACCCGACGAGCACGAGCGGTGGCGGGCGTTCTGCGCCAGCGTGCTGACCGGCGCATCGGCGTCGATCGCGTGCGACATCACCGGGTCGCCCGGCCACCAGCACCCGGTGCTCTTCCACGGCGTGCCGCTCGCCGCCCGCCTCAGCGGCGAGGCGCTTTCGCCCGTTCCTGCTTCTGCCGCTCGACCATCGCCGCCACGTCCGCCAGGAGCTTCCTGGCGTCGTAGACGATGCCGTCCTTGATGGTGTAGCGGACGCCGCCCACCTGTTCGACCTGCCCGGTCTTGGTGTTGAGGCGTGTCGCGCCCGTGCCGTAGAGCACCTTGAGGTTTGCCAGCGGATTCTCGCCCACGATCAGCAGGTCGGCGAGCAGGCCCTGCCGGACGACACCGAACTCGAGCGGCCTGGCCTTGGGCTCGTGCAGCGACAGCGCCGGGTTCATCGTGGCGGCCTGGATGATCTCGAGCGGATGGAATCCAGCCTCCTGGAGCAGCTCCATTTCGTGGATCGTGCCGAAACCGTAGGTGTTGTAGATGAAGCCGGCGTCCGAGCCGACCGTTACGCGGCCGCCCATCCGCTTGTAATCGTTGAGGAGGCGGAACCACACCTGGAAGAAGTTCCGCCAGGCGACCTCGTCTTCGGTGGCCCAGTCGTGGAAGTAGGCGCCGTGGTTGAGGAGGCTCGGCGTGTAGAAATCGATGAGCGACGGGAGTGAGTACCTGGCGTGCCAGTCGCGCGAGCGCAGCGCCATGACGTCGCGCCCGGCCGCGTACGCCGTCATCGTCGGATTGAAGACGGTGCCGAGCTTCAGGTGCTCCTGCAGGTACGCGGTCCACTCCGGGCTGCCCGGCGGGTGGATCTTGTCCCAGAGCCGCGCGACCTGGCCGAAGCGCCACTGCTCGTCGTCGTAGTTCATGTCGGCCGGCCAGGGCTGCACGACGTAGTCGCGCATCAGGGCCTCGAAGTGCCCGTAGAAGTGCGTGACCGTCTGCAGACCCATGCGCGCGGCCTGGATGGCGTTGAGCTGTGCCACGCCCGTCTGACCAAGGTGGGCCATCGTGCCGAGGCCAAACGCCCTGCCCGTCGTGATGAGTTCCTTGGCGATGTCGGGGCGCGTGGCGAACAGCTTGATGCCGTCCACCCCGTTCTTCACCGCCCACTGCACCCACGCCCGCGCCTGCTCGGGCCTGTCGACGGGGCCCTGATCCCAGCCGCTGCCGGCCGTCTGGTAGTTGAACATCCGGGGCGCGACGATCTCGTTGCGCGCGCTGCGATCCCGCTCGCTCACCGACATGGCGTGCGACGTGAGCGGGACGCCGCGCACGGTGGTCACGCCGTGGGCCATCCACAGCTTGTAGACGTACTCGGCGTCGGGATTCTTCGGCGGCCCTCCGATGTGGACGTGGTCGTCGACGATGCCCGGCATGACGTACATGCCGGTGGCGTCGACCTCGAAATCGGCGGCCTGCGGCGGGCGCTTCGGCACGAGGGGCAGGCCAGGCGTCCCGGCCGATCGGATCTCACGGATGCGATTCTGCTCGATGACGATGTCGACCGGGCCGCGGGGCGGGGCGCATGGCCCCGCGGATGACCAGCGTCTTGAACGGCCCTGCGCCCTCGCCAGCCTTGCGGGCCGGCGCGGGAATCAGCTGGTTGCCGGGCGTCTGCGCGAAGAGACCAGGCTCGACGGCGAGCAGGGCCGGCAGGGTGAGGACCGACAGAACGCGCGTGCAGAATCGACGCATGTGCAGCTCCTGGGGTTGACCGTCCGGGATTATACCTGCGCGGCGGCGTCCCGCCCTGTCCAGGGACGATAGGAAGCACTCGTGCGTGGCCCTGTCCTGCCGACGTGCCCAGGTGAACAGCACCAGCATGCCCCGTCCCTGGGGGCCCTGTTCCGGCGTGACAGCGGGGCTCCGGACGCCCGGACACAGAAGTACTGGGGCGCGACCGTCAGCGGATCGGCTGTCCGATGACGAACGTGCCGAAGATCGTCGCGGGTAGAATGGCCCCATGTCCGACATCGCCGACGGCCAGGATCACCAGCTCGATCCCCGCGTGATTCGCCTGCGCCAGGTGACCGGCTCCATCCTGCTGGTCGGCATCGCCGTCTGGTCACTCGCCGGCCTGCTCATCGGCATGCTGATGGGCGATTCGCTCAGCGGCGCGGCTCGGATCGGTCTCCTGCTGTTGTGGGCGGTCCTGACCGGACTCGGCGCCTGGCACGCGTTCCGCTGGCCGGCGCGCACCTACTCGCGCACCTTCTACCGCGTGGACGAGCAGGGCATCGAGATCCGCCGCGGCGTCTACTGGCGTGTCGTCATCAACGTGCCGAAGTCGCGCGTGCAGCACATCGACGTCACGCAGGGGCCGATCGAGCGCCGCTTCGCACTCGGCACGCTGGTCGTCCACACGGCCGGCACCGACCACGCCAACGTGGCGCTGGACGGCCTCGAGCACGGCCGCGCGCTCGCCATCCGCAAGCACCTCCTGCCGTCGGGGGCGGGCGATGCCGTCTGAGCAGCGGCTGCACCCGGCCACGCTCGTCTTCGACCTGGCGCGCCACGCCAGGAACTTCGCCCTGCCTGCGGTGCTGTTGATCTTCGGCATCTCCGGGTTCGGCGGCGGCCCGGGCGGCATGTTCGGCGGCATACCGGAGGGTTGGGAGGGGTGGCTGCTGGTCCTGTTCGTGCCCGCCGCGGCGGTGTCCGTGTTCCGCTACCTGACGTTCCGCTTGCGCTACGACGAGCGCGAGTTCGTGATCCGCTGGGGCCTGCTGTTTCGCCACGAACGTCACATCCCGTACGCGCGCATCCAGAACGTGGACGCCGTCCAGAACGTCTTCCACCGCCTTTTCTCCGTCGTCGAAGTCCGCGTCGAGACGGGCGGCGGCGAGGAAGAGGAAGCCCGCCTGAGCGTCCTCCCGCGAGCGGCCTTCGACGAGATCCGGAGCCGTGTGTTCAGCTCGCGCCACGCGCACGTCGAGCAACCTGCGCACGCCGTGCCCCCTGCGCACCCCGAGCCCCCCGTGCTTTCTGCCCAACCCGAGCTGCTGCATCTGGATTTGAGAGATTTGCTGCTGTTCGGCTTCATCCAGAACAAAGGCATGGTCGTCATCGGCGCCGCCTTCGGCGCGGGGTGGGAGTCCGGCCTGCTCGACCGTCTGGTGGGCCGCTACTTCGCCGACGACTCGCTGGGCCGCGGCTTCTTTCGCGACCTGTTCCGGGCCATCTTCGGCGATGGGCCGCTGCCGGTGGCGCCGTTGTGGATGGCGCTGGCGGGCATCGCGGCGTTCCTGGTGGTCGTGCGCATCGTCTCGATGGGTTGGGCGCTGATGCGATTCTACGACTTCCGCCTCACGCGCGTCGACGAGGATCTGCGCACCGAGTACGGGCTCATCACGCGCGTGTCGGCCATGGTGCCGATCCGGCGCGTGCAGACCATCAACATCCGCACCGGCCTGCTGCACCGGTGGCTCGACCGCGCCTCGGTGCGGGTGGAGACCGCCGGCGGCGCCGGCGGTGGCAGCGCCGCACACGCGCGCGAGTGGCTGGCGCCGCTCATCCGCGTCGAGGCCTTGCCGCGATTGCTGCAGCAGGTGTTGCCGGGGTTCGACTACGGCGCCGTGGCCTGGCAGAGCGTGCATCCCCGCGCCTTCCGGCGGGCCATGAAGCCGGTGCTGGTCGTCCTCACGGTGCTCACCTCGCTGCTGGCCACGGCCAGCGGCTGGGTCGCGCTCGCCGTGCTGGTGGTGCTGCTGCCGTGGCTGACCCTGTCCACGCGCAAGTACGTGCAGCATCTCGGCTGGGTCGAAGGCGAAGAAGTGGTGCTGATGAAGAGCGGCTGGATCTGGCGTCAGGTCACCGTGGCGCGCATCAACAAGATCCAGGTGGTGTCGATGCACCAGTCCCCGTTCGACCGCCGCGCCGCCATGGCACGCGTCAAGGTCGACACGGCCCGCGCCGGCGAGTTCTCGCACCGGATAGACATTCCCTATCTGGATCAGCGCGTGGCGCAGCAACTGGCGGATCGATTGTCCACCGCCGCGGCGAACACGGCGTTCCGCTGGTGAAGCCTGTCCCCGGATTGCCGTGGGGGGCAGCAGGTCCGGCGCGCTCGTCGTCTACTTGACCTTCAGGCTTTCGAGGGCCCTGGTGGCGGCCGCCTGAACTGCTGGATTTGGATCACGAACCAGAGCCCGAATCGCTTTCAGTTGCTTGCCGTCTACGGCCCGATACGCAAGACGGCCGCTGTCGATGCACCGTTTCTGTCACCTGGTTGACTCTGGCAAGCGTCTGCCGGGGCTTGGGCGCCAGCGACCAGCTCCTGATCCGGGCCGAACCTCCAGGCCCGTGTCCTCGTCATCTCTAGTGAGGGCAAAGCATGGCCGAGCAACGCACCTGGTGGGAGACGATCAAGGGCGAGAGCGGCGAGCTGCTCGAACGGGTCAAGTCGCTGATCCACGAGGGGAACGTCCGCCGGATCGTCATCCGGCAGGGCGACCGCTCGATCGCGGAGTTCCCGCTGACGGTGGGCGTCGTCGGCACGGTCGGCGCGCCGATTCTTGCCGCGGTGGGCGCGATCGTCGCGCTGGTCACCAACTGCAGCATTGCCGTCCAGCGGGAGGCCGTCGCCACGTCATCGCCCGCGGCCCCGGAACCGCCGCCACCGCCGTCCGACGCGCCGCCATCCGAGCCGGCGTTGTCGAAGCCGGCCGGCCCGACCGAGCCGCCGCCCGCGCCGTAATGTCCTGACTTCAGCAGGAACGACAGGTTCATCCGCGGTCGGCGGCGACGCGGAATCCCCGCCGGTGAATCTCGCCGTACCGGCCGCGGACGATTGGACGCATACGCGCGTGGCCCTGTCCTGCCGGCGTGCCCAGGTGAACATCCCCTGCGTGCTCAGTCCATGGGGGCCCTGTTCCAGCGTGACAGCGGGACTCCGGATTCCCGGACACAGCCCCCTGGGCGAGGGCGCGCGGATACCCCGTGCTCGCCCTCGAAAACGACGGCCAGCCCTACCCCCCGAACGTGATCGCGCGCCTCGAGGTCTTCGCGCAGCACGTGGCGCGCGACGAGCGGGGGCCGGCTGCGACGCCGGCCGATCCGGATTGAGCGGTCCCGGCGCCGCGGGTTGCCGGCGCGATGTGATCCGCGTCATAGCCGTTCGATGGTCGAGGGGTTAGAATCCTGGCGATGATGGCGGCTGCGGGCGGTTCCACGAAGCGCGGCGTTCGCGGGCGGATGATCGGGATCGCGATCGGCGTGGCGCTCGGGCTCGCCGGCGGCATCGGGGGCTTCACGTTCGTCTACGCGCGCGGCGCCTCCTATCTCACGAACGACCCGGCGGCCTGCGCCAACTGCCACATCATGAACGACCAGTACGACGCGTGGCAGAAGTCCAGCCACCGGGCGGTGGCTGTCTGCAACGACTGCCACACGCCCCATGGGCTCGGGCCGAAATACCTGACCAAGGGACTCAACGGGTTCTGGCACTCGTACGCGTTCACGCTGGGCGGGTATCCCGACCCTCTGCAGATCACCTGGCGCAACAGCCGCGTCACCGAAGGCGCGTGCCTGAAATGCCACGCCGACATGGTCGAGACCATGCAGGCCGGACAATCTCCCGAGAGCATCAGCTGCATCAGGTGCCACAGAGACGTGGGGCACCAGCACTAGGGGCAAGGGGCAAGGAACAAGGCCATCATGAAACGGCTCATCCTCATCACTGCTGCGGTCACCACGGTTGTCGTCGGCTCCCTGACGGCGCTGCTGCTGAATGTCGCCGAACGCAAGCAGGAAGCGAAGAACCCGTTCTTCCGCGTCGTCGACCTCACCGACGACACGGACGACCCCGAGGTGTGGGGCAAGAACTTCCCGCTGCAGCACGACGGCTACCGGAGCACCACCGACCAGGAGCGGACGAAGTACGGCGGCAGCGAGGCGATGCCGCGCACGCCGACGCAGGCCGATCCGCGAAGCGTCGTGGCGCAATCGAGGCTGGAGAAGGATCCACGGCTGAAAACGATGTGGGCGGGGTACGCGTTCGCCGTGGACTTCCGGGAGGAGCGCGGGCACGCGTTCATGCTGGACGATCAGACGTTCACCGCGCGTCAGCAGGCGACCAAGCAGCCCGGCGCCTGCATGCAGTGTCACGCCTCGGTGTACGTCCCGACCAGGAAGCTGGGCGGCGGCGACATCGTGAAGGGTTTCGAGGCGATGAACGCCATGCCCTACACCGAGGCCCGCACTCACGTGAAGTACCCCGTGGCGTGCATCGACTGCCACGATCCCGCCACGATGCAGCTCCGGGTGACGCGCCAGGCCTTCATCGAAGGCATGCGTGCGTACAAGGCGTCACGGGGCGTGGCCGACTACGACGTCAACACGATGGCGACCCGGCAGGAAATGCGGTCGTTCGTGTGCGGGCAGTGTCACGTCGAGTACTACTTCAAGGGACCGGAGAAGCGCCTGGTCTTCCCGTGGGCCAAGGGCCTGAACGTCGAGAAGATGCTCGAGTACTACGACGAAGTCGGGCACAAGGACTGGGTCCACGCCGAGACCGGCGCCGAGGTCCTGAAAGCGCAGCACCCGGAGTTCGAGACCTGGAATCAAGGCATTCACGCCAGGTCAGGGGTGGCGTGCGCCGACTGCCACATGCCCTACCGGCGCGAAGGCGCGTTCAAGATCAGCGATCACCACGTCCGGAGCCCGCTGCTCAACATCAACCGCGCGTGCCAGACGTGCCACAAGTGGTCCGAGGAGGAACTGAAGGCTCGGGCCGAGCAGATCCAGGACCGCACGATGCAGTTGCGCAATGTCGCGATGGACGCGCTGGTCGCGCTCATCGGCGACATCAAGGCGGCAAGGGCAGCTGGCGCGACCGACGAGCACCTCGCCGCCGCGCGCAAGTTCCAGCGCCACGCCCAGTTCCTGCTGGACTACTGCGAGGCCGAGAACTCCATGGGATTCCACGCCCCGCAGGAAGTCGCGCGAATCCTGGGCCTCTCGATCGACAAGTCGCGTCAGGGGCAGCTGAGCCTCAGGCCTGCGCTGATGGGCAGCCGGCAGACGCTGCCGGCAATGCCGGAAACAGCCCGATAGAGCGAGGGCCACCCTCTCGGGCGGCCCCTGGGGGGCAGGCTGCAGACGGCGTTCAGCGCGCGGAGAATGCCCAGCCGGGGCAGGACTGCACAATCGAGGCAGCGGCACGCCGGCACCGCCGGGAACTTGCTGGACGGCGGACTCCGTGCCATCCTACGGCTGACACCCGCAGCACGGTCGGGACGAAGACTCCGGAGGCTGCGGCGAAGCGCATGACGATCATGTCAAACGGACGGCTGACATTCGTCTGGGACTACGACATCGACGAGGCGGCGTTCCGCGCGATCCTCGCAGGAGGCGCGCCGATCGGACGGTTGGACCGGGATTGGGCGGCCACTCGCCTGTTGGACTACGCGTCGTACGAACAGATTCGCGAATTTCTCAGCATCCGAGCCCTCGTTCGCGACTGGCCGACCTGGCGCGTCCGGGTTCGGTCGGTCACCCGGCGCCGCGGACTCGACTTCCTCGTTGAATGGGTCACACGACACCGTCCCGATCTGGTCTAGGTCACCCGTGGACAGCACCTACTTCTTCGATCGGCTCTATCCGTTTCAGGACGCCGTGCTTCGCGAGATGGCCGCGCTCGACACCGGATTCTACCTGACCGGTGGCACGGCCGCCTCTCGTGGCTATCTCGGCCACCGGTTCTCGGATGACCTCGATTTCTTCGTCAACGACGCGCCATTGTTCTCGCTGTGGAGCGATCGCGTCACCGCGAGGCTGGCCGGGCACACTGAATGGACCACCCGCGTGCTGCTGCGGGAGTCCAGATTCGTCCGGCTTGAAGTCGGCGCAGCTGACATGGTGCTCAAGCTCGAGCTCGTCAACGACGTGCCCTCTCGAGTCGGTGCGGTGTCTCACCATCCGACGCTCGGCCGGCTGGATTCCGCCGAGAACATCCTCGCGAACAAGCTGACGGCGCTGGCCGATCGGAACGAACCGAAGGACGTCGCCGACATCTGGGGATTCTGCTGCCGAAGGGGCATGCCCCTCGGGCCGGCGCTGACGTCAGCCTCGAGCAAGGCAGCCGGTTTGTTCCCCCCCGATCTCGCGCGGCGGCTGCTGACGGTATCGGAAGACGACTGGCGGGTGATCAGGTGGATCGATCCTCCGGACCCGTCCCAGTTCCTTGCCGACCTGAAGCGGCTTGGTGAAGCCCTGCTCCTTCTGCCACCACCCGGATAGGGCTGAAGCATCACGTGCCGTTGCGCACCGCCCGGCGGGACGTGACGACCCCGGGATTCACGGAAGTGGACTTGGGCTGACGCGGCGAAGCCGTTGGTGCCGGCGGCGGCCAGCCCCATGCACGTTCGCCTCGGCCCCGGCGTCATCGGTGCCTTCGGCCTGCACCGCGATGCGGCCCTGCGACGCGGTGGCCCCGTGGCCGCGGTTCACGAGCGTGCCGTTCACCCAGACGGTCACGGTGTCGCCACGGGCCTCGACGATCATCGTGTTCCACTCGCCGAGCGGTTTCTCCGAATCGTCGGTGAGATTGAGGATGCGCCGCGCATCGCCTTCGGCCCCGCCCCACTTCTCGGTGGGCTTGCGCGGGCGGCGCGCCTCCATATCGGGCACCGCGATGTCTTCCTGGATGCACCAGAAGTCGCCGGCGTTCCCGCTCTGCATCTGCACCTCGATCGACTTCGGGAACATCTTGTAGAGCGCG
>JALOKU010000169.1 GCA_025456345.1 Vicinamibacterales bacterium | reverse complement strand
AAGACAGAAGGCAGAAGACAAAAGACAGAAGACAGAAGGCAGAAGACAAAAGACAGAAGACAGAAGACAGAAGACAGAAGACAGAAGACAGAAGACAGAAGACAGAAGACAGAAGACAGAAGACAGACGGACAAACCCTATCAGCCGAATCCCAAATCCCGAGCCCCGAGCCCCGAGCCCCCCAGCCCCATGCCCCATGCCCCATGCCCCATGTCCCATGCCCCGTGCCCCATGTCCCAAGCCCCTTGCCCCTTGCCCCTTGCCCCTGTACCCTTCGTGCGATGCCCACTCTCTTCCCCGACCCGCACTCGCCCATCCCCGGCGTCCGGCCCATCGAGGTCCCCAGGGCCGACTACCTGCTCTGGGCCAAGCGCCGGCCGCATCCCGCCAACGACCTCGGCCGGAGCGATGTCGCCGCCTGCACGCTGGCGGACCTGCCGGGAGCCCGCGAGGCGCTCGAGTTGACGGGAAGGAACGACGAAGGATGGGAGCCCCTCGTGCATCGCGTGGCGGCGCGCTACGGCGTCGGCCCGGACCATGTGGCCACGGCCACCGGCACCTCCGGCGCGAACTTCCTCGTGTGCGCCGCGCTGCTGCGGCCCGGCGACGACGTGCTGGTGGAGCGGCCGGCGTACGATCCGCTGCTCGCCGTGCCGGCGATGCTCGGCGCCAGCCTGGTCCGCTTCGAGCGGCGCTTCGAAGACGGCTTCAGGCTCGACCTCGATCGGGTGGCCGCCGCGCTCACGCCCCGCACGCGCCTCATCGTCGTGACCAACCCGCACAATCCGACCGGCGTCCTCACCGGTGCCGCCGACCTTCGCGCCCTCGGCGCCCTGGCCGAGCGCCACGGCTGCTACGTGCTCGCCGACGAAGTCTACCTGGACGCCGTGTCCGGTGCGGCACCCGCCGCCGCGGCGACGCTCTCGCCCCGCATCATCACTACCGCGAGCCTCACGAAAGCGTACGGCCTGGCGGGGCTAAGGTGCGGGTGGGCGCTGGCCGATACGGTGATCTGCGAGGAGATCCGCCGCGCGCGGGACCTTGTGGACGGAACCGGCTCCGTGCTCGCCGAGCGCGCCGCGGCCATCGCGTTCGATGGCCTGGCGGCGCTCGCGGCACGCGCCAGGGCGATGCTGGCGCCGAACTTCGAGCGATTCGAAGCCTTCATGGCCGGCCAGCCCGCCTTGGAGTGGGTGGTTCCGCCGGGCGGGACAGTAGCGTTTCCGCGCCTCCGCGCGACGGTGTCCGCTGATGCCTTTGCCGAACGCCTGCTCCGCGGCTTCGAGACGGCGGTCGTCCCCGGCCGGTTCTTCGAGGCCCCGCCTCATTTCCGCGTGGCGCTGGGCATCTCTGCCGGCGTCCTCGAGCGCGGGCTCGATGCGATCGGACGTGCGCTGCTGCAGGACGCAATCTCCTGAAGAAGCGCCGCAGCGAGGTGTAACCTTCGCCTGCGCCCGTGGTCTAACCCGCCGAATGCCGTCCACCGCCCGCGGCCGGTCCGCATCGTCTGCCCGTCATTGCTTACTGGCCATTCTCGCCATTGCCATCTTCCTGACGTCCGCCGCGGCAGCCGCCGCCGATACCGGGGAACTGGCCCGCGCGGGAGATGCCTTCGTCCTCCAGGAGAGCGGCCAGCGCGTCTGGATCGTGGGCAACGACGCGGTCAGCTTCAAAATGGGCCTCAACTCGAGCGGCGCCCTCAACACGATGGGCCTCGACCGCACGGGCTACGATCGCCAGTGGAAACCCGGCACCGCCGCTGACTTCACGTTTCTCGTCGGCAGCAAGCGCCTCACCCCGGGCCAGGGGACCTTCGCGTTCCGTGAAGCCCGCGCCTCGGCGACCGGCGACACCGTCCGCCTCGAGCTCGTCTTCGAGGACCCCTCGTCCAAGATTCGCGTGACGCGCAACTACGCGTGCACGGCCGGCTCCGGAGCGGTTGAAGTCTGGTCGGTGTTCGAAACGACCGGGACCACGGCGAAGGTGACCATCGGCGACATCGGCGTGTGGCGCCTGGTGATGCCGGTCAGCGCCGTGAACTGGGTGACCGGCCTGCAGGCCGGCGAGGAGCAGGGAGGCCGCTTCACGCGGCAGCGCACGGCGCTCCCGGCCGGCGGCCAGTTCGAGCTGTCTTCGGCGACGAGGTCATCGGAAACCGCGGTGCCCGTCGTGTGGTTCTCGGGCACGCCCGGCAGCTTCTTTGGCGGCGTCAACTGGTCCGGCGCATGGAAGCTCGAGGCGTCCGGGCCCGCCGGCAACGGCCTGGTGACGGTCGAGTTCAGCCTCGGCGGCACGACGACGAGCGTGCTGAGAGACCAGCCGCTCGAAGGGCCTCACGGCTTCTTCGGCGTGGCGCGCAAAGATCAGGCGGACGTCACGCTGGCGCTCCAGCGGTACTTCACGCAGGGCGTCCGCCACGGGCGCCCGCTCGAGGCGCCCGTCACCTACAACACGTGGTTCGCCTACGGCACCAGGATCGACGAAGAGGCGCTTCGCGACGAGATGGGGCACGCGGCGCGCGCGGGCGTCGAGCTCTTCATGATCGACGCCGGGTGGTACGCCGGCCCGGAAGGCGTGTGGGACTTTTCGGCCGGCCTCGGAAACTGGGTTCCCGATCCCGAGCGCTTCCCGTCGGGCCTCGGCGCCCTCACCGACTACGCCCACGAACTGGGCATGAAGGTGGGTGTCTGGGTCGAACCGGAACGGCTGGATCTCTCGACCGTCTACGAGCTGAAGCTCGCGAAGGAGCGATTCCTGGCCACAACCGGCGGCCGCTACCACGGGGAGATGGACAACGGGGAAGCGACGACCGCGCAGATCTGCCTCGGCGATGCCGAAGCCCGGGCGTGGCTGCTGGCCCAGCTCGTCCAGCTCATCGACAGCGCGCGGCCCGACTTCCTCAAGTGGGACAACAACTTCTGGATCAACTGCGACCGTCCCGGCCACGGCCACGGCACCAAAGACGGCAACTTCGCCCACGTGAAGGGCCTCTACGCCGTGCTCGCCGAGCTGCGCACGCGCTATCCCGCGCTGTCGATCGAGAACTGCGCGGGCGGCGGCAACCGCCTCGACGCCGGGCTGCTCCAGTTCACCGACAGCGCCTGGATGGACGACGTGACGGCGCCCTCCTCGCACGTGCGCCACAATCTCGAAGGCCTCGGCACGATCTTCCCGCCGGCGTACCTCCTCTCGTTTGTCACCAACGGCGAGTTCGAGTCGCTCCTGGACGGCAGCGGCCGCACGCTGGAGTTCCGGAGCCGGATGCCCGGGATGCTCGGCCTCACGTGGCGGAGCTTCGAGTTCGACGACGAGGACCTCGATGAGATCGCCGCGGAGATTGCCACGGCCAAGACCATCCGCGGGGCGGTGCCTGCCGCGGCGGCGTACATGCTGACGGATCAGGCGCGCGCCGACGGCAACGGCGCGTTCGACGCCGTGCAGCTCTTCTCGCCGTCCGCGAGGACATCGGCCGTCTTCGTGTACGCGAGCGACGGCCTCGACTGGTTCACGGTTCGCCTGCAGGGGCTCGAGCCGGAGACACGGTATCTGATCTCGACGGTGTGGGGAGAGGAACTGGCGGAAGCCACCGGCGCCGAACTGATGACGACGGGCGTCGAGATCATCAACTCGTCGGATTCCGGCGCCCAGGTCGTGTTGTTCACGCCCCGAGCAGCCTCGCCGGCAGCGTCACCACGGCCCGCAGCAGAGTGAAGGCGCCCTCCACGGCAATCCCGAGCAGCTTGAACGGCAGCAGCAGCAGCCACACGAGGGGATAGACGACGAGGGCGGCGAGCGCCAGCGGCCAGCAGAGCACGAACAGCACCAGCCACAGCAGGAACTTCACCATCTGAGCCTCCGGCCCGCGCCTGAGGTGCGCGTTGTCCGGTACTACGTGTACGCGCCCGCGCGGGTTCTGTCTGTCGGTCCGGAGGAGGCCGCGCTCCAGGGACACCGCCCGCGGCCAAGGGCCTGTACGTAACGACGCGCGGTTTCCCGCCTACTTTCCGGCGCCCGCGATGGCCAGCACGGAGAGCGGATCCACGGCCGCCGCGCCGATCCGCAGCGTCCAGTGCAGGTGGGGCCCGGTGACCCGCCCCGTGGCGCCGATGGCGCCCACCACGTCGCCGCCAACGGCGAGGGTGCCGGGCTTCACGTCGATGCGGGACAGGTGGGCGAGCATCGAGAACACGCCCAGGCCGTGATCGAGGATGACCGTCGAGCCCGAGAAGTAGAGCGGCTCGGCGAGGACGACAACGCCCCGGGCCGGCGCCCGGACCGGCGTGCCGGTGGCCCCGCGGAAATCGACGCCCCGGTGCGGCGCGCGCGCCTCGTTGTTGAAGACGCTGCGCACGCCGAATACCGAGATCACCTCGCCGTCGGCTGGCCTGATGAAGCCGTCGCCCCAGAGGTGCCGGGGCGAGATCGCCGAGAGGATGCGGTTCAGGAGCAAGCGCTCGCGGTCGATCCGGGCCTGCTCGGCTGGCGGAGGCGTGACAAACTCAGGCGCCACCCTCAGCCGCCGCGTGGC
Source organism: Vicinamibacterales bacterium (assembly GCA_025456345.1). Taxonomy (GTDB): domain Bacteria; phylum Acidobacteriota; class Vicinamibacteria; order Vicinamibacterales; family JAKQTR01; genus JAKQTR01. The sequence goes on along the minus strand of JALOKU010000169.1, from coordinate 1,063 downwards.
AAACGTCTTCGCCCCCACCTTCAGCGGCAGGCTCGCGGTGAGCGGCGAGCCGTCGGCCAGCCGCGCGTCGGCATCGATGGTGGCGCGGCCAGGCGTGACGGAGAGGTCGATCCCGACCAGCGCGTGCCAGGTGTCGGCGGTCGCCCCCGGGTACGCCGAGAAGGGCTGCCCGAAGGCCGTGCCGCGGACCGCGGTGAGTGGCCCGGCCGCCTTGACGGTCAACAGGACGGCTTCGCCCGGCACGAGCGCGCGGGCCGAGTGGGTGATCTCGAGGCGGCGAGGCGACGCGGGCGCGGCCTGCCGCGCCTGCAGCGCCGCCACGGCCGTGGCGACGAGCAGCGCCGCCGCGACCTGCGCCGTGAGGCCCGCGATCCTGGTAAATGTCATACGCGTCCCGTCACCGACAACGATACATCCTGAGCGCAGCCGTGGCGAGGTGTTCTCAGAAGTCTGCCCGCTGAGGTATCATGCAAGACTCGGGCGCCAAGCCCCGTCTGCCTCTTTTCCTGTTTCGGAGTGATTGCATGAAGAAGAAACTCCTCCTGTTCGGGGTCGTCGCCGTGACGGCCGTCGCCGTGGCGTGTGGCGAGAAGGCGGCGACGCCCGTGTCCCCCAGCCCGGCGGTGTCGAGCGAGACGGCCGCGGCGGCGGCGGATGGTTCGACCCTGAAGACCACGGCGCCCGCGCTGCAACAGCCGGCCAATGGCTCGACCGGCGCCTCTCTGACGCCGAACCTGGTTATCGCGAATGCCACGATGAAGTACCTCGGGGACGTTTCGCTGACCGCCTCCATCCGGTACAAGGTGAACGTCGACACCCCGGCCGGGGCCCAGGTCTGGGCTGGCTGGGCCACGCCCACCTCGGGGACCGACCTCAGCGCGTACAAAATGCCGGCAGGCGTGCTTCTGGCCGACACGACCTATCGCTGGCGCGCGCGGGCCGAAGTGGGGTCGTCGGTCGGCCCGTGGTCGGCCTACTGGACCTTCACCACGGCGAAGTCCGGCGCCGGGCTTCCGTCCTACCAGACCGCGACGGAACTGTGGGACAACCTGGCCGACGGCAG
>JALOKU010000068.1 GCA_025456345.1 Vicinamibacterales bacterium | reverse complement strand
CCGGCCGGAACCATTCCTCGAGAGCATACGTCTATATGGGACTAGTCTTGTCGCCAATTAGGATTGCAGGTATCCTAGAGCGATGTCAAATCCTGCAGAAAAGGAGAAGGTGGTAATGATTAGGAAGACGACGATGGGCGCCCTGATGCTCGTGGCGCTCGGTTCCACGGCCTGGGCGCAGACCCCCAAGGTCGAGTTCACCGGCCTCATTGGATACACGCTCGCTGACGGCGTCAGCGGAGACCCCTACAAGGCCGGCAACGGTCAGACCTACGACCGCGTGGACCCCGAGGATTCGATCATGTACGGGTTCTCGCTGGGCTTCTTCGTGAACCCGTCGGCCGAGATCGGCTTCATGTGGCGCCGGCAGCCGACCGAGTTGACGGTTTCCGGCACGTCGTCCGCCAAGCTGTCCGACATCAACATCGACGGCTACCACGGGTACGGCGCGTTCTACTTCGGCGACCCCGAAGCGAAGGTCCGTCCGTACGTCATGGGCGGCCTCGGCGCGACGCGCTACGGCGCCGTCTCCTGGACGCAGACGGGCGGCGTGCAGAAGAGCGCGAGCGCGAACTCCCAGTTCTCGACGACCTGGGGCGGGGGCCTGAAGGTGAACGCGTCGCCGAACGTCGGCATGAAGTTCGGTGTCCAGTGGACGCCGACCTACATCAAGTCGGACGCCGTTGGCTGGTGGTGCGACCCGTGGTGGGGCTGCTACGTCGTCGGCAATGCCCAGTACGCGAACCAGTTCGAGTTCGTCGGCGGACTCTCGTTCCGCTTTTAAGAGAGTAGTCAGTAGACAGTAGACAGTAGCCAGTAGAAGACAGAAGAAGGCGCCTCAGGTTTGCGGGCCTTTCTACTGGCTACTGGCTGCTGGCTACTGACATCTGCTCCCATCCCGAATCCCGAATCCCGAATCCCGAATCCCGAATCCCGAATCCCGAATCCCGAATCCCGAGTCCCTAGCCCCTAGCCCCAAGGCCCTCCTCGAGCCGCACGTACGGGCACTCGCGCAACTCGACGGCCTTGCGGCGCGTGAGCAGCAGATACCAGTCACGCGCGCATCCCGCCACAATCACCGCCACGAAGACGAGGAACAGACCCGCGACGGCGGCATCGACCTGGTTCATGTGGACGGTCTTCTGCCAGAGCGCCACTTGCTCGGCCGTGCCGCCCGCCGCGATCTTCGCCGCGAAGCTGCGGGCGCCTGCGAGGAAGCCGAGCGCCGGATCGGGCGAGAAGATCTTGATGAGCCCCGCCGAGAACGTGACCGAAATCAGGAACGCCAGCGGGACGGCGGTCACCCATGCGTAGCGCGCCCGGCCCATCTTGATGAGCACCGAGGTGCCCAGCGCGAACGCGATGACGGCGAGCAACTGGTTCGCGATGCCGAACAGCGGCCACAGCGTGTTGACGCCGCCCATCGGGTCGATCACGCCCATGTAGAGGAAGTAGCCCCACCCTGACACCAGGAGCCCGCTCGCCAGCACGTTGGCCGGCCAACTGCGCGTGTCGCCGAGCGGTTTCCACACGTAGCCCAGGAAGTCCTGCAGGATGAAGCGGCCCACGCGCGTGCCGGCGTCGATGGTGGTGAGGATGAAGAGGGCCTCGAACATGATGGCGAAGTGGTACCAGAGCGCCATCCAGCCGCCGCCGAACGCCTTCGAGAACATCTGCGCCATCCCGAGCGCAAAGGTCGGCGCCCCTCCCGTCCGCCCGAACATCGTCTTCTCGCCGATGCCGGCGGCAAGCTGCTGCATCTCGGGCAGGGTCACGGGGAACCCGGCCGCCGTAATGGCCTGGACGACCTCGGCCGGCGGCAGCGTCTTCGCCATGCCGGCGTTGATGGCGAAGTAGTGCCCGGGCTGAAGCGCGCACGCGGCGATGAGCGCCATGAGGGCCACGAGCATCTCGGTGATCATCGCGCCGTAGCCGACGCTGCGGATGATGGACTCGCGATCGGCCAGCTTCGGCGTCGTGCCGGACGCGATCAGCGCGTGGAAGCCCGAGATGGCCCCGCAGGCGATCGTGATGAAGACAAAGGGGAACACCGGCCCCGCGAACACCAGCCCGGTGCCGTCGACAAAGCGCGTCACGGCCGGCATGTGCAGCGGCGGGGCGACGATGACCACCGCCACGGCCAGCACCGCGACGGTGCCCAGCTTCATGTACGTGCTCAGGTAGTCGCGCGGCGCCAGCAGCAGCCACACCGGGAGCACCGACGCCGCAAACCCGTAGAGGATCAGCGCCCACGCGATCCACTCGCCGCTGCGGTCGAACCACGGCGTCAGGCCCCACGCCTGGAGGTTGCCGCCGGCCCACACGCTGGCGAGGAGGCCGGCGACGCCGAATATCGTCACCGCCCGCACGCTGACCTTGCCGAGCGTGTGCGCGACGCCCATGGTCATCGCGAGCGGGATCGTCATGGCGATCGTGAACAGGCCCCACGGGCTTTCGGCGAGCGCCTTGACGACGACCAGCGCGAGGACGGCCAGCAGGATCGTCATGATCGCCAGCAGGCTGATCATGGCGACGATGCCGACGACGGGGTTGACCTCCTCCTTGAGCATCTGGCCGAGCGACTTGCCGCAGCGGCGCATCGACGCGAAGAGGATGACCGCATCGTGCACGCCGCCGCCGAGCGTGGCGCCGATGAGGATCCAGAGCATGCCCGGCAGGTAGCCGAACTGCGCCGCGAGCACCGGGCCCACCAGCGGCCCAGGGCCGGCGATGGCCGCGAAGTGGTGGCCGTAGACGACCCACTTGTTCGTCGGCACGAAGTCCTTGCCGTCGCGCTGGGTGATCGACGGCGGGGCGCGGCGCTCGTCGAGCACCAGCACCTTCACCGTCAGCCACTTGCTGTAGAAGCGGTAGGCGATGGCGAAGGTGCACAGGCCGGCCGTCACGAGCCAGAGGGCGTTGATCGACTCGCCGCGGTGCAGCGCGGCCACCAGGACCGAGACCGCGCCGGCGGCCGCAACGGCCCCCCACGCGAGCAGTCGTAGCAATTTCGGCATGACCAGGATTCTATCGTCCTCGCCATTCCGGCGAAAGCCGGAATCGGGCCAGGGACGGCCGAGGCGGCGGCGCAGCCTGAGGCTGGCTCGGGCGTCGGCCGTGGTCAGGGCCGGCGGATCATCGTGAACGGGAAGGTGCCGCTGATGGAGAAGACGCGCATCGTGCCCGTGATCCTGTCCGGGCCGTCGAACGTGCCGTCGAGGCGGATCCCGCCGTCGCCGAAGTTGACGTTGACCACGATCGCCGGGCCGCCCGTGTAGGTGCCCCAGACGTAGCCGACGTCGTGCCGGTCGGCGTATCGCCCCGCGAGGCTCGTCCCGTTGACCCACATGTCAATCGTGAACGGCGCGTTGAAGAAACTCGACGTCCCGTCCCAGATGCCCGTCGGCCCGTCCGTGCAGACAGGCGCGATGCCCTTCCCGTCGATCTGGTCGAGGACCTTCTGCGTGGCAACCTCATGGCCGCAGCGGTTCACGCGATACCGCAGGTACTCCTGCGTCCACACGATCGAGCCTTCGATGTCGACGTACGAGGAAGTGGCGTTGCGCCGCAGGCCGTCCCGGTACTTGCGCTCGAGTTCCTGCCGGAACGCGTACGGCTCGTTGCGCGGCGGAAACGGCACCACGCGCGGCGGCGGGTTCCCGCAGACCGGGAGAATGCCCTGCCCGTCGATCTGGGCCAGCACGCGCTGCACCGCCACGTCGTGGCTGCACTCGTTGACACGGTATCGCAGGTACTCCTGCGTCCAGACAATGTCGCCCTCCAGATCGACGTACGTGGAGGACGGGGACCGGCGCAGGCCGTCGCGGTACTTGCGCTCGAGTTCCTCGCGGAACGCGAACGGCTCGTTGCGGGGAGGGAAGGCGATGACGCCGGATGCGTCGCCGGCGGTGCCGGGGCCCGAGGCCGTCGCCGAAGGGCCGGCGACAAGCTGGACGGGCGTGGTGGCGGCGGGCTCCTCACGTCCGCACGCCGCACCGGCCACGCAGGCGATGACGGCGACGACCGCGCAACTCCTCCGACGGCCCAGGCAAGTCATGAACGCCTCCCAAGGGGTCGGGACTAATTACGTACCGACATCGCGGACGATGACGAAATCGTCAGCTGGCCCGCAGCGTCTACTTCCTGACCGGCGTCTTTCCCTTCGCGGCCGGTGCCGGCATCTCGACGAGGCCCGCCTTCGTCAGCACCCCGACGTAGTCGATGATCTGCTGCAGGTCCGCCTTCGCCGGCGCCTGCGCTTCGAGCATCTTCCTGATGTCGAGCAGGCTGTGACGGCCGTTGACCAGCCGGCTCACCTCGGTCGTGTCGAGGCCGCGGAACTTCGTGAGATCGGCCCCGGTCAGGAACTGCCGGTACCCCTGGTAGCCCTCCGCCGTCACCTTCGGCGTCTGCTTCGGCACCATCGCGGCGGCTGCCGCCTCGAGGTCGGTGAGTTTCAGGACGACGGGCGCCACCTTCAGCCGCGCCGCCGCGGCCTTCATGTGCGCGTCCACCGCCGCGAGCTGGGCGGCACCGGTCAGTTCCGCCGCCTTCTGCAGCGCCGTCACGTGGGCAGCGACGCGCGCCCTGTCGGCCGCGAGCTCGTTGACCGTCTCGAGCGTGTCCTTCTCGTTGATGACGGCGGCCTCGATGTGCTCGCGCGCGGCCTTGTAGGCGTCGGCCAGCGTCCCGGCGGTGGCGGCGTCCATCTCCGCCAGGCCCCTCGCCAGCTGGTGGCCGATCCGCTGGGTGCCGTTGCCGGCGGTTTCGCTCGCGATCCTGATCGCCATGTCATCGTCGGCATTGGCAATCGTGAACGCCGCGGCCGCGCCGATGGCCACTACGCGCTTCAGCTGGGTCGGGTCGGTCTTGTCCACGTGGTCGCCGGAGGTGTGATACCAGCGGTCGGGCCAGGTGATCATCATGATGCCCGGCACCTGCACGCCCCAGTCGTTGAACACCTCGTGGTCGGACGCGCCGTAGTGCGTCTCGATGCTGTAGTAGAAGGGCTCATCGGCGCCCGTCGGCGCGACGATGCGATTGAGGACCGGGTAGGCCGTGCTGCGGTTCTGGATGCGCTCGCGATTCCCCTCGCCGACGAAGCGGTAGTAGTTCTCCATCACGTCGTTGAGGTAGTGCGGGTTGCCGAAGGTCGTCCGCATCATGCACATGAACGACTGGCTCTCGCTGAGCCGCAGACCGACCATGTCGAGGTTGATGTTGCAGAGCGTCTTCTCCATCAGCGCCTTGTTGGCCTTCACCCAGGGGCCAGTGCCCGAGAACTCGGGGCCGATGAGGAAGCGGATGGTCCGCTTCGGGCGGGGCAGCCGCCCTTCGCTGATGAGCGTGTGGAGCGTGCGGCCGATTTCGACCAGGGCCGCGCTGCCCGAGATGTTGTCGTTGCCGCCCTGCTTGACGTAGCCCTCGAAGAGGTGCGCCGAGAAGATGACCTCGCCCGCGGCGGGGTCGGTCCCCGGGATGTGCCACACGATGTCCTGCGTCGTATACGGGCGCGTGGCGGACTCGACCTTCGCGCTGGCCGTGATTTTCTCGCCCGACTGGAGCCGCCGCTTCAGGAACTCGCCCTCGCGCGGCGGGATCTGGAACGCGAACTTCGCCGGCTTCCCGGGCGTGCCGCGGACGCTGGCCCAGCCGATCTGCATCGGGTCGAAGAGCGGGCGCGTGCCCTGGATGGAAATCACGCCGAGCGCGCCCTTGTCGAGGCAGGCCGTCTGGTGCACGCTCCCTGCGTTGCCCTCGGTGACGGCGATCTTCCCGGCGAGGTCCTTGCCGGCGTAGTCGGCTACCGTGCCCATGCCGACCCACACCAACTCGCCTGTGGCGTCACCGGTCGAACTCCCCGAGGCGAGCATCGCGGCCATGTCGGTATAGGACGCCAGCTTCTGGCGTATGGGCGTGTCTTCCCACAGTTCGCCCTTCACCGCGTCCCAGGTCTGTCCGCCCGGGAAGGAGACAACCTCGGCGCCGGGCAGCCCGTACGCCCTGGCCTTGTCGAGGTAGAACTGCGTTTCGTGGAACAGGCCCGAGAACTCCTCCGGCGTGCGGTCCTTGTCGTACCCGCCGGTTTCCATGATCATCTTCCACGCGTTCTCGCCCGACGCCTCGCCGACGATCTCCGCCACCTGCGCTTTGGGCAGCAGGGTCCACTGCAGCCACGGAGTCATCTGCGCGCTCACCACACCGCCCGCGACGAGCGCGGCGACGCCGACCATCAGTACTACTCTGCTTTTCATGCCAGTTCCCCAGAAGCTCGCACCCACGTCTGTTGTGTCAGTAGCCAGTAGCCAGTAGTCAGTAGCCAGCAGGAAACACCGCGGACGCGTCGTCTCGATCGCAGTGAGACACGCCTTCCTACTGAATGCTGGCTACTGACTACTTGCTACTGACAGCATCACATCCTTCCCGATCCCCTATCCCCCATCCCCTTGTCCTTACATGAGCCCCGTCACCCTCCAATACCCCACCGCCACCCACAAGGCGGCAATCGTCACGACGGCGTACACCGTGGCCAGCCGGACGCGATCGCCGTCGGTGTAAGCCTGCTTCTTCGTCACGCCCTCGGTGATGACGATCCAGATGTTCTGGTAGCTGAACCAGAACACGTGCAGCGGCAGGAGGATGATGCCGCTCAACACGAGCGGCGGCAGGCCCCAGCCGCCGGCGACGCCCACCAGCGCGAGGAAGAACGTGGCAATCGAGATGAACCCGACCGGATCGATGAACCGCATGGCCATGACCGCGACGCCGATGCCGGTGGCGAGCAGGAACGCGTTGCCGGCGAGCGGCGCCAGCAGCGGGACCACCAGGCTCGACACCCACCCGCTGATCTTGTAGGTCGTAATCACCGTCCCGAGGCTCAGCATGCCGCCGACAAAGAGGGCCAGCGGCCACGGGATGCCCGTGCCGATCTCGCTCCCCTGCAGGACGCCGGCGGCAAACAATGCCGTCATCGCCACCATGCCAATGGCCTCGGCCGGCGCCTTGTGCCAGGGCTGCGTGGCCCAGGCGAGAATCGACGCCGCGACGACGATGGCGGTCAGCCGCTCGTGGCGGCTCATCCGCCCGAGCTTCGCCAGTTCGGCGCCCACCACCGAGTGCGTGACGCCGAGGCCGCCCTCGGGGCGCAGCACCGCCATGTTCGCGGCCAGCACCATCACGCACCAGACGAGCGTGGGCACGAACATCACCTGGGCGTAGTCGAGCCACGCGATCGGGATGCCCTGGTTCGCGAAGAGGCCCGCGAGATAGGGCCCCCAGAGCGCCCCGGTGAGCAGCGCGCACCCCGGCAGCACGGCCATCTCGAAGGTGCTGAGGATGATGAGGGCCGACCCGCGGCCGGGCAGCGGCAGGCCGAGGGCCTGCACGAGCGCCCACGCGATCGGCATCAGGATGGCCGTGCGGACGGTCATCGACGGGATGCCGAGCGTGAGCACGAACCCGATGAGCAGGAAGGCCGCGAGGATGCCCGCGTAGGTGGGCGGGAAGGCCAGCAGGATCCGGTACGCGATGCGCCGGGCGAGACCCGTCTTGTCCATCGCGTAGCCGAAGAACAGCACGGCGACGAGAATCCAGAAGCCCGACGCCGCGAACCCGGCCAGGGCGACACTGCCCGGCACGCCGGCGATCATCAGCAGCCCCAGCGTCAGGATCGCCGTGATGCCGGCGTTGAGCACCTCGGTGGCCCAGAAGACGACGCCGAGCACGATGAGGGCGAGCGCGCGCACGCCGACCGGCTCGAGCGCGCCGACGCCGGGCAGCATCAGGATGATCGCGGCGGCCGCGATGCCGCAGGCGGCGCCAATGGTGCGACGGGACATGACCTTCTCCCGCTTGCCCTTCCACACCCGGCGGCGACCGCCGATGCGCGTGCGCTCAGGGCATGGCCGCGGCGGAGTGTATCACCGCTGGCCTGGAATCGGGCAGGGGGGGATAATGGGGAAGACCGCCATGGCCGACGAACCCTCCGCTCCTGACGACCACGTTCGCATCCTCGTCGTCGAGGACGACGCGGCGGCGCGCGTCGGGTTTCAGCAGCTGCTGACCAGCTGGGGCTACACCGTCGAGGCGGCCGTCGACGGCGAGGACGCCCTCCGGATGGTCCCCGACTTCCGCCCCGACATCGTCCTGACCGACCTGGTCATGCCCGGGCTGGACGGGCTCGGTCTGCTCCGGGCCCTCCAGCAGGAGGGCGACGGCGTCACCACCGTGATCCTGACAGCGCAGGGCACGGTCGACACCGCCGTCGAGGCGCTGAAGCAGGGTGCCTACGACTACCTGGCCAAACCGGTCGACTTCCAGCGGCTGCGCGTGCTGCTCGACAAGATCATCGAGCGCCAGGAGACGCTGCGCGAAGTCAAGACGCTCCGCCGCCAGCTGGCCGAACACGGGTCGTTCGGGTCGATGATCGGCGGGAGCGCCCCGATGCGCGAGGTCTACCGCCTCGTCGAGCAGGCGGCCCCGACCAGCGCCTCGGTGCTCATCACCGGCGAGTCGGGCACGGGCAAGGAGCTGGTTGCGCAGACGATCCACCGCCTGAGCCCGCGGGCCTCCGCGCCGTGGGTGCCGCTCAACTGCGCCGCGATTCCCGAGACGCTGCTCGAGTCGGAACTCTTCGGCCACGAGCGGGGCGCGTTCACCGGGGCCATCGAGCGGCAGGCGGGCTGCTTCGAACTCGCGCACCGCGGCACGCTGTTCCTCGACGAAATCGCCGAGATGACGCCGTCCACGCAGGTCAAGCTGCTGCGCGTCCTCCAGGAGCGGTCGTTCCGCCGCCTCGGCGGCCGCGCCGAGCAGAGCGTGGACATCCGCGTCATCGCGGCCACCAACGCCGATCCGGCCGCGGCGGTGCGGAAGGGCACGCTGCGCGAGGACCTCTACTACCGGCTCAACGTCGTCGGCATCCATCTGCCGCCGCTGCGCGAGCGCAAGGACGACCTGCCGCTGCTCATCGACAGCTTTGTGCGCGAGTTCAGCGCGCAGAATCGCCGGTCGGTGGCCGGGGTCGCGCCCGCCGCGCGGCGCGTGCTCGAGGACTACGGGTGGCCGGGCAACGTCCGCGAACTGCGCAACGTGATCGAGCGCGCGACGATCATGGCCGCGGGCCGGCTGATCGAACTCGGCGACCTGCCGCCGCTCGGGCGGGCCCTGCCCGCGGCGTCCGGCGGCGAGCGCCTCGAACCGGGCATGACGGTGGACGACGTCGAACGGCGGCTGATCCTGCTGACCCTCGTGCACACCGGCAACAACAAGACCCGCGCCGCCGAACTGCTCGGCATCAGCCTCAAGACGCTGCACAACAAGCTCAACCGCTTCAGGCTCGACGACGCCGGGAGCGACGCGTAGCCCATGCGCCTCAGCCTCAAGACCCGGCAGGTGGTTGCGGTCACGTCGATCGTCGGCGCCGCGGTTGTCGTCCTCGGCGGGCTCTACGTCACGGGCGTGGCGCGGCTCAGGCTGGAGGAAAGCCGGTCCCGGGGCCGTTTTCTGGCGAATGCCATCTACCAACGCACCCGTGAGGTCGCGGCCGAGGGCCCGGACCGGTACGCCGCTCTGCGCGCGGACCCTGGCCTGCGCTCGATCCTCGAGTCGTCGGTCTATTCCGAGAGCGTGACCTTCGCCGCCATCGTCGATGCCGGCGACGTGGTGGTCGCGCACAGCGACGCCGGCCAGATCGGGGAACGGCTGGACGCCCGCCCGAGCCTCGACTCGCTGCTGGATGCCGGCCCCTGGGCGCAGCTGTGGGCCATCTACGTCGACGAGGCGCGGACGCTCGAGATCCAGCAGCCGCTGCTGACGGGCGACACGCGCTTCGGGACGATCCGCATTGGCGTTGACATGGACCTCACGAGCGAGAACCTCGACAAGGCGGTGCGGCCGGCGATGATTGCCGCCCTGGCCGTGCTGGTGGGATCGAGCCTGCTCGCCATGCTGCTCGCGCAGTCGCTGCTGCGGCCGATTCACCTCATCAAGGGCGGGCTGTCGCGACTGGGTCTCGGCGAATTCGGCGTCAAGCTGGATCTGCCCCAGCACGACGGCCTGGGCGAGCTCGGCGGCTTCTTCAACACGGTGAGCGCGCAGCTCTCGGCCGACCGCAGGAAGCTCGCAGGCGAGAAGTCCACGCTCGAGTCCGTCGTCGGCCGGCTGGAGGATGCGATCGCGTTCTTCACGCCCGCGGGCGAGCTCCTGTTCGCCAATCCCGCGATGCTGCGCGACCTGCCTGGCGATCCCGGCCGGCGGACGCTCGCCGGGATGTGGGCGGCCGACCACCCCTGCCGCGCGCTGGTCGAACAGACCAGCGCGGACGGCCAGTCGAGGGGGCCGGTGCAGCTGGACCGCGGAGGCGCGATGGCCGAGGCGCCAGCCGGGGACGGCTCGGGCGAGCGCAGCGGCCGGCTCGTGCTGACCCACGCCGTCAACGACGCGTCGGGGCAGATTGTCGGCGTGATGCTGATGTGCCGGGACCTCAGCTACCTGGGCGAGGTGGAGTCGACGCTCCGGTACTCGCACAAGCTCGCGTCGCTCAGCCGCCTGACGGCCGGCGTCGCCCACGAGATCAAGAACTCGCTGCACGCGATGATCATCCACCTCGAGCTCGTGAAGCACCAGATCGGCGACGGCGGCGCCCGGGCCAGGCCCGTCGATGCCGAGGCCGCGAACGAGCACATCGCCGTGATCGCGAGCACGCTCAGGCGGCTCGACGACATGCTGCAGGGCCTGCTGAGGTTCACACGGCCCGAAGAGCTGAAACTCCAGCCCGCCGCGCTGGCGTCGATGATCGACGCCATCATGCCCATCGTCGGCGCGGAGGCCAGGAAGACGGGCGTGGAGGTCCAGGTGGACTGTCCGCCGGACCTGCCGATGCTGCGGGCCGACCCGGCGATGCTTCAGCAGGCGCTGCAGAACCTCGCGCTCAACGCGTGCCAGGCCATGCCCGCCGGCGGCCGGCTGCGCATCGCGGGCCGCCCCGTGCGCGACCGCTTCGTCGAGGTCGTGGTCGAGGACACCGGCACCGGGATTGCGCCGGAGCACCTCGACAAGATCTTCAACCTCTACTTCACCACCAGGGCCGGCGGCAGCGGGATCGGGCTGTCGATGGTCTACCAGGCCGTGCAGCTGCACGACGGCGAGATCGAAGTGCACTCGTCGCCCGGGAAGGGCACGGCGTTCAGGCTGACGCTGCCGCGGGCGTGACGGCGCGCGGCGGGCGGCACATTGGTTCATAATGGGGCTATGAGACGGCTGGCGTTTGCTTCGGTCGTCGTCCTCGCACTGGCGGGAGCTGCGTGCGTGAGCGCGCAGGCCAAGGGCGAACCGGGAGGGCCCGCGTTGGCCCCCCCCGCGCCTCCGCCGCACACGGTCATTCCGGTGGAAATCGTCGAAGAACCGGAGGCGCCGCCTGCGCCGCCGCTTCCCGCGCCGGTCATCGTCCGGCCGTCGTCGCGCCCGCGGGCGGCGAAGCCCGAGAAGCCGGCCGAGAAGCCGGTCGACAAGCCTGATCCGGCCGCCGTACCGATCCTGCCCGCCGCCCCCATTCCCGCGCCGCCGCTCCAGACGACGGCGAACGTGAACGAAGTGGAGAAGACGATCCGTGCGCGCATGGATCAGGCCTGGCGCGATCTCAAACGTACGGACTCCCTTGCGCTCACGCCCGAGCGGCGCGCGCAGTACGACACCGCGAAGCGGTTCCTCGAGCAGGCCGACGACGCGTTGAAGGTGAAGAACCTCGTGTTTGCCGAGCAGCTTGCCGACAAGGCCGCCACGCTGGCGGCGGCCCTCGCCCAGAAATAGACCTGCGCCTCAGCGCCGGAGGCCGAGCTCCTTGATCGCGGTCCACTCGGCCTGCATGTCGGCGATGGCCTGCTTGCGATCGGCCGCAGGCGGCAGCGTGACCGCGCGCCCGGGGATGATGACCTGCTGCACGAGCCGCTCGAGGTCGGTGCGAAGCGCCGTGCTCGGTCCGTGCGCAAGCGGCGCGCGGATCCACGCCGCGATCGCGGCGTGCCAGGCGCGGCCGAACTCGTCCATGCCGGCCGCCGCGGCCGCCACCCAGTACAGGCCGGCGGCCGACGGGCGGTCGCCGGCCGCCGCGGGTTCGACCAGCCTCAGCATCCGCGCGTAAATCTGCCTGCGCTCCTCGTCGCCGGAGTCCTGCGCCTCGTGATCGAGCGCCATGGCCCACCAGTCGAGGACTGATTCGCGGCTCGTGCCGTCGGAGGCGACCGCACTCCCGAGCGCCGCGCCGAACAGTTCGGCCGCCGCGCCGTAGTGGCCTTCGAAGTACAGCAACTCGCCCAGGCCGATGAGCAGCTCCAGGCGATCGCGCGGAATCAGTCGAGCCGTGTCGACGGCGACGAGGCTTTCGCGGGCCGCAGCCAGGTCGGCTGTATCGGACGCGGTACGATAGCGCTCGAGGTGGGCGCGGCCCAACACGACGGCGGCCGCGTCGGCCAGATCCGGACGGGCGCGCGCCTCGCGCGCGGCGGTGATGGCCGCGTCGTACTGCTGCTGGTTGTAGAGCTGGCGCGCGCGCACGAGGGGATTCGGGGGTGCGGCGCCCAGCACCACCACGGCGGCGATGAGGATCCCGGCGCGCGTGAAGGCCATGTGTGGAACCAGATTACCCCACATCCGCCATCTGCCCAAGGGGCCTCCTGCTGCCTGACGCCGACGCGTCGTTCCCGCCGCCGCCCGATCCTGCCGTGTAAGTCCTACACGGATGACGCTGCCAGGCGTCAGAGATTCGTCGCACTGCACGGCAATTCCTGCCATTTCTCACTCACCACGCTGGCACGGAGATTGATAGTACATCCTGATGTGAGAAGTGCGGCAGCCGGAATCCTCGCGCTCGTGATGGCCGTCTCGTGGTCGGCCGGGGACCGCGTTGTCGGACAGGCGCCCCAGGCGTCCGCGTCGAAGGCCACGTTCAAGAGCGGCGTCGATCTGGTGCGGATTACGGCGGTCGTCCAGGACCGGCGGGGCCGGCCGGTGTTGGGGCTGCTGCCATCGGATTTCGAGTTGAATGCGAGCGGCGAGCCCGTGCAGATCGTGGAGTTCGGGTCGGAGGCGACCGGCGTCAGCGTCGCCCTGCTCATCGACGACAGCGGCAGCATGAGCCTCGCCGGCAGGCGCGAAGCGGCGCAGGAGGTGGCGACGCACATCGTGAGCTGGCTCCAGGCTGGCAGCGACGAGGTGACGCTGCTCGGGTTCGACAAGCACCTGCGCACGGTGCAGCCCTTCACGACGCAACCGTCCGTGGTGGTGTCCCGGCTCGGGGATCTGCGGCCCTACGGTCTCACGTCCCTCTACGACGCCATCGCGGCGGCGGCGCGCCCGCTCGTGACGCGCAACCGGCCGCGGCGCGCGGTGGTGGTGATTACCGACGGCGTCGACACCGCGAGCGTCATGTCGGCGCCGGAGGTCTCGCGGGTGGCGAGCGAGATCGACGTGCCCGTGTACGTCGTCGCGATCCGCGTCGGCGTCGATCGGATCGGCGGGATGCCCGATGTCGTGAGCCCCGAGGCCGCCGCCTCGTCGCAGGCGAGCCTCGATGACCTGGCCAGGTGGACCGGCGGCGCGACGTTCACGGCGGGAACCCCCGCCGAAACGAGCCTGGCGGCCCAGCGGATCCTGACCGAGCTGCGCCACCAGTATCTGATCGCGTTCGAGGCCAGTCCCCGCGCCGGATGGCACGCGCTGACGGTTGGCGTACGGAAGAAGAACGTGTATGTCCGGGCCCGCGGAGGCTACGTGGCGGGCAGCAATGCCGGAAGTTAGTAGCAAAGGAGCAGTCATGGGTCACAAACAGGGAGCAGTTCTCGCGCTGCTGGCGGCCGTCGTCTTGGTCCTTCCGGCGTGTGCGACGAAGGGGTACGTCAACCAGCAGATCACCGGCGTGAACGGCAAGGTCGAGTCGCTCACCAAGACGGTCGAGGAGACGCAGGAGCGCACCAAGGCCAACGAAGGCAAAATCAACGTGGTCGACCAGAAGGCGGGCGCCGCCCAGGGCTCAGCCGACGCGGCACGCAAGGCGGCAGCCGACGCCGACGCGAGAGCGGGCGCGGCTGACGCCAAGGCCGTAGCGGTCGACGCGGCGTCGCGCAAGCTGGTCTATTCGGTGACGCTGTCGGCGGATCAGGGCGACTTCGCCGTCGGCAAGTGGGAGCTGCCGGATGCCGCGAAGGCCCGGATCGACGAGCTGGTGGGCCGCGTCAAGGCCGACGGCCAGAACGTGTACTTCGAGATCGAAGGGCACACGGATTCGACCGGCCCCAAGGCGCTCAACGACAAGCTCGGGCTGGAGCGGGCGGAGGCGGCCATGAAGTACCTCCGCGACCAGCACCAGATCCCGCTGCACAAGATCAGCGTCATCAGCTACGGGCCCGACAAGCCCGTGGCGACGAACAAGACCAAGGCCGACCGCGCGCAGAACCGCCGCATCGTGATCAACGTCCTGTCGTAGGACCGGGTGGTCGCCTGCGTGCGGGCCGTCTGCGTCCGCTTGCCCGTGCCGACTGGCGCCTGGCGCCGCGGCACGGGCCTTTTTTTGCGTCCGCCCGGCCGGCGTCGCGGGTTCTATCGTCTAATACGAGGCGGGGCGGCTGCGGCCGCCCGTCTTCCCCGTGGAGGCAGATGTGAAGAGGACGTTGGGCGTCAGCGTGGTCGTCGCCCTTGCCGCCGGCTCGATGGCGGCAGGCCAGGGCAGGGATGTGAACGAGATCCTGGCGGGTGCGCGGACCGCGCTCGGCGGTCCGAAGCTCGCGGCGGTGAAGACGCTCAGCGCCGCCGGCCGGACGGTGCGGGCGCTGCCCAACGGCACGAGCGTCGAGAACGAGTTCGAGCTGGCGCTCGAGCTGCCCGACAAGTACCTGATGCGCTCGGTGCTCGCGGCCATGGGCAACATGAGCGTCTACCGGAACAGCGGGTTCAACGGCGGCCAGGTGATCGAGGAGATCGATCGGCCGCCCTCGCTCGCCGGCGGCGGCATGGTCGTGATGCGCTTCGCCGGGCCGGGCGGGGCGGTCGACCCTGAGAAGATGACCGCCGAGGAGAAGGCCGACTTCGATCAGAAGCGTCTCGTCGCGAACAAGAAGGAGTTCGCCAAGCTCGCCCTCGGCATGTTCGCGATGTCGCCGGCGGCGTACCCCGTGGAGCTCTCGGACGGCGGGCAGGCCGAGTCGCCAGACGGCAAGGCGGACGTCATCGACGTGAAAGGCGAGGGCGGCTTCGCCGCGAAGCTCTTCATCGACGCCCAGACGCACCTGCCGCTCATGCTGAGCTGGATGGACCGGGAACCGATCACGATGATGATGGGGCCGGGTGGGGCTGCGACGACGGGCGGGGCGCCGGGGGCGGGCGTGACCGTGAGCGGAGGCACCGTCACGCACACGCGCATCGATCGTGCCGCCGGTGCGCAGGGCGGGGCCCCGATGACGCCCGAAGAGCGCGAGAAGACGATGAAGGACCTCGAGGCGCGGCGGAAGGATGCCGAGGCGAAGGCCCGCACCGTCGAATACCGCGTCTACTACTCCGACTTCAAGACGGTCGGCGGCGTGCAGTGGCCGCATCGCATCCAGCGCTCCATCGACGGCAAGCCGACCGAAGAGCTGGTCTTCGACACCATCAAAGTGAACCCGAAGATCGACGCGAAGAAGTTCCAGGTCGCCAGGTAGATGCGCATCCCGGGCCGTACGCTGATCGCCATGCTCCTGGCCGCCGGCCTCGCCGTGCCTGCGGCGGCCCAGGTTCAGCCGCGGCGCGGGCGCATCATCATCACGGTCGCCGATCAGTCGGGCCTGGTGGTGCCGAATGCCTCGGTGCAGGTGACCTCCCAGGACGTTCCGGCCGGCGGTGAAGGCGCGAGGCCCGTCATGACCGGCGGCACGGGCGTGGCCGTCGTCGACGATCTCCCCGACGGCCGCTACACGGTGGAGGTCGGGTTCCCCGGCTTCGAGACCGCCGTCGTGAGAGACGTGCGCGTGCGCGGCGGCGGCGACGCCAGGCGCCGCGTCACGCTCCGGATCCAGCGCGTGGAGGAAGGCCTCACCGTCAGCCGCGACCGCCAGTCCGCCTCGCTCGATGCGAAAGGCAGCGCCTTCAGCTCCGTGCTGACGCGCGAGCAGATCGACGCGCTGCCCGACGACCCGGACGAGATGGAGGCCGTGCTCAAGGCGATGTCGCCTCCGGGATCCGTGATTCGCGTCGACGGGTTCACCGGCGGGCGCCTGCCGCCGAAGTCGCAGATCCGATCGATCCGCCTGCCGCGCATGGACATGTTCGCCGCCCAGAACCACGGCGGCATGATGGGCATCATGCACATCGACATCATGACCATGCCGGGGATGGGCCCGCTGCGTGGCAGCGCCGATTTCAACTTCCTCGACGAGTCGCTCAACGCCCGCAACGCGTTCACGCCGGATCGGGCGCCCGAGCAGTTGCGCCAGTACGGGTTCTCGCTGGCGGGGACGATTCGCCCCAACAAGACCTCGTTCTCGATCAACGGCGGCGGCGGCTATCAATACACGTCGCCGAACCTGTTCGCGGTGGCGCCGGATGGCACCACCTACACCGGCACGCGGCTGCGGCAGCCGCGCGACAGCTTCAACATCAGCGCCCGCGTGGATCACGGCATCTCCAAGGACCACGCCGTGCGGCTGAGCGTGGACGTCGACACGAGCAGGACCGAGAACCTCGGCGTCGGGGGGTTCAACCTGTTCAGCCGCGCGTACGCGGGTGAGACGACCAACGCGATGGTCCGCATGTCGGAGAACGGGCCGATCGGGCGGCGGATGTTCTCGGAAACCAGGCTCCAGCTCCGGACGACCGACAATCGGAACCAATCGTCGATCGAGGCGCCGACCATCCGCGTGAACGACGCGTTCACCGGCGGCGGCGCGCAGATGCGGGGGGGCCAGAAGGCCTTCACCTTCGAGTTCGCGTCCGATCTCGACTACGTGCGCGGCGCCCATTCGTGGCGGACAGGCGCGCTCATCGAGGGCGGATCGTTCACCTCCGACGACATCACCAACTACGCCGGCACCTTTACCTTCGCCAGTCTCGCCGACTACAACGCGGGCCGGCCGTCGACCTTCAGCCGGCGGACCGGGGACCCGAACCTGACGTACTCGACGCTGCAGGCGGCGGTCTACCTGCAGGACGACTGGCGGATCGCCCGCAGCCTGCTCGTGTCGGCCGGGGTCCGCTACGGCATGCAGCAGCACGTGGACGATCCGTGGAACCTGTCGCCGAGGGCGACCTTCGCGTGGTCGCCGATCCGCAACGGCAGCCTGACCATCCGGGGCAGCTACGGCTACTTCTACGAGTGGGTCGCCGGCGATCTCTACAAGCAGTCACTCCTGTTCGACGGCGAGCGCCAGCGCGACATCAACATCGTGGATCCGTCGTACCCGATTCCCGGCGAGGTGGGCGTCACGCCCCCAACCAACCGGTACCTCTGGTCGGACGACCTGGTCCTGCCGACGGCCCATCGGATGAACGCGGGTGTCGAGCGGACCCTGACCAGGAACAGCCGCCTCAGCCTCACCTACTCCGCCGGTTGGGGCCGCGACCTCCTGCGGGGCCGCAACCTGAACTACCCCGTCAACGGCGTGCGTCCCAACCCCGAACTGGCAAACGACGTTGTGCTCGCCGCCGACGCCTCGTCCAGGGCCCAGTCCCTCGGCGTGATGTTCAGCCTCGTGCGCATGGACTGGAAGCGCACGTTCTTCAACGTCAACTACACATGGGGCACCAGCGAGACGAACACGACCGGCGGCTTCTCCATTCCTGCGAACCGCGACAACCTCGCCTCGGAATGGGGGCCCGCCCCCGGCGACATCCGGCACCGCATGGGCGCGGCCTTCAGCATGCAGCCGGTGAAGAACATGACGATGGGCCTCAACCTGCGCGCGTTGAGCGGGACGCCGTTCAACGTCACCACAGGCCGCGACGATAATAGCGATGGTGTCTTCAACGATCGGCCGTTGGGGACCGCCCGCAACTCGGCGCGCGGGGTGGCGCAAGTCGACCTCGGCGGGCGGCTCTCGTACGCCTGGGGGTTTGGAGCGCCACGGCAACGGGGCGGCCCGGGCGGGACCAGCATCATGATCAGCTCGGGCGGCGGCGGAGGCCTCGCCCCGGGATTCGGCGGCGGGGCCGAAGACAAGCGCTACCGCCTCGAGGTTTACATCTCGGGCCAGAACCTGCTGAACCGCGTCAACTTCACGGCCTACAGCTTCGTGATGACGTCGCCCTTCTTCGGCCAGCCGGTGGCCGCCGCCCAGCCGCGCAAACTCCAGGTCGGCCTGCGCTTCGGCTTTTAAGGGGTCGGGACTAATTACGATCCGCTGCTCTCGAGAACGACAGAATCGTCATCCACCGGCCCGCCGGTTTCAGCCGACGGTGCGTCAGGCTGATTCAGGAGCACACGGATCACGTCGGCGGCCGTGTAACGGGTCGAGCCGGGCCGCATGAAGCGGGCGATGCCCGTCAGATCGTCGCCGGAGGTCACGATCCCCGCCTCCACGATCGTGCCTTTCGCGCGCGTCTGCGGCGCGCCGGCCGTGGCGACCAGCGCGTTGCAGATGCACTTCCGGCCCGCCGTGTCCTCCACCTCGCCGCCCTTCGAGACGTAGATGGACACGGGCTCGGACGAGCAGCGGAAGCCGACCTCACCCTCTGGCGTGCGGTAGGCCTCGCGCAGGTAGCCGA
>JALOKU010000168.1 GCA_025456345.1 Vicinamibacterales bacterium | reverse complement strand
TCCCCAGGCGTTCCTCTCCAACCCGTTTCCGCAGGGGCTGACCCCGGCCTACGGCAAGGCCTACGGGAGGTACACGAACCTCGGCGACGCCATCAGCATCGCCCAATACGAACGTCGGCCGCCTGTGAGTGATCGCATCAACCTGTCGGTGCAGCAGGAACTCTGGTCTCGCATCGTGCTCGACGTCTCGTTCCTGACGAACTTCATCAGCCACGACCTGCTGACCATCAACAAGAACCTCGCGGATCCCCGGCTTAGCTACACCTACAAGGCCGAGCTCTCCAAGACGGTGCCGAACCCCTTCTACAACTACGGCGCGGTCTCGACGTTTCCCGGAGCACTCAGGAGCCAGGCGACCGTGTCGGTTGCTTCGCTCCTCAGGCCCTATCCGCAATATGGTGACCTCAACCAGACGTTCACCGACCTGGGCAAGTACCGCAACAATACGTTCATGGTGCGGCTCCAGCGGCCGTTCGTGAAAGGGTTTTCGTTCCTCGCGTCGTACGCGTACGTCGATGCGAAGTCCCAGACCTTCTATGACAATCAGGACCAGTACGACGGGATCCTGACCTGGGTGCCCGACACCAACTCACGTCACCGCGTCGTTGGCACGGGCGTCTGGGAGTTCCCGATCGGACGCGGCCGAGCCGTCGGCGGCAGCATGTCGCCCGCGCTCGACGCCGTCGTCGGCGGGTGGCAGATCGCGGGCACCTACACCTACCGGTCAGGCAACCTGTTGTCGTTCGGCGCCATGCTCGCGCCCGAGTCAGTGCAGGTGCTGGGCGGGACCGGGAAGAACGCCTACTGGTTCGACAAGACGGGGTTCGCGGCCCTCCCGGCCTTCACCCGGCGCACGAACCCGATCACCTACGAGAATCTCCTCGCTGGCCAAGTCCGTGAGCCTCGGCAAGGGACAGCGCTTCCAGTTCCGTCTCGAAGCGTACAACGCGCTCAACGTCATCAACTGGGCCGACCCGGTGGTCACCATCACGTCCTCCGACTTCGGCAAAACGAACGCCCAGCGCGCCGGCACGGCGGGCCGTACCGTCGTGTACAACCTCCGCTGGGAGTTCTAGGCGAGTTCCACGCGAAGCCGCAGGCGGCGGGCCACCTCGGCCCGCCGCTTGTGCGTTCAGGCGCCAGAAGGGGGCCTCCGGTGAGTGCACGCAGGCGGTGCCATTCAGCCATGACCGCGGCCGCAGTGGCCGGGACGATCTCCGCGCTGGCGGCAACGGTCGTGGTGCGGGCGGAGCGGCACCAGGGAACACAGGGAACAACGGCTGAGCCGAGACCCCGAGTCATCGTGTCGTCGGACATCGGAGGCACCGACCCCGATGACATTCAGTCAATGGTGCACTTCCTCTTGTACGCCGACATGTTCGACGTGGAGGGCATCGTCTCGTCGCCGTGGGGAGCGGGCCGCCGCGAGCACATCCTCCAGGTCATCGACCGCTACGCCCAGGACTACCCGGCGCTGAAGGCGCACTCCGATCGCTACCCGGCCCCCGATGTCCTGCGCGGCGTGGCGAAGCAAGGGGCGATCGACGGGTCGTCCGGCAGCGGGGTCGGACGCCCGACCGAAGGGTCCGAGTGGATCGTGACGTGCGCGCGCCGGCCGGACCCTCGCCCCCTCTGGGTGCTCGTGTGGGGAGGCATCGAGGACCTTGCCCAGGCGCTGCACGACGCGCCCGACATCCTGCCGAAGCTCCGCGTCTATTTCGTCGGCGGGCCGAACAAGATGTGGAGCGTCGACGCGTACGATTACATCGAGACGCACCATCCCGATCTCTGGATGATCGAAGCCAACTCCACGTACCGCGGCTGGTTCGTGGGCGGCGACCAGTCAGGGGAGTGGGACAACAGGGCGTTCGCGGCCATCCACGCCAAGGGCCGGGGTGCCCTGGGCGACTTCTTTGCCGGCATCCTCGGCGGCGTGCTGAAGATGGGCGACAGCCCCTCGGTCGGGTACTTGCTGAGCGGCGCTTCACCGGACCCCGGTCGCGGCGGGTGGGGCGGTCGATTCGTACCGGTGTGGCCGGATCGGAAGACGGCCTTCACCCGGCTGACCACCGCAGCAGACGAGACAGAAGCGTTCGGGGTGCTCGAGATCTCGATCCCTGCGCCGGCGGGCACGACGCCCGACCCTCACGTCACGATGATGTTCGACGGACGCATTCCCGCCAAAGGCGTGGTCGACGGCGGGCGGATCCGCTTCAGGTTTTCGCCCCGCGACGCGAAGCGCTGGGCGTACGAAATCCAGAGCGACTTCGCGGCCCTCCAGGGTCTGAAAGGTGAGGTCACTGCGGTTCTGCCTCCTCCCGCTCGAACGGCGCGCCGCTCGCCGGCACACCCGAATTGGTGGACCGACGATCCCGATCCCGCCGCCGCCGAGGGGATTCACCGAGGAGCCCGAACCGTGAACCGATGGCGCGTGGAGTTCCTGCGCGACTTCGCAGATCGTCTGCGCCGCACCACACCCCAGGCAAAGGCGGCCAACCGACCATGAGAGACGACGCCGAGCCCTCCGGCCGCGACGCCCTCGATCTCGGCGCTGTCGGGCAGACCGTGGCACACGTGCGCGGACTGATAGAACGGGGCGATCTGCGGCCCGGCGATCGTCTCGCCCCGGAACGGGAACTGGTGCGCCGGATCGGGGTCAGCCGGAGCAGCATCCGCGTGGGACTGCACACGCTGGCGGCAATGGGCGTCATCACGATTCGGCAGGGCGCCGGCGCCTTCATCACCGCCGGGCCGCCGACGCTCGTGAGCCAGCCGCTGGCCCTGCTCACGGTGATGCATGACATCAGCCTGGCGAGCCAGTACGAGGCAAGGCAGATGATCGAAGGCAGCGCCGCGGCGCTTGCGGCCGAGCGCGCCACCGGCGATCAACTGGCCGCGATCTCTGACGAGGTCATCGGGATGTACTCGACGCTGGCAGAGCCCCGGGCCTTCTTCCGGCACGACGCGGGCTTTCACCGGGCCGTGGCGGCGGGCGCGAACAACCGCGTGCTCGGCGCGCTCATCGACATGGTTGCCTCCCTGCACGACCAGCAGCGGCCCGCGACAATTGACAGTGACGGCGCGGGATTGCTCAGCACGGCGGACCTACACCGACTCATCTACGTTGAGATCCGAAGACGGAATGCCGAGGGCGCACGGGCCGCCGTGGCGGCGTACTTCCGCCACGCGCAGGCCCGCCAGTGCGCGGAGTGCGCGAGCACTGCGGGGACATCGGCTCGGGTATCATGAGGAGGGAGTTCCCGCCGTTGCTGCTCGCGCTGCTGTGCCTCGCCGCGCTCAGTTCGGCCTCCAGCGCGCCCGCCGAAGGCCCCGCCGCGCACGGGCCCGGTGCCGGCCGCGTCCGGCGGACCGGCCCACCGGTTCCGCCAGGTGCAATCGCTCCTCAAGTCACCGGCACGGTCACCCGCGTTCGATGGGACCCGGCCGTCCTCCTGCAGCAACCAGGATGGTATGGGTCGGTCGAGGCGCGCGCCGTGGCCGACAGCGTCATCCAGTACCAGTCGCGGCATGGCGGCTGGCCCAAGAGCACCGACTTGGCCGTGGCTCCCCGTTCGCCCGATGACATCCCGCCGCCCGGAGGCGGCCGCGCGGACAGCCTCGACAACGACGCCACGACCCTGCCGATGCAGTTTCTCGCGCGAGTGGCGCATGCAACCGGTGAGGCGAGGTACCGCGAGGCGTTTTCGCGGGGTGTCGACTACCTGCTCGCGGCGCAGTATCCCAACGGCGGCTGGCCGCAGTTCTATCCGCTGCGCGGCGAGTACTACTCGCGCATCACCTACAACGACGGTGCCATGGTCCGCGCGCTGACCGTGCTGCGCGACACCGCCGCCGGCAGGCCGCCCTACGACTTCGTGGACGCGATCCGCCGTGCCAGGGCCGGAGCGGCCGTGGAGCGCGGCATCGACTGCATCGTGCGCAGCCAGATCAGACAGGACGGGAAGCTCACTGCCTGGGGTGCCCAGCACGACGAACAGACGCTCGCTCCCGCGTGGGCCCGGACGTACGAACCGCCATCGCTCTCGGGAAGCGAGAGCGTGGGCGTCGTCCGATTCCTGATGGAGATCGAGCAGCCGACGCCGGCGATCGTGGCCGCGGTCCAGGGCGCGGTCGAGTGGTTCGGGGCCGTCACGATCCGCGGCCTGCGCCTGGAGGAGTTCATCGACGCCGAGGGCCGCAAGGACCGGCGAGTGGTTGCGGCCTCCGCTGCCGCGCCCCTGTGGGCGCGCTTCTACGAACTGGGCACCAACCGTCCCATCTTCCTCGGCCGCGACTCGGTGGTACGCTACTCGTTCGCCGAGATTGAACTCGAGCGGCGCATCGGCTACCAGTACTACGGCACATGGCCGGCCACGCTGCTCTCCCGGGACTATCCAAACTGGCGTCTGAAGCACAACCTGGCCGGGCGCGACAGGCCGTTCGCCGCCGGCACGCCTGACCCGAACCTCACCAACCCTCAAGAGCCATGACCAAACACCGTCTCGCGTTGCTCCTGGCCTGCGTGCTGCTCCTGTCGTTCTCGGCGCACGCGGCGGTCTCCGACAAGCCACGGGTGTTCGTCCTCACCGACATCGAGAACGAGCCCGACGATGCCATGTCGCTGGTCCGCTTCCTGACGTACTCGAACCAGTTCGACGTCGAGGGCCTCGTCGCCACCACCTCCATCCACCAGCGCGACAAGACCGCGGCCTGGCGCATCCGGGAGATCATCGAGGCCTACGGCAAGGTTCGTGACAATCTCGCGCTGCACGAGCCGGGATTCCCGACCGCCGCGTACCTCCTCTCCGTGGTCAAGGAGGGCCTGCCCGCCTACGGGATGCAGGCGGTCGGCGACGGCAAGGACTCGTCCGGCTCAGAGGCGCTCGTCGCGGCGGTGGACCGCGACGATCCGCGCCCGCTCTGGGTGCCGGTGTGGGGCGGCCCCAACGTGCTCGCGCAGGCGTTGTGGAAGGTCCGCGCCACGCGCACCCCCGCACAGCTCGAGCGATTCGTCGCCAGGCTCCGCGTCTACACCATCTCGGACCAGGACGACAGCGGCCCATGGATTCGGAAGACGTTTCCGGGCCTCTTCTACATCGCCAGTCCCGGCTTCAACGCGGGCGGCGCCTATCACCATGCGACGTGGAGCGGCATCAGTGGCGACAGATTCCACGGCCGGTTCGTCGGGGCGGATTTCTCCATCGTCGACAATCCCTGGCTCGACGTGAATATCCGCCGCAAGGGTCCGCTCGGCGCGCAGTACCCTCGCACCGAGTACCTCATGGAGGGCGACACTCCGAGCTTCCTCTACCTGATCAACAACGGCCTCGGGGATCCGGAGCACCCGGACTGGGGCAGCTGGGGGGGGCGCTACGAACTCTACGCCCCGCGCACGCAGAAGTGGTTCCTCGAGCCGGAGACACGCCCGATTTGGAGCGACGCGGCCGACGAGGTCCTGGGGCAGGACGGCCAGTGGCACACGACCAACAAGGCCACGATCTGGCGCTGGCGCGCCGCCTATCAGAACGACTTCTCGGCCCGCATGGACTGGACGATCAGGCCGTACTCCGAGGCGAACCACCCGCCCGTGCCGAGGCTCGGCCATCCCGGCCAGTTGACCTGCAAGGCGGGCGACCGTGTCGAGCTCAGCGCCGAGGGGTCGAGCGACCCGGACGGCCACGCCCTGTCCTACGAGTGGTTCGCGTATCTGGAGCCCGGGACCTTCACGATGTCCACCTCCCGGACGGGCGCGCCGCTGAAGATCGAGAATTTCGATCAGGCGAAGGCCTGGTTCGTCGTGCCGACCCGCGGCGTGTGGAAGTACGGAAGCCTGCACATCATCCTAGCGGTGACCGATCACGGGATGCCACGGCTTACTCGTTACCGCCGAGTGATCGTCGACACCCTCCCGTGATCGTGCGGCCCACCGCTGGCGCCGTGACCGGCCGGCGCACCGCGTATTCCCTCGCCATTGGCTGCTCCTCAGTGGTACTGCTCCAGGTTGACGCGCACGGAGTCCCCGTCCTCCCACTCGAACGTCACGCACCACGGTCTGTTGACGTGGACGCTGTAGCGGACGGGACGACCCTGCAACCGATGGAAGTTGAACCCAGGCACGTTGAGGTCCGACGGATCAGCGGCCTCGTCGAGCACCTTCAGGCGAACCAGCGCGGCGAACTGTCTGCGCCGTTCTTCATCAGCACTTCGCACGGCATCACCAAGGTCCGGGGAAGCCGCAACCTACCGCCTGGCCCAGCGGAGCTTGGCGGCGCTGGCGCGAGGGTTCGCGCGGCACTCTTCGGGGGTGGGCCGGACGACGTTCTCCGCGATCGCCGCGTACAGCCCGCCGCGCAGCCCCGCCTGAAAGGCCTTTTTCACGCGCCGGTCCTCACCCGAGTGGAAGGCCACGACCGCCACGCGCCCGCCGGGATTCACGCACTGCGGCAGGTGCCTGAGCAGGGTGTCGAGCGCGGTGAACTCCTCGTTCACCGCGATGCGCAGGGCCTGGAA
>JALOKU010000003.1 GCA_025456345.1 Vicinamibacterales bacterium | reverse complement strand
GGTGAGGGCGGAACGCTCGAGCGCGGCTCTCGGTCCCACCTGCACCAGCCTGCGCTCGGCATCGAGCTTCACCACGTAGAGCGGATCCGCCGCGGAAATCCCGAGCCCCTTCCGCTGGCCGACGGTGAAGTGATGTACGCCCTCATGCTTGCCGACAACGCGGCCCTGCGCATCAACGACCAGGCCGGACCGATCGGCGGGCAGCTTGCGGTCGGCGGTCGACGACGGAGGCGTACTCGCCGTCGGGCACGAAACACAGCTCCTGGCTGTCGGCCTTGTCGGCGACGCGCAGGCCGCGCGAGAGCGCGATGCGCCTGACCTCGTCCTTGGGGATGCCGCCCACGGGGAACAGCGCGCGCGCCAGCTGCGCCTGCGTGAGCGCGAAGAGAAAGTACGCCTGGTCCTTGCGGTCGTCGGCGCCGCGGAAGAGGTGGTAGACGCCCCCGCCGTCACGCGTCACCCGGGCGTAGTGGCCGGTCGCCACACAATCCGCGTCGAACCCGGCGGCCTGCTCGACCAGCGTCGAGAACTTGAGTTCGCTGTTGCAGTGCGCGCACGGCAGGGGGGTCCGCCCGCTGGCATACTCGCGGACGAAGTTCGCCACCACCACCTCCTCGAACCGCCGTTCGAGGTTGACGACGTAGTGGGGGATGCCGAGGCCGTGCGCGACCCTGCGTGCGTCGTGCAGGTCGTCGATCGTACAGCACGAGCCGAACCGCTCCTCCCCCTGCGAAGCATCGTAGAGCTGCATCGACACGCCGACGACGTCATGGCCGGCCTCCACGAGCAGCGCGGCCGCAACCGACGAATCCACGCCGCCCGACATGGCCACGACCACCCGCATCCGGGGCTCAGCCACGGCCGCGGCCCCGTGCGCGCAGCCGGGCCACGACGGCGGGCACCACGTCGAGCACGCGATCAATCTCGGCGTCGGTCGTGCCTTCGCCCAGGCTGAAGCGGACCGCGCTCTCGACCCTGGCCGGCGCCAGACCGATGGCCCTGAGCACGTGAGAGGGCTCGAGCGTTCCGGACGAGCACGCGGACCCGGTCGAGACGGCAATGCCATCCAGATCGAGCGCGATCACCATCGACTCGCCTTCGACGCCCTCGAAGCTGATGTTCGTGGTGTTCGGCACCCGCGCGCCGGGATCGCCGTTGACCGCTGTGCCCGGTACCTTCGCCAGGATGCCCTGCTCCAGTCGATCGCGGAGCGCGGCCTGCCGCGGCGCTTCGGATGACATCCGCCGGGCGGCCCGTTCGGCCGCCACGCCAAGCCCTTCGATGGCCGGCACGTTCTCGGTGCCGGCGCGGCGCCCCCGCTCCTGGCGGCCGCCAATCGACTGGGGCTGCAGCACGAGCCCGCGCCGCACCCAGAGCGCGCCCACACCCTTTGGCGCGCCGAACTTGTGGCCGGCAATCGACAACAGGTCCACACCGAGATCGCGCACGTTCACCGGGATGCGCCCGACGGCCTGCACCGCGTCGGTGTGAAACGGCACGCCCCGGGCCCGGGAGAGCGCCGCCATCGCCTTCACGGGCTGCACGGTGCCTAGCTCGTTGTTCACGAGCATGACCGAGACGAGCGCTGGCGCGCTGTCGCCGCCGGCATCGAACGCGCGAGCCAGCGCGTCGGCGGCCACCACGCCCGAGGCGCCCACCGGGAGCAGGCTGACAGGCCATCCGCGCCGGCCCAGCAGCCTCACGGCGTTCAACACCGCCTCGTGCTCGATCGCGGTCGTGATGACGGCGGATCGGGCCCCGTCCTTCTGCGACTCCGCGACGCCGCGCACCGCGAGATTGTCGGCCTCGGTGCCGCCCGCGGTGAAGACGATCTCGGAGGGCTCGCCGCCGATGAGCCTGGCTACCGCCGAGCGCGCGTCGTCCAGCAGAGCCTTGGCGCGCTGGCCGAAGGCGTGGATGCTGGACGCGTTGCCGGGACACTCGCGCAGCGCCGTCGAAACAGCGTCGGCGACCTCCGCGGGTACGGGCGCGGTCGCGTTGTAGTCGAGATAGATGCGCACGATGTTCCCACGATACCACCCGCTCCCAGAGCGGGCAATGCACGGCGGCAGCATCGAACAGCGGTGGTGCGTCGCGCCGTCGTTCCCTCGTCCCGTGTTGATCAGCCCTCCGACGTGCAGCTTCCCGAGTCCCCAATCCCGAATCCCGCTTGCCGCGCCGTAGCTGGCCGGCAGGCCGCCAAGAGAAGGCGGGAGCCCCGAATCCTGGACCCCCGCTCTGGACATTCCTCCAAGCGGTTCCATATACTGCGCGCAGCAAGACAGCACGCGGCGGCGCACGGGGCCCGGGGCGATGGACGCCGCCGGGCCGGAATTGCGGCGCGGTTCGGAAGGGAGTGTGGCAATGGCGTCGGAGATGGGAACTCCAGTCGAGGCCAGGCATCCGGCCGCGGCGAGCGCCGCGCTGATCGGCAAGTCGGTTGTCGTGAAGGGCGAACTCGAAGGCAGCGAGGACCTGCTCATCGAAGGGCAGGTCGAGGGCAAGATCGAGCTTCGGGATCACACGTTGACCATCGGGCAGGGCGGGCGCATCAAAGCGCAGGTCTTCGCGAAGGCGGTCGTGGTCTGCGGCGAACTGACGGGCAACATCAGCGCGAGTGAATCCGTCGAGATTCGCGAGAGCGGGTCGGTGGACGGCGACATGGTCTCCCCGCGAGTGGCGATCGCCGACGGCGCGCACTTCCGGGGCAGCATCGACATGCAGCGGAAGGGCCAGGCGCCGGCCAAGGGAGCCGCCGCGCCCGAGCCCCCATCGTCCTGGAAGATTCCGCCGACGTCCGGCGCGTAACAGGCAAGGAGCAGACCGTGTCGGGCGGCGAGAACAACCGCTCGCTGGCCGGCTTGTGGAACCGGGCACGCCGGGTTCTTCCCGGGGGGGTGCGCCCGGAGACTGACGGCGGCGGCGCGGTGCATCCATCGAGAACGCTGCGGGCGTTCCTGCACACGATGGCCGAATCGCCGTCCCCGGTCATCGTGGATCTCGGCCCGGTCATTGGTTCGAACGTCGGCTTCCTCGGCTCCCACCTCGCGTGCAAGCTCTACCCGGAAGACCTGTACGCCGACCTCGACCAGCCGTTCGCGCGCGTTGACGGGGACGCCCTCGGCGGGGTGCTCGCCGTGAAACTGGGGCAGGAGCCCGGCTCTGTGGACGGCATCCTCGCGTGGGACGTGTTCGACTACGCGGAACGGGGCGAGGCGGCCGCCCTGGCGGGGAGGCTGGCGTCGCTGCTGCGGCCGGGCGGGCTCATGATGGCGCTGTTCACGACGGGGCCGCGCCACGAGGCCGCGTCGCGCCGCTACGTGATCGTCGATGCCGATCACCTCAGGCACCGGCCGGCGCCGGGAGCCCGATGGGCGCGCAAGGTCTGGCCGCTGCGGGACATCGAGGTGCTGCTGGCGCCGCTCGAGGTGATCCAGTCGCATCTGCTGGTGCATCACCAGCGCGAGATGCTGCTCAGGCGGCCGATCGGGCCGGGAAAGGACGGGTGAGTCACGATGGCGAAACCCATTATCGCGATGCTGACGGATTTCGGGACTCGCGATCACTACGCGGGCAGTCTGAAGGGGGTCGTGCTGACGCTCTGCCCGGACGCGGTCCTGGTGGACATTAGCCACGACATTCCGCCGCACGACATTCTCACGGGGGCGCTGGAGCTGGCGGCGTGCTACCGGTGCTTCCCCCCAGGCACGATCTTCCTGGCTGTGGTCGACCCTGGCGTGGGGTCGGGCCGCCTGGGCCTCGCCGCCGAAGCTGGCGACTACCGCTTCGTGGCGCCCGACAACGGGGTGCTGACGGCGGTCTTCGCCGAGACGCCCCCCAAGCGCGTGGTGTCGCTGTCGGAGCGCCGCTACGCGCGGCCGACGATCAGCAAGACGTTCGAGGGCCGCGATCGCTTCGCGCCCGCGGCCGCCTGGCTGGCCCGCGGCGCCGAGGTGAAGGCGCTCGGCTCGGCCGTTCGCGAGTACGTGCGCCTCGACATCCCTCACGCGCAGCAGGAGGGCGACCGGATTGCGGGAGCGGTGCTGCGGGTGGATCGGTTCGGCAACCTCGTCACGAACATCCCCCGGGCGATGGTGGAGCGCCTGGCCGGCCAGGGCCCGATCCGGATCACCGCCGGGGCGACCTCCGTCGACAGCCTGGTGGAGACGTACGCCGGGGTGGCCGCGGGCGCGATCTGCGCGCTGTTCGGCAGTTCCGATCACCTCGAGATTGCCGAGAACGGCGGCCACGCGGCCCAGCGCCTCGGGCTGGCGGCGGGCGCGCCGGTCGAAGTGGTCAGGCCGTCTGGCGCTGTGCTAGGCTGACGCATCATGGACTTTTCCTTCTCCGACGAACATCGTTTGCTCGAGCAGTCGGTGCGCGAGTGGGGCGCCCGCGAAGTCGCGCCGCGCATCAAGGACCTCGACCGGGAGCACCGGTTCGATCCCGACATCCTGCCGCAGATGGCGAAGCTCGGCCTGCTCGGCATCTCGGTGCCGCCGAAGTACGGCGGCGCGGGCATGGACTACATCAGCCTCGGCCTGGCCAGCGAGGAGCTGGAGTACGTCGACACCTCGCTGCGCGTGATCATGTCCGTGCACGCGGGGCTCAACTGCCTGAGCCTGCTCACGTGGGGCACCGAGGCGCAGAAGCGCCAGTACCTCGTGCCCCAGGCGCAGGGCCGGAAGATCGCCACCTTCGGCCTCACCGAGCCGTCGGCGGGCAGCGATGTCCGCGGCATCCAGTCGGTGGCCGTGAAGCAGGGCGACCGCTATGTGCTGACCGGCGAGAAGATGTGGATCTCGCTCGCCGATGTCGCCGACCACTTCCTCGTCGTGGCGTGGAGCGATCTCGAGAAGAAGAAGCTGCGCGACCCGTCGGGCCTGACGGCGTTCCTCGTGGAGCGCGGCTTCAAGGGGTTCTCGAGCGGCACCATCAAGGAGAAGTGGGGCATCCTCGCCGGGAACACGGGCTACTTCAAGATGGACGAGATGGAGGTGCCGGAGGAGAACGTGCTCGGGCGCCCCGGGGAAGGGTTCAAAATCGCCATGTTCGCCCTCGACCAGGGGCGGTACACGGTGGCGGCCGGGGCCACGGGCCTCATCCGGGCCTGCCGCGACGCCAGCGCGAAGTACGCGAAGGAGCGCAAGACGTTCGGCGTCGAGATCGGCCAGCACCAGCTGGTGAAGGCGATGATCGCCGAGATGGAGTGCGACTACCAGGTGTCGCGGCTGCTCTGGCTGAAGGCCGGCTGGATGAAGAACGCCGGCGAGCGCACGACGCGGGAAACGAGCCTGGCCAAGTGGTACTCGACGGTGGCGTCGGAGCGCGCGGCGGGGAATGCCGTCCAGGTGCACGGCGCGAACGGCTACTCCGACGACTACCCGGTCGGGCGCTTCTACCGCAACTGCAAGGGCGCGGTGATCTACGAGGGCACGCGCGAGGTCCACGCCGTCATGCAGGCCGACTACGTGCTCGGCTACCGGGCGGATCGGCCCACGCGCTGCGAGCTGCCGCCGTTTGCCGCCGGAGACGTGGAGTCATGATCGAGACCACCGACTTGTCGCTGGAGTTCCTGCGGGTGGTGGAGCAGGCCGCCATCGCGAGCGCGCACACCATGGGCCAGGGAGACCGGCCGCGCTCCGACCATGTGGCGGTCGAAGCCATGCGGCGGGAGCTCGACGCGGTGCCCATCGACGGCACGATCGTCATCGGCGAAGGCGAGCGCGACGAGGCCCCGATGCTCTACATCGGCGAGAAGCTGGGGCTGGCCCAGGCGCGCACGCCGGGCGGGCACCAGATCAACGCGCGCTTCCCGGAGATCGACATCGCGGTCGATCCCCTGGAAGGCACGAACCTCTGCGCCGTCGGCGCGCCGAACGCCATGACGGTGCTCGCGGCCGCGCCGCGGGGCGGCCTGCTCCATGCGCCCGACCTCTACATGGAGAAGATCGTCGTGGGGCCGAAGTCGAAGCACGTCGTCGATCTCGACGCCCCGGTCGCCGACAACCTGGCGGCGATCGCGAAGTGCCTCGACCGTCGCATCGAGGACCTGGTGGTGGTGGTGCTCGAGCGCGATCGGCACGAGGAACTCATCCGGCAGATTCGCGCGACCGGCGCACGCATTCACCTCATCGGCGACGGCGACCTCTCGGCCGGCATCGCGGCGGCCGTGGTCGGCACCGGCGTGCACGCCGTGATGGGCACCGGCGGCGCGCCCGAAGGCGTCCTGACGGCGGCGGCCATGCGCTGCCTCAACGGCGAGATCTTCGCGCGGCTGGTCGTCCGGACGAAGGACGACGAGGCGCGCTGCGCGAAGATGGGCATCACGGACCTGAAGCGGGTCTACCGCTCGGCGGATCTCGCGCCGGGCAGTTCGATCATCTTCGCGGCAACGGGCGTCACCGCCGGCGCGCTCCTCAAGGGGGTGCGCTTCTTCGGAGACGGGGTCCGCACGCATTCGATCATCATGCAGGCGAACCCGTATCAGATCCGGTTCGTCGACAGCATCCACGTCGAGTACCACGACACGGTCAGGGTCCAGTTCTAGCGTCGCCTGCCGTCGATGGGAGACCGCGCATCGTGGCGGCGGAACCAGTTCGCGGTGACCGTGGCCAGCTTCATCGGCTTCACGGGCTTCACGCTCGTGATGCCGTTCCTGCCGCTCTACATCCACCAGCTCGGCGTCGACGACGTCGGTGAGATCGCGCTCTGGGCCGGCCTGAGCCTCGGCGTTACGCCGGCCATCACCGCGGTGCTCTCGCCGTTCTGGGGCCGGCTCGCCGACCGCTACGGGCGGAAGCTGATGGTCGAGCGGTCGCTGCTGAGCTTCGTCATCGTCATGTCGGCGATGGCGTATGTGACGCGCGCGTGGCACATCTTCGCCCTGCGCGCCGTCCAGGGCGTGTTCGCGGGTTACGGCGGGTTGACGCTCGCCATGGCCGCCGAGTCGGCGCCCCGCGACCGCATGGCGAGGGCCATCGGCCTCGTGCAGACGGCCCAGCGCCTCGGCCCGGCGCTCGGGCCCGTCATCGGCGGCGTGGTGGCGGAACTGGTGGGGATCCGCCGCGCGTTCTTCGTCACCGCGAGCTTCTACGCCGCCGCGCTCGCCGTGGTGTTCCTGCTCTACGAGGATCCGGTCCGCGGAGAGCCTCGCCCGGAACCGGCCACGCCCCGCGGTGACGTCGCTGACCTGCTCAGGGCCCCCGGGTTCCTGCTGATGATGGCGGCGATCTTCGTGCTGACGTTCGTCGATCGAAGCTTCGCCCCAATCCTGCCGCTCTACCTCGCCCGCGCGGGCCGCGGCGTCGAGCAGGTGGTGCTGCTGTCCGGCGTGCTGTTTTCGATGGCGGCCGCGGGCGCCGCCGCCGGCAATCAGGCGTGCGAGTGGCTGCTGCGAAGAACCGACGCGGCGAGGGTCATCGCCGGGGGATCCGGCGCGGCCGCAGTGGGGCTGCTCTGGTTCCTCTCCGCCTCGAACGACGCCGCGATGGGCGCCGCGCTGCTGGTGTCGGGCGCCGGCGCCGGCGTGGCGATTACGGCAGCCTACACCGCGGGCGGCCGCGTCGTGCCGGCCGCGTCGCACGCCACCGGGTTCGGGTTCCTGACGGGAGCGTCGCTGGCGGGCCTCGCGCTCAGCCCCGTGCTGGCCGGCCTGCTCAGCCGGGGCAACCTGCTGGCGGTCTTCGCCGTGGACCTTGTGCTGCTCGCCGGCATCGTCCTCGTGACGCTGAGGCGGCCCTCCGCGTCCGCGCCATCGTAGGGGCTGGGGATCGGCAGCGCGAGATGCGCGTGCCACTGGCCTGACCCCCGCCTGACTAGCGCCGAGCGCCCAGCCCCTAGCGCCTTCTGCCTTCCTCCTAGAAAAATACCAGCGTCACCAGCGCGAACGCCGGAACCAGCACGAGGCCGGACCAGAGCATGTAGCCGAAGAAGCTGGGCATCTTCACGCCGTGGGCCTTCGCGATCGAGAGCACCATGAAGTTCGGGGCGTTGCCGATATAGGTGTTGGCGCCCATCATCACCGCCCCGCACGACACCGCCTTGAGCAGCATCGCGAACTGGGCCGAGGCGGGCCCCGGCATCCCCCCCGTCAGGGCGGCGGTCACCTGCGAGGTCTCGATCCCGAGCTGTCCCAGCGCCAGCGCCATGAAGGTCAGGTAGGTCGGCGCGTTGTCGAGGAAGCTCGAGAGCACGCCAGACATCCAGAAGTACTGCCACGGCTCGGTGATGCCCGCGACCAGGAACCGCGCGGACCCTCCCGCGCCGGCCTTGAGAATCATCAGTACCGGGACAATCGTGACGAAAATGCCGAAGAAGAGGTACGCCACCTCCTTGATGGGCTCCCACGTGAAGGCGTTGTCCTCGCGGACGGCCTGGGGCGTCGAGGCGATCGACACGAGCCCGATCACGACAATCAGCAGGTCGCGGACGACGTTCCGGTATTCGAAGTGGACGCCGAACCACGAGAGCCCCGGCGTGTGCCACAACCCGGAGAGCAGCACCGCACCGAGGATGCCGAACAGGAGCAGGAAGTTGTGCGCGCCTTCCACCTGAAACGAGGTGCGGCGGTGGGGCGGCTCGTGCGTGGGGCGGCTCTCGATCTCCCGCCGAATCAGGCGCGTGTCCAGGACCACGAACACCGCCAGGACAATGGCCGAGACGAAGAGGTACTCGGGGAACAGGCGCAGCGTCCAGAAGAACGGCACGCCGTGAATGAAGCCCAGGAAGAGCGGCGGGTCGCCCAGCGGGGTGAGCAGGCCGCCGAGATTCGACACGAGAAAGATGAAGAACACGAAGACATGGGCCTTGTGTTTCCGCCAGTGGTTCGCGCGGAGCATCGGACGGACGAGGAGCATCGAGGCGCCGGTGGTGCCCATCAGCGACGCCACCACGAGGCCCGCCGCGAAGAACGAGGCATTGAGCGCGGGCGTGGCGACCAGCGTCGCGCGCAGGTAGATGCCGCCGGACACGGTATAGAGCCCCCACAGCAGAATGAGGAACGGGACGTAGTCGATCAGGAGCACCTCGAAGAGCCGGATGGCCGCGAGGACGCCGTACTGCACGAAGAACGGCCCGAAGAAGACGAGCGCCCACGCCACCGCCACCTTCTTGTAGTGGTGGTGCCAGAAGCCGGGAGCGAGCAGCGGGAACAGCGCAATCGAGAGCAGCATGCCGGCGAAGGGGAGCCCGGTCCACAAGGGGAGTCCGCGGGCGATGCGCTCGAGCTGGACCTCGTAACCAGGGGGCGCGTCGGGCATGAGCCTGAAGGCAACCACGGCGGCCACGACCGCCGCGAGCGTGCCGATCGCCGAGCGGCTGCTCACCAGCGTCCGCCAGCGATAAGATAATGGAGTGGAGTGAGTCGGGGTCATGTTGGAATTCCGGGTCGAGGCAGGCCGGCCGGACCGGCACACGCTGCACCGCGCCGCCGCCCTGCTTCGCGACGGCGGCGTAGTCGCCTATCCGACAGACACGCTGTACGGCCTGGCGGCAAACCCGGCGAGCGCGGCCGCGATGGCACAACTCTACCGCATCAAGGGACGGCCCGTCGATCTGGCGATCCCGCTCATCGCGTCCGGAACGGGGCAGATCGAGGCGGCGGGCGGCGTGCTGGACCCCGCCTCGCGCCGGCTGGCCGAGGCGTTCTGGCCCGGCCCGCTCACGCTGGTCATTCCGGCGTGGCCGCAACTCGATGCGCACGTGCACGCCGGGCGCGGCACCGTCGCGATCCGCGTGCCGGACCTTCCGGTCGCCCGCCTGCTCGCCGACGCCTGCGGCTGGCCGATCACCTCGACCAGCGCCAACAGGTCCGGCGATCCCGCCACGGAGGATCCGGACGCGGTGCGGGTGGCCCTCGGCGGCCTGCTCGACGGGCTGATTGACGCCGGGCCGTCGCCCGGCGGCGAGCCGTCGACCATCGTCGATGCCAGCGGCGCCGTCCCGGTGCTGATTCGTGCGGGCGCGGTGTCGTGGGACCGCGTGCTAGAATGCCTCCTGTAGTCTCTGGCCTCCTGGTGTGACATCCTGAACTCCCACGAACGCGTCGCCCTGATCGGACTCGCGCCGGACAAGGCGCACAAGCACGAAGCCGAGCAGTCGCTCGACGAACTCGGCGGCCTCGTGCGTGCGGCCGGCGGGCGCCCGTCGCTCCGAATGATCCAGGAGCGGCCGCGGCCTGATCCGGCCACCTTTCTCGGGCGCGGCAAGCTTCAGGAACTGGTGGCGGCGTGCGACGAGCAGCGCATCGACCTGGCGGTCTTCGACCACGAACTGACGCCCACCCAGTTGCGCCATCTCGAGGAGGCCCTGCGGCTGCGCGTGATCGACCGCACGCAGCTCATCCTCGACATCTTCGCGAAGCGCGCCCGGACGCGGGAAGGGCAGTCACAGGTCGAACTGGCCCAGCTGCAGTACCTGCTGCCGCGGCTGACCGGCCACGGCACCGAACTGTCGCGGCTCGGCGGCGGCATCGGCACGAGAGGGCCGGGCGAAACGAAGCTCGAGACCGACCGCCGGAGGATCAGGCGCCGCATCGCCACCATCGCCGCCGGCATCAAGGACATCCGGGAGCGGCGCGCCCGGTTGCGGGAGCGCCGGCAGAAATCCGACGTGCCGACGGTGGCGCTCGTCGGCTACACGAACGCGGGCAAGACGACGCTCTTCAACCTGCTGACCGGGGAGGGGGCCGAGGCCTCCGACGCGTTGTTCGTGACGCTTGATCCGCTGCTGCGCAAGGTGAAGCTGCCGGACCGACGCGAGTTGCTCGTCTCGGACACCGTCGGGTTCATCGATCGGCTGCCGCACACGCTGGTGGCGGCCTTCCGCGGCACGCTCGAGGAAGTTCGCGACGCCGACGCGTTGCTGCACGTGATCGACGCGTCGGCCGAAGACCGCGACCGGCGCGTGGCGGCCGTGCGCACGGTGTTGAACGATGTGGGGGCCAACGAGGTTCCGTGCATCGAGGTCTACAACAAGGCCGACAAGCTGGGCGCCGAGGAGCGCCGCCGCCTGGCGGCCGCCAGCCCGGATGCCGCGGTGATCTCGGCGCTGCGGGGCCAGGGCCGGACCGCACTCCTCGAGCGCGTGGTCGGCACGCTCGGGCTCGGCACGAGCCGCGTGACGCTGCGGTGCGATCCTGACAGCGAGGCCGGCCGGCGCGGCATGACCTGGGTCTACCGCCACGGGCGCGTGGTGCGTCACGTGAATCGTGCCGGGCGGGCGCACATCGACGCCGATGTGCCGCGGCGCGAGTTCGCGGCGTTCTGCAAGAAGATGTCCGATGCGCCCCGGACGGCGCTCAGCATGCGATCGGCATGACGCGACGGGCCCTGGCCTTCATCGTGCTCGCGGTGGCGCTGGGGGGCGCGTGCGCGCCGAAGGTGGCTCCACCGAAGGCGGCCGGCGTCCTCCGATACCCGGATTTCGTGTACCCCGCTCCTCCAGAACGCGCCGGCGACGCGCGGGCCCGGGCGAGGCTCCAGGAGGGCTGGAGCCGGCTGCAGGCGGGCGACCTGAAGGGCGCCGAGTCGGCCTTCGGGCAGCTGGTTCAACAGCAGCCGGCGTTTTATCCGGCCGCCGTCGGGCTGGGCTACGCCCTGCTCGCGCAGAGCAAGCCGAAAGAGGCCCTGGCCCGCTTCGATGCCGCGTCACGCGCGGCGCCGCGCTACGGCCCGGCGCTGGCCGGCAGGGGTGAAGCGCTGCTCGCGTCGGGGCAGCGGGATGCGGCGCTCGTGGCCTTCGAGGCGGCCCTGGCCGCGGACGCGGCGCTGGGCGACCTCCATCGCCGCATCGCCGCCCTGAAACTCGACCAGTTCCAGGACCGCGTCGCCGCGGCCACGCGGGCGTCCGGCGCCGGCCGTTTCGACGAGGCGCGCGAGGCCTACGCGGCGGCCATCGCGCTCTCGCCCGACACCGCGTTCCTCTATCGCGACCTCGGCGTGATCGAGGCGCGCCGGAAGAACCTCGCCGAGGCCGAGCGGAACCTCCGGAAGGCGGTCGCGCTCGACCCGGCCGACAGCAAGGCGCTCACAAGCCTCGCCGACGTACTCGAGGCGCGGGGCAACGTCGACGCCGCCATCGCCTCGCTCGAACGCGCCTACGCGCTGGATCCGTCCGACGCCCTGAAACGGCGCCTCGACGGGCTTCGCGAGCGGGGCCGCGCCAGCGACCTGCCGCCGGAGTACGCCGGGATTCCGGGCCTGCCCCAGGCCACGCGCGGTGACGTGGCGGCACTCATCGGCGTCCGCCTGCAGACGGTCCTCTCGGCCGCGACACCACGGCCCTCCGCGGTCGCCACCGACGTTCGCGGGCACTGGGCCTCCCGGTGGATCGTCGAGGTCATCCGCGCGGGCGTGATGGACGTCTTTCCCAACCACAGCTTCCAGCCCAGGGCGGTGGTCCGGCGGTCCGACCTGGCGCAGGCGGTCAGCAGGATTCTGGCCATGACGGGCGCGAATCCGAGCCGTGCCGACCGCAGCCGTGTCAATATTGCGGATGTCGGAGTCAGCCACCTGCGTTACGAGGACATCTCGGCGGCCGTCGCCGCAGGCGTCCTCAGCCTCGATGGCGGGAACTTCCGGCCGTCGCGCGCGGTGACGGGACAGGAGGCTGTCGACGCGGTCCGCCGCCTCGAACGGCTTGCCTCCCGGCCGCGAAACGGGAGCCGGTAGACACATGTCGCTGACGCTGGCCAACCAACTCACGCTGATTCGCCTGGCGCTCGTGCCGGCGTTCGTGATTCTCGTCCTCTACGGCCGCATGGGCTGGGCGCTCGCGGCGTTTGTCACCGCGGGCATTACCGACGGGCTCGATGGCCTGATTGCGCGGTGGACCAACCAGCGGACGGCCCTCGGCGCGTTTCTCGATCCGATGGCCGACAAGCTGCTGCTGGCAAGCGCGTTCGTCGTGCTCTCGCTGCCGGACATCGGGCTGGTGAACCGCATCCCGGTGTGGCTCACGGTGCTCGTCATCAGCCGCGACGTCGCGATTGTGGCCACCGTCGCCATCGTCAGCCTGACGATGGGGCCCAGGACGTTTCCCCCGTCGGTCTACGGGAAAGTCGCCACGGGCCTCTACATCGTGACGGTTGCGGTCGTGCTGCTCTTCAATTTCCTGCAGCGGCGTTCGATCCTGGTCGACGTCTCGGTCTGGGTGAGCCTCGCGATCACCCTGATCTCGGGCTTCCACTACACCGTGCACGTGCGCCGCACGCTCAACGGGCCGCCAGTTTCGTTCTGAAATACTCGATCGTCTTGCCAAGGCCGTCCTCGAGAGACACCTTGGGGCCCCACTCCAGGATCGTCATCGCCCGCGTGATGTCGGGCTTGCGCACCTTCGGGTCGTCGACCGGCAAGTCGCGGTGGACGATCCGGCTCGACGAGCCGGTGAGCCGCAGGATCGTCCTCGCGATCTGCTCGATCGTCAGCTCCTGGGGGTTCCCGATATTGATCGGATCGTTGGCGTTCGAGAGCATCAGCCGGATGACGCCGTCGACGAGGTCGCTGACGTAGCACAGGCTGCGTGTCTGCGATCCGTCGCCGTAAACGGTGACGTCTTCGCCCGTGAGCGCCTGCCCGATGAAGTTCGGCACCGCCCGCCCGTCGCGGACGCGCATGCGCGGCCCGTAGGTGTTGAAGATCCGGACGATCTTCGCGTCCACGCCGTGGTAGCGGTGATAGGCGACGGTCATCGCCTCGGCAAAGCGCTTCGCCTCGTCGTACACGCCCCGGGGGCCGACCGGGTTGACGTTGCCCCAGTAGGTCTCCCGCTGCGGGTGCTCCAGCGGGTCGCCGTACACCTCCGAGGTCGAGGCCAGCACGAACCGCGCGCCCTTGGCCTTGGCGAGGCCGAGCGCCTTGTGCGTGCCCAGGGCGCCCACCTTCAGCGTCTGGATCGGCAGCTCGAGATAGTCGATCGGGCTGGCCGGGCTCGCCCAGTGCAGGACGAAGTCGACGGGGCCTTCGACGTTGATGTAGTTGGTGACGTCGTGCTTGATGAAGACGAAGTCCCGCCCGGTCAGGTGCGCGATGTTGGCCAGGTCGCCCGTCAGCAGGTTGTCGATGCCGACGACGGCATAGCCGCGGTCCAGCAGCGTTTCGGCGAGGTGGGATCCGATGAACCCGGCGGCCCCGGTGATGACGACGCGCGGCGTGGACATGCCGTTCCTATGGCGCGGGTGATTGCTTGTAGAGGCCCAGCCCCCGCACGAGCGTGAGCCACAGGATTTTCGTGTCGAGATTCAGCGACCAGTTCTCGATGTAGTAGAGGTCGAACTCGATGCGCTTCTCGAGCGAGGTGTTGCCGCGCCACCCGTTGACCTGCGCCCAGCCGGTGATGCCCGACTTCACCTTGTGCCGGAGCATGTAGTGCGGGTAGCGGTGCTTGAACTGCTCCACGAAGTAGGGGCGCTCCGGCCGCGGGCCCACCAGCGACATGTCGCCGCGCAGCACGTTCCACAGCTGCGGGAGCTCGTCGATGTCGAAGCGCCGGAGGTAGCGGCCGAGCGGCGTGCACCGCGGGTCTTCATCGTCCGCCCAGATGGGCCCGGTGGCGGCCTCCGCCTCATGGTACATCGAGCGGAACTTGTACACGGCGAACGGCGAGCCGTCGAGGCTCATCCGCTCCTGCCGGTAGAAGATGGGGCCCGGCGAGGTCAGCTTGATGGCGAGCGCGACCAGCGCGAGGGGGATGGCCAGCAGGATCAGGCCGGCGGCCGACACGGCGAAGTCGATGCCGCGCTTGGCCAGGGCGCTGAGGCCCTGCAGCGGCACGTCGTTGAGGTTGATGATCGGGACGCCGTCGAGGTCTTCGATGCGGGCCCGCAGCGCGATGAACTGCAGCAGGTCCGGGACGATCTTCACGTCGATCAGGCTCCTGGCGCCGGCCTCGATCACGTCGAGCATCCGGTGGTGCGCTTCGAGCGGGAGCGCGACGTAGATCTGGTCTACGCGCTCGCGCAGGCAGATGTCGCCCGTCTCGGCCGTCGTGCCGAGCAGCGGCAGCCCGCGATAGCCGAGGTGGTCCTCCTCGGCGCGATCGTCGACAAACCCCACCACCTGGTAACCCATCTCCTGATGCGCGAAGATCTTGTCCGCCACGAGCCGCCCGAGTTCGCCCGACCCGACAATCAGGATGCGCTTCAGGCCGAGGCCGGCCCTCCAGCGGCGTTCGAACGTCTGGCGCACGACCTCGCGGGAGGCGAAGGTCAACACCACGTTCACGCCCAGGAACAGGGCCCAGACCAGCTGGGAGACCTCGAACGCGCCGCGGCCCTTCATGGCGGCTGGCACGTAATAGGCCTGAAAATAGAGCGTGGCCACCACGCCCAGGACAACCGCGACCACGCTGCCGACGAAGACCGCGAAGAAATCGTCCACCCGGGAGCGGTTCCGCCGGACGCTGTAGAGGCCCTGGAAGTAGTACGCGACGGGCACGAGCAGCCCCACAAACGGCACCACCATGAGGTACTGTTCGAGGGGCGGCACGCCCTTGGTGACCGGGATCAGTCCCGACGTGAACCGGAGCAGGTACGCGCCGAGAAACGCCACCACGCCCAGGAGGGCGTCCGAGACGACGTAGTAGGCCGAGAGCGCCCGTTTGTAGCGAGTGACCATGCCGTTACGCTGAGGCGAGGACGCGGTCGACCTCGGCCCTGATCTCCTGAATGAACCGCTCCCGGCCGAACCTGAGGGCGTGGAGCCGGATGGCCCCGGCCGGCAGCCGCGCATCCAGCGTGCCCCTGATGGCGCCGGCCCAAGCCTCCTGCGACTTGCCGGGCACCAGCGCGCCCGTCACGCCGTCGACGACCGTCTCGAGCGCGCCCCCCTCGGCGACGGCCACCACCGGCCGGCCGCACGCCTGCGCCTCGAGGGGCACGATCCCGAAATCCTCCACACCCGGCAGCAGCACGACGCCAGACTGGCGGTAGGCCGCGCGGATCTCTTCGCCCGAAATCCAGCCCGAGAACGTGACGCCGGGCCCCGCGAGCCTCCGCAGGCGGGGAAGCTCCGGGCCGTCGCCGATGACGCGAAGCGGCACGCCCGCCCGCGCGCACGCCTCAATCGCCAGGTCGATGCGCTTGTACGGCACCAGCGCCGACACCACGAGCGCCGACTCGCCGGGGGCCGATCCGTCCGGACAGAAGAACGCCGTGTCTACAGGAGGGTACACCACGTCCGCTCGCCGGGCATAGTACCGCGCGATGCGGGCGGCGACGTAGTCGGAGATCGCCACGAACCGGTCGGCGCGGCTCGACGTGGCCGCATCCCACCGCGCCAGCCAGCTCATGACCGGCCGGTAGAAGGCTGCTCCGGCCCGGCCCGTCCTCGCGGCCCCGAAATATTCGTCGAACTGGTCCCACGCATAGCGCATCGGAGTGAGGCAATAGCACAGGTGCCGGGCGCCAGGGGCGTGGATGACGGCCTTCGCCGCGCAGTGGCTGATGCTGATGACCAGGTCGTGCTCGCGCAGGTCGAACTGCTCGACCGCCATCGGGAACAGCGGGAGATAGTGCCGGTAGAGCCGCCCCGCCGCCGGCAGGCGCTGGATGAACGACGTCCGGATCCGTCGCGACTCGATGAGCGGCGACACGGACCCCTTGACGTGCACCAGCGTGAAGATGTCCGCCTGCGGATAGGCCTCGGCGACGGCCTCGAGCACCTTCTCGCCGCCGCGCATGCCGGTCAGCCAGTCGTGGACCAGGGCCACTCTCATGGCGCGGAGGACCGCTGCGCGGCCACATCCATGTACACCTCGTGGATGCGCCGGATCGAGGCTTCCCAGGAGAACTCCCGGGCGCGCGCCAGGCCGCGCTCCGAGAGCGTGCGGCGCAGGTCCGCATCGCTCAACACCCGCTGGATGCCCTCCGCGATCGAGGCCGCGCTGTACGGATCGACCAGGACGGCCGCGTCGCCGACGACTTCGGGCAGCGATGAGCGGTTCGAGGTGACCACCGGCGTGCCGCTGGCCATCGCTTCGAGCGGCGGGAGCCCGAAGCCCTCATAGAGCGACGGGAACACGAACACCGTGGCCAGGCGGTACAGCGCCGCCAGGGTGTCGTCCGCCACGAACCCGAGGAAGCGGACGTGCTTGTGCAGCTTGTGCCGGTCCACCGCGCGGCGCAGCCGCGGGTACTTCGAGATCTGGTCGCCGATGATCAGCAGTTCGAGCCGCTCGTAGCCGCTGCGCCGGACCAGGTCGAACGCGTCGATCAGGCGTTCGAGGTTTTTGTGCGGCTTGATGTTGCCCACGTAGAGCGCGAAGGGCCCGTGCAGCTGGTAGCGCTCGCGGACCCGCTCGACGGCCTCCATGTCGGGCGCGGCCGCGAAGCGGTCGTCGATCGCGTTGTACACCACGATGATCCGCTCGGCCGGCACGTCGCAGTAGCGGAGAATGTCGGCTTTCGAGGTCTCCGACACCGTGAAGATCCGTTCCGCGCGCCTGGTGGCCGCCCAGAGCGTGGCGCGCGCGTACGCGTACGCGAAGCGGTTCGGCAGGTACTGCGGGAACATCAGGTGGATGCAGTCGTGGATGGTAACGACCGCGCGGCACGGCACAAGCGGCGGGAGCACGTAGTGCGGTTCGTGGAGCAGGCTCACATTCTGCATGACGAGCCGCGCCGGCAGCATCACCTGCTCGGCGATCGAGTACGGACGGGACGGCTCCGCCACGGCCCGGAAGTTCGGGCCGAGCATCTCGGCGAGGTTCACGTCCTGCGGCCGGCACAGCAGGATGAACTCGGTGTCACGATCGATGAGGGCCAGGTACTTCAGCAGGTTCCGGATGTAGGTCCCGATGCCGAAGTCGTGCAGTTTCCTGGCGTCAATCGCAATGCGCACGTGGGTGTCTCGTCTCCGGGTTCACGATACCACAGGGCCTCCGCCGAGGCGGGGCCTTCGACTCGGCACGCGACGGCCTGGCCTCGCT
Organism: Vicinamibacterales bacterium; assembly: GCA_025456345.1. Lineage (GTDB taxonomy): Bacteria > Acidobacteriota > Vicinamibacteria > Vicinamibacterales > JAKQTR01 > JAKQTR01. The sequence continues at coordinate 103,724 of JALOKU010000003.1, read as the reverse complement.
CAGGCCGGGGGCAGGGCGCCGCGCGCGCGGAGGTAGGCGCGCAGCAAGGGCGCCCAGCGCGGGTGGTGCTTCTGGTAGAACGCCAGCTGGCTGCGGCGGTACGCGCGGCCGGTCTCGACGCGGCGGGCCCGTCCGGACGCCCCGCGCAGGTGCACCACCTCCGCGTCGGGAGTGAACAGGATCTGGCGCCCGAGCGACCGCAACGCCGCGCAGAAGTCCACGTCTTCGGCGTAGAGGAAGTAGCGCTCGTCGAGCAGTCCGGCGGCGAGGGCGTCGGCGCTCCGCACCAGGAGGCACGCCCCGCTGACCCAGTCCGGATGGTGCCGCCGCGCGGTCATGCGCGCCACCCGCGCGACGGCCGCCGCCACCCCGCGGTCGTACAGGCGGCCGAGCGCCTTCTGCCGCAGTTCGTTGAACGGGCCCAGCATGGGCCCGAAGGAGATCTCCGGACGCCCGTCGGCGCCGACCAGGCGCGGCCCCGCCGCCACGGCGCCGGGATCGGATTCGAGCGCCCGCACGAGCGTGTCGATCGCGCCGGCCGGCACGAGCGTGTCGCTGTTCAGCAGCAGCACGAACTCGGTGTCGGCCTCGCGGATGGCGAGGTTGTTTGCGGCCGCGAACCCGAGGTTCCTGTCGGACGCGATCAGCTTCACCGCCGGCCAGTGCTGCCTGACGGCCGCCGGCGTGCCGTCCGACGAGGCATTGTCGACTACCGTGATCCGATGCGCCACCGCGGGCGGGGCGGCCGCGATCGAGGCCAGGCAGGCCTCGAGTTCGTCTCGGGTGTTGAACGACACGATGATGACGGTGACGTCCCTCATGCGGTCACCGGCCCGCCCGTTCGAGGGCGTCCATCGTCTGGCGGGCGGCCTCGCGCCACGAGTAGCGGGACAAGACCCCGGCGGCCTCGTGCAGCACCGCCGCCCGCGCGCCAGGGTCGCGAAGCAGTGCGGTCAGCGCGGCGGCAATGGCCGGCACGTCGCCGGATGGGACGTATCGGGCGGCGGGCCCGCAGACTTCCCGCGCGACGGGCGTGTCCAGCAGCACGGGGGGAATGCCGCTCGCCAGCGCTTCCAGCGGAGGCAGGCCGAAGCCCTCGTACTCGGAGAGGAACGCGAACGCCGAGGCCTGGCCGAACGCGGCGGCCAGCTCGGCATCGGACACGTACGACCGGACGCGGATGCGATCGGCGGCCCCGGAAGCCCGGCACAGCGCGTCGAGGTCCTGGTGCGGATAGGTGCGGTTCTCGCCGATGATCTCCATCCGCGCATCGGGAACGCTCGCCAGCACCAGGCGGAACGCCGAGATGAGATCCGGCACCCGGCGGCGGTTGAACACCGAGCCGACATGCAGGACCAGAGGCTCGCGCCGCGTGGACGGGCGGCCACTTCCAGGCGAGGGCGCCGCCGCCTCGAGACAGGCGGGCCGCCCGGCGCCGAGGGCGACAACACGGATGCGCCCGGCGGGGAGGCCGAGATGCGCCTGGATCTCAGCCCGCGAAAACTCCGTGTCGGTGAGCACGACTGCCGCACGCCTGGCGGCCAGGCGCGTGAACATCCGGCGCCGGAGTCCCTCCCGCCACCTGAACCACTCGGGATGCGCGAAGAACGACAGGTCGTGGACCGTCAGCGCGACCGGGCAGGCGAGGCGGAGCGGCGCCGTGTACGCCGGGGCGAAGAACACGTCGAGGCCGTGGCGATTGGCCGCCGCCGGGAGCCTCAGCTGCTCCCAGGACGTGCCTCCGCCTCCTGGCACCACGCACGCGGTCGGCCGGAGCGCCTCGACTCGCGCGGTCGTCGCGGTTGCCAATGCAGATGGGCCATACAGGAAGAACTCGTGCCGGCCTGCCGCGCCGGAGGCCGGGTCGGCCCAGGCGCCCAGCAGTTCGGCGAGGTAGCGCCCGGCGCCGGTCGGGCGGCCCATCAGCTCGCGCGTGTCGACGCCGATTCTCATCCGCGCGTCCCTGTTCGCGGCGGCCGGCGCGTGGCGCCCCGCGGAAGGATGCCGGAGTAAGCCCCGATGAGCGCCCGTGCCGAGGCCGGCCAGCTGAACCTCCGCGCCTGGCTGAGGCCCGCGTCCCGCATGCGGCACGCGAGGGCCGGGTCCGTGAGCACCCGCTCGAGGGCGCCGGCGAGGCCGCTCACATCGGCCTGGCCGACCATGATGCCGGCATCGCCCACGACTTCCGGAAGCGCGCCCACATTCGAGGTCACAACCGGGATGCCGAGCGCCATGGCCTCCAGCACCGGCAGGCCGAAGCCCTCGTCGAGCGACGGCAGCACCACGACGCCGGCTCCGGCGTACAGTTCGGCCCGCCGCTCGTTCGAGACGTAGCCTTCGACGACAACACGGCCCTTGAGCGGCGGGGCCTGAGCCTCGGCCACCCACGCCTCCGCCGCCTGGGTCAACTGTCCCGCGAGCACCAGGCGGGGCGCCGAGGGCTGCCGTTCGACCAGAGCCCGGTAGGCCGCCAGCAGGACGGGGACGTTCTTGCGCGGCTCGAGCGTGCCGACGAACAGGACATGGCCTGGCGCGGCGGCCGGCCGCTCTGGCAGGGGCCCGGCGATCCAGGACGGCACGCCTGGACGGCACACGGCAATGCGCTCCGGGGCCACATGGAGATGCGCCTCGATCTGCCGTTTCGAGTACTCCGAAATCGTGACGACCAGGTCGGCCCGCGCTGCGTGCGCGTGCACCAGTTTCGGGAAGTCGCGCCTCATCTCCCCGCGCGTGCGGTCAGGATGTGCCAGGAAATCGAGATCGTACACGGTGCAGGCCCGGCGCCCGGAACGGGCCGGCAGCAGCAGCGGGCTCGTCGAGTGCACGACGTCGAAGCGCCGGGAGGTCAGGGCCTCGATGGGAGGCCAGCCCACGCGGTTCCAGGCCCAGGTCAGCGGCCGGACGGGCACCCGGCGGTCGACGAAGGTGGCGCCGTTCAATTCCCGCAGCGCCGAGGGCGTCGGCCGGTCACGCCAGGAGGAAGTCCAGAGGGTCAGCTCGAGGCCGGCGGCGGCCGGGTCACCGGCGGCCTTGAGGTTCAGCAGGTTGAGCGCGAGCTGATGCACCCACTCACCGACACCGGTGCGATCGCGCAGGGCCGGACGGTAATCGAGGAGGAGATGCACCACGGCGTCCTGTATCCTATCGCGAAAGGCCCGGGACTCCCGCGGGGCGGAAACCCTGGGGCTGGCGTCCGTCTGCAACTCGTTGAGTGTCAAGGGCTTGACAGGTTATGGACCGTATAGTACTTTCAGGGCTTTTCAGGGGAGCCCTGCTGCCGTACGCTTGAGTCGCCCGTGGAGATGTCCCAATGAAGCTCGCCGTCGTCGGGACCGGCTATGTAGGGCTGGTCGCCGGCGCCTGCCTCGCGGAAACCGGCAACGATGTCATCTGCGTCGACAAGGACGCCGCCAAGGTCCGTGTGCTACGCAAGGGACGGATGCCGATCTTCGAGCCCGGCCTCGAAGAGCTCGTGCGCCGGAACGTCGCGGAGAAGCGCCTGTCATTCACGACCCAGCTGCCCCGGGCGGTTCGCGCCTCGTCGGTGATCTTCATTGCGGTGGGGACGCCGCAGGGCGAAGACGGCGCCGCCGACCTGCAGCACGTGCTCGGCGTCGCGCGCGAAATCGCGCAGGCCATGAACGGGTTCAAAGTCATCGTCGACAAGAGCACGGTGCCCGTCGGCACGGCCCAGAAGGTGCGCGAGATCGTCAGGCGCGAGACCACGCATCCGTTCAGCGTCGTGAGCAATCCGGAGTTCCTCAAGCAGGGGGCGGCCGTTGACGACTTCCTGAAGCCCGACCGCGTGGTCATCGGGGCGGAAGACGAAAAGGGCGGTGACATCATGCGCCAGCTCTACGCGCCGTTCACGCGGACCGGCGCGCCGATCATGGTCATGGACACGGCCAGCGCCGAGTTGTGCAAGTACGCGGCGAACGCGCTGCTCGCCACCAGGATTTCGTTCATGAACGAGATGGCCAACGTGTGCGAGCTGGTCGGCGCCGATGTCGACGAGGTGCGCCGCGCCGTCGGGTCGGATCGGCGCATCGGGCCGTCGTTCCTCTTTCCGGGCGTCGGGTACGGGGGCAGCTGCTTTCCGAAGGACGTCAAGGCCATCGTCAAGTTCGCGGGGGACAAGGGCTACCAGTTTGAGATCCTGAAGGCCGTCGAGCGGGTGAACCACCGGCAGAAGTCGGTGCTGGCGGCCCGGATGGAGCAGCATTTCGGGTCGCTCGGCGGCCGGACGATCGCCGTGTGGGGCCTGGCGTTCAAGCCGCGCACCGACGACATGCGGGAGGCGCCGGCCATCGTGCTCATCGAGCGGCTGCTGGCCGCCGGGGCCAGGGTGCAGGCGTTCGACCCGGCGGCGATGCCGGTGGCCAAGCGGCTGTTCGGGTCCAGCGTGAGCTTCGCGCCGCGCAGCTACGCGGCGCTGGACGGGGCCGACGCGCTCGCGGTGCTCACGGAGTGGAACGAGTTCCGGGAGCCGGACTTCGCGAAGATGCGCAAGCTGATGAAGAGCCCGATCGTGTTCGACGGGCGGAACATCTACTCCCGCGAGCTGATGCGGGCAAACGGGTTCACCTATTACTCCATTGGACGCTGAGCACGGCGCGATCCTCGTCACCGGCGGCGCCGGGTACATCGGCAGCCACGCGGCGAAGGCCCTCGTACAGGAGGGCCGGCGGGTGGTCGTGTACGACAACCTGTCGGCGGGGCACCGCGGCGCGGTGCGCTGGTGCGATCTCGTCGTGGCGGACCTGCACGACACGGCGACGCTGCGCGCGACGATCCGCGACTACCGGGTGGGCGCCGTCATGCACTTCGCCGCGCTGGCGTCGGTCGGCGATTCGGTCCGTGACCCGTCGCCCTACTACCGGGAGAACCTCGAAGGCACCCTCGGCCTCCTGCGCGTGATGGTCGGCGAGGGGGTGCGGCCGATCATCTTCTCGTCGACGGCGGCGGTCTTCGGCGAGCCCACCGAGACGCCAATCACCGAGGCGCACGACACGCGGCCGATCAACCCGTATGGGGAGACCAAGCTCGCGATCGAACGGGCGCTGGGGCACTTCGAGCGCGCGTACGGCCTGCAGAGCGTCGCGCTGCGGTACTTCAACGCCGCGGGAGCCGATCCGCAGGGGGAGATCGGCGAGGATCACCGCCCGGAAGCGCACCTGATTCCGCTCGCGTTCGAGGCGGCCCGCGGCGGCGCGCCGCTTCGCGTGTTCGGCGAGGACTATCCGACGCCCGATGGCACCTGCCTGCGCGACTACATCCACGTGAGCGATCTCGCCGGCGCGCACGTACTCGCGCTGCGGCACCTGGAGGCGGGCGGGGCGTCGCGCCGGTACAATCTCGGCAACGGGCACCCGTTCTCCGTGAAGGACGTCATCGCCGCCGTCGAGCGGGTGACGGGCCTGCGCGTGCCATGGATGCCGGCCGCGCGGCGCGAGGGCGACCCGTCGGTCCTGTTCGCGTCGAGCGCCCGAATTCAGCGCGACCTCGGCTGGCGACCGTCGATCTCCTCGCCCGACGAGATCGTGCAGACGGCCTGGCGGTGGCATGCCGCGCACCCGCACGGCTTCGGGGACCGGACGGAGGGCTGATGTCGAGGCTGAAGGGCGTGCTGGCGGATCCGCTGGTGTCGGTGGTGATCCCCGTTTACAACGAGAAGGACACCATCGAGGAGATCCTGTCGCGCGTGGCGGCGGTGCCCGTGCGCAAGGAGATCATCGTCGTCGACGACTGTTCGACCGACGGCACCCGCGCCATGCTCGCCGGCCTGCAGGAGCGCTTCGGGTTCCGGCTGTTCCTGCAGGAGCGCAACCAGGGCAAGGGCGCGGCGCTGCGCCGCGGCTTCGCTGAGGTTGCCGGTGACGTGGTGATCATCCAGGACGCCGACCTGGAATACTCGCCCGAGGAGTACCCGCAGCTCATCTCGCTCATCTGCGAGGGCCGCGCCGACGTGGTGTACGGGTCGAGGTTCCTGGGGCGCCACCGCGTGTTCCTGTTCACGCACTACCTCGGCAACCGCGCCCTGACGCTGCTCACCAACGTGCTCTACAACACCATGCTCACCGACATGGAGACGTGCTACAAGGTGATGCGCACCGAGGTGCTGCGGTCGTTCTCGCTGCGGTCGAACGGGTTCGGGATCGAGCCCGAACTGACGGCGAAGATCTTCAAGCGGGGGTACCGGGTGTACGAAGTGCCCATCACGTATGACGGGCGCGGATACGACGAGGGCAAGAAGATTACCTGGCGGGACGGCGTGGTGGCCCTCTGGGTGCTGTTGCGGTACCGGTTCAGCGAGTGACTCCCCTCAGGCGACTGATTCGCTACGCCGCGCCCTACCGGGGGCGCTTCGGCATCGCGCTGGTGGCCATGGCGCTCTATGGCGCCGGATCGGCGTGGCTCGCCTGGCTCGTCAAGCCGATCGTCAACGACGTCCTCATCAGGCAGCAGGCGCTCGCGATGGTGGCCTGGTCCATCCTGGGCGCATACGTGCTGAAGGGCATCGGGTCGTACTTCTCGTCCTACCTGATGGCCGACGTCGGCCAGCACGTCGTGCTGGACCTGCGCAACGACATGTTCCGCCACACCCTCGGGCAGTCCGCGGCGTTTTTCAAGGCCAGGAGCACGGGGCAGCTGCTCTCGCGGCTGACGAACGACATCGGCCAGGTGCAGCAGGTGGTGTCGGAGACGCTCGGCGATCTGATGCGCGAGTCGATCGCGGTGGTCGGGTTTGCCGGGCTCCTCTTCTACTACGACGCGGGCCTGGCGCTGGTGTGCCTGACGGGCGCGCCGCTGGTGCTGTATCCGCTCGTGCGCCTGGGGCAGCGGCTCCGGCAGGCGACCAGGCGCAGTCAGGAGCACCTCGAGCACATGTCGCACGTGGCGACGGAGGCCTTCACCGGCCACCGCATCGTCAAGGCGTTCGGCGCGGAAGACCGCGAGGCCCGGCGCTTCGGCCTGGCCGCCCGGGCGCTCTACCGGGTGAATCTGTCGGTGACGGCCACCGTGTCGATCATGCCGCCGGTGATGGAGCTGCTCGGCGGCGTCGCGATGGCCCTGGCGTTGTGGTACGGCAGCCGCGAAATCGCGCGCGGCAGCATGACGGAGGGCGATTTCACCGCGTTCCTGGCGGCGCTCCTCCTGATGTACGGGCCGCTCAAGAAGCTGAGCCGGGTGAACGCGAACATCCAGCAGGGCATCGCCGCCTCGCAGCGCATCTTCGAGCTGCTCGACACCCACACCGAGGTCGCGCAGACGCCGGGCGCGCCGCCGCTCCCGCCGCTGTCGCAGTCGATCGAGTTTTGCGACGTCAGCTTCGAGTACGAGGACGCGCGCGGCAAGAGCGCGCTTCGGCACGTGACGTTCACCGTCGGTGCCGGACAGACGGTGGCCATCGTGGGCCGCAGCGGCGCAGGCAAGACGAGCCTGGTCAACCTGCTGCCGCGCTTCTACGACGTCACCGGCGGCGCCATTCTCATCGACGGCACCGACGTGACGCGCGTCAGCCTCGCCTCGCTGCGCGATCAGATCGGCATGGTCACGCAGGAGACGGTGCTCTTCGACGACACGATTGCCCACAACATCGCGTACGGGCGGCCCGGCGCCCCTGCGGCCGCGATCGAGGCGGCGGCGCGTGCGGCCCGGGCGGACGAGTTCATCCTCGGCCTGCCGAAGCGGTACGAGACGGTGATCGGCGAGCGCGGCCAGCGGCTGTCAGGCGGCCAGCGGCAGCGGCTCGCCATCGCGCGCGCGCTGCTCAAGGACTCGCCGATCCTGATCCTGGACGAGGCGACCTCGGCGCTGGACTCCGAGTCGGAGGCCCTCGTGCAGGACGCGCTGGCCAATCTCATGCGCAACCGCACCTCGTTCGTCATCGCGCACCGGCTCTCGACGATTCAGCGCGCGGATGTCATCATCGTGCTGGAGCGCGGGCGCATCGCCGAGGTTGGCCGGCACGAAGACCTCCTCGCGAAGCCCGACGGCGTGTACGCCGCGCTGCACGCCGTGCAGTTCGGCGAGCGCCGCCGCGCGGCGGCTCCGGCACCGAGAAGGACGGGCACATGATCAAGAGCATGACAGGGTTCTCCTCCGTGTCGCAGGAAGACGATCGCGCCAGCATCGGCGTGACCGTGCGGAGCGTCAATCACCGCTACCTTGACGTGCAGATGCGGCTGCCGCAGGCGCTGGCCCAGATCGAGACCCGGCTGCGGGGCTGCGTGCAGGCGCGGGCCGCGCGGGGACGCATCGAAGTCGCCGTCTCGGTCCAGATGCGGCAGGAGCCGATCCTGAAGGTCGCGATCAACGAGGCGTTCACGGCGGCGCTCGCCGAGGCGATGAACAAGGCCCGGGACGCGGGCCTCGTGCAGGGGGCGCTCGTGCCCGGCGACCTGCTGCGATTCCCGCAGGCGCTGACGGTTCGCGAGGAGGCGCCCGAACTCGACGAGGCCGGGCGGGCGGCGCTCGAGGCGGCCATCGTGAAGGCGGTCGAGGCGGCGCTGGACGACCTCGACGTGATGCGCGTCCACGAGGGCGCCCAGCTCCGCGCGGATCTGGACAGCCGCAAGGCCGGCGTGCACGCGGCGGTGGAAGGCGTGGCCGAGAAAGCGGCCTCGGGCGAGGCCCTCCTGCGCGAGCGCCTCGCCAAGCGCGTCGGCGACCTCGCGGCCGAACTGGCCACCGACCCGGCCGCGGTGGCGCAGGAAGTGGTCCGTTTCGCGGCGCGGTCGGACATCAGCGAGGAAGTGGTCCGCTTTCGCGCGCACGTCCAGCAGTGGACGTCGCTCACGGAGGGCCCCGAGCCGTGCGGCCGCAAGCTGGACTTCCTGCTGCAGGAAATGAACCGGGAAGTGAACACCATCGGCTCCAAGGCGGACGGCCTGGGCATCCCGGAAGCCATCATCGGCGTCAAGGCCGAACTCGAGAAGATGCGGGAGCAGGTGCAGAATGTCGAGTAGCCCCCGCCGCGGCCGGCTTTTCGTGGTGTCCGCACCATCGGGCGCCGGCAAGACCACCGTCGTCAGCCGCCTGATCGCGTCGATGCCGGGCCTGCGCCAGTCGCGTTCGTACACGAGCCGCCGCGCCCGGCCCGGCGAGTCCGATGGCGTCGACTACAACTTCGTGTCCCGCGAGCGGTTCGAGTCCATGATCGCGGGCGGGCAGTTCCTCGAATGGGCCGAGTACTCCGGGCACTTGTACGGCACGGCGGTTCTCGACACCGACCGCGAGCTCGAGGCCGGAGCGGACCTCGTGCTGGTCATCGACGTGCAGGGCGCGCGGCAGGTGCGGCGCCACCGCCGCTCGTCGGTGCTGGTGTTCCTGCTGCCGCCGTCGTTCGACGCGCTCGAGACGCGGCTCAGGAGCCGCGGGGACGACGCCGAGGAGCAGATCCGCCGGAGGCTCGAGACCGCCAGGCAGGAAGTCGCGGCCGTCCCGGAGTACGATTACGTGGTCGTCAACGACGACATCGACGCCTGCGTGGAGCGGCTCCGGGCCGTCATCGTCGCCGAGCGCGCGACGCTCGACGCGCTGGGCGGCGAAGCGGCGTCGATACTCGCGAGTTTTGGCGTCGTCGCCGAGGGGCGTTGAGCGCCTTTCGGGGAACCGGGCGGCGGAAGGACTGAGGTCGTCATGGCAAGAGTCGCGCTCGGGATCACGGGCGGCATCGGCGCGTACAAGGCCGTCGAGGTCGCCCGCGGCCTGCAGAAACGCGGGCACGACGTGGTGGCGGTGATGACGCGCAACGCCCGGCGGTTTGTCGGGCCGGTGACCCTCGAGGCGATTACGCGTCACCCGGTGGTCACGAGCCAGTGGACCGCCGGCACCAACGCCGACATCGAGCACATCTCGCTGGCCTCGTCCATCGACCTGCTGCTTGTCGCTCCAGCCACCGCGAACATCCTCGGCAAGTTCGCCGGCGGCATCGCCGACGATTTCCTGTCGGCCCTCTACCTGGCGACCGCGGCCCCCGTGCTCGTGGCGCCGGCCATGAACTCGAACATGCTCGAGCACCCGGCGGTACGGCAGAACATCGGCACCCTCGAGGCGCGCGGCGTCCTCTTCGTGGAACCGGGCGTGGGGTATCTGGCGTGCGGCTGGACTGGCAAGGGACGCCTCGCGGAACCGGACGACATTGCCGAGGCGGCCGATCGGCTGCTCCGGGGAAGCCGGTCGCTCGAGGGCCGGCGGGTGCTGGTGACCGCCGGGCCGACATTCGAGGATCTCGACCCGGTCCGCTTCATCGGCAACCGGTCGAGCGGCAGGATGGGGTTCGCGGTTGCCCGCGAAGCGGCCCGGCGCGGCGCGCTGGTAACGCTGGTGGCCGGCCCGACGTCGATCGACCCGCCGCCGAACGCCGAACTGGTGCGGGTCCGGAGCGCCGCCGAGATGCACGAAGCGGTCATGACGCGGCTCGAGTCCGCGGACATCGTCGTCATGGCGGCGGCGGTGGCCGACTACGCGCCCGAGTCGAAAGACGACCGCAAGCCGGCGAAGGCGGACCAGGGCCTGACGGTGACGCTGCGCAGGACGCCGGACATCCTGGCGGGCATTGGCGCGTGGCGCGTGGCGCGAGGCAGCGCGCGTCCGGTCCTCGTGGGATTCGCCGCCGAGACCGACGATGCCGTGAACAAGGGGCGGAAGAAGCTCGCGTCGAAGCGGGCGGACTTCGTGGCCGTGAACGACGTGCTCGAACCCGGCGCGGGCTTCGAAGTGGAGACCAACGTCGTGACGCTGGTCGGCCCGGATTGGGAAGAAGCGCTGCCGCTGCAGCCGAAGTCCTCCGTGGCGGCGGCCATCCTCGACCGCGCGGAGCGCCTGCTCGGCCCGCAGGCAGGTGGCGCGGCGTGACGGGTGCGCGATGAGCGACCACGACGTGCGCGCCGAACTGGCCGCTCACCTGCGCTTCTTCGCGCAGGCCGGCGTCGACGGGCTCAGCCGCGACCCGGCCTGGCGCATGAGGCCCGCCGATGCAACAGCCGAGCCGGCCGCCGCCGGGGAGGACCCGCCGGGCGCGCGTGCGACCGTCGAGCACGCCGACTCAGCGGAGACGCTCGAGCTCGTGCGCGAGGACCTCGGCGCCTGCACGCGGTGCAAACTCCACCGCCTCGGCCGGACGCAGATCGTGTACGGCGTGGGAAACCCGCGGGCGGAATTGATGTTCATCGGCGAGGCGCCGGGGCACGACGAAGACATCCAGGGCATTCCCTTCGTCGGCCGGGCGGGCCAGTTGCTCACCAAGATCATCGAGGCCATCGACCTCGCACGCGAGGACGTCTACATCGCCAATGTCATCAAGTGCCGGCCGCCCGAGAACCGCAACCCGGAGCCGGACGAAGTGGGCTCCTGCGAGCCGTTCCTGTTCCGGCAGGTGCAGGTCGTCAGGCCCCGCGTGATCGTGGCGCTCGGGACCTTCGCGGCGCAGACGCTCCTCCGCACGAACGACCCGATTTCGCGGCTCCGCGGCAAGGTCTTCCAGTTCGGCGACGCCCGGCTCATCCCGACCTTCCATCCCGCCTACCTGCTGCGCAGCCCCGATCGCAAGCGCGAGGTCTGGGAGGACATGAAGAAGGTGCGGGCGCTCCTGCGCGGCGAGGACGCCGACGGCGGCCGGTGACCGGCCATGACCCGCCTCGCGTCGGTCGCCGTCCCCGTTCCGCAGGTTGATCTGCTCACGTACAGGATCCCCGACGGCATCGACACGCCGGCGATCGGCGCGCGCGTGCTGGTGCCGGTCGGGGCCCGCACGATCACCGGCTGCGTGACCGGCACCAACGAGGTCGCCGACGAAGACCCGCGCGCCGCGGCGGACGGCCTCCGCGACATCATCGACCTGCTCGACGGCGAGGCCTACCTGCCGGCTGACGTGGTCGCCCTGGCCGGCTGGGTGGCCGACTACTACGCCTGCGGGCCGGGCGAAGCCGTGGGCGCGGCCGTGCCGCCGATGGCCTGGCTGGAAAGCCGGCGGGTCGTGGCCATCACGGAGGCAGGGAGCCGGGCTGTCGCTGGAGGCCCCGGACCGCCGCTGAGCGCGTTGGCGCGGCGCGTGCTCGAGACGGCCGCCGCGGCGAGAAGCCTGCCCGAGTCGACGCTGCGGACGCGCCTGAACAGGACGGCCGCGGGCGCCGCCGGGGCGCGCCCGCCGTTGGCCTACGTGCTGGGCGCGCTCGAGCGCAGCGGCCTGCTGGCGATCTCCCAGGTGCTGGAAGGCGAGGCGGTCGCGTACAAGACGGAGCGCATCATCGAACTCACGGCGCAGGGGCGTGACGTCGCAGGCCGCGCGGACGCCGCGGGGCTCAGGCTCGGCGCCAGGCAGCGCGAGTTGCTGACGGCGCTGGCGGCGGCGCCCGCGGGCCTCTCGGCGCCGGCGCTGCGTGAGCGCGGGTTCGACGTGGGCGGCCTTCGCCGGCTGGGCCTCCGCGATCTGGTGAGCATCCGGCGGCAGGCCGTGGACCGCGACCCGTTCGCCGGGCCGTGGGGACGGACGGGACAGGCGGCCGCGAAAGCGCTGGACCTGGCGCTGACGGCGGAACAGGACGCGGTGCTCGCGCGGCTGCGACGCCGGCTCGACGAAGGCGCGTTCCGCGTCGCCCTCGTGCACGGCGTAACCGGAAGCGGCAAGACGGAGCTGTACGCGCGCCTCGCCGAGCACACGCTGCGGACGGGCAGGCGTGCCCTGGTGCTCGTGCCCGAAATCGCCCTGACGCTGGGCGTGGCGGCCGCCTTCCGCGCGCGGTTCGTCGACCGTGTGGCCATCCAGCACAGCGGCCTGTCCGACGGCGAGCGCCACGATCAGTGGCAGCGCATCCGTCGCGGCGACATCGACGTGGTCGTCGGCACCCGGTCGGCCGTCTTCGCGCCGCTCCCCGACATCGGCCTCATCGTCGTCGACGAGGAGCACGACGCGTCGTACAAACAGGACGAGAGCCCGCGGTACAACGGCCGCGACGTCGCCATCGTCCGCGGGAGAGAGCGGCGGGCGCTGGTGGTGCTCGGGTCGGCGACGCCCTCGATGGAATCGTACGCGCACGCGACGCGGGGCCGGTATGAACTGCTGACGCTCGAGCGCCGCGTCATGGATCGGCCGCTGGCCTCAGTGCGCACCGTCAACATGCGGGAGGAGTTCGCGGAAGTCGGCCCGGAACAGATCGTCAGCCGCGCCCTGTGCCAGGCCATTCAGGAGCGGCTCGAACGGCGCGAGCAGGTGCTGGTCCTGCTGAACCGCCGGGGGTTCTCGACCTCGGTGTTCTGCCGGCAGTGCGGCGCCACGATGGAGTGCCCGAGCTGCTCGGTGTCGCTGGTCGTGCACGGGCGCGGGAGGGCGGTCTGTCATTACTGCAACCACGCGAGGCAGGTGCCTCGGACCTGCCAGCACTGCGGCGGGCCGTTCCTCGAGCTGCTCGGCTACGGCACCGAGCGGGTCGAGGCCGAGGTCCGGCAGCTGTTCCCGACGGCCCGGGTGGCGCGCCTGGATCGCGACACGGCCCGGCGCAGGGGCGTGGTGGCCGAGACGCTGGCGCGTTTCGGTGACGGCGACCTCGACGTCCTGGTCGGCACCCAGATGATCGCGAAGGGCCACGATTTTCCGCGCGTGACGCTGGTGGGCGTCATCTCCGCCGACGTCGGTCTCGGGCTGGCCGACTTCCGTTCGGCCGAGCGGACGTTTCAGCTGCTGACGCAGGTGGTCGGGCGGTCCGGGCGAGGCCCGACGGCAGGGGAAGCCATCATCCAGACGGTGTTCCCGGGACACTACAGCGTGGAACTCGCCTGCCGGCAGGACTACCCGGCGTTCTACGAGCGGGAACTGGCGTTCAGGCGCGCGATGCGCTACCCGCCAGTGGTCGCGCTCATCAACGGCGTGGTGCGGGCGCCGAGCGATCGCGACGCAATGTCCGGGGCAGGCGATCTCGTCGGGCGGATCAGGAGCGCCGGCGGAGAGACGCGGTTCCTGGTGCTCGGCCCCGCGCCGGCGCCGCTGGCACGGCTGCGCGGCGAACACCGTGCGCAGTTCTTCGTGAAAGGACCGCCGGCCGCGCGCGCCGACATGCGGGCCGCCGTGCTTGCCGCGCTGCGCGCGCGGCCGGATCTCCGGCGCAGGACGGTCATCGACGTCGATCCGCTCAGCATCCTCTGACGCGAGTCTACTGCGGACGAATCAGGTCGAGGGGTTCGATGGGCGCCGGCGTGAAGCAGACGACAAACACGACAAGCGCCACCAGCGCCAGAACGAGGCGCGTGCGATCGAGCGGGACGTGATCGTCCCAGGCCGGCGGATGACGCCAGCCGAAGAAGGTGAGCATCGCGACGAGCAGGCCGGTCCAAACGATCCACGACGACGAGTAGAAACACAGGCCCATCGCGACCGCGATCGCCCCGATCGTGACGTAGAGGGAACGCCGCCCGAACACGGCGTAGGCGATGTGCCCGCCGTCGAGCTGCCCGACCGGGAGCAGATTGAGCGCCGTCACGAGCAGCCCGATCCACGCCGCGAAGGCCATCGGGTGGAGATTGAGCGACAGGGTGTCGGGGATGTCTCCCCACACCAGCCACTCCGCGGCCTTGAAGAGCAGCGGCTCGCCAAGCTCAGCGCCACTGAATACCGGCGGCAGCGGCGCGACGGTCGACATCGCGAGGCCGACGAGCAGCGCCGGCACCGCCACGAGGAATCCGGCGAACGGCCCTGCCACCCCCACATCGAAGACCTTGGCCTTTGTCGTCAACGGCTGGCGGATCCGGATCACGGCGCCGAATGTCCCGAAGAACCCGAATGGCATCGGCAGAAAGTACGGGAGCGACGCGCTGACGCGATAGTAGCGGCACGCGATGTAGTGGCCGAACTCGTGCGCCGTCAGTATTGCCAGCAGGGTCAACGAGAACCAGAGCCCCTGAATCGCCAGCACTCCCACGCCGGCCACCACCCGCCGGTTGCCGAACTCCGCCATGAAGTTGAGCCAGTGCGAGGCGCCGACCAACGTGGTGGTCAGGAACGTCAGCAGGAAGAGCAGGATGTGGAGCCAGTACCGTTCGCGCGGGACTCGTGCTGACGGCGGCGTCTCCGCATGCCACGCGGCAGCGGGCTCAGCCGGCGGCGGAGCGTATTCGGGGAACTGCCGGGAATCAGACACGATGCCTTCGGACCGCGTTGACGGCTATCAGCCCAGGTTCTGGAGGTCCTTGCCCGGCTTGAACCGGATCGTCCGGCCCGGCGGAATGCGGACCTCCTTACCGGTCCGCGGGTTACGGCCGATGCCCCGCTTGCGGGGTTTCACCTGGAAGACGCCGAAGCCCCGCAGTTCGATGCGGTCGCCGCGCTGCATCGACAGGCGCATGGCGTCGAACACGGCGTCGACGGCCAACTCGGCCTTCACCTTCGTGATGTCCGCGGTCCGGGCCACTTCGTTGACGATGTCGACCTTGATCATGCCGGCGGCGCTCCCTCGCGGCAAAAGTTGCTAACTATCATAGGGAGAGAGACTTAGCCTGTCAAGGCCAGCGGGAGGCCCAACCGGCGCCGTGGCCCGTTCGTCGGTACCGCGCGTTTCCGGCCAAGTACTTCGACTCGCGACTCCGGCCACGATGCCGTTTCGGCGTACGTGGCCGGCTGTGCCCGCTCAGCACTTGGTCCTGAGGGCACAAATACGTCGCCGTACTTGTGCATCGAAGGGCTAAGATGACTGAGGATTTCAGGGGGAAACGGGGCCAGGTGCCGAAGAAACTGCAAACCGTCGTGCTGGTGGGGCGGCCCAACGTCGGTAAGTCGACGCTGTTCAATCGGATCACTGGGATCCGGCGCGCCATCGTCGCCCCGATTGCTGGGACCACCAGAGACGTCAACAGCAGCAAGGCGGAGTGGGGCGGCGTACGCTTCCTGCTGACTGATACGGGCGGGATGTTCGGGGCGAGCGAGGATCCGCTCCACGACATGGTGTCCGCGCGCGGCCAGCGGGCGCTGCAAGAGGCGTCGGTGGTCGTGTTCGTGGCCGACGCCGTCAGCGGCGCACTTCCGGCTGACCAGGAGGTCGCCGAGGCGCTGCGTGGTTCAGGCAAGCCCGTGGTCCTGGCCGTCAACAAGTCCGACGACCGGCGCGCGCAGGCTGGAACCCTCGAGTTCCATCGCCTGGGCTTCGAGCCCGTGATCGCGATCTCGGCGGAGCACGGCCGCGGAATCGGAGACTTGCTCGAAGAGGTCATCGCCCGGCTCGGCTCGCGCCCGGCGCCGGTGACGGAGCCCGCGGGCGAGGCCGCTGACGCGGGTGAGGAGGCCGACAGCGCGGCCCCTCCGCGCGATGAGCGCCCGGACGTTACGGCGGTGGCGATTGTCGGCCGGCCCAACGTCGGCAAGTCGTCCCTGGTGAACCGGATGCTGCGTGAGGAGCGCGTCTTGGTCAGCCCCATGCCGGGGACCACGCGCGATGCCATCGACACGGAGTTGCAGTGGCGGAAGCGCCGGTTCCGGATCGTCGACACCGCCGGCATCCGCCGCCCGGGAAGCGTGGCGCGGTCCGGGGCGGTCGAACGCGTGAGCGCCATGCAGTCGAAGCGGGCCATCGAGCGTGCTGAGGTCGTGGTGCTGGTGCTCGATTCCGTAGAGGGCGCCACCGACCAGGACGCCGCGATCGCGGGGGCCGCCGACAAGGCCGGGCGCGGGCTCATCGTGGCCGCGAACAAGTGGGACCTCTTGAAGGACGGCGGGCCGCCGGCCGCGCGAAAGTTCGACGACGAACTCGCCCGGCAGATGAAGTTCCTCGACTACGCGCCCGTGATCCACATCTCGGCCCGGACCGGCGAGCGCGTGCCGAAACTGCTCGAGACCATTGACCGCGTTTCGGAGCGCCGGCGCCGGCGGGTGCCGAGCGGCGAGCTCAACCGATTCGTCCGCGACGTGACCGCCGCCAACCCGCCCGTAAGCCCTGGGCGGCGGGAGGTGCGGGTGATGTACGCCACCCAGGTGGCCATTGCGCCGCCGACGTTCGTGTTCTTCACCAACGTGGCGACGACGTTTCATTTCTCGTACGAGCGGTTTCTGGTGAACCGGCTGCGGGAGGCCTTCGGCTTCGAAGGCTCGCCGATCCGGATCGAAGTGCGCGCCCGGTCGGGGCGCCGGTGACCCGGCGACCGGCATGGTATACTGCCAAGAGGCTTCGTGGCTGAGACGCGCGCGACCATTCCGGATCGGGAGTCGTTCAAGGCGGCGGAGGTTTGCGAGATCGCGGGCGTGCAGTCATACGTGCTGCGGTCGTGGGAGATGGAATTCCCCGCGATCGGCGCGGCGCGCACGCCGGGCGGACCGCGGGTGTACCGGCAGGCAGACGTCGAGCGGATCCTGCGAATCAAGGACCTCGTGTTCAGCGAAGGCCTGACGCTCGCGGGGGCGCGGCGCAGGCTTGAAGAGGAAGAGGCCCCGGCCGATCGCGAGGCCCCCGCTCCGGTTGTGGACGCCGAGGCGCGCGAGAAACTCGGCGAGATCAGGACCGGGCTTCGGGAATTGTTGGGCTTGCTCGGTGACGCTCAGCCGAAGAAAGAGGGCTCGTGGCCTCCGCCGGTGAAGCCCGGCGTGCTCGAGTTCGAGCCCGCCGAAGGCGGGGGAGCGCGGTCCGCGGGCGGCACGAAGAAGAGTCCGAAGAAGAAGCCGGCCCGGTCGTAGGGCGGGTTTGGTGAGTCGGTCGTCGGGATGTAGCGCAGCCTGGTAGCGCACCTGAATGGGGTTCAGGGGGTCGCTGGTTCGAATCCAGTCATCCCGACCAGTTTCGCTTCGGGATGATCCTGAGCGTAGTCGAAGGGTCATCCCGACCAGTTTTCGAGGCGGTGGGTAACAGACAGGGAGGAACCTGTCGTGGCCTGCCGCCTTCGTGCGTACGCACCCGTCGAAGATGCCCGGGCTGCGGTATATTGACACGCTGCAGCCTCGTGGCGGCTGCATTTTGGGGAGGGCGAGATGATCCTGGAACGACTGGCCAAGAACTGGTGGGTATTCCTCCTGCGCGGCGCGCTGGCGATCCTGTTCGGCATCGGCGCGCTGGTGCTGCCGGGCGTCACGCTGGCGGTCCTCGTCCTGCTGTACGGCGCCTACGCCTTCGCCGACGGCATCGTCGCCGCCATCGCGGCCTTCACGAAGCGCAAGGCGGGCGAGGCCTTTCCCTGGTCGGTGCTGATCATCGGCCTGGCGGGCATCGCCGCCGGCGTCGTGACCTTCATGTACCCCGGGCTCACGGCGCTGCTGCTGCTGTACTTCATCGCCGCGTGGCACGTGGTGCGCGGCATCTCCGAGATGGCCGTTGCCGTCCGGCTGCGCAAGGAGATTCAGGGCGAAGGCTGGCTCATCGCCGAGGGCGCGCTGTCGGTGCTCTTCGGGCTGTTCCTCTTCTTCAGGCCCGGCGCGGGCGCCGTCGCGCTCATCTGGGTGATCGGATCGTTTGCGATCCTGTCCGGGGTCATCCTCATTGCGCTCGGCTTCAAGCTCAAGGGAGCCAAGCGCGCGTCAGCGTGAGCGCCGCTCGGCCGGCCGCCCTCCGCGCAGCGCCTTCCAGGCCGCGGCACCGATGATGAGCGCGCCGCCTGCGAAGGGCCAGAGGCCCGGGGCCTCCCGATGGAGCAGCCACGCCCAGAGCGGGCTCAGGGCAGGTTCCACCAGCAGCAGCAGCGAGGCTTCAACGGCCGGCACGTGTGTAATGGAGCGCGTCAGCAGCACGTACGAGAGGCCGACCTGGAACACGCCGAGGTAGGCCAGGCCGGCCACATCCCCGGCGCTCAGGCTGGAGACCGGCAGCGCGAGCGGCAGGCAGCCCGCGAAGGCCAGGACGTTCCCCACGACGGCCGCGTTGCCGGATGCCGCCCCCTTCGCCGACGGGTCCTGCTTCTCGAGCCATCGCAGGCCGAGCAGCGTGAGGCTCCAGCAGCACCCGCTGACGACGCCAATCGAATTGCCCAGGAGCCGGTTGGGCGCGCTGGCGGTGGGGTCGCTGTGTCCAAGGAAGAGCAGAACCATGCCCGCCGCGATGGCGAAGAGGATCGGGACGTCCCGCCGCGGCAGGCGTTCACCGAGCAGCGCCGGTGCGAGCACGGCGAGATAGAGCGGCGCGGTCCCCTGGAAGAACACCGTGTTCGCGGCCGTGGTGAGCTTGTTCGCGGTGATGAACGTGATGACGGTCGCGGCGTAGGCGGCGCCGACGAGCAGCGACGAGGCCGAAAAGCGGGGCAGCCGCCGGACCGCGAGCAGCAGGACGATGGCGGCGATGCCGGATCGGAAACTGGCGATCTGCCAGTTCGTCAGCGACACGGCCTTGATGCCGGCGCCGCCGGTTGAGAGCAGAAGCGCCGTCAGCAGGATCTGGCCCCGGGCCGGGATGCGCAGCACGGACGCCATCGTACACCGGGCGCCCGTGACGGCGCGGCGGCTCGTTACTGGCGCAGCACCCGGAAGTCGTACCGGTCGAGTGGTGCGGGTTCCTGGCCCGGCGACAACCCCGACAGCCGGACCCAGTAGTCGCCCTCGGGCAGCAGGTCGCACGGCAGCGTCAGCCTGACCGCAATCGCGCCCTCGCGCGTCACGCCGGCCAGCCTGTGCTGCGACCAGAGAGCCTCGCCGTTCACGTCGAAGACCGTGGCGGCGTAGCCGGAGTAAGGCTCAGTGCCCGCCGTGAGATCCAGGTGCATCACCTGGCAACCCGGGGCCGGCACGACGCGGGCAATCTCGCCGCCAGCGTCCCGGAGCATGCCGGGCGCGAGTGAGACCGACACGACGGCCGGCGCGCGGCCGCCGGGCGCGAACTGCCAGATCACTCCGGGCAGCAGCACCAACAGCGACGCCGCTGCGGCCACGGCCCAGCGCGGCAGCGCCGACGGCGCGCGCAGCCAGTTGACGGCACCTGTGCGTTCGGCCGGTTCCTCGCGGGCGTACGCGCGAAGCGCGAGGGCGAACTGCAGCTTGGCGCGGCGCTCGGCCGTGCAGAGGAAGTGGGACTCGAACTGGCGGCGCGCGTCCTCGTCGAGAGCGCCAGCCGCATAGTCGTCGATGAGGTCATCCTCGGCGATGGAGAGGCGCTCCCAGAATACCTGGTCGTCCGAGAACAGCCGCTGCTCGATGCCGTCTCTGGCCCCGGCGTCCGCGGCACCCAGCAGGTAGAGCCTCAACACGTCCTGGTTGGCGGCGTTCATGACACCCACTCCATTTCCGCCCAGCCTCGATTCGCGCCCCAGCAGGCGGCCGGACGCATGGGCGCGGGCAGTTCAGGCGGCAGCGCGGGGCGGCGTACGGGCGCCACGCCAAGCGAGGCCATCCCCGCCTCGCAGGTGGTGAACACCCTGAACACGTGAAGCAGTCCCGACAACTCGAGCATACGCTTCTGGCGGCGTTCCACGCCGACCAGGCCCAGGGTCCGCCGGGCGCCGTGCACCTGCTCCCGCAGCCGCAGGAGCTGGCCGAGGCCCGAGCAATCCAGCAGGCTGACCTGGCCAAGGTCGAGCAGGGCGTGACGGACGCCGTTCTCTGTCACGGCATGCATGGCGCTCCTCAGCCACCCCGTGTCCGACCCGGCGATCATCCGCCCTTCGAGGTGGAGAATGACGGCCGACTCGATGCGTTCCGCCCGGAGTTCCATGGCGCCCTCCAGCGTCGAGGATCCCGGGCGGGCCCCACCCGTAGCCGGGACTCTCTACCTCTAGATGTCGGGAACCCGCGGAACATTTCAGGTGTCCGGCCCGGCGGCCGAGTATCAGGCGCCCTCTCGGGCTGGCGCCTTGGCCTCCCCCCTGAGGCGATCGAAGAGGCACTCCCGCACGGCCTTTCGAATGCGATGCACCTCGATTCTCAGCGAGTTGGCGCTCTTGCCGAACTCGCCGGCGAGTGCCTTGTGGTGCTCGATCTTGGCCCCGCGCTCCTCCTGGTAGTAGCTCAGGATGAGCCTCCTGGCACGCCCGGTCAGCGCTGCCAGGCACAGCGCCAGGTAGCGGTGCGCGAGCTCCTTGTCGGCCCAGGCACGCGGGTCCGGAACGGGAAGGCGCAGGAACTCCGCCTGGAACGACTCCCGCCCCCCGGCGTCGGCCGACACGCGGCGCTGCCATTCGTGGAGCACGTTCCGGGCGACGCCGTAGAAGTAGCCGGTGCGATCGGCAAAGCCGCGGCAGTCCACCTCCCGGCACTTGCCCGCCACCCTGAGCAGAGTGTCCACCGCCAGATCCTCGGCGTCCGAGCACCCCCTGGCGGCGAAGAAGCACACGAGCTTCCTCCGCACTTCGAGGCACCTGGCTTCCGCAGCGGCGTCGCGATCCGGCCCGGGATTGTCTGGGCGATCGGGGTCCAGAAAATCGTACAGGTCGTCCCACGACTCCGGACTGAGGCTCGAGCGTGCCGGCATGGACGTCATTCGACGCGCTCCGTCAGTCACCTGCGCGGCCCGGACTCCGCGATGAAGGGCCTATGGTCTCCACTCTCCCTGCAGCGAGAACGCCGCCCAGTAATACGGCGACTTCCACCGCGCCTGACTCCAGACGCCCACTTGGGCCTCCCGGAGAGCGGCCGCAGCCGACAGGCGATTCACGAGCATCCCCTCGTAGAATCTCCGCATCAACTCGCCGGTGGCTTCGTCGTCGACCTTCCACAAGCTGGCGACAACTCGCTTTGCGCCGGCGTACATGAAGCCGCGCACGACGCCGACCAGGCCCTCGCCGGTCACATGCCTGCCAAGCGCCGTATTGCACGCGCTCAACACCACGAGGTCGGCAGGGAGGTGCAGGCGGTAGATATCGTGCACCCGGAGGAATCCGTCTTGCGGCCGGCCCCGGCTGTCGAACAGCGACAGCATGATACCCGACATCCCCGGGTTGTCATTGTCGAACACGCCGTGGGTGGCGAAATGCACGACGCGGTAGCGGCCGAGTTCCGGGCTCATCGCGGCGGCGCGGCTGGCGTCGAAGTCGAGCCGCTTCAAGGACGCGCTCCCGCCGCCTGCGCGCACGATTGCGTCGGCTTCGAGCCGGGTGGCGGCGAGGCGTGGGAAGCCACGCTGTCCGCCGGAGGCCGGGACGCCGGGCGGCGGGCCAGCTGGCCGGCCGGCTTGCGCCCCTGACGCACGAACCGCGGCACGCAGCCGCGGGTCGTCACGCTCGAATACCGGATCGGCCAGAACGGCCACCGCGCCGGCCTGGGGGAGCCGACCCGCCGTCTCGCGCCGCAGGACGGCCAGCGCGGATGCCGACGGCAGGCTCACGACCTCGTGATCCGCGATCAGGGGCACTCGCTCCACACTGCCGCCGGGACTGGGCAGCGCGCCAAACGGCACGTACTGCAACGCGCCGTCGGCGACGACCAGTATCCGTTTGCCGGCCATCACCTTCCCGACAGGACCGAGCAGCATCTCGCTCAGTCGAGTGGCCGTCTCCCAATAGACACGGTCCGACTCCTCGGCCTGCCGGCGACGCTCCTGCAGGGTGCCGGCCACGGTGAGACGGGCGGTCAGCCGCGCGTAGAGCTGCTGCGCGATGCGTTCGACTTCAGCGCGGGCCGGCAGTTCGTGAACGCTGTAGCCCGACGCCGATACCGCCCACAGGTAGCTGCGATCCTCGCCGAGCGCGTACTCGAGCAGGAGCGTGTCGCGGTCCAGGACCTGTTGCTGAACCTGGCGCAGCGTCAGCGGCTGCGGCTTCGCCAGTGCCGCATAATGCGGGCTCCGGCTTCGTATCTCCGCTTCGAGGGCACTGTTGCGTGTTTCGAGATCACGGTAGTCGTCGGCGAGGCGCCTCGTAAGATCCGCCGAGGCGTGATCGTCGAAGGCCTGTCGCTGTCGAGCGGCCCACTCGCCGAAGGCCTCCGTCAGCGCGCGCTCACGCTGCAGGAGCGCCGGGTCGACGTCCGTCCGGAGGTCCACGCCGGCCTCCGCCAGACCGTCGAGCAGGGACCTCGCCCGCGCTCGCTCGCTGGCTTCAAAGGCGGCTGCGGCGAGGCCCCGCTCCGGCCGGGCCTTGTGCAGCCGCATCAGCACGTCCATGTGTGTTTCGTGGTAGCGGTGCACCGACGCGAGGTAGGACGCGCGGAGATCGCGGCCGCCGACGTTGGCGCGGAGCGACTCGGCCAGTTCGAGCGACCGCTCGCTCTGGCTGCGGGCATGCTCGAGATCGCCCTGGGCCATCGCGAGGCGCGCGAGCCCATCGAGCGCCCTGGCTTCCCACGCGCGGTCTTCCGCAGCCTGGCTGAGTGCGACGGCCGTGTCGAACTCCGGGCGCGCGCGGCCGTACGCGCCAGCCAGACGCCACGCCTCGCCCAGCGAGACCCGCGTTTCCGCCTCGGTACGGGGATCCCGGATGCGCGCCTGCACGGCGAGTGACCGAAGGAAGAATGTGATGGCCGGCGCGGCGTCGCCACGGGAGAGATACACGGCGCCCATGTTCTGGAGCGCGTAGGCCTGCCAGTGATCGTCGCCGAGTCCGACGCCCAGCGCCAGAGCACGCTCGAAGCAGTCGAGGGCTTGTGTGTCGTTACCAGACGCGAGGTACGCCTCGCCGAGCGTTCTGAGCAGGTCAACCGAGAAGGTCGCCAGGCCCGCGGTGTTGAAGCGATGCTGGGCGCGCTCCCAGTAGTCGAGCGCAGTCACCGCCTCGCCGGTACGCATGTAGACAGACCCGATCGCGGAGAGGCAGGCGCCCTCCCATACCAGGTCGCCGATGCGTTGCAGTCTCTCGAGGGCGGCGTGCAGACCGTTCAGGGCGTCCTGGTACGCCCCGCGCCGCTCCTGCAGCTTCGAGACGGCGACCAGCGCGATCGCGGTTCCGCGGGCGTCGCCGAGATCCGCGAACGCTTCTGTGGACAACCTCAAGCACTCCGCAGCCCGCTCGAACTCGTTCCGATCGGAGAAGACCGTCCCCTGGTCGAGGAGCGCCTCCGCCCGTCCGGGCCTGTCCCCGAGGCGCGTGGAAATGACGGCCGCCTGACCATACAGATCGAGCGCTCGTTCCCGCTCGCCGCGGTTATAGGCCGCTTCGCCCAGGCAGATGAACGCGCGGGCCTCCGTCAGGCCGCCGCCTGCGCGCCTCGAGAGCTCGAGGGCGGCCTCGCAGTCCTTCTGCGCCCCGTTGAAGTCGGCTTCCTTGGCGGCGACGAGCGAACGCGCGGTGCCGACAGCGCTCATGAGTTCGCTCTCGAGCGCGAGATCGCCCGACGCCTTCGCGGCGGCGGCCGCCACCCGGTATGCCGCCAGCGACTGGTGCAGCCGTCCCAACTGCGCATAGGTCGCCCCGGCACGCTGGCCGGCACGCGCGGCCCGTCGAACGTCCTTGCCCGCGGCCCATGCAGCGGCAGCGGCCTCGTACTTGGCGATAGCCTGTGCGCTGGCGGCGTTTTCGTATGCGAGGCGCAGCGCTTCGCCCTCGCGGAACAACGTGTCCGGCGGCGGGCCGGAGCGGCAGCCGCTCCAGCCCGCGATAGCCAGAAAGACACTCGCTGTGAGGATGCTGCCGCGTCCGTTCACTGGCGATTCATCACCCTCCGGTTGGGCGCCACGCCCGGGATTCGTGCCCCTGGGAATTCTACGGCCAGAACGCCTTTCCGATCACCGGAGGGAGGTTCTTGACCCACGACTCGCGGTCGCCACCGTATCTGCTTCGGTCTGTGTAGCGACTTCTGTCGGTGTACCGGCTCCGGTCCGTATAGCGACTCCGATCGGTGTACCGGCTTCTGTCCGTATACCGGCTCTTGTCGGTGTACCGGCCGCGCAAGTACAGGCGGGACAGCGCTTCGGGAACGTCCGCCAAGGGGATTCTGCTGGCGAGAATACGCTTCTTTGCCCGGTCAAAGGCCTGCGTCTTCATGCCCTGCGAATCGTTGGTGGTGGCCAGGCTCCAAAGGTCCTGCAGGCGTCTGGCGATCGCCTTTTCCAGGGGCAAGGCGACGCCAGCCGGCGCGGCGCCCGTCTGACCACTGCAGAGCTGCGCGAACGACTGCACGCCGGTTTCCAGCCAGGTCTGGAATCCACCCGTGGTCACGTTCGGCACCTGGCCAGCGAGCACTCGTCCGACGTCCCTCATTAACGTCGCCAGGTCCGGGGCGGACAACACGCCGGAGGGCGTGTACCTGGCATTCCGCTCGGTTCGCGCGATGTGGCCGGCGAGGAACGCGTGCCATCCCGTGTCCTGGGCGAACGCGATGTCCTCGTACTCCGGCGCGACGGCGGACCAGGGGAAGTAGAGCGAGAGCCCGTACGAGTGCTGCACGGCAAAGCCGGAGCACTCCGACCTCAGGATGCAGTCTCGCAGCGCGTCGATGACAAGCTGAGCGGCCGTGTCCACGCCACTTCCGGCACCGAAGAACCTCTTCAACTGCTCGCACAGGTCCTTGAGATCCACGAACTGATCCGCCTTGTAGGTCTGCGCGTACCAGTGAGCGAGCAGCACCTTGTTGTCGTCTCCTGCGGCGCAGAGCTCTGTCACCAGCGCCGTGAACGCCAGGACGACGTTCCCAACCTCGCCGAGGCGGATGGCGGCGAGGTCGGCCGACCGTCCGGCAGCCCGGTCGTAGTCGGCGTAGTGGTCGATGTACGCCGTGACAATCCCTGTCGCAAGCTGCGCCGGGTCCAGGTGCTGCCCGCCGGACGTACTCTGTCTGACCCGGTCCATGATCAACCGATACGGCCATCCGAACGCCGGCTCGAGCCCTTCGGCGCCGATCATGTAGCCGGCATGATTGCGGATGAGATAGGCCAGTTCGCCCATGCACATGTAGCAGGCGTCGAGGCCGAGGACGTCGATCGCGCGCTTGTACTTGTCGCTGTACCACTTGAACACACTCGCCAGCTCGTCGAACGTCAATGCGTCCAACGACGCCTCGTCCTTCAAGAAGAAGTCCTCCGTGGCGCCGCTGCCATGACCGGACAGGATCAGCAGCGTCTGCATGTGGTTGGGGTCCGCACCGTGATGCTGTGCGCGGGTTCGCGCCCACTTGATGAACTTCCTCAGCGATGCCTCGCTCCCGGTGTTGCATTCCAGTTCGCTGAAGGTCGGGTCAAGAAACAGGTCGAGGAACGCGGGTCCGGGCGGCGTCGCGATGTTCTGCGCCGTCGCCAGCGGCGGGGTGAAGTCGTACCGTTGCGTCGCGAGGCCCGAGCCGCTCGGGTCAAGCTGGGCCACGATGACGTCGCCCGCCGGCGCGCCCTCGATCATGAGGTCCTGCAGCGCGAGGACCATTTCTTCTGTGAGGCTGTTGTCGCCCGCCATGTACACCATGACGAGCCAGGGGAGGTTGGACTCTTCGGCGGAGGCCGAACCGAGCGCGGGAACAGACGTCTGCGTTGGGCTGGACATGGATGCCGCTCCTTGCTGAGAAGACTCCCGTGTCAAGGGGGCGATCGACGCACGATGTGAATCCCTCCTCTCTCAGCCGGCGGCCTTCCGCAAGCCGTGGTCTTCGACGCGCAGTCCGGCCGTCATGACGACGGAGACGATCCTGCACGCGTTCTCAATTGGTTGTCGCGGAGGATCCGGCCCATTCTAGCGGCGCCTCACGACTCGGGCAAGCGCGGGGCGACGGCGCTCATCCTGTGCGGCAGCTGGCGGGAGGGCACGCAGGGCGAGAGGAGGGAGTACAAAGCTCGGGGGACCTCACGGTCCCCCGGCACCCCAAAGATGAAGCAGGCGCGACTAGCCGTGCAGGCTGTGGTACTTGGCCTCGAGCTGCTCGCGCGTCTCGGCGTGGTTCGGGTCGGCGATGATGCAGCCGTCGACCGGGCACACGTCCACGCACTTGGAGGTGTCGAACGCGCCCACGCACTCGGTGCACTTCGCGGGGTCGATCACGTAGATCGACTCGCCCTGGGTAATGGCCTCGTTCGGGCATTCCGGCTCGCACGCGCCGCAGCTGATGCAATCTTCGTTAATCCACAGTGCCATGTCTCATTGCCTCCAGTTATTCGAATCCCTCCGCGAACGATCGCGTCTCTTCCTTGTATAGCAAAGTCCGATCCGGGCTTCTAGACCCTAAACTGGTCGCCATTCCCCGATGTCCGGCCAGAACGCCGATTTTCCGGCGGCCGGGCGTCGAGAAGCCGCTACACGGCCTCCAGCGCCTGGGCCAGATCCGCGATGACGTCGGACGGGTGCTCGAGGCCGACCGAAATCCGGACCATCGCCGGCGTGATTCCCATTTCGGCCTGCCGCTCCGGCGGGATGTCCGAATGCGTCATCGTCGCCGGATGCTCCATCAGCGATTCGGTGCCGCCGAGGCTGACCGCCAGCTTCACGACCTGCAGTCTGTTGAGCAGCCGGAACGCCTCGGCTTCGCCGCCGTGGATTTCGAACGAGAACGTCGATCCGGGCGACTGGCACTGGCGCTGATAGAGGTCGTACTCCGGGTCG
This sequence comes from Vicinamibacterales bacterium, assembly GCA_025456345.1. Lineage (GTDB taxonomy): Bacteria > Acidobacteriota > Vicinamibacteria > Vicinamibacterales > JAKQTR01 > JAKQTR01. Next base: position 76,379 of record JALOKU010000003.1, on the reverse strand, counting down.
CCCTGCGCCAGGAAGCCGAGATACCGCACCGTCTTCACCTTCGGGTGGTCGGCGAGGAACTCGGCCACGTAGCGCGCGTTTTTCATGGCGCTGGTCATCCTGAGCTTCATCGTCTCGAGGCTTCGCATGAGGAGCCAGCACGTGTGCGGGTCCGAGATGGTGCCCAGGATCGTCCGCATGCCCCGCACCGGCGCGATGACGTCCTCTGTGCCCAGGCAGGCACCCGCGATGAGATCGCTGTGGCCGCCGACGTACTTGGTCAGGGAGTAGACCACGAAGTCCGCGCCGTGCTGGAGAGGGCGCTGCCAGAGCGGCCCCAGGAAGGTGTTGTCGACGGCCACGAGCGGGCGGCGTCCCTTCGCGTCCGTCAGCGACCGCGCGATCTCGGCGCACCGCGCGATGTCGACGAGGCCGTTTGTCGGATTCGCCGGCGTTTCGAGATAGATCATCCCGATGCGGCCGAGCGACTGTCCGAGCTTCACGGCATCGTCAAGAGGCGGGCCGAGGTTTCCGGATCCGAACCACACGCGCTGGATGCCGAACTGGGGCAGGATGTTCTCGACCAGGAACTCGGTGCCGCCGTAAACCGGCGCGCTGACCAGCAGCACGTCGCCGGGCCTGAGCACGCTGAACATCGTGGTCGAGATCGCCGCCATGCCCGAGGAGAACACCAATCCCGACTCGGCTTCGTCCCAGAGGCCGAGGCGGTCCTCCAGGATTTCGAGGTCGGGGTTGTTCACGCGGGAGTAGATCAGCCCCGGCTCCTCCGCGGGCCGTTGCTCGCGGAGGCCGTACGCCAGCTCGAAAAACGACTTCCCGTCTTCGGCCGTCTTGAATGCGAACGTCGACGTCTGGAAGACCGGGCACTTGACGGACCCTTCGGAGAACTGCGGGTCGTACCCGTAGCTCATCATCAGGGTCTCGGGCTTCAGCAGATGGCCGTTGATGTCGCGGTGCCGGTACTTCTTCGGTGGCTGGAACATGGCGCGTCCTCCGTGTCAGCGCCGGGGGGCGCGGCGTCACCGGACAGTCTTGCACGGAAGGGGTCGGGGCCCCTCCTGCGTGCTAGGAACCCAGCCGCGTGGGGAGGTCGGCGACGACGTACCCCATCACCGCGAGCGCGGCCGTACAGCGGGCGATATCGGTCGGCTCGATCTTGTCGACGGTGTCGGCCGGCGTGTGGTGAATCGTGAAATACAACGCGCCGTCCACATCCAGCGACATCGAGGGCACCTTCCCGGCCTGCACGCTGGGGCCGATGTCGGCACCCCCGCCCGATGCGCCGATGCGCGTCGCGCCGATGCCGGCCAGCAGCGACGCGACGGCTTTCACCGTGGCCCTCGCCTGGTCGCTGCCCGAGAACCCGAAGCCGAGCGGCCGGAACACGCCGCCGTCGGTTTCGACCATCAGGATGTGATTGGCGAGTTCAGCCGCGTGCTGCTCGCGATACGCAAGCCCCCCGCGAAGGCCGTTCTCTTCGTTGGTGAAGAGCACCACGCGCACCGTCCTGCGCGGCCGCAGGCCCAGCTTCTTCATGAGCCGCAGGGCCTCCCACGACGCGATGCAGCCGCCCCCGTCGTCGGTCGCGCCGGTGCCGACGTCCCACGAATCGAAGTGGCAGCCGAGCACGACCACTTCCTCGGGGCGCTCGCGGCCGACGATTTCGCCGATGACGTTGGCCGACTCGGCGTCGGGCAGCATCCGGGCCTCCATCATGAGCCGGACCGCGAGCTTCTGTCCGCGGTCCTGGAGGCGCTGCAGCCGGTCGGCGTCTTCGCCGGCGATGGCCGCCGCCGGGATCTGAGGCTGCTCCGGCGCATACGACAGGGCGCCGGTGTGCGGCGTGCGCAGGCCCGGCTGACCGACCGATCGAAGCAGCATCCCGATGGCGCCGTGCGCCGCGGCCCGGCTCGCGCCCGTGCTGCGGTACCGCACGGTCTCGCCGTAGCCGGTCCAGGGCACGTTGTAGACGACGATCTTGCCTTTGAGCGCCGTGCCGAGGGCGTCGAGTTCCGCGAAGCTGCCGACCACCACCGCGTCGGCCTCGATGCCGCCAGCCGGCGTGCCCACGCTGTTGCCGAGGCCGAGCATGACGAGGGGATGACGCACCGGCGAGACGATCTCGGCGCTTTCGCGGCCGCGGACCCAGTGCGGCACCATCACCTTCTCGCCGCGCACGTTTTCAAGACCGTCTCTCGACATCTCGCCGAGGGCCCAGTCGATGGCGTTCTCGAGACCCGTGGACCCGGAGAGGCGGTGACCGAACGTGTCGGTCAACTCGGCCAGCCGGTTCCAGGCCGCCGTGTCGGCGAGCGCCGCGCCGACCAGCCGCGAGGCAGGCTCGCGGTACGCCTCGAGCCAGGCCGGCGCAGGAGCCGGGGCCTGCGCCGCACCCACGATCGCCGCCGCGACCACCACGGCAGCCACGGCCAACGGAATACGCATCGCAACACGCACCTTCGGGACTCCCATGAGCTGACGGCTAGATGAAGACCTGGATCTTGCCCTTGGCCTTCAGCTGGTCCACGAACTCCTGGCTCTTCTGATCGCGCAGCTGCTGCTTGAGATAGTCGTCAATCTGCGCCTTGACTTCGTCGTACGGGAGGTCGCGGCCGGCCTTGGTCTCGCTCACGCGGATGATGTGGTACCCGAAGGGCGTTTCCACCACGCCGCTGGTCTGCCCGGCCTTCAGCGCGAACGCGGCCTGATCGAAGGCGGGGACCATCTGGCCCCTGCTGAAGAAACCGAGATCGCCGCCGTTGGGCGCCGAGCCGGGATCCTGCGAAAACTGCTTCGCCAGGTCGGCGAAGGCCGCGCCCTTCTTGAGCTGCACGAGCAGATCGTCGGCCTGCGCCTTCGCCTTGGCCCTGGCCGCGGCGTCGGCCTGCTCGGGCGTCTTGATGAGGATGTGGCTGGCGTGCACCGAGTCCTCCTGGCGGAAGCGCGGCTTGTTCTCCTCGAAGAACTTCCTGCTGTCGGCCTCGGTCACCGCGATCTTCGTTTCGAGTTCGTTCTTGAGCATCAGGTTGACCGCGATGGTCTGAGCCGTGTCCGTGCGCAACTGCTCCAGTGTGACGCCGCGGGACTGCAGCATCTGCTTGAAGGCGTCCTCGCTCGGGAACTGCTTCTTGATCTGCTCCACCTGGCTGTCGACTTCCCACGGCGGCGCGATCACCTTGCGGGCCTTGGACTCCTGGACGAGCAGGTGAAAGCCGATAAGCCGGTCCAGCACCTGGCGGTAGACCGCGTCGCGCTGCTCCGCGGGCACCGCGGTCCGGGCGCGACCCTCGAGGGACTTGATCGCCATGTCGAGCTCGGTCTTCTTGACGTCCTCGCCGTTGACCCGCGCCACGACATCGGGGATCTGCGCCGGCAGGGGCTTGGCCGCCGGCACCGCCGCGGCGCCGCCTGGGGCCGGGCCGGTCTGTGCCGGGATGGACGCAGGGGCTTCGGCCGCAGCCGGCGCCTGGACCGGTGCCTTGTCGGCTTCCTTCGTGCACGCGCTGAGGGCGAACACCGGGAGCAGCAGGAGGACGGCAGTATGCTTAATCACGAGCACTCCATGAACAGAGGGACTTCCCACGCTACCAGACGGCCTTCGGCGGCGCAAGGCAAACGGGACCGGCTGGCGACGCGGCTGTTGCGCCGTGATGCGCGGGTCTGGTAGAGTCTAGCATCGGTATCAGTCCTGAGCCTTGACTGCCCATCCTCCGCCCTCGCCACGACCGGAATCTCCAGCCACAACGCGGCAGACTGCCGTATAACCACGAGGTGAAATAACAGCGTGCCAGTCCGGTTGTTTATCGGGAATCTCCCCTACAGCGCGACAGAAGCAGATCTGCGCGCGCACGTCGCCGCCATTGCCCCGCCGCTCTCCGTCGTCTTGCCGATGGATCGCGAAACGGGGCGTCCGCGAGGCTTCGCCTTCGTGGACTATCCCGACCTCGCCGTCGCCACCGAGGTCATCCGCAGGCTCAACGGCCAGCCGTTCGTGGGGCGGATGCTCTCGATCAGCGAGGCGCGTCCCAGGGAAGAGCGGGGCCCCCGGCCGCCGATGGGCTTCGGAGGGCCGTCCTCGGGCGCGCCGTTTGGCGGGCCGCCCAGGTCGTCGGCCCCGTCCGGCGACCCTGCGGCGCGGCGCGAGCGGAACTTCGGGCCTCCCGCGCCTCCCAAGGGCAGGAGCCGCGGCGGGGCCAAGGGCCGCACCGACAGCGGACCCAAGGGCCCCATCAAGGTCCGAGGCGGCGGGCGCGTGGAGGCCCTTGACGAGGAGAAGGTCGAGGCCGCGCTGGCGGAGGAGTTCGACGATTTCGCGACGAGCCTCCAGAAGGACGAGGACGAGGGCGACGAGTAGGCGCGTTCGAGTCTCATGATTGGCGCTGCGTCGCCAACGACGAGTTGCCCCCGGAGCGACTGCGCGGTAGCCGTACATCGGCGTTCCCGAGGAGGCACGATGCTGAAGCGGGTTCTACTTGTCGTGGCGGCGGCCATGGTGTCGCTGCCGGCGGCGCCCAGGGCAGCGGAAGAACCGGCCGGACTCTGGGTCGGCACGACCAACGTGCCCGACCAGGGCGCGGATCAGGTGACGCTGGCGATCACGAAGATCGGCGACGGCTACGGCGGAACGATGAGCGATTCCCTCAACATCGTCGCGAAGGAGGCGCTTCGCGACGTGCGGTTTGCAGACAGCGTGTTGTCGTTCGGCTTCACGCTGACCGACGGCACGCTCATGAAGATGACGCTGACCCTCAGCGGCGACAAGATGGCGGGTGAGTGGGAAACCCCGGACGGCGAGATCGGCGCCATTGCCTTCGAGCGGAAGAAGGCGTAGGGGCCTGCAAGCAGGCGCGGCGCTCGGGGGGCTGCGAGGCCTCCTGCGCCGGACAGCCTCGGTGTACGGCTCTCGCGCTGAGACGTCATCAGCCGCCGCTGACGTAGTTGTGTGTGGTGCCGAGGCCCAGACTTGAACTGGGGACCCCCTAATTTTCAGTCAGGTGCTCTACCAACTGAGCTACCTCGGCACTGAGGTCGGCGCGACGGCAAGACAGCCAATATAACATGCAGATCGCCGTCGGCCAAGAGGCCGGCCCGTAGGCCGCGGGCCAGGCGGCGTCCCGAGCGCTACCGCCGCGGGGGAGCCGCCTTTTCTTTCTCCGTCGGCGCTTCGGTGTCCACGGCGGCCTCGCGCGTCAAGCCGAGTTCCTTTCGCACACGCTCCTCCATGGTCTTGAACACCGCAGGGTTTTCCTTGAGGAACTGCTTCGCATTCTCGCGGCCCTGGCCGAGGCGTTCGCCGCCGAACGAGAACCACGTGCCGCTCTTCTCGACGATCTTGCGATCCACCGCCAGGTCGAGGAGGTCGCCCTGCTTGGAAATGCCCTCGCCGTACAGGATGTCGAACTCGGCCTCGCGGAAAGGCGGCGCCACTTTGTTCTTGACGACCTTGACGCGCACGCGGCCGCCCACCACCATGTCGCCGTCCTTGATGCTGGCGATGCGCCGGATGTCGAGGCGGACCGAGGCGTAGAACTTCAGCGCGCGGCCGCCGGTGGTCGTCTCGGGGCTGCCGAACATCACGCCGATCTTCTCGCGCAGCTGGTTGATGAACACCAGCGACGTCTTCGACTTCGAGACGACGCCGGTGAGCTTCCGGAGGGCCTGTGACATCAGGCGCGCCTGCAGGCCCATCTGCGCTTCTCCCATCTCGCCCTCGATTTCCGCCCGCGGCACGAGCGCGGCGACCGAGTCGACCACGACCACGTCCACCCCGCCGGAGCGCACGAGCACTTCGACAATCTCCAGGGCCTGCTCGCCGTTGTCGGGCTGCGACACAAGGAGATTGTCCAGGTCGACGCCGAGCTTCTGCGCGTACCCCGCGTCGAGGGCGTGCTCGGCGTCAACGAATGCCGCCATGCCGCCCAGTTTCTGCGCCTCGGCGATGAGCTGCAACGCCAGCGTCGTCTTGCCCGACGACTCCGGCCCGAAAATCTCGACGACGCGGCCGCGGGGCATCCCGCCGATGCCGAGCGCTAAATCGAGACTGACGGCGCCGGTCGGAATCGAGTCGACCGGCAGGATGGCGCCTTTCTGGCCCAGCCGCATGATGGAACCCTTGCCAAACTGCTTCTCGATCTGGGACAGGGCCACGTCCAGGGCCTTCGTGCGCTCGATGCGGTCGTCAACAGCCATGTGCTCTCCTTGATCTGCGTGCGGGCGAATCCTTCTGATTCTAGATGCGTGCCGGATTCAAGTCAAGCGAAAATCGACGGCCTCGGGCTTGCTAGCCTTGTGTTATCAGCCAGTTACAGGGATATCGACTTTCGCCATGATGAGAGGGCGGTGGCAGAATCTGCATCGCCGGCTTGCGGCAGCGTGGCAGAGATTGCTACGTTGGTAGGGTGCCGAGCCCAGCAGGCCATCTCCTCGCCGGCGTCGCGGTCGCGTGGGCGGCCGAGGCCTTCGCGCCCCGCCGGTTCCGCGTTCTGGCGGGCGGGCCGGCGGCGGCGGCCCCGATCGTCACGCCGCTTGTCCTGGCCAGCGCGGCGCTGGCACTGGCGCCCGACCTCGACATCCTGCTGGCCAGCCATCGCACCTACACCCACAGCCTAGCCGCGGCCGCCCTCGCGGCTCTCGCCGGCGGCTCGATGGCGCGGGCACTCCGCGTGCCGGCGCTGGCAACGGGCCTCACGTGCGGGCTTGCGGTGGCCAGCCACATCGCTCTCGACTGGCTGGGCCACGATACCAGCACGCCCCGGGGACTGCTGGCGCTGTGGCCCGTCTCGTCGGCGTACTTCTATTCGGGCATCGACCTGTTCGCGGACATCTCCCGTCGCTATTGGAAGCCCGAGGAGTTCATCCTCAAGAACGCCGTCTCCGTCGCACGAGAGCTCGCAATCCTCGGCCCGGTCGCCGGACTGGCGTGGTGGGCGCGACGGCGCAGCGTTTCGAGCCGCCCTGTCGCCCCGGAACGCCAGACCAGCGCCTAGCCCCCAGCCCCTAGTACGTGTAGAACCCCCTCCCGCTCTTGCGCCCGAGATGCCCTGCCGCCACCATCCGCTTCAGCAGGGGGCAGGGGCGGTACTTCGGGTCGCCCAGCCCGTCGTGCAGCACGTCGAGAATGGCAAGGCACACGTCGAGGCCGATGAAGTCGGCCAGGGTGAGCGGACCCATCGGGTGGTTCATCCCCAGCTTCATCACCGTGTCGATGGCTTCCGGTGTGCCGACGCCTTCCATCACGGCGAACACGGCCTCGTTGATCATCGGCATCAGGATACGGTTGGCAATGAAGCCGGGGTAGTCGGCGGCCTCGACCGGCGTCTTGCCGAGCTGGCCGCACAGCCCTGTCGCCGTGGCCATCGCCTCGGCCGACGTGGCCTGGCCGCGAACCAGCTCGACCAGCGCCATGAGCGGCACCGGGTTCATGAAGTGCATGCCGAGCACCAGTTCGGGGCGCGTGGTCGCTGCCGCCAAGGTGGTGATGGAAATCGAGGAGGTATTCGAGGTCAGCATCACCCCCGGCCGTGCGATCTGGTCGAGCGTGGTGAACAGCGCCCGTTTGGCCTCGCGGTTCTCGATCGCCGCCTCGACCACGTAGTCCGCCTCGGCGAAGCCATCGAGACTCGTGGAGAAGGCGAGGCGCCCGAGGGCCGCATCCCGCGACGCGGCGTCGAGCTTGCCCTTCTCGACGAACTTCGCGAGGCTCTTCTCGATGGTCGCTCTTCCGCGATCGAGCGCCGTGCCCGCCACGTCCTCCACCAGGACCTGGAACCCGGCCTGGGCAAACACCTGCGCGATGCCGTTGCCCATCGTGCCCGCGCCGATGACGCCGATAGTCTTGATCATCACCTTTCTCCCTTCGCTCGGCCGGCTCCTGGTACTCCGCCCGTTCTCCGCCGACGGCCCGGCGCTTTTCCAGGCCGCCTCACCTCGAGGCGGCCAACGACGTCGGCGCCCAGCAACGCCTGGAGGCGGGTGAGTACGAGGGCCGCCGACCGCACCAGCTCATCACCAAACCGATCATCGTCAACAACGACCTCGAGGACGCCGGGCCCGGCGAGCCGCACGCGGGTGACCCGCGATACCGCGGAGCCGACGGCGGAGCGCCACGCGAACAGCACCTTCTCAGGACACAGGGGCGCTGGCCGCACCAGGCGGGCGACGGCGCTCGACATCAGGGACTGAACAGGCTCCATGGTCCTCGGCTCGGGCGTGCAGGGAGCGCAAGTGTATCATTCCGGGATGCGGCTGATCCTCGCGTCGGCGTCGCCCAGGCGGATGGACCTGCTGCACGAGGCCGGCTACGTCTTCGAGGTCGAACCGGCCGATGTCGACGAATCCGGACTCGCCGGGGAGCCGCCCGCCGCCTACGTCGTTCGCGTGGCCGCGATGAAGGCGCGCACCATCGCCGCCAGGCACTCCGGCGAACTGGTCCTCGCGGCCGACACCACCGTGGTGATCGACGGGGAGATGCTGGGCAAGCCGGCCGACGATGCCGATGCGGCGCGAATGCTTGGGCGCTTGTCCGGGCGGGTGCACGAGGTGCTGACGGGCGTCGTGCTGGTCCGGGCTGGCCGGCAATCGTCGGCGCTGGTCGGCACCCGGGTGCGCTTCCGGCCCCTCACGGCCGCCGAGATCGACTGGTACGTGGCCAGCGGCGAGCCCCGCGACAAGGCGGGGGCATACGGCGTGCAGGGGCTCGCGGCCCGGTTCATCGAGTCGGTGAACGGGTCCTACAGCAACGTCGTGGGCCTGCCCGTCGGGGCGGTTCGGGCCTTGCTCGAAGCCGCGGGGCTACTGCCGCACGACGCCACCCGGGCGAACGGCTGGACCGAGCCCCCGCCGTTTGACCGGACCGGCGGCTGAGGGTATCCTGTTTCCGGGGGTTCGGATTGCCCGTAACTGTCTGCCCATGAAACAGAAATCCGTCAAGATCGGCATCACGAGCCTCGTCCTGGTCCTCGCACTGGGCGGGTTGCTCTATTCCACGCTCAGCGAGGGCACGGAGTTCTACAAACACGTCGACGAGGTGATGGTGAATCCCGAGGCCTGGCACGGGAAGAACCTCCAGCTCCACGGCTTCGTGGTGAAGGACTCCATCCTCCGGAAGCGGGACTCTCTCGAGTACCGGTTCAAGGTCCAGAGCAAGGGCGCCGTCATCGACGCCACCTACACCGGGATCGTGCCGGACACCTTCAAGGACGAGTCGGAAGTCGTACTGAAGGGACGGCTGGACGCCAGCGGTTTTCACGTGGCGCCGAACGGTGTGATGGCGAAATGCCCGTCCAAGTACGACGCGAAGAAAGGGCTGACCGGCCCCGGCGCGTGAGGCGGGGCCGGAGTGCAGCCGCCGCGTTCCCTCTCCGCGTCCAACAGCAACCCTACCCGCCGGCCCGCCGCCCAGGTGGTGGCGCCGTCGCCGGCGGCCCCTGGTAGGTGCAGGTGACATATGGCCTCTCTCGGCTCGTTTCTCCTGATGGCAACCCTGGTCGTCTCGGCCTACGCGATCGCGGCGTCGGTCGCGGGCGCGCGGCGTGGGTCGCGCAGCCTCGTTGAGAGCGGCGTCGGGGCGTTCTACCTGTCGGCGGCGCTGATGACCGCCGCGTCGGCGGTCATCATTCACGCGTTTGTGACCGACAACTACTCGCTCAAGTACGTCCAGCATTACTCGGACCTCGCGCAGCCCCTCTTCTACAAGATCACGTCGTACTGGGGCGGCCTCGACGGATCGATCATGTTCTGGGTGTTCCTGCTGGCGCTGTTCGGGTCGCTCGCCGTCTACGTGAACCGCGACCGGCACCGCGAACTGATTCCGTACGTGGTCGCGATCATCTCGGCCGTGCAGGTGTTCTTCCTGTTCATGATGATCGTCCACAAGAACCCGTTCGAGACCTTCCTCGTGCAGGCACCGGCTGACGGCCGCGGCCTGAACCCCCTCCTGCAGAACATCTACATGGTGGTCCACCCGCCGAGCCTCTACATCGGGTTCGTGGGGATGACCATTCCGTATGCGTTCGGCATGGCGGCGCTCATCACCGGGCACCTCGACGACTCCTGGCTGCGCGCCGTCCGGCGCTGGACGATGGTGAGCTGGCTGTTCCTGAGCCTCGGCCTCACGCTCGGCATGATCTGGGCGTACGAGGAGCTCGGCTGGGGCGGGTACTGGGGCTGGGACCCCGTCGAGAACGCCGGGCTGCTGCCGTGGTTCACGGCGACGGCCTTCCTGCACTCGGTCATCGTGCAGGAGCGCCGCGGCATGCTGAAGGTCTGGAACGTGTCGCTCGTGATCATCACGTTCTTCCTCACGATCTTCGGCACGTTCATGACCCGGTCGGGAATCGTGCAGTCGGTGCACGCCTTCGGCGAGGACCGCACGCTGACGTGGATGTTCACCGTCTTCATGGCGGCCATCCTGCTGTTCAGCTTCGCGTGGGTCATCCGGCGCCTGCCGCTCCTGAAGCCGCGCTACGACCTCGACTCATGGTTCTCGCGGGAGGCGGCGTTTGTCGCCAACAACTGGATCCTGCTCATCGCGGCGATGCTCGTGCTGTTCGGCACGATGTTCCCGACGATGAGCGAGGCGCTCACCGGTAACCGGCTGACGGTCGGCCCGCCGTTCTTCAACCGCTGGATGGCGCCGATCGGCCTCATCCTGCTCCTCCTGACCGGCGTCGCGCCGCTGCTGGCGTGGCGCCGCTCGTCGCTCGCCAGCCTGCGGGAGCAGTTTGTCTGGCCGGCGGTGTTCACGGCCGTGGTCACCGTGGCCCTGGTCGGGCTCGGCGTCCGGGTGTGGACCTCGGGCATCTGCTTCGCGCTGTGCGCGTTTGTGGCCGCCACCATCACCCAGGAATTCGTGCGCGGCGCCCGCGTGCGGCAGGAGGCCACCGGCACCGACAGGCTCACGGCCGGCATCGGCCTCGTGATGCGCGAGCGCCGGCGCTACGGCGGCTACATCGTCCACCTGGGCATCGTGCTGATGTTCCTCGGCTTCGCCGGCGAGGGGTTCAAGACCGACCAGCAGCTGCTGCTGAAGGTCGGCGAGGAAGCCACCGTGCGTCATGTCACGGTCCGCAACAATGGCGTCAAGGTCACCGAAGACGCCCAGAAACAGATGGTCACCGGCCACATCGCGGTGAGCGAGAACGGCGAGTCCCGCGGCACGATGTACCCGGCGCGCTGGTTCTACCGGAAGCATGAGGATCAGCCCACGACGGAGGTCGCCATCCGGCGGACCGTGGCCGAGGACCTCTACCTCGTCATGCCGGCCTATGACGTGAACGACCAGTCGATGAGCCTGCAGGTGGTCATCACGCCCCTGGTCAACTGGATCTGGGCGGGATTCGGCGTCCTCGTGCTGGGGACCGGGATCGCGCTGCTGCCCGAGCGCGCGTTCGCGCTCGCCCTGGGCCGAGTGCCCGCCGAAGCCAGCACCACCTGACGCAGAGCGGAAGCCAGGAGTCCGAGCATGGCGCGGAAGACGACCGACAGGCCACGACGACCAGCGGCAGCGGCCCTGCCGCCCCCCCCCGCGGCGTCGGCGGAGGACGCCCGCGAAGGAGGCCTGAGGCCCTGGCACCTCCTGCTCGTGGCCACCGTGCTTGCCATCGCGGTCGGCGCGTTCTCCACGCAGGGCACGTCGACGGTGAACACCATGGCGATCGCCCTCGTGATTGCCACCGTGGCCTGGGTCGCCGCCGCGGCGGCGCGGACCGTGGCGCCGCTGGTCACGCCGGAGCTCGGCGAACAGACCGAGATGGTCGGCGGGCGCACGCGGGCGGCCCTCGAGCGCGAGAAGATGCTGGTGCTGCGATCGATCAAGGAAGTGGAGTTCGACCGCGCGATGGGGAAGATCTCCGACGCCGACTTCCACGAGATGTCGGGGAGGCTTCGCGCGCGCGCGGCGGGCCTGCTGCGTGCGCTCGATGCCGACCGTACCGGCTACCGGACGCTCATCGAGCGCGAGCTCGCGACAAGAGTCGGCCGCGCGCCGTCATCGCAGGTGCGCGCGGCCGCGGTGGCGGAGCCGGGGGAGGCGTCCGCCCCGGCGGCGGGCACCTGCGCCGCCTGCGGCACGGCGAACGACCCGGACGCGCGGTTCTGCAAGTCGTGCGGCACGAGAATCGAGGCGGCGCGATGAACATCCATCCGTCAATGGTCCGGGCCGCGGTCGCCTGGTGCGCCATCGCCGTACTGGCGATGCCGGCGTCGGCCCAGATGCCCGACGCCCGGCAGATGTCCGGCATCCCGATGCCGGCCTCCGACGTGCCTGCCGGCAGCGTATCGGTGCGCCTGGTGCGCGGAGAACTGACCAACAACATCGCGGCTCATCGCGTCGAGTTGCACGCCGGGTCCCGCATCGAATCGGCGACCACCGACCAGGACGGCCGCGCCGTGTTCAGCGGCCTCCAGCCCGGCACCTCGGTGCACGCCGCGGCGGAGGTGGACGGGCAGGTCGTCGAGTCGCAGCCGTTCACCGTGCCACCCGACGCTGGCGTCCGCCTCGTGCTGGTGGCCGGCGCCTCCGGCGCGCCCTCCGCCGAAGGCCCTGTGCCGGCGGCCGGGCCGGGCGAGGTCGTCTTCGCCGGCGACAGCCGGATCCAGATCGAATTCGACGACGACACCCTCGAGGTGTTCTACCTCTTCGACCTGGTCAACCCTTCGTCCGCCCCGGTGACGCCGAAGGCGGAGCTCGTGTTCGATCTGCCCGAGGGCGCCGAGCAGGGGTCGCTGCTGGAAGGATCGTCCACGCAGGCGACGATTCGCGGCCGGAGCGTCAGCATCACCGGGCCGATCCCGCCGGGCAGCCTGCCCGTCCGCCTCGCGTTCTCGCTGCCTCCCGCCGGGCCTGAGCGGACCATCGTGCAGAAGCTGCCGGCGCCCTGGGCGCGGGTGCAGGTCATCATGACGAAGGCCGGCGCCGCCCGGATGACCTCGCCGCAGTTCATCCGCGCGAACGAGATGGCCGGCGACGGACAGGCGTTCATCCTCGGCGCCGGCGGCGCGCTGCCGGCCAACCAGGCGATCGCGGTGACGTTGAGCGGCCTTCCCAGCCGGAGCCGATGGGGCCGCAACCTGTCGCTCGGGATCGCGGCGCTCATCCTGCTCGCCGGCGCCTGGGCGGCGATGTCGGCCCGCGCGTCGTCCGGCGATGCATCCCGCCTGGCCGCGCTCGTCGAGCGGCGCGACCGGCTGATGGCCGACCTCGTGCGCACGGAGGAGCAGCGCCGCGCGGGCACGCTCGACGAACACCGCCATGCGGCTCGCCATGCGGACCTGGTGGCGCAACTGGAGCGCGTGTACGGAGAACTCGATCGGCAGCCGGGCGCAGCCGCAGAGGTCTAGCGGCCGTGGAGTGTGACTTCGATCGCCTGGTGGTCGACGACGTCTCGCGGCACTTCGGCCGGCGGCGCGCGCTGACCCGGGTAAGCCTCACGTGCGGGGCCGGCACGATCCTCGGCCTGCTCGGGCCGAACGGGGCAGGGAAGTCGACGCTGCTGGCGATTCTGTCGACGTTGCTCGCGCCGACGTCGGGGCAGGTGCGCTACGGCACGTTCGACGCCCGCTCGGCGGGCCCGGGGCTGCGGGGCCGCCTCGGCCTGCTCGGTCACGACCTGTACCTCTATCCTGAACTGACCGCGCGCGAGAACCTCGAGTTCTTCGCGAGGCTCTACGGCCTCCGCCACCCGCGCGAGCGGGTGGGGCGCGCGCTCGCCCATGCCGGCCTGGCCGATCGCGCAGACGACGCGGTGTCCGGGTTTTCGCGAGGGATGCGCCAGCGCCTGGCGCTCGAGCGCGCTCTGCTGCACGGCCCGCGGCTGCTGCTGCTCGACGAGCCGTTCACCGGCCTCGACGACGCGTCGGGACACGCGCTGGTGAGCCGCCTGCGTGGGCTCCGCGACGAGGGCGCCATCGTCATTGCCGCCACGCACGACCTCGACCTCGCTGAAGGCCTGCTGGACGACGTGGCGATTCTGCGCGACGGGCGCCTCCTGGCGGTCCCGCGCGCCTCGGGACCGCTGCGCGAGCGGTACCGCGAGACGCTGCTGGCCGCGGCGCCGGCCGCGGCGGCGCCGGCAGCCCGCGAGGAGCCCGCGCGGTGAAGCAGTTCCTCCGCGTCGCCTGGGTGGTCATGCGCAAGGACCTCACGGTCGAGATGCGCAGCCGCGAAATCGTCTACACGACGGTGTTCTTCGCCGCGTCGTGCGTCCTCGTGTTCGCGTTCGCGCTGGTGCGCGAGGGCCGGCCGCTCGAAGACGCGTCGGCGGGCATCCTCTGGATCGCGATCGCCTTCGCAGGCACCCTCGCCCTCGGGCGCACCTTCGAGCGCGAGCGGCACACCGAAACGCTCCGAGCCTTGATGCTCGCGCCATCCGACCGGCCTGCGATCTACGTGGGGAAGCTCCTGGGCGTCCTCGTGCTGATGGCCATCGTCGAGGCGGTGCTGGTCCCGATGGTCGGCCTCCTGTTTCATGCGCCGGTCCTCGCGCGGCCGCTGTGGCTCGCTGCGCTGCTGGCAGCGGGAACGCTGGGGTTCGCCTCGGTCGGGACGCTGTTCGCGGCGATGCTCGTGCGCGCGCGGAGCCGGGACGTGCTGCTGCCGGTGCTCTTGTATCCCATTACGATTCCGGTCATCATCGCTGGAGTCCGGGGCACCGCCGCGATCTTCCAGGCCACACCCGACGAGCCCATGGCCCGGTTCTGGGCGGCCCTGCTGGTGTTCTTCGACGTGGTGTTCGTCACCCTCTCGCTGTGGACCTTTGAACCCCTGATGACGGAGTAGCGATGACCCGCATCTTTGTCCCGCTCGTGCTCATCGCCATGGTGCTGTTCGCGTCCGCGCCGCTGGTGGTCGCCAACGCGCCCGTCGAGCAGACGATGGGGCTGGTGCAGAAGATCTTCTACTACCACGTGCCGTCCGCGATGCTGCTGTTCGTGTCGGCCTTCGTGTGCGGCATCGCGAGCGCGGTCTTCCTCTTCCGGCGGTCCGCCGCCGCCGACCGGGTCGCGCTGGCGGCGGGCGAACTGGTGGTGCTGTTCGGCCTCATCGTCCTGGTGACCGGTCCGATCTGGGCCCGCAAGGCCTGGGGGGTCTGGTGGGAGTGGGACGCCAGGCTGACGTCGTCGCTTCTGCTCTGGATGATCTTCGTCGCGTACCTGATGGTGCGCCGGTTCGGCGGCCCGGGGTCCGAGAAGCTGGCCGGGGCGATGGCGTTGTTCGGGATGGCGAATGTCCCGTTCGTGTACGTGTCGGTGAATTACTGGCGGACGCTGCACCCGAAGACGAGCGTCGTGATGACCCTCGCGCCGGGCATGCGCGGCGCGTTCTGGTTCTGCGTGGCGGCGTTTGCGATTCTCTACCTGCTGCTGCTGACGCTGCGGAAGCGGCTCGAGGACCAGCAGGCGATGGTGGAGCAGCTCTACCTCGCCGTCGAGGAATAGGCCGGGGCGAACCCCATCAAGCGACATGAGGCCCGGGGTGAGGCGCCCGCGTGCGTCGTGAGGTCATGCACATGAAGAAGACCGTGCTCCTGCTCGTCCTGATCGTGGTGCTGCCGGGCGCCCTCCTGTGGGCGCAGCAGCCGGCCGCCCCACAGGGGGATTTCGTCCCGTTGAGCGAGATTCCGCAGACCGAACAGCTGCCGGCGGCGCCGATGGTCATCGGCGCGTACGCCTTCGTCTGGGTGGCGCTGCTGGGGTACGTCTGGTCGCTGTGGCGCCGGATGACCAAACTCGAACGCGAGCTGGCGGACCTGCAGCGCCGCGTACCGAAGCACTAGGGGAGCGCACGATGGGGGAGATGGGCGCGGGGCACTTCATCTATATCCCGGCGATGATCCTGCTTGGGGTCGTCATCGGCTGGATTCTCGGATCGCGGGCCGCCAGAGACGCCTTCGCCGCTGAACTGCGCCGCCGGGAGGATTCCGCGGCACGCGCGGCCGCGAAGGCCGCCAGGACGCCGCAGAGCCCGCCAGCCTGAGCCCGGCCGCCGCTCAGCGCCCGAGGCTGAGCCGCCTGGCCAGCGCCTCGGGAAGGCCGGCGTCGCGGATGCGCGCCTGGGCCCGCTCGATCGGATACGCCACGCGGTAGCGGGTCACCGTTCGCGCCTCTTCGTCGAGGATGCCGTAACCGGCGCGCGGGTCGCCGTCGCGCGGCTGGCCCACCGAGCCGACGTTCACCAGCAGGCGCTCGCCGCCCGCGAAGGCGAGTGCGTCCCCCGGCGCCACGTCCAGGAATTCCAGTTCCTCACCCCTCAGCCGGGCTGCAAACGGCGCGTGCGTGTGGCCGAACAGGCAGAGCGGGCGCGAGGAGGCCCGCAGGGCGTACACCGCATCCATCTCGTCGAACACGTACGCGTCTTCGTCGAAGGGCGTCCCGTGGCAGATCTCGGTGAGCGCGCTGACCGCGAGGGGCCCGGCCGGCAGCCCCCTGAGGTACTCGCGATTGCGGGCTGTCAGCATGCGCCCGGTCACCGCGGCACTGGTGCGCGCCGTCTCGTTGAAGTGCTCCCCGTCGTCGAGCCCGCAGGCGGCGCGATCGTGGTTGCCGCGGATGGCGGCGGCGACGGGCAGGTCGCGCAGCCGGTCGATGACCAGGTTGGGCTCGGCGCCGTAGCCGACCAGGTCGCCCAGCAGCAGCACCTGCAGGTCGCCGTGGCTGGCCGCGTCGGCCAGCACGCGGTCGAGCGCGTCGATGTTGGCGTGAATGTCACTCAGGACGAGGCAACGCATCGCGGCTACGCTCCCAGCCACTCGACGACCTGGTCGGCGAGATCGCCAACCGACGCGCGCGACGCATCGAGCCTGACGTGTGCCTGCGCATACGCCAGCCGCCGCGACTCGTAAAGACCCTCGAGCTGGGGACGATTCCCCGCCAGCGGTCGGCTCCCGTCGCGTGGCAGCCGGTCGATGATCTGCCCGAGAGGCACGTCAATCCAGAATACCGCACCGTCGGCCTTGATGAGCGCGCGCAGGTCCGGGTCGACGAACGTCCCGCCGCCGGTCGCCACCACGGCGTGGCGGGGCGGCAGCAGGTCCTGGACGACCTCGCGCTCGACGGCGCGGAAGTACGCTTCGCCGTCGAGCGCGAAGATCGACGCGATGGGCCTGCGTTCGCGCGCCTCGATCCGTTCGTCGACGTCCTCGATTCTCCAGTCGAGGCGGCGCCCGATCTCACGCGCCAGCGACGTCTTGCCGGCCGCCATGAACCCGACGAGGTAGACCTTGTCGGCCCTCATGCGCACAGTCTCTCGAGCATCTCGAAGAACCCGGGGTACGACACGGCGACCGCCTCCGCGCCGAGGATGCGGGAGTCGCTCCGGGCGCCGAGCGCGGCAATGGCGAAGGCCATCGCGAGACGGTGGTCGCCGGCGGCGTCGGCCACACCGCCCGCCAGGCGACGGGCGCCTGAGACGCGGAACCCGTCGATGGACTCCTCGACGTCGGCGCCGAGCCCGCGCAAGCCGGCCACCAGCGCCGAGATGCGGTCGCTCTCCTTCACGCGGAGCTCGCCCGCGCCGGTCACCGACAGCGCGCCGCCGTGCGTGGCGAGGGCTGCCAGCGCCGGCAGCTCGTCGATGAGGCCCGGCACCTCGAAGGGCTCGATCACCACGGGCCGGAGTGACGCCTGCTTCACCGTCAGAGCACCGATCGGCTCGGCGCCCGCGCCGTCAATCAGGCGCACATCGACGCGCGCGCCCATCCGCTCGAGGACGCCGAGAAACGCCGTTCGCGACGGGTTGACGCCCACGCCCTCGATCACCACCGACCCACCCGGGATGCCGGCTGCGGCGGCGGCCCAGAACGCGGCCGAAGACGGGTCTCCGGGAACCGTGATGTCGGCGGCGGTCAGCGGCCGGCCGCCGGCGACCGACACGCGCAGCGGTTCGACCGAGATGTCAGCGCCAAAGGCCGCCAGCGTCCGCTCGGTGTGATCGCGGGTCTGCCGCGACTCGGTGACCACCGTGACGCCTTCGGCGTGCAGCCCCGCCAGCAGCACGGCGCTCTTGACCTGCGCGCTGGGGACGGGCGTTTCGTACGCGATCCCGCGGAGGGGACGGCCGGCCACCGTCGCCGGCAGGCATCCGCCCGTCGTGTCGATCCGCGCGCCCATCAGGCCCAGCGGGTCCGCCACGCGCCGCATCGGCCGGCGGCTCAGCGACGCGTCGCCGGTCAGCGTCGCGGTGAAGCGGTGGCCGGCCAGCACACCCATCAGGAAACGCGCCGTGGTGCCGGAGTTGCCGGCATCCAGCGGCGCCGCGGGTGGCACCAATCCGCCCAGGCCCAGCCCCTCGACGTGGCAGACGGTGCCGTCCGGGGCGGCGGTGTCGCTGATGCCGACGCCGAGCGCCGCCAGGCACGCCCGCGTGGACCCGCAGTCCCCGCCGGGCGCGAGCCCGCGAATCGTCGTGCGGCCCGTCGCGAGGGCGCCCAGGATGAGCGCCCGGTGCGAGATCGACTTGTCGCCCGGCACCCGCACCGCGCCCCCGAAACGGCGGGCAGGCGAGACGACGCGCTCGCGGGGAGGACTCACGTTTGCACTATAGCATCAGCCGTGTTCTGGGCTATGGTATGGAGAATCACGCGGCGGGCGCCGATAATCCCAGCGGGCAGCACGGTGATGCCAGAGCCAGAAACCACGATTCGGCTGCGCTTCTCCAGCGCCTTCGAGATGCTCGACATGGTGCAGCTGGTCAGCGACCAGATCGGGCGCGATCTGCGTTTCGACGAGGACGCGCTGACCTGGATGGAGGTGGCCGTCCGCGAGTCCGTCATCAACGCCATCAAGCACGGCAACCGCCACGACCGGAACAAGCACGTCACCGTCGAGTTCACGACCCGGCCCGCGCCGTCCCCTGAGGAACTCGTCATCGTCGTCCAGGACCAGGGCGAGGGCTTTGATCCCGAGGGGATTGCGGACCCGCTCGCGCCCGAGAACCTCCTGAAGTCGAGCGGGCGGGGCATCTTCTTCATGCGCAGCTTCATGGACGACATCCAGCTGGCCAGACTGCCGGAAGGCGGCATGGAAGTGCGCATGGTGAAGCGCCTCACCGCCGAGTCCTGATTCGCCCGTCTGCGCCTGATGACCCGCGACCCGCGCCACCTCGCCACGGCCATCGACATCGTCCTGCGCGCCGGCGAGATTCAACTCGCGCATTTCAATCGCGACCTGCGGATCGCCAAGAAGGGCGCCATCGACCTCGTCACGGAAGCCGACCTCGAGGTGGAGCGGATGTGCCGGCGCGTGCTGGCCGAGCGGTTTCCGTCGCATGCGATCCTGGCGGAGGAGCTGGAGTCGGAACCAGGCCGCGGCGCCTCGCCGGACCACTGCTGGGTGTTCGATCCCATCGACGGCACCACGAACTACGCCCACGGCCTGCCGATCTTCTGCGCGTCGCTCGGCCTCGAGATCGCGGGCCGCGTCGAGGTGGCCGCCATCTACGACCCGACCCGGCGAGAGCTGTTCACCGCAGAACGCGGAGGAGGCGCCTACGTCAACGGGGCGCGCCTGCGTGTGTCTGACGCGTCGGCCCTGCTCGAGGCGCTGCTGGTGACCGGGTTCCCGTACGACGTCCACGACGACGCCGACGAAGTCCTCGGGCTCTTCGGCGAGTTCGTGAGGCGCGCCAGGGCGGTGCGGCGCCTCGGATCGGCCGCGCTCGACATGGCGTATGTGGCCGCCGGCCGCTTCGACGCGTTCTGGGAAGACAACCTCAAACCGTGGGACGTGGCGGCGGCCAGCCTGATCGTGGAAGAGGCGGGCGGCGTGGTCTCGGGCACCGACGGCTCGCCGTTCTTCGTGCGAAGCGGGCACGTCCTGGCATCGACGCCTGGCCTGCAGCGGCCGATGCTCGAGACGATCCGGGCGTTCCGGGCCGGGCGTGCTCGAAACCGGACGCGGTGATACCTCCGCAGGACATCCGCCCCCCTGGCGGGGCCGGATTGCCGGATACCCTGCCGCCGCAGCCTGGCATCAGATGTGCGAGAGATGTCGCCAGGTGCGTTCACTGGAGGGGTCCCATGATGAAGAGAGTCGTCGTCGCGGCGCTGCTCGTCCTCGCGGTCATCGCCGGCCTGGCGGGACCTGCGTCGGCACAGCAGGTCCTCACGGCACAATTCGGGGGCTTCCTGCCGAAAGGCGAGGGTTCCCGCGTCGAAGGCGACGTGCTGGCCATCGACCGGCAGTACCTGCTCTTCGATTTCGGCGACTTCAATGGGCTCCTGGTGGGCGGCGATTGGTCGTTCGCGCTCGGTGAATACCTCGAGGCGGGGGCGGGATTCGGCTACTACCAGGCCACGGCGCCCGCCATCTACGAGGAGTGGGTCAACCAGGACGGCTCCGAGATCGAGCAGGAACTCAAGCTGCGAATCATGCCGCTGACGGCGGTCGTCAAGATCTTCCCGCTCGGCGCGAAGCGGGCCTTTCAGCCCTACGTCGGCGGCGGCCTGGGGGCCTACTTCTGGCGCTACAGCGAGCGCGGCGAGTTTCTCGCCACCGACGACAGCATCTATGAGGCCTCGTATGTCCAGAGCGGCACGTCGTTCGGCCCTGTCGCTGTCTTCGGCGTCAGAGGCCGCGTGTCCGAGTCGGCACTCATCGGGATGGAAGGCCGCTACCAGTGGGGCACGGCCGATCTGTCGGAGGACTTTCTGGGCCCCAAGCTCGACCTGGGCGGATTCAGCATCCTCGCGACGTTTGGGTACCGGTTCTGAAGAAGAAGCAAGAAGTAAGAAGCAAGAAGTAAGGAGTAAGAAGTAAGAAGCTAGGAGAAAGCCCCGCCATCGGCGAAACGGGCATTTCTTCTTGCTTCTGGATTCTTGATTCTTGCTTCTATCTGAGACCGAATTCTCTTACCGCCTCCGATAAAGCGCCACGCCTCCACCCTCGGCAACGCGCGCATACGCCGCAAGATAGCCGGGCCTGGTACGCGCGCGGGCCGCGAGCATGTCGCCCCCCTCGGCCTGCTCTTCGATCAGCACCCATGCGGCGTGCGGGCCCGGGTACTCCAGGGCGGCCAGCCAGATGTCGCCGTTTCCTTCGTGAAGGAAGTCGCGGATCCGGAACCCGTCGCGGGACAGCTCCTGCATGAAGTGGGCGAGTGAGCCCATGCTGGCCATCACGGTCTCGCCGTCCCAGTGCGCCCGCAGGTACGCGGCAACCCGGGAGCGGCCCGCCTGGTTCGCCCGGTCCCATTGCGCCTCGAGCACCATCGGCGCAGCGGGATCGAGCGCTCCGGGGGCCATCACCACCGCGGCGAGGGCCGCTGCGGCGACCAGCGGCTTCAGTCTGCCAGCCAGCCCGACAGCGCACCCGACGCCCAGCCCGATGGCCGGCACAAGTGGAACCATGTAGCGAATCCGGAACGGGTGGCCCGAGTAGAACGCGTACCACGGGAGCATCGCCACGCCAACCAGGGCCAGGGCCGGAAGCCAGGGGGCCAGAGCCCGCGACCGCAGCGAACGGACCAGGAGCACGGCGAGGCCGGCGGCGCCGAGGGCAGCCAGCGGATAGCTCGTCAGCTGGTGCGCCCCCCACCACACGGACACCAGCGCGCGAAACGGCCGATGAAGGTCCGGGTTCTCGGCGAGGAAGAACCCTGACTGGACGAACCACGCGCCGACCGACGCCCGGCTCAGAACCACGAAAGCCAGGATGGCAGCAGCCGGGTAGACGGCCAGGCGCCCCACAAACACCAGCGCCGCGCGGAGCGATCGGCCCAGGCGAAGCTGTGCGACCAGGCTGAGCGCCAGCAGCGCCGCCGCGAATGGCCAGGCCTCGTACCTCGTCATCACGGCCGCAGCCAGGGCAACGCCCGCGCGGCGAATGCCGCGCCGATCGTCAGAACGCATGGCCTCGACGCCCTGCCAGGCCGCCAGCGTGATGAGCGCCAGCAGCAGCGGCTCCGTCATGGGCGTCGACTGCAGATACAGCAGGCTGGGGTTGAGGCCGACGCCCAGCGCCCCGGCGAGGGCGGCGACGCGAGAGCGGGTGAGGTCCGTCAGCAGGCGTGTAATCGCGAAGACGGTGGCGGCGAAGCAGGCCACCGACAGGCCCACCCCGAAGGCGCCGGTCCGGTAGAAGTAGTCCCACTGTACGGGAAGGAAGCTGACCAGGTGGGGAAGCGGGAGCCAGACGGCGCCAATCTGAATCCATCCGGGCGTCAGGCTGTCGGCGATGCGCCGCGCGACGACCAGGTGGGCCTTGGCGTCGTAGTGCGACAGGGTCAGCCCCGCCCGGGCGTACCACCACGCCGCGATGGAACCCAGGACGAGCGCCGACACACCGAATCGCGCGGGCCACACGGGGCCGCGGATGTCGGGTATAATCTGCGGATTGGGCGAATGGGAATCCGCATCTGCTGGAGCGGGCACCGTGAGCCTCGTAATGCGCTATCGTACACCACCTCCAGGCAGGGCCCCCGGCGTTCGCACGCCGCCTGCCCGACGGAGCCGCGAACGGGATGAAACAGGTCATCGCGTGGGCGCAGGCCTTCGCGCTCAGCATCGGCGGCCTGGGGCTGTTCTTCGTGGCGTTCATCGACGCCTCGGTGCTCTCCCTCCCGGAAGTCAACGACATCCTCATCGTCTACATGGTGACGAAGAGCCCGTCGTTCCTGCTGTACTACGCGGCCATGGCGACGGCCGGGTCGATCGCCGGCTCGCTGGTGGTCTACTACGTCGGCCGCAGGGGCGGTGAGGCGCTGCTGCGCAAGCAGTTCTCCCGCGAGCAGATCGACCGCATGCAGGGCCGGTTCAAGCGCTACGGCATGGCCGCAGTGGTGGTCCCCGCGATGCTGCCGCCCCCTGTCCCGCTGAAGCTGTTCGTGCTCGGTGCCGGCGTCGCGGGCATGCCCGTGGGCAGGTTCGCGTGGGCGGTCGGCATCGGCCGGGGCGTGCGCTACCTCGCCGAAGGGATCCTGGCCGTCTACTACGGCGCGGCCGCGTTCGACTACATCAAGCGGCACGGCGCCGGCGTGGCGCTCTGGGGCGCCGCGTTGGCGGCGGCGGTGCTGCTCGCCTACTACTGGCGCCGCCAGCGGCGGCCGGCGGCCGAGGTATAATCCGACCGCCCGTGACCAGCCCACACCTCTCCGTCGTCATCCCCGTCCGGAACGAGTCGGCAAGCATCCCGGAGCTGTACCGCCAGCTCACCGCCACGCTGGAGGGGTGGGGGCGCCCATACGAAATCCTCGTGATCGACGACGGGAGCACGGACGACAGTTTCGAGCGGCTGGCCGCCATCCAGGCGGGCGACGCGCGGGTTCGCGTCATCAGGTTCCGGCGGAACTTCGGGCAGACCGCGGCCTTCGCGGCCGGGTTCGCCCACGCGCGAGGCGCGCTGATTGTGACCTCGGATGGGGACCTGCAGAACGACCCGGCCGACATCCCGGCCCTGGTGGCGCTGGTCGAACAGGGCGCCGACATCGCCGCCGGCTGGCGGAAGGACCGAAAGGACCCGTTGTTCACACGCCGGCTGCCGTCGATGATCGCCAACTGGCTCATCTCGCGCATCACCGGGGTGAAACTGCACGACTACGGCTGTTCGCTGAAGGTCTTCCGGGCTGAAGTGATCAAGCCGCTGCGCCTCTACGGCGAGATGCACCGGTTCCTGCCGGCGATCGCCAGCGAACTCGGCGTGAAGATCGTCGAGCAGGTCGTGAACCACCGGCCCCGGCAGTACGGTACGTCGAAGTACGGCCTCGGCCGCACCGTCCGGGTCGTCCTTGACCTGATGACGGTGAAGTTCCTCCTGAGCTACGCCACGCGCCCGCTGCAGATCTTCGGACTGCTGGGCATCATCATGGGCGGCCTTGGTGCCGTCATCACGGGCTGGCTCGCGTACCTGCGCCTGTTCGGGTACCAGTCCATTGCCAACCGGCCACTCCTGCTGTTCGGCATCCTGCTGGTGTTCACCGGCGTGCAACTCATCACGCTCGGCCTGCTGGCCGAGATGCAGGTGCGCACGTACCACGAGTCGCAGGGCAAGCCCATCTACGTCATCCGGGAAATCCGGGAAACGCCCGCGCAGTAGCGGACCCGATCGCCTGTACACACGAAAGGCGCACGGGCACCGGCCGCCGTGCGCCTTCCGAACCGCCTGGCTCTACCTGCAGCTCGGGGCGGGCGAGTAGGTCGCCGGCGTGACCAATGAGTCGCCGGGGTTCTCCATCCACTGCAGATCGAGCCGAATGCTCGTGTCGTCGTAGGCGGAGCCTATGTCGACACCAATCCACCGGCCGGCCTTGCGGTAGGCCAGGTAGTCGATGCTCTTCTCGGGCCCGCCGCGTTTCAGGTTCCAGGCGAGTTCCATACCGCCGCAAATGCCCGCCTCGATCATCCGGTCGCGCACGTAGGCCATGTTGGCCTGGCGCTGCGACAGGCTCACGCCCGCGACCAGCCGGTCCTGATATCTGCTCGTGGCCCAGGCCACCACTTCGTCGCCCGTTCTCGGCCACCCGCCCGCAGGCGGGCCTGACGGCCCGGGCGGGGGCGGCGCAGGCGAGGGCGAGGGCGGTGGGGCCGTCACCTTGGGTGTCACGAAACTCTGAGTGAGCGACCACGCGCTGGCCACGTTGGAATCGAACGCCCGCACGCGCCAATAGAACTTGATGCCGCTCCTGAGCGCCTGGTTGATGGTGAACTTCGTCTCGGTAGCCCGCTCCGGCACCGTCACAATCGCAATCATCGCGGAGAACGACTCGTTTTCCGAGACCTCAAAAGTGTAATAGACGGCACCAACCGGTCCTGTCCGGACGGCGTTCCTCACCCGGAACTCCGGAGTGTTGTTGGACGTGGTGCTGGCGCCGACCGGCGAGAGCGGCACTGGCGTCTGGATCTCCCCAATGTTCACGACGGCGAAGCTCACCGCCTCCGAAAAGGCGCTCTCGTTGGCGCCATCGAGGGCCTTCGCCCGCCAGTAGTAGGTCCGGTCAGGTGCAAGGGCGTCGGGCAGCCGATAGCTCGTCTTGCCGTCGCCTCCGGGCTCGACGCCTTCGCGGGTAGCGACCTTGGTGTTGAACTCGGCGTCGACCGCGACCTCGAAGCGGTAAGTGATTGGCCGCTGTCCGTTTGTGGCCGCGTTCTGCACGACCAGCGTGACGGGCTGGTCCTTCGCGGGGATCGAACTGCCCGTGCCGGGGGAGACCGGCGCCGGCGTCGTAATGTTGACTCCTGCAATCGGGCCCGCCACCGACGGGCTCGTCGGGTTGGCGCTCTTGGAGGCTTCACAACCAACGAACACCAGTGCGGCAAACGGGAACACCAGGAGGGTGAGGCGATTTGGGCTCATGAGATGTACCCCAGCCGCGCGCCCGCCATGGCTTGCGCGCGCAGTCCCGCGAGTGGCAATACAACAATCGTGCCAGCCCGAGACGGAAGACGGCAGTCCATCATAATTATCGGCAGCATAGGGAGCGGACTTTACGGCGCGGCGGCTCAGTCGCCCTGCGCGCTGACGGCGCTGTCGAACCCGGCAGACTCGGCCCGCTTCGGCCCCCTGAGCAGGTAGGCGACCGCTCCAGACAGGGAGAACAGAATGATGAGCCCTGCGCCCATGAACGACACCACGAGCGCGGACTCGATGGGCAGGCCGATGCGCGAAAAGTAGAACGTGAAGGTGGCCTCGCGGACGCCGAATCCGTTCACGGACACCGGAGCCATCTGGATGACGAAGGAGATCGGCACGATCACCGCGAGGTGCCACGCCGACACGGGGATGTGCATGCTGTGCACGATCGCGGCGTAAAAGGCGACGAGCACCGCCTGAACGAGCACCGCGCCCAGCAGGCAGGTGACGAGCGCGCCCGGTGCGTTCCTGAACTTGGTCAGCGCGCCGGTCAGGCGGCCGATGCGCTCCCCGACCCACTCCTGATGGATCAGGCGCAGCGGGCTCAGCAACCGCGCGACGCCGCCCGGCAGCAGCACCGCGGCCGCGGATGCCGCCAGCCCTCCGGCGAGCGCGAGCCACAGCATCGACGCCACCACGGGAGGCCGGCCGCCGATGCGGCTGGCGACGCTCGACCCCACGGCCGCCACGCTGAGGAGGCCGAGCAGGCCAAGCCCCCGGTCCATCAGTATGACGGTCGTCGCCAGCGTCTTCGAACCGGCCTGGCCGGCCGTGTCCCGGATCCGGATGACGTCGCCGCCGATGTTGCTGGGCAGGAAGTTGTTGAAGAACGTGGCCACGAGGTAGGAGTTGAGCAAACGTCCGGCGGGAACGGTGAGGTGCTGGGCGTCCAACAGGATCTTCCAGCGCCAGACGCTCAGCAGGATCATCACGAGGTAGAGCAGCAGCGCGGCGCCCAGCCACGCGGGCGAGGCGTGGCGGACGTAGCTCCAGAGCCGCGACAGATCGGTGCGGCCGAGCAGGAGGAACAGCAGCCCGGCGCTGACGGCGATTTTCAGCAGCAGCTTCAGCGATTCGCGCAGTGCGCCGGGGCGGCCGGCCAGATTCTCCGGGCGTTCAGGCATAGTCTCTCGACGCGGCTCCGCGGGCCGCCGGAAACGTAGCAGGGTACCACGCGGTCCGGGCGCTGTAAACCGGTAAGTCGCTCATGGCGCGGCAGTTTCGGACCCATTCGTTGACGGTGATTGGCCCCGACACCTACAATGGCTCGATCGGCTTTCTGACCGCGCGTGCGGGAACGACGGGCCGGACCGACCCATGCGCATCCTGATGATCGCCCCTGAACCGTTCTTTGAAGCGCGGGGCACGCCGTTCAGCGAATACCACCGGATTCGCGCGCTGGCCGACCTGGGCCACACGGTCGATCTCGTCACGTATCCTTTCGGCACCGATGTCTCGCTCCCAGGCTTGAAGGTGCATCGCAGCTGGCGGCCGCCCTTCGTGCGGCGGGTGAAGATCGGGCCCTCCCTCGCGAAGGTGCCGCTCGACGTGCTGTTGGCCCTGAAGGCCCTGCACGTCGGCCTGAAGTGGAAGTTCGATTACGTCCACTCCCACGAAGAGGGCGGGGCGATCGGCCTCGCGCTCGCCCGGGTGCTGCGGGTGCCTCACCTGTACGACATGCACTCGAGCCTGCCGGAGCAGCTGTCGAATTTCAAGTTCAGCCGGTCCCGGCTGCTGGTGGGGGCCTTCCGGGCGCTCGAGCGGCGCATGGTCGCGCGTTCGGACTCGGTCATCGTCATCTGCCGGCACCTCGAAGAGGTGGCCCGCGCCATCGAGCCGCGTGCCCACGTCGTGCTGATCGAGAACGCGCCCGGCTCGGGCGACACGGTACCGAAGCCCGGGCTCGGTGACATCCGCGCCGCCGCAGGCGTGCCCGCCGGAGCGCCGATGGTGCTGTATACGGGGACCTTCGAAGCCTATCAGGGGCTCGACCTGCTCTTCGCGGCCATGAAGCCGGTGCTGGCCCGGCTTCCGGCGGCGCGCCTGGTCCTGGCAGGCGGGCACGCGGATCAGATCGCCCGTGCGCGGCTCGACGCGGCCGCGGTGGGCGTGGGCGCGGCCACCGTCTTCGTCGGCGAGAGGCCCGCCGACGAAATCCCCGCCTACCTCGAGGCCGCCGACGCCCTCGTGTCGCCGAGGAGCCGCGGGAAGAACACGCCGCTCAAGATCTACCAGTACCTGCGCAGCGGCAAGCCGATTGTGGCGACCAACCTGCTCACCCATACGCAGGTCCTCGACGCCACGGTGGCGGAACTGACCGACCCGACGCCCGAGGCCTTCGGCGCCGGCATCCTCCGCGTCCTCCGCGATCGCGATCACGCCGCCGCGATTAGCAAAGCGGCCCGCTCGCTCGCGGACACGCGCTACACCTACGAGGCGTACGTCGAGCGCACGCGCGAGGCCCTCCGGCCCATCGCCGCACGCGCGGCGGCAGCGGAGGCGCGGTGAGCGACGAGCACTACAGCTACCGCCTCTACGCCGACCCGGCAATGGCCGACCGCTTCGACGCGATGCGGTTCAGCGGCCCGATCGGCACCCTGCTTGCCGAGTCGCAGGACCGGGTGGTCGCGTCGTTCCTCGGCCCGATCGAGGGGCGGGCGGTGCTCGACGTGGGCACCGGCACCGGGCGCGCGGCGCTTGGGCTGGCTCGGCGCGGGGCCCGCGTCACCGGCGTGGATGCCTCAGCCGAGATGCTGCGCGTGGCACGAGACCGGGCGGCCGCCGCCGGCCTCGCCGCCGCCTTCGAGGTGGGGGACGCCCACGGCCTGGCGTACGGCGACCGCGTGTTCCACGCCGCCGTGAGCCTCCGCGTGCTCATGCACACCCCGGACTGGCGGCGGTGCGTGTCCGAGTTGTGCCGCGTTGCCGACGACCGCGTGGTCTTCGATTTTCCCGCGGCGTGCAGTGCGGCGGCGCTCCAGGCCTTTGGCCGGCGCGTGGCGGCTGCCGCCGGCCGTCCTGTCGAAGCGTACCGGGTGTTGACGTCATCTGAGGTCAGGCGAGCGGTGGAAGACGCCGGGTTCCGCGTCGAGCGCGTCCACAAGCAGTTCGTTCTGCCCATTGCGCTGCACAAGGCGCTGGGGTCGCGCGGGTTTACCGTGGCGGTGGAAAAGGCGCTGGCGGCCGCCGGCCTCCTGCGGCTGCTGGGCTCGCCGGTCACCGTGGTGGCGGTCCGATGCGCGCCCTAGTCACCGGCGCAACGGGGTTCACCGGCGGCCACCTGGCGCGCCACCTCCGGAACCGGGGATACGGCGTGCGCGCGCTGGTGCGAGGAGAGGACCAGCGCAGCGCGGCGCTGGCGGCCCTCGGGATCGAACTCTCCATCGGCGACCTGACCGACAGGGCGGCCCTGGTGCGCGCCCTGGGCGGCGTCGACATCGTGTATAACATCGGGGCGACGTACCGGCAGGCGGCGGCCAGCAAGGACGAGTACTCGGCGATCAACGCCAGGGCCGTCGCGGACCTGGTCGAGGCCAGCGCCTTGGCGGGCGTCGGCCGCGTCGTGCACTGCAGCACCGTCGGCGTGCACGGCGATGTCGAGCGGCCGCCCGCCGGTGAAGACGCGCCGCTGCGGCCGGGTGACGAGTACCAGCGCTCCAAGCTCGAAGGGGAGCGCCTCGGACGCGAAGCGGCAGCACAGACCGGGATGGACCTGGTCATTGCCAGGCCGAGCGGGATTTACGGGCCTGGCGATCGCCGCTTGCTCAAGTTGTTTCGCGGGGTGGCGAGGCGCCGCTTCGTCACCCTCGGGCCGGGAGACATTTTCTACCACCTGACGTACGTCGAAGACGTGGCGGAAGGGTTCCGGCTCTGCGGGGACGTGCCGGCGGCCGCCGGACGCACCTACATCCTGGCCGGGGGCGAGGTGACGACGCTGAACGAACTCGTGCGCCGAATCGCAGCGGCCGCCGGCGTGAGGCAGCCGTCGCTCCACCTGCCGGTCTGGCCCGTGTGGCTCGCCGGCGCGGCCTGCGAGGCGGTGTGCGTGCCGCTGGGCCTCGAGCCGCCCCTGTATCGCCGCCGCGTGGACTTCTTCACCAAGAGCCGGGCGTTTGACATCGCGCGGGCCCGCGCCGAGCTGGGGTTCGCGCCGGAGGTCGGCCTCGACGAGGGCATCCGGCGCACGCTCGCCTGGTACCGCGAACAGGGGTGGCTGTGATGCCCGACATTCCGAAGGCCCAGGACCAGCTCTTCGATGCGCGCAGCTCGGCGCTCGACAAGTACGCGCGCCTCGTCGTCGGCCGCGCCGGGTGGTGGGCGCTCGTCAAGCACGAGCTGATCGTCCTGGTGAGTCAGGCCGTTCCGGGCGCCCTCGGGCTCGTCCTCCGCCAGGCGCTCTACCCGCGCCTGCTCGGCGCCTGCGGCCGCAACGTGGTGTTCGGGCAGAACGTCGTGCTGCGCCACCCGGGCAAGATCCGCATCGGCGACAACGTGGCCGTCGACGACAACTGCCTGCTGGACGCCAAGGGCGACACCAACGCCGGCATCACGATCGGCAGCGGCGTCTTCGTCGGCCGGAACACGATCCTGTCGTGCAAGAACGGCGACATCGCGCTCGGCGATCGCGCCAACATCGGCTTCAACTGCGAGATCTTCTCGGCCAGCCAGGTGACCGTCGGCGCCGACGCGCTGCTGGCCGCCTACTGCTATGTGATCGGCGGCGACCACGAATCCGCCGACCCGTCGACGCCGGTGCTGGCACAGGCGCGGCGTTCGACGGGCGTCGCCGTGGGTGACGGCGTGTGGATGGGGGCCGGGGCCAAGATCCTCGATGGCGTCACCATCGGCAGCCATGCGATTATCGGGGCCGGCGCGGTGGTCCGCGTCGATGTGCCCGAGTTTGCCGTCGCCGCCGGCCGCCCGGCCAGGATCCTCGGGACGCGGGCCGGGGACCGGCCGCCAACGGAGTAGCATGAGCATCGCGCGCCTGAACGTCCTGCACGTCTGCGACCACCTCGGGTGGGAGGGCTCGCGCATGCACGGCGTGAAACGCCTCTTCTCGTGGATGATGCCCCGCTTCGACCAGGCCCGGTTCAACGTGGCGCTGGTGAGCCTGCGCAAGAAGGACCTCTCCGAGGAGACGCTCGAGTCGTCCGGCGTGGACATCAGCTACCTGCACAAGTCGAAGTTCGACCCGGCCACGCTGACGGCGCTGCTGAAGATCATCGACCGCAAGTCGATCGACGTCCTGCACCTGCACGGCTACGGCGCCACCACGTTCGGCCGCGCCGCGGCCGCGATGCGCCGGCTCCCCACGGTGCTCCACGAGCACGCCAATCTCACCGCCACGCCCTGGTTCCAGGGCGTGGCGGACCGGGCGCTCGAACCCTTCACGGACATCGCGATCGCGGTGTCGAAGAGCACCGCGGACTTCGTGATCCAGGCGCGCCACATCCCGGCCCGGAAGGTGAAAGTGGTGTACCTCGGCGCGCCGTACGACGAATTCAGCCGCGCGCGCAGCGTGGGGGAGATCGCCGCGGCCCGGCAGGGACTCGGCATCGGGCCGGACGATTTCGCCATCGGCACCGTCACGCGCCTGCACGACTCCAAGGGCAACCAGTACCTCGTCGACGCCGCCCGCCTCGTGCTCGACCGCCGCCCGGACGCCAGGTTCGTCGTGGTCGGGGAGGGCCCGCTGCGGCCGGACCTCGAGGCGCAGGCGGCGCGCCTCGGGCTGGGCGGCCGCTTCGTCTTCGCCGGCTTCGCGAAAGACGTCGCCGCGACCCTGTCGGCGTTCGACCTGAGCGTGTTTCCCTCCTTGTGGGAGGGCACGCCGCTGACCGCCTTTGAAGCGCTCGCGGCCGGGAAGCCGATTGTCGCGACCGACGCCGACGGCCTGCTCGACATCCTGCGCCACGGCTACGACGCGCGCATCGTGCCCAGGCGGAACGCCCGGGCCCTGGCCGACGAGATGCTGGCGTTGATGGACGCCCCGTCCGAGCGGGCGCGCCTCTCGGCGAACGCCCGGGTGACCGGCGGCAGCTACGACATCGGCGCGTTCGTGCGGAAGATGGAGCGGCTCTACACGATTCTCCACGACGTGTCGCGGCGCACGCACCGCCGCGGCGTGCTGGAGCAGGACCTGTCGTTCCTGACGGGAGCGGGGGCATCATGACCCTGGCGGCGTCGCACAGGCGCGACCCGGTTCCGGGGCTCATCGCCGCCGCCATCGTCCTCAGCGTGTACGGCGCGATCGCGCTCTCAACGGACTTCTCGAGAGTCGCGTTCGGCATCCAGAGCGACGAGGCGACCTACTACATGATGGGCCACAGCCTGGCCGAGGACGGCGACTTCGCCTACCGCCGCGAAGACCTGGCCCGGGTGTGGCGCGAGTTTCCCTCGGGCCCGTCCGGCGTGTTTCTCAAGAAGGGCACCGACCTCGACCTGCGGGCGACGGACGGCGCGCCGTTTCTGACGATCGATCGGCGGCCCGATCCGGATACGGCGCAGCTGTTCTACGGCAAGTCCTACATCTACCCGCTGGTGGCCGCGCCGTTTGTCGCGCTCTTCGGCACCAACGGGTTCCTGTTCTTCCACGCGATCCTGCTGGCGCTGGCCACGCTCGCCGCGTACCTCTTCCTGAACGCCCGGTCGTCGCCAATCGTGTCGCTCGTGCTGGCCTCGGCGTTCTTCATGGCGTCGGTTGCGCCGACGTACTTCGTCTGGATCACGCCGGAACTGTTCAACTTCAGTCTCGTGCTGCTCGGGTATTTCTGCTGGCTCTACAAGGAGGTCGCGGCGCCCGAGACGTCCCCCCGCGGCACGGCGTGGCTCTTCAAGCCCGGCTCCGACCTGGCCGCCGCCGCGCTGATCGCCCTGGCGACGTTTTCGAAGCCCTCGAACCTCCTGTTGATCCTGCCGCTGCTCGCGTGGCTGCTGGCGCGGAGGCAATGGAGGCGGCTCCTCCTCGCCGCCGTCCTGTTCGGCGCCGTCGGGGCGGTGCTCCTCGCCGGCAATGTGGCCATCACGGGCGACTGGAACTTCCAGGGCGGCGACCGGCGCACGTTCTACGGCTCGTACCCGTTCCAGGAACGCGGCACGCCCTGGGAAGAGGTCGGCCAGGACCGCGCGACCAACCGCGTCCTGTGGGATCACCTCTTCGACGGGCGCGTCTTCTGGACCGTGTTCTCCCACAACCTCGTCTATGTTGTGGTCGGACGCTACGCGGGACTGCTGCCGTACTTCTTCCCGGGCCTGTTCGCGATTGTCGCGTTCCTGCTCGCACGCGGACAGCGGACGCTCTGGCAGTGGCTGATCCTCGGCGCCGCGGCGGCCGAAGTCCTGCTGCTGCTCCTGTGGGTGCCCTACACGTTCAACGGCGGCGGCGGGTCGATCGGGAACCGTTACTTCATGAGCACGTACGGGGTGCTCCTGTTCCTGCTGCCGCCCATCGCGTCGGCGGCCTGGGCGTTCGTCCCGTGGGCCGTTGGCACCCTGTTCTCGGCCCAGGTGACGTTCAACCCGTTCTTCTCGTCGTTCAACCCTGCGGAGCAGGCGAAGCAGGGCCCGCTGCGCTGGCTCCCGGTCGAACTCACGCTGGTGAACGACCTGCCGATCAACACGCAGCCGAACCGTGCGAGGATCTGGTTCGGTGAGGCGAGGCGGTTCCAGATCTACTTCCTCGACGACAACGCCTATGCCCGCGAAGACCTGACCTTCTGGGTGAAGGGCCGGTCGACGGCCGAGTTCCTGGTCAAGACCGTCGAGCCGGCCTCGGCCCTGGACCTCGACCTGGCGAGCGGCGAGGTGGCGACGTCGGTGACCGTGTCGCGCGGCTGGCGCAGCCAGCGCGTCGAGCTGGCCCCGAACGCGACGGCGCGCGTCAGCGTACCGCTCGACGACGGGTTCCCGTACATCGGGACGCGCGTGTGGCGGGTCTCGATCCGGAGCAGCGCGGGGTTCGTGCCCCTCTTCATCTCGGGGGCGTCGGCAGACAACCGGTTCCTCGGCGTCCGGGTGAAGCCGGAACTGCGCCAGTAGCCCGACCGTGAACAGGACCGCACGATCATGAAGGTGGCCGTCGTCACGTCGAGCCCGCCGCTCTCCGAGGGAGGTCACCTCGTGATCGCCCGGTCCGTGGTCGACGCGCTGCGCGAGGCGGGGCACGACGCGGGGCTGATCGTGACGCCGCAGAACCGCTTCGGCCGGCAGGCGTCGGCCTACCTCGCCAACTGGCTCACCGACGTCGGCGTGGCCCACGACGGGTCACCGATCGATCACGTGATCTCGTTCCGGTATCCGAGCTACGCCGTGCGTCACCCCCGCCACGTGGTGTGGCTGAATCACCGGATGCGTGAGTACTACGACCTGTGGGACCGCTTCCAGGCCACGCTCTCCACCAGGGCCCGCGTCAAGGAGCGTGTTCGCCGCCGCATCCTTCACCGCGTGGACACGTACCTGCTGACGCGGCGCGTCACGCGGGTCTTCGCGCAGTCGGCGACGATTCAGCGCCGCCTCCTGCGGTTTGGCAACATTCCCGCCGACGTGCTGTACCCCCCCGCGCCGCCGCGGCCGTATCGCTGCGACGGCTACGGACCCGAGCTGTTCGCCGTGTCGCGCCTCACGCCGCTCAAGCGCATCGACCTCCTCGTCGCCGCCCTCGCCGAGCCTGCGGCGGCGGGCGTGCGGTGCACGATCGCGGGCGACGGCGAGGAGGCGCCGCGCATCCGGCAGCTGGTCCGCGACCGCGGCCTCGAGTCGCGCGTGACCCTGCTCGGCGCGGTGGACGCGGCCACTCTCGTGTCGCGCCTCGCCTCGTGCCGCGCGGTGGTCTTCCCGGCCTTCGAGGAAGACTACGGGCTGGTCACCGTCGAGGCGTTCGCCTCCGGCAAGGCCGTCATCACGTGCCGCGACAGCGGAGGCCCGGCCGAACTGGTGCGGGACGGCGAGACGGGCCTGGTCTGCGACCCGACGCCAGCGTCGCTGGCCGCGGCGCTCTCGCGCCTCGCGGCCGACCAGGGCCTCGCCGAACGGCTCGGCGCCGGCGCCGCGGCCGCCTCCCGGGAGATCTCCTGGCCCAGGACCGTCGAACGCCTCCTGCTTCAGGACGCCCGCTGACGCATGTCGTACCGAAGCACTCTCGAGGCGCGGATGGCACGCAAGGTGACGCGGGCCATCACCGAGCACCGGCTCATCGAGAACGGCGATCGCGTCATGGTCGGCCTCTCGGGCGGCAAGGACAGCTGGGCCCTGATGCAGATTCTCGACGTGCTGCGGCAGCGCGCGCCGATCACGTTCAGCCTCGTGGCGGTCACTGTGGACTCCGGCTACGAGGACTTCCGCCACGACGTGATCCACGAGGCCTGCGTCGCGCGCGGCTGGGAACACCACGTCGAGCGCACCTCGATTGGCGCCGTCATGGACGACCTGCTGGACCCGCGCGACACGCCGTGCTCGCTCTGCGCGCGGTTCCGCCGCGGCGTGCTGTACCGGCTGGCGTCGGGCGCCGGCGCCACGAAGATCGCCCTCGGGCATCACAGCGACGACTTCATCGAAACGGTCCTGCTGAACCTGTTCTTCGCGGGCTCCCTGAAGGCCATGCCGGCGAGGCTCGTCTCCGACACCGGCCGCCACGTCGTCATCCGCCCCTTGTTCCTCGTGAGCGAGGACGACGCGCGAGCCTACGCGAAGGCCTGCCAGCTGCCGATCGTCAGCTGCTGCTGCTCGGCCTGCGGCGACCTCGGGCTCCAGCGGCAGCGCGTGAAGCGCCTCATCTTCGATCTCGAACGGGAACACCGCGGCGTGAAGGCGTCGATGCTGCGCGCCCTGTCGAACGTCACGCCGAGCCACCTGCTCGACTCCCGCCTGTACCCGCTCGCGGAGCACGTCGCCGGCGCGCCGCTCGACCCTGGCGCGACGCGCGTGGACATCCTGTGAGA
This sequence comes from Vicinamibacterales bacterium, assembly GCA_025456345.1. GTDB lineage: Bacteria > Acidobacteriota > Vicinamibacteria > Vicinamibacterales > JAKQTR01 > JAKQTR01. The sequence continues at coordinate 41,103 of JALOKU010000003.1, read as the reverse complement.
GCCGTCATCCAGCGCGTGAGCCGGGCCCGCGTCCTGGTCGGCGACCACACCGTCGGCGCCATCGGGGCCGGCCTGCTGGCCCTGGTCGGCGTGGCGGGCGACGACGGCCCGGCCGACGTGGCGTACGTGGCCGGCAAGATCCGCGACCTGCGCGTGTTTGAGGACGGTCAGGGCAAGATGAACCGTTCCCTGGCCGACATCGGGGGCTCGGTGCTCGCGGTGTCGCAGTTCACGCTGTATGGGGATGCCCGGAAGGGCCGGCGGCCGTCCTTCGATCGCGCCGCTCCCGCCGACACTGGCCGCGTGCTTTTCGATGCGGTGGTCGCCGAACTGCGCGCGGCGGGCGTGGGCGTGGAAACGGGGACCTACGGGGCGCACATGCAGGTGGATCTCGTGAACGACGGCCCCGTCACCATCCTCGTGGACAGCCGCAAGGGATTCTAGTCTCTACCAGATCCGATAGAACTCCCGCACCGCGTCGATTTCCTCGGCGAGCCGCGCAGGATCCCATCCGCAGGCGCGAGCCATGATCGCGCCGCACGCGGACACCACGCCGTCGCCGGGGTACGCCGCGGCGCCCAGGGGCAACCGCCGAATCACGACGTCCGCGAGCGTGCAGGCCATTTCGTCTTCGATCGCGTGCACGACGGCGGCGGCAGGAGCCGGCACGTCAGGGGCGACGCGCGACGCCAGGGCGGGGTCTCGCCGGCAACGCGCCACGACGGCGCGCCACGCCGTGCCGTGGGTGGCGACCAGCGCCGCAAGGCTCGCCGCGTCGAGCAGGCCTCCAGCCTCGGCTGCGGCCCTCTCCACCTCGCCGGAGAGCGTCCCGAAATCCCAGTGGGGAAGCCGGGTGGTCCCGGTCCGGCAGGACCGCGTCGACGCGCCGAGTCTGGCGCTCACCACATCGACGACCTGCTCGGCGACGCCGCGCGCCGTGGTGTACTTCACGCCCGCCACCGACAGCGCGCCCGCCACGCCATCCTGCTCGTGGTCGCGGATGAGGTGGTGCCCCATGAGGCCGAGCACGCCACGCCGGTTGCGCACCGCCGGCACCACGCCGCGGTGGACCAGCGTCACCTCGCCCTCCGTCAGCGCGAGGGCAGGGAAGGCCGAGTTGACCTCGTCCACGAAGGCCCGGAGTTCGTCGCGGAACACCCGCGCGTCGTCAGGTCCAGCCGGTTGATCCGAGTGGGAGGTGCCCACCAGCATCCGCCCGCGCCACGGCATGACCAGCAGCAGGCGGCCGCCCGATGTCGGCGCACTCAGGGCCACGGGGCCCGCCGGCCGGCTGGTCACCAGGTTCATCGCCTTCAGCAGCGGGAACGGCGGCGGCGCGCCGAACCGTTCCATCCAGGGCCGGCAGGACGCGCCCGCGGCATTCACCGTGATGCGGGCGTCGACGCCGGCCACCGCCCCAGACAGCCGGTCGATGACGCGAACGCCGATCACGCGGCCGCCGTCCACGAGGGCTTCCGTCGCTTCCGCGTAATTCGCGAGCACGGCCCCGCTGGCGGCCGCCGCCTGGGCGAAGGCCAGCGTCAGGCGATCCGATTCGGGCATGTGATAGTCGGACCACGTTGCGACGCCGGTCACGCCGGCCCGCGCGCTGCGGCCAAACGCGGTGTCGTACGCCGCGCGCCCGAGTACGCGCCCGGCCGGCAGGCGCAGGTGGGGTTCCACGGCCGCGTTGCGGTCGAAGCCGATCGCCGCGTCGAGGAGGAACCCGGCACGCATCGCCGACGTCGACCGGGTGAGCTTCCGGGTGGTCCCCATCATGAACGCAAGCGGGGTGACCAGCGGCGGGGCGATTCGGGCCATGGCCCTTCGCTCGCAGATCGAGAACCGCGCCTTCGCAACATCGCCGGTCTGGAGGGACCGCAGGCCGCCGTGCACCGTCTTCGCGTGGTTGAAGGAACTGCCGCCGCCGAAGTCGCCGCGCTCGACCAGGGCTGTCGCCAGACCGCGCTGGGCGGCGTCGTACGCGACCGCGAGGCCGTGGATGCCCCCGCCGATGACGAGCACGTCGAATCGCCTCGCGGCGAGGCTGGACAGGTTGCGGATCATGATGCTGGCGCGCCCCGGCGCATTGCCGGACAGGCGTGAGTATTCTATAGTAAGCGGCCATGCCAGACAGGCCCGCGCCGCCGGTGACCGCCGAGGTCCGGGCGTATTGGAACCATCGCATCCACGACCTGGAGATCTCGTCGCACCCGCCGGGCTCGCCCGGTTTCTTCGCGGACCTCGACGAGTACCACTTCGACAAACTGCACCACCTGCTCGCCCTCGTCGACTTCAACGGGTACGCCGGCCGCCGCGTGCTCGATGTGGGCTGCGGCACCGGCGTCGACCTCGTGCGCTTCGTCAGGGGAGGCGCGGCCGCCACTGGCGTCGACCTCGCGGACTCGGCGGTTGCCCTCGCCAGGGAGAATCTGCGGCACCAGTCGCTCCCGGCGTCGCTGTGTGTGGGCGACGGGGAACGGCTCCCGTTCCCGGACAACACCTTCGACTTCGTGTTCGCGCACGGCGTCGTGCAGTACACCGCGGGGGACCGGCCGCTCGTGGAGGAGTGCCGGCGCGTGCTCTCGCCCGGCGGCACCGCGTTCTTTCAGGTCTACAACCGCATCTCCTGGCTCAACGCGCTCTCCCGCGTGATGAAGGTGGGGCTCGAGCACCAGGACGCTCCCGTCATCAGGAAGTACAGCCCCGGCGAGTTCCGCAGTCTGCTGGGCGGGTTCTCCGACGTCCGCCTCGTCTACGAGCGCTTTCCCGTGAAGTCGCGCCTGCACGGCGGATGGAAGGGCGCGCTCTACAACCAGCTCTTCGTCGGGACATTCAATGCCATCCCGAGGCCCCTCGTGCGGCGGTTCGGGTGGCACCTCCTGGCGTTCTGCCGGAAGTAGCGTCCGCACGGACGGGTGAGGCCATGGCGCTCGAACTGTTGAAAGCCCACGCATACGGCAACGACTTCCTGTACCTGGAGGCGGAAGACCTCGAGCGGCCCGACGGTCCTGGCCTGGCCAAGACACTGTGCGAGCGCCACACGGGCGTCGGGGCCGACGGCCTCATCCTCTACCGGACGACCGGGGCCGGCGCAGCCATGCGGCTCTACAACGCGGACGGCAGCTTCTCCGAAGTGTCGGGCAATGGCGTACGGGGGCTGGCCGCCGTGTGCTGCTGGAGCCACGTGCGCCAGGGGCGGCCCGCGCCCTCGTCGCTCGTGATCAACACGGATGCTGGCGACAAGGACGTCTCGGTGCTGTCGTCCGAGCCGCCTCGCTTCACGTGCCGGACCGCCATGGGGCACCCGGCCGGCGTCAGGCTCGCAACCATCGATGTCGGAGGCACGGCGGTCGACGCCGTCGTGCTCCGGGTGGGCAATCCGCAGTGCGTCGTCCTCGAGCAGGCGCTCGACGAGGGGCGCTACCGCCTGCTCGGCGCCGCGCTCGAACACCATTCGTTCTTCCCCGACGGGACCAACGTCGAGTTCGCCCGGGTCGAGCACGCCGGCCTCGTCCGCATCCTGATCTGGGAGCGCGGCGTCGGGCCGACGCTGGCGTCCGGCACCGGCGCGTGCGCCGCCGCCGTGGCCGCGATGACTTACGGCGGCGCATCCAGAGACGTGATCGTCGCCTCGCCGGGAGGCACCCAACGGGTGGAGTGGCGCGACGACGGGCTTCACCTGACGGGGTGGGCCGAAGTGGTGTGGGAGGGCCGATGGACCCGCTGATTCGCAACCGGCAGCAGGCGGTCGAGGCCGTCGAGGCCTACTCGCCAGCCGAGCAGCAGTTCAACCAGCGGCGGAAGACGCTCGGCCTGTTTGTCGCGCCGCTCCTGTTCCTGCTGGTGCTCGCCCTGCCGATCGAGTCGCTGACGCCGCAGGCCCACCGCCTCGCGGCCATTTTCGTGCTCGTCGTGGCGCTGTGGGTGAGCGAAGCGTTGCCGCTCGCCGTCTCGGCGCTCCTCGGGCCGCTGCTGGCCATCGTACTCGGGGTCGCGCCGGCGCCAAAGGCGCTGGCCTCATTCGCCGATCCGATCATCTTCCTGTTCATCGGCAGTTTCATCATCGCCGAAGCGATGTACGTCCACGGACTCGATCGGCGCATTGCCTTCACGGCGCTCTCGTCGAAGCTGATCGGCCGCAGCGCGGGTCGCCTCCTGCTGGTCTTCGGCGGAGTCTCGGTCGTCCTGTCGATGTGGATCAGCAACACGGCGACGGCCGCCATGATGTTCCCGATCGGGCTCTCCATCGTGAGCCACCTGTCCACGCAGCCGATTGCGAGGCACCCGCGGTTCAGGCGTTTCTCGACCACCCTGATGCTCGTCACGGCGTTCGGCGCGTCGATTGGCGGGATGGCAACGCCGATCGGCACGCCCCCGAATCTCATCGGCGTCGGCATGCTGCGCGAGCTGGTCGGGGCGCCGGTGTCGTTCTTCCGGTGGATGGTGATCGGCCTCCCGATTTCGATGGCGCTGTATGCGGTGCTGGCCGCGGGGTTCTGGCTGGTGGGGGCCCGCGGCCTCGAGCTGCCCGAGGGCACCGCCGCGCTGGTGCGCCGCGAACTGGACCGCCTGGGCCGCGTGTCCAGGGGCCAGCGTAACGTGATGGTCGCGTTCCTCATCACGGTGCTCCTCTGGGTGTTCCCCGGCCTGCTCGCGCTGGCAGGCCTGCGGGAGTCGGCCATCGGGATGGCGTACGAGGCCTCGATGCCGGAAGCGGCGGCGGCGCTGACCGGGGCGATCCTCCTGTTCGTCCTGCCCGTGGACTGGCGGCAACGGCGGTTCACGATGTCGTGGGCGGAGGCCGTCCGCATCGACTGGGGCACGGTCTTTCTCTTCGGCGGCGGGCTGGCGCTGGGGTCGATGGCGTTCTCGACAGGGCTGGCCGCCAGCGTCGGTCAGGCCGTCACCAGCTGGGTGCCCTCGCACCATCCGCTGCCGTTCACCATCCTGTTCACGTGCTTTGCGGCCGGACTCTCCGAGATGACGTCGAACACGGCGTCGGCGAGCATGGTGGTGCCCATCGCCATCGCCGTCAGCCGGGCGGCCGGCATCAGTCCGATTGAGCCCGCGCTCGGCGCCACCTTCGGCGCGAGCATCTGCTTCATGCTCCCGGTCTCCACGCCGCCGAACGCAATCGCGTACAGCTCGGGACACGTGCCCATCGGCACCATGATCCGGTACGGCGTCGGCCTGTCCGCGGTCGCGTGCGTGGTGGTCATCACGGCGGTGTCGCTCCTCGCGCCGCTGCTGTTCTGACGGGCCGGGCGGCAGTTTCTGCGTACTCCCGGGCCGGCCATGTGTGCAGAACACGAAACGGCCCGTTCCGGCCTGCCTGCGCGGCCGGGCATCTGCCGCCGCTGATGTCGCCGGCAAGCGTCAGGTCTCCGCACGGATTCGCTCGATCGCGGAGGTGTCCGCTGAGAGCAGCGCCGCCTGCCGCGCACCGGCCGTCTGAGCGCGGTTCTTGCACCGCGTTCCCGGGAAGAGCATCGACAGCCGGAAGCGGCGCGCGCCGGCACGGGAGGTGACAGTGACGGATTCCGCGACTCTCGACCAGCTGGCCGACCGCTTGCGATCGGCACACGCGGTCACGGTCATGACCGGCGCCGGAATCTCCGCCGAAAGCGGCGTGCCGACGTTCAGGGGCACCGACGGCCTGTGGCGCAACTACAGCGCGACCGATCTGGCCACGCCGGAGGCCTTCGCCCGCGACCCACGCCTGGTCTGGCAGTGGTACCGGTGGCGGCGCGGCATCATCGGCAGGGCGGAGCCCAATCCCGGCCATCTCGCGCTGGCGCGTCTCCAGTCGCGCATGCGTGCGTTCACGCTGATCACGCAGAACGTCGACGGGCTTCACCAGCGCGCGGGCAGTACGCGCGTGATCGAACTGCACGGGAACATCTGGCGGGCCCGCTGCGCCAGCGGGTGCGGCGTGGTGACAGACGCGGCCGGCGAGGCAGCCGGCGATGAGCCCGCCGGCGACCAGGATCCGGCGCCGGTCTGCTCGTGCGGTGCGCTGCTGCGCCCGGACGTGGTGTGGTTCGGCGAGGCGCTCGACCAGAGCCGAATCGACCTCGCCCTCCGGGCGGCACAGGACTGCCAGGCGTTCCTGGTGATCGGCACCTCGGCGCTGGTCTACCCGGCTGCCGGCCTGCCGCGGGTGGCCGCCAGCGCGGGAGCCCTGGTCGTGGAGATCAACGTCGATGACACCCCGCTGACGCCGCACGCCGGGCTGGTTCTTCGGGCCAAGGCCGCGGAGGTGCTGCCGGCGCTGGAGTCGCGCGTGTGAACACGACGGCACTGCGGGACCGGCCCCGGGAGAAGCTGGGGCGGCTTGGCGTCGGCGCGCTCGGGGACAACGAGTTGCTCGCCTTGGTGCTCGGCTCGGGAACACGCCGGGCCGGCGCCCTCGCGCTCGCCAACCTGGTGCTCGACGCGGCCGGCGGCATTCACGGGCTGACGGCCTGCACGGGCGGCGAGCTGCGGCGCATCCCGGGCGTCGGCGAGGCGAAGGCGGGGCAGGTGCTGGCAGCCATCGAGCTGGGCCGGCGCACCCTGATCCGGCAGCCTGCCGACCGCACGCAGCTGCTGACGCCGGGCGAGGTCGCCATGTTCCTCCTTCCCGAGTTCGGCGCGCGGCCCGTCGAGCAGTTCGGCATTGTCCTTCTCGATGCGAAGCACCGCCTGATACGGACGGCCGTGCTGACCGTGGGCACCCTTGACCGCAGCGTCGTGCACCCGCGCGAGGTCTTCCGCGAAGCGGCATCGGCGCGCGCGGCGGGTATTGTCCTGTTTCACAACCACCCGTCTGGCGATCCCACGCCGAGCGCCGACGACGTGTCGCTCACCAGGCGCCTGGTGGCGGCGGGGGAGCTGATGGGCATCGACGTGCTCGACCACCTCGTGCTGACGGCCACCCGGTATGTTAGCCTGAGGGAAATGGGCCGCCTGGGATCAACAGGGACGGTCCCCTAGTCTGCGATCAGCGATCCGATCACCCCGCGCGACCGGATGGCGAAACGGTGCAAGGATATCGAATGGGCAAGGTCCTCTACCTCGACTGCTTTTCGGGCGCCTCGGGCGACATGGTGCTGGGCGCGCTGCTCGACCTCGGCGTGCCTCTCGACGGTCTGCGCGCGGCGCTCGCGGCGCTGATGCCGGCCGGCTGCGGCATCAGCGCCGCGAGAGTGGTCCGTTCAGGGATTGGCGCCATCCAGTTCGAAGTGCAGGATGGCCGCGGCGAGCACCACCCGGGAGGGCACGCCCGGCACCGGGGCCTGCACGACATCCTGGAGATGATCGCCGGGGCGGGCCTGCCTGAGCGCGTGGCCGGCCGCGCCAGCCTGCTGTTCGAGCGGCTCGGCCGCGTGGAAGCGGACATCCACCAGGTCCCGGTCGAGCGCGTGCACTTTCACGAAGTCGGCGCGCTCGACTCGATTGTCGACATCGTGGGTTCGGTGTGGGCCATCGACGCGCTCGGTGTCGACCAGATCATCGCGTCGCCGCTCAATACCGGCAGCGGCACGGTGGCCACCTCCCACGGCGAGCTGCCGATCCCGGCGCCAGCCACCATCCGGCTGCTCGAAGGTGCGCCCGCCTACTCGGACGGCGTGCAGGGCGAACTGGTGACACCCACCGGCGCACTCCTGGTGACGGGCCATGCCACATCATACGGGCCGATGCCGGCGATGGTCATCCGGCGGACCGGCTACGGGGCCGGCCAGCGGCAGTTGCCGGGACGGCCGAATGTGCTTCGGGCCGTGCTGGGCGAGGCCGCAGCGCCGGCTGACCACGGACGCATCCTCGTGCTCGAGTGCAACATCGACGACATGAACCCGCAGTTCTTCGGCGGCCTGATCGAGCGGCTGCAGGCGGCCGGCGCGCTCGACGTGTATCTCGCGCCGGTCCAGATGAAGAAGAACAGGCCCGGCACCCTCGTCACCGTCCTTGCGCCCGTCACCCTGCGCGACGGCATGCTCGACGTGCTGTTCCGTGAATCGACCACGATCGGCGTCCGCTTCCACGAGGCCGATCGCGAATGCCTCTCGCGGGAGTGGACCACGGTCGCCACGCGGTTCGGAGCCGTGCGGATCAAGATTGCGCGGCGCGGGGCCGCGGTGATGAACGCGGCCCCGGAGTACGAAGACTGCGCCGCGCGGGCCGCTGAGGCCGGGGTTGCCGTGCGGGAGGTTCACGCCGCGGCCATGCATGCGTTTCTCAACCAGTCACCAAAGGGAGCAGACCAGCCATGAGCGCTGACAAGATCCAGGACGGCGCCGCCGCCGTCCCGCCGCCGGAAGCCGCAGCTCCGGCAGCGCCGCCCGACGCGCCGGCACCCGAGCGGGTCGGCATCGACGACTTCCTCAAGCTCGATCTCCGCGTCGCGCGCGTGGTGGCCGCCGAGCGCGTCCCGAAGTCCCGCAAGCTGCTGAAGCTCGAGGTCGACCTGGGCGCGGAACGGCGGACGCTGGTCGCGGGCATCGCGGAGGCCTACGAACCCGAGGCCCTCATTGGCCGCGTCATCGGCATGGTCGCGAACCTCAAGCCCGCCACGGTCATGGGCGTGGAGTCCAACGGCATGATCCTCGCCGCCAGCGTGCCCGGCGGCCTGCCGACCATCGTGAGCTTCGACACGGAACCGCCGCTCGGCGCGCGCATCAAGTAGGCATGGTCGATTCCCACGCGCACCTGGCCGACGAGGCGTTTTCCGCGGACGTGGAGGCGGTCGTGCAGCGGGCCCGGGCCGCGTCGCTCACCGGCATTCTCTGCGTCGTGGACGCCTCGGACCCCGGCGAACTCATTCGCGCGCACGGCGTCCTCCCGCTCTGGGAGGGCCTGCGCACGACGTCGGGCGTCCACCCGCATCGCGCCGCGCCGTTTGCCGCGAGGCCGGCCGAGGCCGCCGAACTGGCGGACGCCCGGATTCAGGCCGAACCCCTCGTGAGGGCCGTCGGCGAAGTGGGCCTCGACTATCACTACGACTTCGCGCCCCGGGACGTCCAGCGGGCGGTCTTCGGGGAGCAGGTCCGCCTGGCCTGCGACCGCGGCCTGCCGCTGGTCATCCATACGCGGGACGCCGATGACGACACCATCGAGGTGCTGACCCGGGAAGGGAAGGGCAAGGCCCGCGGCGTGTTCCATTGCTTCTCGGGCGACGCGCGCCTCGCACGGCGCGCCCTCGATCTCGGGTTCTACGTCTCGTTCTCCGGAATTGTCACCTTTCCGAAAGCCGGCCCGGTCCGCGACGCGGCGGCCATCGTCCCGCTCGACCGGCTGCTTGTCGAGACCGACGCCCCGTACCTGGCCCCGGTCCCTCATCGGGGCACGCGCAACGAACCAGGCCGGGTCGGCGGGGTCGTTCGCGCGCTCGCCGGAATTCGCGGGATCGACGTCCAGGCGGTGGCCTCGGCGTCGGTGGCCAACTACTGTACGCTGTTCGCGCCGTGACCCGGCCGATCGCGTCGAACCCCTTGTCAGAAGGCAGTTTGGCGCGTTGACACTCGGTGGTGGATGTGGTCTGATGGCTTATTGCGCTGCTGCTGTGGAAAACACGACACCCACCCTCGCGGAGATCTTCGAACCCATCAGTGACGACCTGGCCCGGGTCGACACGGAGTTCGTCCGCCACGTCCAGTCGAAGGTCGAACTCATCCCGAGGATCGGCAAGTACATTCAATCGAGCGGCGGCAAGCGGATCCGCCCGGCCGTCCTGCTCATGGCGGCCCGGCTGTGCGGGTACACCGGGGACCGCGCGGTGCTCTATGCGGCCGTGGTCGAGTTCATCCACACGGCTACTCTCGTCCACGACGACATCATCGACGATGCGGAGCTTCGGCGGGGCCGGCTGGCGGTGCACTCGCAGTGGGGCAACGACATCACCGTGCTGCTCGGCGACTACCTGTACATCAAGTCGATGGCGCTGGCGCTGACGCACGATGAGCTGGCGATCATCCGCCTCCTCTGCGACGTCACCCTGCGCATGATCGAGGGCGAGCTCTACCAGCTCACGAAGAACGGCGACCCGGACGTCACCGAGGAAGAGCACTTCGAGATCATCCGGCGCAAGACGGCCTACCTCTTCAGCGGCTGCTCCCGCATCGGCGGCATGCTCGCCGGCCGTCCGGCGGCCGAGGTCGAGGCGCTCGGTGAGTACGGCTTCAAGCTGGGGGTCGCGTTCCAGCTGGTCGACGACCTGCTCGACCTCACGGGCTCGGTCCAGACGCTTGGGAAGCCCGTGGCGAGCGATCTGCGGGAAGGCAAGATCACGCTGCCGGTCATCGCGCTGATGAATCGCGGCGAATCGTCCGCCCGCGCGCTCATCACCGACGTCGTGCAGACCCGCACGCTGACGCCGGAGCGATGGGAGCAGATCAGCGGCCTTCTCGCGAAGCACCGGACCATCGACTACGCCTACGACCGGGCGGTCCAGTTCGCCAAGGAGGCGAAGGAGCACCTGCAGGTGTTCCCGCCGTCCGATGCACGCGCGGCCCTGGCGGCGCTGCCCGACTACGTCCTCTTGCGCGATCGCTGAGCCCGGCGGGCAGCCGGCCTGCTCCGAGGTCCGCCATGACCGACGCCGAACGCATCGCGCAGCTTCGCCGCCTCATCAGGGAGCACGAGGATCGCTACTACGTGCTCGCCGCCCCGGCCATCACCGACGCCGAGTTCGACCGGCTCATGGCGGATCTGCGCGACCTCGAAACACGGCATCCCGAGCTGGTCACCGCCGATTCCCCGACGCAACGCGTGGGGGGGAGGCCCGCCGAGGGCTTCGCGGCCGTCGAGCACCTGGTCCCGATGCTCAGTCTCGACAACGCCTACTCGGACGAGGACCTGCGCGCGTTCCACGACCGCGTCCTGCGTGTGCTGAGCGCGGGCGGGGCTCCGCCCCCCGAGGTGGCCTACGTCGCCGAGCTCAAGATCGACGGCCTGAGCATCGCATTGACATACGAGAACGGCCGGCTCGTCCGGGGCGTGACGCGGGGCGACGGGGTCAGGGGCGAAGACGTCACCGGCAACGTCCGCACGATCAGGGCCATCCCGCTCCGGCTCAAGGAGGACGTACCCGGGCGCCTCGAGGTGAGGGGCGAGGTGTACCTGCCGCGCGCGTCGTTCGACCGGGTGAATCGGGAGCGCGAGGACGCGGAGGAGCCGGCGTTCGCCAATCCGCGCAACGCCGCGGCCGGCACGATGCGCAGCCTCGATCCCGCGGTGGTGGCCAGGCGAGGGCTGTCGGCCTTCGTGTACCAGGTGGTCTCGGACGGCGAGGAGCGCGGCGAGCACGCGGCTGCGATGCAGCGGATGCGCGACCTCGGCCTGCCGGTGGAGCCGCACTGGCGCCGCTGCGCGGGCATCGAGGCGGTGGTCGAGTACTGCCGCGAGTGGGGCGACCGCCGCCACACGATGGGCTTCGACACGGACGGCGTGGTCATCAAGGTCGACAACCTCGCACTCCGGGTGCAGCTGGGCGCCACCAACAAGTTCCCCCGCTGGGCGGCCGCCTACAAGTTCCCGGCGGCGCGGGCCACCACGCGCCTGAAGCAGATTGCCGTCAACGTCGGCCGGACGGGGGCCGTGACGCCCTACGCCGTGCTCGATCCGGTCTTCCTCTCCGGGTCGACAATCCAGATGGCGACGCTGCACAACGAACAGGAGATTGCCAGGCGCGACATCAGGCCCGGCGATCTCGTGACGATCGAAAAGGGCGGCGACGTCATCCCCAAGGTCGTCGGGCCGGTCCTCGACGGGCGCCCGGCAGACGCCCGCCCCTGGGAGATGCCTCGGGAATGCCCGGCGTGCGGCAGCACGCTCGTCCGGCCCGACGACGAGGTCGTCTGGCGGTGCCTCAACGCCTCCTGCCCGGCCCGGCTGCGCCGGAGTCTGCTGCACTTCGCCTCGAGGCGGGCCCTGAACATCGAGGGCCTTGGGGAGGCGCTGGTCGATCAACTCGTCGAACGCGGGCTGGTGGCCGACGTGGCCGATCTCTACGCGCTGCAGGAGGACAGGGTGGCGGCGCTGGAGCGCATGGGCCAGAAGTCGGCCCGGAAACTCCTGGACCAGATTCAGCGCAGCAGAGCGGCCGAGTTCTGGCGCGTGCTGTTCGGCCTTGGCATCCGCCACGTCGGGGAACGGGTGGCCCAGTCGCTTGCCGCGGGCTTCGGGTCGATGGACGCACTGGCGGCGGCGCCAGCCGAGACCATGCAGGCCGTGCGGGACATCGGCCCGGTCGCAGCCGCGTCAGTCCGGGAGTATTTTGACGAGCCCCACAACCTGGCGCTCGTCGGGCGGCTCCGGTCCGCAGGCCTTCAGCTGGAATCCTCAGCGCCGGGCGCGGCGGCCGAACAGTCGCTTGCGGGCGCGACCTTCGTGCTGACCGGCACCCTCGCCGCAATGACCCGTGACCAGGCGGCGGCGGCCATCGCGGCCCGCGGCGGACGCGTCTCCGCGTCGGTGTCGAAGAAGACCACCTACGTGGTGGCGGGCGCCGAGGCGGGCAGCAAGCTCGCGAAGGCCCGCGACCTGGGCGTCACAGTAATCGATGAGGAGGCGTTTTCGCGCCTTATAATGGACAGGTGACCCGCCGTTTCACCGCACTGACGCTCGCACTGACGGGCGCCGTCTCCCTGCTGGTCGGGCTGATGCTCGCCGGACGGCTGACGCCGGCCTCGCCGACGGCCATCGCGGCGCCGGCGGCCGCGGCCCGGCGGGTGACGCCGGCGGCCGCGCCCACCCTCGTGGTGGATTTCGCCGACATCGCGGCGCGCGTCAACCCGGCGGTCGTGTACATCGAGGCCGTCAGCGCGCCGCACCGCGCGCGGCGAGGCAACATGCCGCGCGACGAGGTGCACCAGGGCCTGCCGGCACAGCCCGACGAGCAGTACGACCACGCCGACCGCGACTCGGGCAGCGGGTTCCTGCTGACCGCTGACGGCGAGATCCTCACGAACCAGCACGTGGTCGACGGCGCCGTACGCCTCAACGTGAAGCTCGCCGACGGCCGCACCCTCCGCGCCCGCGTCATCGGCGCCGACCCCGACACCGACGTGGCGCTCATCAAGGTGGACGGCGTGTCGGGGCTGCCCGTCGCGGAACTCGGCGATTCCTCGACCCTCCGCCCGGGCGAGTGGGTCTGCGCCATCGGGAATCCCCTCGCGTACGAGCACACGGTCACGGTCGGCGTGGTCAGCTCGCTTGGCCGCAAACTCTTCGACGAGAGCTTCGACGACTATATCCAGACCGACGCCGCCATCGACTTCGGGAACAGTGGCGGGCCGCTCATCAACGCCGCCGGCCAGGTGATCGGCATCAACACCGCCATCAGCTCCGAGGGGAACGACATCGGGTTCGCCGTGCCGATCAGCCAGGCGCGCGAGATTCTCGGGCAGCTGCGGCAACGGGGGCGCGTGGTCCGGGGCTACATCGGCGTCAACCTGCGCAATGTGGACGGGGACCTGCAGCGTGCGCTCCGCCTCGGCACCGTCAGGGGCGTGCTCGTCGAGGACGTCACCGCCGGGTCTCCCGCCGAACGCGCCGGGCTGAGGCGCTATGACGTCATCGCCGCCGTGGACGGCCGCGGCGTCCAGGACACCTCCGCACTTATCCGCGACATCGCCGCGCGCGAACCCGGCTCTCGTGTCGCGCTGCAGGTGGTGCGGGAGGGGCGCGCGCAGCAGGTCGAGGTCGGCCTGGTCGAACGTCCCCTGCGCGACGGACCGCAATCGCCGTCGCCGCCCTCGCAGGCGGACCCGGCAAAGGACGGCGAACGCGGCATCGGCGTCACCGTGCAGGAACTGACGCGGCCGGTGCGGACCAGGTGGAAGCTCCCGGCGGCCCTGTCGGGGGTCATGGTGGCCCGCGTCACCCCTCTGAGTCCAGCCGACGAAGCGGACCTTCACCTGGGCGACGTCATCATCGAAATCAACCGGGCGGCGATCCGCACCGCCGGCGACTACCGCCAGGCGGCGGCCGTCGCGAAGCCCGGCGACGTCCTCGCGTTCTACATCTACGACCCGGCCACCGGCCAGCGTGCGCTCCGCACCCTGCGTGCCGAGCGGCTGCCCTGAGCCCCGGCGGCACACGATGAAGGCACGCATCCTGGTCATCGACGACGAATCCGCCATCCGCGACTCGATGCGGATGATCCTCGAATACGAAGGCTGCGAGTTCCTCGGCGCCGCCACGGGCGAAGAGGGCATCGCCCTGGTCGAGCGCGAGTCGGTCGACCTCGTGTTCCTCGACATCAAAATGCCCGGCATGGACGGCCTCGAGGTGCTCGGCCGGCTGAAGGCCGTGGCCGAGGACCTGCCGGTCGTGATGATCTCCGGCCACGGCACGGTCGCCACCGCCGTCGAGGCGACCAAGCTGGGCGCCTTCGATTTCATCGAGAAGCCGCTCGCCACCGAGCGCATCCTGCTGGCCATCCGCAACGCCCTCGGATTCCGCCGCCTGCGCGACGAAAACCAGTCGCTCGCGAAGACGATCGAGCTCCGCCACGACATGGTCGGCTCGAGCCCCGCGCTGCGAGGCGTGCTCGAGGCCGTGACGCGGGCGGCGCCCACCAGCGCCACGGTCCTCATCCGCGGGGAGAGCGGCGTTGGCAAGGAACTCGTCGCCCGCATGATTCACAGGAACAGCCTGCGCGCCCGCGAGCGCTTCGTGCAGGTCAACTGCGCGGCCATCCCGGACGAGCTGATCGAATCGGAGCTGTTCGGACACGAGAAGGGCTCCTTCACCGGCGCCACCGACAAGCAGATCGGCAAGTTCGAGCTGGCCGACCGCGGCACCATCTTCCTCGACGAAGTCGGCGACATGAGCGTGAGGACGCAGGCCAAGGTGCTGCGCGTGCTCCAGGAGGGCGAGGTCGAGCGCCTCGGCTCGTCGCGCACGCTCAAGGTGGACGTCCGGGTGATCGCCGCCACGAACAAGGACCTGGAACAGGAAATCGACAAGGGCCTGTTCCGCGAGGACCTGTTCTTCCGCCTCAGCGTGATTCCCGTCTTCGTCCCGCCGCTGCGCGACCGGGCGGACGATATCCCGTCGCTTGTCCGTCACTTCGCAGAGCTGTTCACCCGGGAGAACAACTTCCACGCCAAGCGTTTCACGGCCGAGGCGCTCGCCGCCCTCCAGCGCGGACGATGGAAGGGCAACGTGCGGGAACTGCGCAACACGATCGAGCGCGTGATCATCATGACCCCCGGCGACACCGTCAACGCCTCCGACCTGCCCGATTCGGTCCGCGCGGAGGCCCCGCCGGCACCAGCGCCGGACGAGCGTGGCGACCAGCCGAATACCCTGCGCGGATTCAAGGAAAGCGCGGAACGGGCCTTTCTCATCCAGAAGCTCCGCGAGAACGACTGGAATATTTCCAGGACAGCCGAGACAATCGGCACGCCGCGCAGTAATCTGTACAAGAAGCTGGAACAGTACAACATCCGCCAGGACGTGGATTCCTAGGCGGTCACGGTTCCGCCGCAGTCAGCCAGACGACCGCTGTTTCCGGGCCAGGCCCGCAAGGGTCGATCCCCGGGAAGGGAGGAAAGTCCGAACTCCACAGGGCAGTGCGCCGGGTAACCCCCGGTCAGGGCGACCTGAAGGAAAGTGGCACAGAAAATATACCGCCCGCCTTCGCTCTCGACGCTTCGCCATGAGAGAGCTTCGGCGGACAGGCCCTGTGACGGGGCTTGCCCGCCGTAGCCCGAGCCGGCGGAGGGTCGAGGGCGAAGGTGGGTAAGGGTGAAAAGGTGCGGTAAGAGCGCACCGCGCCCGCGGCAACGCGGGTGGCAGGCAAAACCCCGCACGGAGCAAGACCAAATAGGGAGGCGTTACGAGAGCGGCCCGCTCCAGGCCTCCGGGTCGGTCGCTTGATCCCGCCAGCAATGACGGGACCAGAGGAATGGTCGTCGCCTCGCCGGAGCGCCGCAAGGCGCGACGGCGGGGACACAGGATTCGGCTTACGGCTGGCTGCGGCGGATCTACAGGCGCTTTGCGTGAGGGCGTAGATGGCACATTACCTGGTGACGGGCGGCGCGGGGTTCATCGGCTCGCATCTTGTCGAAGAGCTGGTGCGCCGGGGGGAACGCGTGCGGGTGGTCGACAGCCTGGTCACCGGGTATCGGCGGAATCTGGCGGCGGTCGCCAGCCGGGTCGAATTCATCGAGGGCGATCTCGCACAGGCCGCGGTGGCGGCGGCGGCGTCCGCAGGCGTGGACTACATCCTGCACCAGGCGGCTATTCCGTCGGTGCCGCGTTCGGTGACAGAGCCGGTCTTCTGTCATGAGGCGAACGTCAACGCCACGCTCAACCTGCTCGTGGCGGCGCGCGACGCGGGCGTCCGGAGGCTGGTCTTCGCCGGGTCCTCGTCGGTGTACGGCAACGTGGCCGTGCTGCCGACGCACGAGGATGTCCCGCTCGATCCGCTGACGCCGTACGCCTTGCAGAAACTCATCGGCGAGCAATACCTCAGGCTGTTCACCTCGCTCTACGGGCTCGAGACGGTCACCACCCGCTACTTCAACGTGTTCGGACCGCGCCAGGACCCCTCGTCAGCCTACTCCGGGGTGATCTCCCTGTTCATCCGGTCGCTGCTCGACGGGCGGACGCCGACGATCTTCGGCGACGGCGAGCAGACGAGGGATTTCACGTATGTGGCCAACGTGGTAGACGGTGTCCTGAAGGCCTGCCACGCCCCCGGCGTCGCGGGCGGCGTGATCAACGTCGCCACCGGGGGGCGGGTTTCGCTGAACACGTTGTTCGGCACGCTCCGGTCGTTGACGGGCGCTGACGTCGTGGCAACGTACGGTCCTGCGCGCCGAGGCGACATCCGGGATTCTCAGGCGAATATCGGGCGCGCCCGCGCGCTGCTCGGATACAGCCCGACCGTCGAGTTGCCCGAGGGCCTGGCGCGCACGCTGGCCTGGGCGCGCCAGGCTGGCTCGTAGTTCCATGTCCCTCCACACCGGCCAGTAACTCCAGTCGACACCCGCTTCGCGATCGCGCTGCGCCGAAGCCCCGCTCAACGCGAGGCGCCGGCGCATCTGCGCACCCGTCAGGCAGTTCGGCCAACATCATCCGCGCACGGTCCGTTGGCGGCGGTCTTGCGATGGCCCCGGCATTGCCCGGCGCCACCGACGGCGGCTGCGGCGCCCGACCTCCGCCGTGGGCGCTGCCGGAGCGCCCGGGCGCCGCGCGGCATCCCGCCGCGTGGAAGGAAAGGAGCATCCCGTGCGTCACCAGTTCGTCACCGCCCTCATCGTCGCGGCCGCTGCGCTCGCCCTCGCGGCCCCGGCGGGCGCCGCCCCGGTCCAGGGCAAGGCCGCGGAGGCCAAGGCCTCGCCGGCACCTTCCGTCAACATCAACACCGCGCCGGCCGAGCAACTGGAGCGTCTGCCCGGCGTCGGCCCGAAAACCGCCGCCCGCATCGTCGAGTACCGGCAGAAGAACGGCGGGTTCAAGAAGATCGAGGAGTTGATGAACGTCCGCGGCATCGGCGAGAAAGCCTTCCTGAAGATGAAAGCCCAGCTCACGGTTGCCGCGCCGAAGGCGGACCAGCAGTGATGCAGCCGCGCCGCCTCTCCGCCGTGCGGTGCCGGCCCGGCAGCCGACGCGGGGAGGCGGGCACCTCGCTGGTTGAGGCCTTCATGGCCGCCGCCGTGGCCTTCATCCTCGGCGCCGTCTCGGTGCCGGCGCTGATGGGCCAGCGCGACTCCCTGCACGCCGCGGCGGCCGCGAGGCACGTGGCCGCCCTCGTGCACGCGACGCGCGCCGAGTCGGTCAAGCGCGGCGTCCACGTCGCCCTCGTGTTCCAGTCGTCAGGGCCGGACATTCGGTTCGCCATGTTCGCCGACGGCAACTACGACGGCGTCCGATCGGCCGACATGGCCGCGGGCATCGACCGGCAGGTGTCAGCATGGGTACGCATCAGCGACCAGTTCCCCAGGGCCGCGTTCGGGATCGTCCCTGGCGCTGCCGACCCGGACTCGGGTTCGGCGCTGACCGGAAGTCCGCTGAAGCTCGGTGGGTCCAGCATGTTGTCGTTCGGGCCCGGTGGGGGTGCCACCTCCGGCACGGTCTACCTGCGCGGGCCGGCCGGGCCGCAGTATGCCGTCCGCCTGCTCGGCTCGACGGGCCGAACCCGGCTCCTGCGCTTCGATTTCCGGGAGCGGCGATGGATCGCAGCCTGACGCCCGCGGCAGAGCGCCGCGAGCATGCCCGATCGCCGATCAGCCCCGGACATGCTCGCCTTGCCGCCAGGCTCCGCACCGGGTCCCCCCTCCGCGTGCTCAACCGTTCTCCCGACGGGATGCTGGTCGAAAGCCCCGCACGCCTGCTGCCAGGGCGGCAGGTCGACCTCGTGCTCCTGAGCGGCGCAACCCAGGAGCAGACTCCATGGGTGGTCGTGCACAGCCGGGTCGGGTGCATCAGGGGCAGTTCGGACCTCCGGTACCGAGTGGGTCTTCGACGGGCGGCAGGAAGCGGCTACCCACGTCGTTTGGAGCCCGAGAAACACGGGAACCTACTACCCGGCCGTGGTCAGCCCGGCCCTCCAGTTGCGGCAACAAGCGGCAGGGAATTGCGGGCAGCGGCCGATGGCACCGAACTTGGTAGGCGGGAGAGGATATGAGCCACGTGGAATGCTCCCGGCCATCACGGTCGAGAGCCCTGTCTTGCCAGCCCCGCGGCAATCGCTGTTTTGTCGACGACGTGCTTCGCGGGATGTGGAGGCAATCGGGGGGCGAAGGCCGCAGCCGCCCGCTGTCGGAAGCGCTCGAAGGAGCCCTCCGGCGGCAGCTGGGGGCGCAGTGGGTCCGGATCCGCGCGCAGCTTGGCGGTCACGCCGGGCCAGGCTGCAAACCGGTGATCGAGCCGGGTATTGTGCGAGTACCGGTACCAACGCGGGGCGGAGGGCTCGGCTGGGTCCTCGAGATTGGCCTGGTACTCGGCCAGGTGCTCTCCGAGGAGCACTGGCGGGCCATCCGCCGCGGCGTCGGCGTCTGGGAGCTGGCGGCGGAGTTCGACCGCAAGGGCGGCGCCCTGCCGAGGTTGCTCCACGCGCACCACCGTGTCCGCGACGGCGCGGCGCCGCTCATCGGCCGCAGCCCGGCGATGTGCCATCTTCGCGAACGCATCGAGCGCGTGGCAGCCACCGATTTCACCGTCCTCATCGAAGGCGAGAGCGGGAGCGGCAAGGAACTGGTCGCGCGGCAAATCCACGACTTGAGCGCCAGGCGCCGCAATCCGTTCGTCGCTCTCAACTGCGCGGCGATCGTCGACACGCTGCTCGAGGCGGAGCTGTTCGGCATCGAAGACCGGACCGCGACCGGCGTCCGCGGACGGCGGGGCAAGTTCGAACACGCCTCGGGCGGGAGTTTGTTCCTCGACGAGGTCGCCGACCTGTCTCCGTCCGCCCAGGCCAAACTGCTTCGAGCGATTCAGGAGCGTGTGGTCGAGCGCGTGGGGGCGGATGCGGGCCACCCCGTCGACATCCGCCTCGTCGTGGCCACCAATCGTCCGCTCCGGGAGCTGGTGCAGCAGGGGGCGTTCCGCTCGGACCTCTTCTACCGGCTGAGCGGCATCGAACTGAAAGTGCCGCCGCTTCGCAGCCGGCGCGAAGACATTCTCGAACTGGCCCGCTACTTTCTCGTGCGCCACGGCGGCCTGCGGGCGTTGGGCCTCGCGGCGCGGGCCGAGAATGCGTTGTTCTCGTACGACTGGCCGGGCAACGTCCGGGAACTCGAGCGGATGATGGAATCCGCCGTCGTGCTCGCCAAAGGTCACGTGGTCGAACTGGAAGATCTTCCCAGCGAGGTGCGCGCCGACTTCGCTGAGGTGCTCGACCCCTCGATACGCGAGGGGGACACGCTTCGCGAATGGAGCACCCGGTACGTGAAGCTCGTCCTGCACCGGTGCGGCAGCAACAAGCGGGCGGCATGCCGCTCGCTGGACATCAGCTACCACACCCTGCAGACGTACTTGAGGGAGCCGGGCGTCTCTGCCGGCACCGACGGCGAGGCGGCGGCGGCCCCGGCCTGGCCGGCGCCGCCGCCAGGCCAGTTGGTCCACGAGCGCGCGCCCGGGAACGTACGGCAGCCGCTGACTGCGGAGCCCTGAGCGACTCGGCGGCGGCGGAGTCAGTAACGAGGTCGGCCCGCGCGGGGGTGCCCGCGCGCTTCTTCCGGGAGCCTCCGGGAACGCTTCGGCCAGGCAGGCCGCGTGCGCGTGGCGCCGTGGCGAGGTTGCAGGCCGGGGTGGCCGGCCGTCTCGGCAACGTCCGGGACGGCTGGCTGGAGGATGCATCGTGTCTTCGTTGCGTGTTGCAGGAGTGTGCGTCATGGGGTGGGTGCTGACCGCATCGGGATCACTGGCCGGGCCGCTCGAGTTCCTGGACCGGCCACCCGCCGGTCATCCGCAATCGGAACAGCGCCGGGTCGAGCGCGCGGACGTGGTGGATGCGGGAACCGGAGCGGAACTCAGGCTCACCGCGAGGCCCGGCGGAGCGCTTCGGGCGTCACTCACGTGGGCGGAGCTGGACGCCAGCAAGGTCGTCCAGCCGAACGGCGATTTCCACGCCCGCATCGCCGGACGACAGGATGTCCTCGTGCTCGTCCGCACGGGCAACCGCCTGCGCGTCACCAGGGGCGACCAGACCGCCGTCCTTCTGCTCGACGGGGCAGACGAAGACGGCCTCGACCTCGTGCAGGCCGTGCTGGCAGGCTCGCGTGCCGCGCGGGCGTTCCGCGGGGTGCACCGGCGCCTGAGCCAGCAGAGCCGTGAGTCGGCCCCGGGCGTCGCACTCGACAACCTGGACGTGCTGCTGGGCATTCTGCAGGGCGACACCGGCGCGGTGGACCGCCGCGCCCCGGCCAGGCGGGAAGCCGGCTGGCGGGTGTCGCGCGTCTCGTGCGGCGCCGCCCCGACCTGCTACGCCGAATACGAGGGGGAGGTCGTCGCTGCGTGGGACGACTTCTCGCAGTGCGTGGACGACGTGAAGTGGTTTCCCGGCCTCCAGGAAGTGTGCGCGTTCACCTGGCTCTTGAGGGCGGAATCCGCGTGGTTCCGCTTCATCGGCTGCTCCTCGATCCCCTTGAAGGTCACCTAGGATGCGCACGCTCCTGCGCGAAGTGCTCGTGACCGCGGCAGCCGCCGTCTGCCTGGCCGGTCCCGTTGCCGCAATCGTGGTGCCGCTGTCGCCCGAGGCCTGGCGGCGGCCCCCGCTGGTGTGGGGCATCCTGCTCGGGGCGGCGGCCCTTGTCGCCGGCGTTCGCAGACGTCGCGTGAAGCGGCGGTAGATCCGCCTGCGCGTTTCAGAGGACCAGCCCGCATCGCTTGACCGCCCCCGAGCGGCCATAGTAGTGTGGGCTGGTCCTTGCCCCTCGCGCGCATCCCATGAGCCACACTCCAGACGCTCCAGTGAAGCAGACGCCGCTCAACGCCCGTCACCGTGCGCTCGGTGCCCGGATGGTGCCGTTCGCCGGCTGGGAGATGCCGGTGGAATACTCCGGCCTGTCTCAGGAGCACCTTGCCGTGCGTACCCGGGCCGGCCTGTTCGACGTCACCCACATGGGCCAGGTCGAACTCGCCGGCACGGACGCCCTCGCGGCGGTCCAGTGGATCAGCTCCAATGACGCGTCCCGTTTGAAGATCGGCCAGGCCCACTATGCGGGCCTCACGACGCCGGCCGGGACCTTCGTCGACGACATGCTGGTCTACCGGTTCGCCGACGACCATTTCCTCCTGGTCATCAACGCCTCGAATGTCGCCAAGGACGTCGCCTGGATCGTCGAGCAGACCCGGCGATTCGACGCCGCCGTGGTGGACACCAGCGCCCGCTACGCGCTCATCGCGCTCCAGGGCCCGCTCGCCCGGCAGGTGATGCAGCGGGTGAGCAACGTGGACCTGGCCGGCATCAAGTACTACTGGTTCGCCCACGGCGAGATCGCCGGCGTGCGCGGTACGCTCTCACGCACGGGGTACACCGGCGAGGACGGGTTCGAGGTGTTCGTTCCGCCGCAGCAGGCCGTGACGGTGTGGGACGCGATCCTGGAGGCCGGCAGGGACGAGGAGATCGTGCCGGCGGGCCTGGGCGCCCGCGACACGCTGCGCCTCGAGGCCGCGATGCGGCTGTACGGGAACGACATCGACGACACGACGACGGTGCTCGACGCGGACCTCGAGTGGATCATCGGCTGGCACAAGGGCGACTTCCTTGGCCGCCAGGCCCTGGCCGAACAGAAGTCCCGCGGGGTCGCCCGCCGGCTCGTCGGGTTCGAGATGTTGGACCGGGCCATCGCGAGGCACGGCTATCCGGTGATCATCGGCGGCGCCGCGGCCGGCCGCGTCACCAGCGGCACACAGACGCCGTTCCTCAAGAAGGCCATCGGCATGGCGTACGTGCCCGTCGCCAACTCGGCGCCGGGCTCCGCATTCGACGTGGACGTCCGGGGCCGGCTGGCCCGCGCGACGGTCGTCCCGCTGCCGTTCTACAAACGACCGAGAGGGTGACATGTATCCAGCCGACTTCAAGTACACAAAAGACCACGAGTGGATCAAGGTGACCGGCGAGACCGCCCAGGTGGGCATCACCGACTACGCCCAGAAGCAGCTGGGCGATGTCGTGTACCTCGACCTGCCCCAGGCCGGACGCGCGCTCAAGGTCGGCGAGACCTTCGGGACCGTCGAGTCGGTGAAGGCCGTGTCGGAGCTCTACAGCCCGGTGTCGGGGGTGGTGACGGCGGTCAACGGTGCGCTGGCCGAGAAGCCCGAGAACGTGAACGCCGACCCGCACGCCAGCTGGATGATTGAGATCAAGCTGGCCAGCCCCGGCGAACTCGCTTCGCTCATGGCCTCTGAACAGTATTCCGATCTGGTCAAGTAGCGTGGTCCCTCTCCCCGGCGACGGTGCGCGGCCGCCCGCCGGGCCCAGGGGGCGTCCGCCTGCCCGAGGAACGGGACTACCCATGAATCCTGACTACACCGGTTCGTTTCAGTCGCGGCACATCGGCCCCCGTCCATCCGAGCGCGACCAGATGCTGAGGCTCATCGGCACGCCGTCGCTCGACGCGCTGATGGAGGAGGCCATCCCCGCGAGCATCCGCCTGAAGGAGCCGCCCTCATCGCTCGAGGCGGAGAGCGAGCACGAGTTCCTCGGCCGGCTTCGCGGCGTCGCGCGCCAGAACCGCCCCATGCGGTCGCTCATCGGCCTGGGCTACTGCGACTGCGTGACGCCGGCGGTCATCCTGCGCAACATCCTCGAGAATCCCAGCTGGTACACCCCCTACACGCCGTACCAGGCGGAGATCGCCCAGGGCCGCCTCGAAGCGCTGCTGACCTTCCAGACGCTGGTCGAGGATCTCACCGGCATGCCGGTGGCCAACGCGTCGCTGCTGGACGAGCCCACTGCGGCCGCCGAAGCCATGACGATGCTGCGGCGGGTGCAGAGCGGCACGAGATCGGTGTTCGCGGTCTCGTCCGGGTGCTTCCCGCAGACGCTCGACGTTCTGGCGTGCCGTGCGGAGCCGCTCGGCATCGAACTGGCCGTCGCAGACCCGGACCGCATGGTGTTCGACGACCGCGTCTTCGGCGTGCTGCTGCAGACACCGGACGAGCGGGGGGCCCTGCACGACCTGCGCGGCGTCATCGCCCGCGCCCATGCCGCCGGGGCCCTGGTGGCCGTCGCCACGGATCTGCTGGCGCTGGTTCTGGCCACGCCGCCCGGAGAGATGGGCGCGGACGTGGTCCTCGGCAGCGCCCAGCGCTTCGGCGTCCCGATGGGCAACGGCGGCCCGCATGCGGCGTTTTTCGCCACGCGCGACCAGTACATCCGGCAGGCGCCAGGCCGCATCATCGGCGTCTCGGTCGACGCGCAGGGCAACCGCGCCTTCCGGATGGCGCTGCAGACGCGCGAGCAGCACATCCGGCGCGACAAGGCCACGTCGAACATCTGCACGGCGCAGGCGCTGCTGGCCACCATGGCGGCGATGTACGGCGTCTACCATGGCTCCGACGGCCTGAAGCGGATCGCCGGACACGTGCACGGCCTCGCGCGCGAGCTGGCCGGGCGCCTGGCGGCCCTGGGGTGCACGCAGCAGAACGCCGCCTACTTCGACACGCTCGCGCTGACCGTGCCGGCGGGCAGGCGCGAGGGCATCAGGCAGGCGGCCCTCGCCGCCGGCTACAACTTCCGCTTCGACGCGTCGCGCCCTGATGAGATCGGCATTGCGCTCGACGAAGCCGCCTCGCCGGCCGACGTGGACGCGGTGGCCGGGATCTTCGCGCGTGCGCTCGGCGGGTCCGAGCCGGCGGCGGCCGCGCAGTCCGGCGGTGCGCCGGCGTGGCCCGCGCCCCTGGTCCGGACGTCGGACTTCCTCACGCATCCCGTGTTCCACCGCTATCATTCGGAAACGTCCATGATGCGGTTCCTGAAGGCGCTCGAGCGCAAGGACGTGGGCCTCGACACCTCCATGATCCCGCTCGGCTCCTGCACGATGAAGCTCAACGCCGCCGCCATCATGGAGGCGGTCACCTGGCCCGAGTTCGCCGGCGTGCACCCGTTTGCGCCAGCCGACCAGGCGGCCGGGTACGCCGAGGTGATCGCGGGCCTTGACGCGGTGCTGCGCGACGTCACCGGGTTCGCGGCGGTCAGCCTGCAGCCGAACTCGGGCGCGCAGGGCGAGTTCGCGGGGTTGATGGTCATCCGGGCCTGGCACCGCGACCGCGGCGATCTCCATCGCGACGTCGTGCTCATCCCGTCGTCGGCCCACGGCACGAACCCGGCCAGTGCGGTCATGGCGGGGATGAAGGTGGTGGTGGTCGCCTGCGATGCGAACGGCAACATCGACGTGGCCGACCTCGGCGCGAAGGCGCGCGAGCACGCCGACACCCTGGCCGCGCTCATGATCACGTACCCGTCGACGCACGGTGTCTTCGAGGACGCCGTGCAGCAGATCTGCCGCGTCGTCCACGAGCACGGCGGGCAGGTGTACATGGACGGGGCGAATCTCAACGCGCAGCTCGGCCTGACGAGCCCGGCCGCGATCGGCGCCGACGTGTGCCACCTCAACCTGCACAAGACGTTCGCCATCCCGCACGGCGGCGGCGGCCCCGGCATGGGGCCCATCGCCGTGGCGGCGCACCTGGCGCCGTACCTTCCCGGCCACGCCCTCCTGCCGACCGGCGGCGAGAAGGCCATTCACGCCGTCTCGGGCGCGCCTTTCGGATCGGCCAGCATTCTGCTCATCTCATACGCGTACGTCTCGCTTCTCGGCGGCGCAGGCATGACCGACGCCACGAAGTACGCCATTCTGAACGCGAATTACATCGCGTCGCGCCTGAAGGCGTACTACCCCGTGCTCTACACGAACGCGCGCGGGCGGTGCGCCCACGAGATGATCTTCGACCTGCGCGGGTTCAAGGCCGCCGGCGTCGAAGAGGGCGACGTGGCCAAGCGGCTCATGGACTACGGCTTCCACGCGCCGACGGTGTCGTTCCCGGTGCCAGGCACGCTCATGGTCGAGCCGACCGAGAGCGAGCCGCTCGACGAACTGGACCGGTTCTGCGACGCGATGATCGCCATCCGCCAGGAAATCCAGGACGTGGTTGACGGCAAGAGCGACCCCAGGGACAACGTGCTCAAAAACGCCCCGCACACGATGGCGGTGGCGTCGAGCGACACCTGGACGCATCCGTACTCGCGCCAGCAGGCGGTGTTCCCGCTCCCGTTCGTCAGGCTGAACAAGTTCTGGCCGAGCGTGGGGCGGATCGACAACCCGTACGGCGACCGCAACCTGGTCTGCGCGTGTCCGCCGATGGACGCGTACGGCGAGCCCGGCGACAAGGGCTAGCGCCGGCCGGCGACGGCCCTGGCCGTGCGGCGATAGGCGTCGAGCAGGCGCAGGGTGATCGGCCCGGGACGGCCGCCGCCGATCACCCGGTCGTCGACGCGGACAATCGGGACGATCTCCTTCGAGGTGCTCGTCAGGAACGCCTCGTCGGCACCGAACAGGTCGTCGTCGCGCAGGACGGCGTCCACCGTCGGAATGCCCGTGTCGACCGCCACCTCTTCGACGAACTCGCGGGTGATGCCTGCCAGCAGGCCGGCATCGAGGGCCGGCGTGCGGACCGTGCCGTCTGTGACCAGGAACAGGTTCGACTGCGAGCACTCCGAGAGCTCACCTCGAAAGTTCCTCAGAATGGCTTCGAAGTACGGCCCGCGCCGGAGCGCCTCCTGCATCGCCAGCACGTTGTTCAGCAGGTTGTTCGACTTGATGCGCGGGTCCACCGACGCCGGATGGTTGCGGACAACCGACACCAGCGCCACCGCCACGCCGCGCTCGTAGGTAGAGGCGGGCAGCGGCACCAGCGGCTTCACGATGACCACCAGCGACGGATGCGGCGATTTCGAGGGGTCGTAGTTCATCTCCCCGATGCCCCGCGTCACAAGGACTCGCGCGAGGATTTCGTGGCCCTGCGCCGCTGCGCCGGCGGCAGCCCGTTGCGCGGCCATCGTCTCGACGACGATGCCTTCGAGGGCGCTGTCGGCCATGCCGACGTCGAGGGTGATCATCGAGGCCGACGCCCGCAGCCTCCGGAAATGCCGGTCCACCAGGAACAGTTCGCCGCCATACGTGCGCAGGACCTCGTACACGCCTTCGCCGTACAGGAACCCATGGTCGAAGACCGAGATCGTGGCGTCCTGCGGCGAACAGATTCGCCCGTTGACGTAGGCCACTGCGGACATGCTGGCAGTCTCCCGTGAGTGGGCGTCGGCAAGGGCGCCGCGCCGGACCGGTACCGTACCTCTTGTGGTACAGTGCGCGCAAGCCGCCGCGGGAGCAGCCCCGCCGCGGCCCCAGGAGCAGGGCCATGCGCGTAGTGAACGGCGACCAGATGCGCGAAGCCGACCGCCGCACCATCCAGGAGATTGGCGTGCCCTCGGCGGTGCTGATGGAGAACGCGGGACGCCGGGTGGTGTCGGCCATGGAAGCCGCGTTCGACAGGCTGGATGAGGCGCGCGTGGCCGTGCTGGCCGGCCGCGGCAACAACGGGGGCGATGGGTTCGTCATCGCGCGCGTCCTCTGGCAGGACGGCATTGACGTGCAGGTCTTCATCGTCGGCACGGCGGCCGACATCCGCGGCGACGCACGGCTGAATCTCGACATTCTCGCGCGCCTCGGCCTCGACGTCATCGAAGTCCAGACGGCCCAGGACTGGGAGCGTTACGGCGGGGAAGTGCTGCGGCGGGATCTGATCGTCGACGCCCTCTTTGGCACAGGTCTGACGGCCCCGCTGGCGGGTCTGGCCGAGACCATCGCCCTGGACCTCAACGCGAGCGCGGTGCCGGTGGTGGCCGTCGACTTGCCGAGCGGACTCTCCGCCGACGACCCGGAGCCAATCGGACCCGTCATCGAAGCGGTTCTCACGGTCACCTTCGGCGCACCGAAGCTGTCGCTGATGCTGCCTCCTGGCGAAGACGTGGCCGGGTCGGTCGTGGTCGCGGACATCGGCATTCCGCCGTCGGTCATCGACGGCCTGCCTGGCCCGCGCATCGAGGGCGTCCTCGCAGAAGACGTGCGGCCCCTTGTGGCGGCCCGCCCGCCCGACGCGCACAAGGGGCATTTCGGCCACGCCCTGATCGTCGCGGGCTCACGCGGCAGAACCGGCGCCGCCCATCTCGGCGCGGTGGCGGCGCTGCGCAGCGGCGCCGGCCTTGTCACGGTGGCCACGCCCGCATCGTGCCTGCCGATTGTCGCGAGCATGGGCGCCGAGTACATGACGGCTGCGCTCGAGGAGCTGCCCGACGGCACCGTCTCGCGCGCGGCCGCAGCCGCCGTGATCGGCGGGGAACACGACGTTGTGGCGGCAGGCCCGGGCCTGGGCACCGGCGCCGATCAGGCCGCGCTCGTCCTGGCGCTGCTCGAGCAGTCGACGGCGCCGCTCGTGCTCGACGCCGACGCGCTCACCGTCGCGTCGGCCCATCCGGCAGCGCTGCGCGGCACGCCAGATCGGCCCGTCGTCATCACGCCGCACCCGGGCGAAATGGCGAGGCTCGCCGGCCTCTCCGTGGCAGACGTGCAGCGGCAGCGGCTGACGGTGGCCCGCACCTTCGCCGTGGGCCACGGGCTGCATGTGATCCTCAAGGGCTACCGGACGCTGATCGCGACGCCGGAAGGCGTCGTCTACATCAATCCTACGGGCAATCCTGGCATGGCCACCGGCGGGTCCGGCGACGTGCTGACGGGGATGGTGGCCGGATGGCTGGCGCAGGGCCTCGACGTGACCGCGGCCTGTCTGCTCGCGGTGTACCTGCATGGCGCCGCCGGCGACCTCGCGGCGTCCGACCTCGGCGAAGCGGCCATGACGGCCGGCGACATCGTCTCGCACCTGGGCGCGGCGACGCTCGAGCTGGCGTCCGGCGGGGCGGGCGCGCGCCGCGCGTCATGAGCCGCGTCGTCGTGATCAGCGAGTCCGAGCAGGCCACCGCGGATCTGGGCGCGAGCCTCGCCCGTTCGCTCGAACCAGGCGCCATCATTCTCCTGGACGGGGAGCTGGGCGCGGGGAAGACGGCCTTCGTGCGCGGCCTGGCCGTCGGGCTCGGGGCGCCCGAGCACGACGTGTCGAGCCCCACCTTCACGCTGATCCAGGAGTACCGGGGCCGGATGCCGCTCCTCCACGCCGACCTCTATCGCCTGTCGGGTGCAGAGGCCGACGACCTCGGGCTGGATGAACTCGGCCGCGGCGGCGTGGTGGCGATCGAGTGGGCCGGCAAGCTCGTGCGCAAGCCCGCCGGCGCGGTGGAGGTGTGGATCGAGGACCTCGGCGGCGACCGCCGCCGGATCACGATCGCTTCCCCGGGTCCCCTAGCGCCTGGCGCCTAGTCCCGAGCGCCTACTCGGACCGATAGTTCGGCGCTTCCTTCGTGATCACCACATCGTGCACGTGGCCCTCGCGCACGCCCGCCGGCGTGACGCGAATCAGCCGGGCCTCCGCGTGCAGCTGGAGAATCGTGCGGCAGCCGACGTAGCCCATGCCCGCGCGCAGGCCGCCGACCAGCTGGTGCACCACGCCCGCGACCGTGCCGCGGTAGGGCACGCGGCCCTCGATGCCTTCAGGGACGAGCTTCTCCGGCCCGCTTCCCGGGACGTCGAGTTCGAAGTCGTCCTGGAAGTACCGGTCCCTGGCCCCCCGGCGCATCGCGCCGATCGAGCCCATGCCGCGGTATTCCTTGAAGCTCCGGCCCTGGTAGAGCACCACCTCGCCCGGGCTCTCGTCGGTGCCGGCAAACAGGCTTCCGATCATCACGCAGTCGCCGCCCACCGCCATCGCCTTGGTGATGTCGCCGGAATAGCGCACGCCGCCATCCGCGATGATGGGGACATCGGCGTCCTTGGCCGCCTTGGCGCAGTCGAGAATCGCGCTGATCATGGGCACGCCGATCCCGGCGACCACGCGCGTCGTGCAGATCGACCCGGCGCCGATGCCGACCTTGACGGCGTCGACGCCGAGGCGGATGAGATCCGTCGTCGCCTGTCCGGTGGCGACGTTGCCGGCCACCAGGTCCACCTCCGGGAACAGGCGGCGCAGTTCGGCCACCGTGTCCATGACCTTCTGCGCGTGGCCGTGGGCCGTGTCAACGACGAGCACGTCCACGTGCGCGGCGACCAGCGCCGCCGCCCGATCGAGCGTGTCCTTGCCCACGCCGACGGCCGCGCCGCAGCGCAGGCGGCCCAGGGCGTCCTTGCTGGCGAAGGGGTATTTGATCACCTTCTGGATGTCCTTGACGGTGATGAGCCCCTTCAGCATGAACTGACGGTCGACGACGAGCAGCTTTTCGACCTTGTGCTCGTGCAGGATCTCGCGGGCCTCGTCGAGCGTGGTGCCGACCGGCACGGTGATGAGGTTCTCCTTCGTCATCACGGCGGAAATCGGCCGGTCGACGTTCGTCTCGAACCGCAGGTCGCGGTTGGTCAGGATGCCGACGAGGCGGCCCTCCTTGGACCCGTCCTCGGTGATGGGCACGCCGGAGATCCGGTACCGGTTCATCAGGGCGAGCGCTTCGTGGATCCGGTGGGACGGGGAGAGCGTGATCGGGTTCACGATCATGCCGCTTTCCGAGCGCTTCACCCGGTCCACTTCGGAGGCCTGCTCCTCGACGGTGAGGTTCTTGTGGATCACGCCGAGGCCGCCGTGCTGGGCCATGGCGATGGCCAGCCGGGACTCGGTGACCGTGTCCATGGCGGCGCTCACGATGGGCACGTGGATGCCGATGTTCCGCGTCACGCGAGTCGAGACGTCCACCTGGGCGGGCAGCACCTGCGAGTGCCAGGGCACCAGCAGCACGTCGTCGAAGGTCAGGGCCGTCGGCGGCTCGCCGCCCGCGCGAAGCTCGTCCGGTGTTACCGCGTGCACATCCATGCGTTGTCCCTCAGGCTTGGGCCCCGTGGCACTTCTTGTACTTCTTCCCGCTCCCGCACGGGCACGGGTCGTTGCGGCCGACTTTCGGCTCGTCGCGGCGGACCGTCTTCACCGGCGCGTCGTCGCCGCCGGTGCGCGCGGGCTGCGGCGCCCCGTCCCGGCCGGAGCCGAAGAACCCGCCCGACCCGCCGTCGCCCGGCGCCGACAGCGTCATCGGCGCCGCGCGGCGGGCGGAGGGCCGGCGGACCGGCATCGCCGCCTCGTCGGTGGTGGCGCGCATCCGGAACAGCCACTGCACCGTTTCCTCCTCGATGCGCACCTTCATGTCCTGGTAGAGGGCGAAGCTCTCTTTCTTGTACTCGACGAGGGGGTCGCGCTGGCCGTATCCGCGCAGGCCGATGCCCTCCTTCAGGTGGTCGAGGCTGTAGAGATGGTCCTTCCACTGCGTATCGGCGACCTGCAGCATGATCTCGCGCTCGACCCGCTGCAGGACGTCGCGCCCGACGATCCGCTCCTTCTCCTCGTACTGCCGCCTCGCGAGGTCCCAGACGCTGTCGCGAATCTGGCCGGCCGTCAGGCCGGCGAACTCCAGGGCCCCCACGTCCGCCGTATCGAGGCCGAAGCTCCTCGCGGCTTCCCTGCGCAGGGCGTCGAGATCCCATTCGTCGGGCTGCTGATCTTCCGGGCAGTACATGTCGATCAGGCCGTCGATCAGGTCTTCCCCGATGCCGAAGAGGTAGCCGCGCGTGTCGACGAACTCGTCGTCGGCGACTTTGACCCGTCCCTCCAGCAGTTCGCGGCGGAGCGAGTAGATGCTCTCGCGCTGCTTGTTCATCACGTCGTCGTACTCGAGCAGGTGTTTGCGGATCGAGAAGTTCTGGCCTTCCACCTGCTTCTGCGCGCGTTCGATGGCGCGGCTGACCATGCCGTGCTCGATGGGCACGCCCTCTTCCATGCCGAGGCGCTCCATCAGGCCCGAGATGCGATCGGAGCCGAAGATCCGCATCAGATCGTCCTCGAGCGACAGGTAGAACCGCGACGACCCCGGGTCGCCCTGGCGCCCCGCGCGGCCGCGCAGCTGGTTGTCGATGCGGCGGGCCTCGTGGCGCTCGGTGCCGATGATGTGCAGCCCGCCGAGCCCCACCACGCGCTCGTGCTCCGCGTCGCACTGCGCCTTGAAGTGCGCGGCCCAGCGCTCCCAGTCGGGCCGGCGGACGCGGTAGAACGCGTCCAGGTGGTGGTAGTAGACGAACTCCTCGTCGTCGATGAACCGCTCTTCGCCCTTCGGCAGGCGTTCGGCCAGTTCGTCGGCCAGGCACCGCTGGCGCGCCATGAACTCGGCATTGCCGCCCAGCAGGATGTCGGTGCCGCGGCCGGCCATGTTCGTGGCGATCGTCACCGCGGCGAGCCGGCCGGCCTGCGCCACGATTTCGGCCTCCTGCGCGTGGAACTTGGCGTTCAGCACGACATGCTTGGTCCCGCTCCGGCGCAGCATGCCCGCGAGCTTCTCGGACTTCTCGATCGACACGGTGCCGACCAGCGTCGGCCGCCCCTGCTCCTGCTGGGCCTTGATGTCGGCGACAATCGCGTCGTACTTCTCCGTGGCCGTCCGGTAGATCGCGTCGGGCAGTTCCTCGCGGCGGAGCGTACGGTTCGGCGGCACCACGACGACGTCGAGGTTGTAGATCTTCGCGAATTCCTCGGCCTCGGTCTCGGCCGTCCCGGTCATGCCGGAGAGCTTCTTGTACTTGCGGAAGTAGTTCTGGAAGGTGATCGTCGCCAGCGTCTGGTTCTCGCGCTCGATCTTGACTTTCTCCTTGGCCTCGACGGCCTGGTGCAGCCCGTCGCTCCACCGGCGCCCCGGCATCAGGCGGCCGGTGAACTCGTCGACGATGACGACCTCGCCGTCCTTGATCATGTAGTCCACGTCCAGGCGGAAGAGCGTGTGGGCGCGCAGGGACTGGTTGACGTGGTGGAGCAGGGGCATGTTCACGGGATCGTAGAGGCCGCCAGGCTGCATGCGGTGGGCCAGCAGCTTCTCGGCCTTGGCCATGCCGCTCTCGGTCAGCGTCACCGTCTTGTGCTTCTCGTCGACGAGGTAGTCCCCGGTTGCCTCGAGCCGTTCCCGATCCTCGGCCTTGGTGTCCCCGCGCGTCACGGCGCCGGCCGCCAGCCGCGGGATCACGCGGTCGACCTCGTAGTAGAGATCGGTGGACTCGTCGGCGGGCCCCGAGATGATGAGCGGCGTCCGGGCTTCGTCGATCAGGATGCTGTCGACCTCGTCGACCACCGCGAAGTTGTGGCCGCGCTGGACGTAGCTGGCCAGCTCGAACTTCATGTTGTCGCGCAGGTAGTCGAAGCCGAACTCGTTGTTGGTGCCGTAGGTGATGTCGCAGGCGTAGGCGCGCTGGCGCTCCTGGTCGTTCAGCTCGTGCTGGATCACGCCGACCGAGAGGCCGAGGAACCGGTAGATGCGCCCCATCCACTCCGAGTCGCGCCGCGCCAGGTAGTCGTTCACGGTGACCACGTGCACGCCGTTGCCCGCCAGCGCGTTCAGATACGCGGCCAGCGTCGCGACCAGCGTCTTGCCCTCGCCGGTCTTCATCTCGGCGATCTGGCCGTGGTGCAGCACCATGCCGCCGATGAGCTGCACGTCGAAGTGGCGCATGTTCAGGGTGCGCCGGCCCGCTTCGCGGACCACCGCGAACGCGTCCACCAGCACGTCGTCGAGCGTGGCGCCGGCCGCCAGCGTCTCCCGAAGCCGCGCCGTCTGCGCGCGCAGGTCGGCGTCGCTGAGGGCGCGAAGGCCGGACTCCTTGGCCCCAATCTCCGCGACGAGCGGCGTCAACTTCTTGAGCGTGCGTGCATTCTGTGTTCCGAAGACTTTTGCGAGGAGGGTGTTCAGCATGTGAGGGTCAACGGCACCGGGGGTATCCGACGATTCTAGGGGAGGGGTATCCGGTCCGTCAAGGAACCGGGCGACTGCGGCGAACGTGGAGGACTAGCGGACGGTGCCGAGGTACCCGACAGGGTCGATGAGCTGCCCGTTCGCGAGGATTTCGAAGTGGAGATGCGGGCCCGTGGCGCGGCCTGTCGCACCCACGTAGCCAACCAGGTCTCCGCGGCGGACCCTGGTCCCGGCCTTGGCGGCGAATCCGGCGAGATGGCCGTACCGCGTCGTGATGCCGAAGCCGTGGTCGATGACGAGCAGATTGCCGTAGTTGCCGTTCCACTCGGCGCTTTCGATCACCCCGTCGGCCGTGGCGACGACCGGGCTCCCCTTGTCGGCGGAGATGTCGAGGGCATAATGCTGCCCGCGGTCCCCGGTGAACGGATCCTGCCGATGCCCGAACCAGGAGGACACCCAGCCCACCGTCGGCCAGATCGACGGCGTGGCGGCCGCCAGGGCCTCGCGGCGCTCGACGTCGGTCCGCACGCTGCGCAGGCCCAGTTCGAGACGCCCGAGCGCGTCGCGCAGCAGGCCGAAGGTATCTTCCGGCGCCGCCAGCGCAGCCGCGACCATCGCGGAACGCCTCGGGGCGGTCTCGTCGCCGCCCATCGCGCGGTTCTTGATCACCGCCGGCAGCTTCTGCATCGCGCGCGCCGCGGCCGGGTCCAGGTTCGCGCGGACCGCGAGTTCGTCGATGACGCCCTGCAGCGAGACGATCTGCGTCGCGAGCTCACCCGTTGCGCCCTTGAAGTTGGCATTCTCCGCGCCGAGCGTGGCCACCGACGCGCGCAGGGAATCAATCTCGGCCACCGTAGCCCATCGGATGCCGAGGCCGACCAGCACCGGGACCGAGAAGAGGAAGGCTACCGTCGCGAGCGTCCAGCCCAGATGGATGGTCGCGCGCCGGCCGACACCCGAGGTGCGGTCTACGAAGACGACGGTGAAACGCCGCGACCAGATGCTGGGCATTCGGATTGAAATCGTCGTGTGCCGCCGTTGTGGCGCCGCGAACGGGAGACGCAGGCAGACGGCCGCCTGTCGTCGCCGACGCCGGATAGGTGAATTTAGCACACGCGGCAACCGGCCGGAAGCGCAAAAATGATACAGGCGAAGCCGGGGCGAACCTGGTCATCCCATCCTGTACTGAAGCGCCTCCGCCACATCGTCGCCAATCACCGTCGGCCGGCCCGCCAGGTCGGCAATCGAGCGCGCCACGCGCATGATGCGGTCGTGGGCGCGGCCGCTCAGGGCAAGGCGCTCGACAGCCGCGTGGAGGAGCGCGCGTCCGGCGTCGTCGGGGCGCGCATGCCGCCTGAGCATCTTGCCGGACAGCCGCGCGTTCACCGCTGCTCCGGTCTCCGGGAAGCGGAGGGCCTGGCGGCTGCGTGCGAGGACGACCCGTGCGCGGATGCCGGCCGACGATTCCTGCGGGCCGTCGTCGCCCAGCACGTCCGGCGGCAGCCACGGCACCTCGACGCGGATGTCGATGCGGTCGAGCAGCGGCCCGGAGATGCGCGCCGCGTACCGCTCGCGCTGCGCCGGCGCGCACCGGCACGCGCGCCGCGGGTGGCCGAAGTAGCCGCATGGGCAGGGGTTCATCGCGCCGACCAGCGTGACGCTCGCCGGAAACTCCACCGACGCGGCCGCCCGCGCGATGCGCACCCGGCCCTCTTCGAGAGGTTGCCGGAGGACCTCCAGCGCCCGGCGCTCGAACTCGGGCATCTCGTCGAGAAAGAGGACGCCGGCATGGGCCAGGCTCAGCTCGCCCGGCCGCGGATGCGTGCCGCCACCAACCAGCGCCACGTCCGAGATCGTGTGGTGCGGCGCACGGAACGGCCGCTGCATGATGAGCCCCGACCCGCCCGGAAGGAGCCCGGCCACGGAGTGGATGGAGGTCACCTCGAGCGCCTCGGCCGGGGTGAGCGGGGGCAGGATGCCCGCCAGGGCCCTCGCCATCATGGTCTTGCCCGACCCCGGTGGCCCCGTGAGCAGTACATGATGGCCGCCCGACGCCGCCACCTCGAGCGCGCGCCGCGCCAGCATCTGCCCTCGGATGTCCGCGAAGTCTCCCCACGCGCCGCAGGTCTCCGGCACGACGGCGTGCCCGCCCATGTACCGGCACGCCTCGTCTCTCTCCGTCAGCGTATCGACGGCCTCGGCCAGCGAGGCGACCGGCCACACGGCCAGACTCGAGACCACCGCCGCCTCCGCGGCGTTGGCCGCGGGCACAATCGCGGCGCCGACGCCGGCGCGGGTCGCGGCCATCGCCACAGGCAGCACGCCGCCGGTGGGACGCACTTCGCCGTCAAGGGAGAGCGCGCCAACCACGACGATGTCCGTGTACGCGCGGGCGGGCAGGGCGCCTGTCGCCGCAAGGATGCCGAGGGCGATGGGCAAGTCATACGCGGCGCCTTCCTTGCGGACGTCGGGCGGCGCGAGGTTGATCGTGATGTGCTGCCAGGGGAACTCGAAATCGGAATTCCGAATCGCCGTCCGCACGCGGTCGCGGCTCTCCCGGACACTGGTATCCGGCAGGCCGACGACGGTGAACGACGGCAGCCCGGGGGAAACGTCGACCTCGACGCGGACGATCCGGCCGTCGATCCCGGCGAGCGCGGCGCTGAGCAGGGTCGCGAGCACGCCCGGCGCGGCTGCAAGCGCGGGACCAGGTGCCGATTCGCGCGTTTTGACCGGAATCCTGGCCGCGGGCAGCGCGCGCGTCGCAGTTTCTGCAACAGCGCGGGCCTGCGATCGCTGCACTAATCGCCACCCGCGTGTCGAGGCGGGAGGCGCGGCTACTGCGATGCCGAGCGCTTCGTGTAGACGGTCAGCTTGTCGCCGGGCACCAGGCGGTCATGCTTCAGCCCGTTCCACGTTCGCAGCGAGGCCACCGACGTCTGGAAGACGCGCGCAATCGACGACAGCGTGTCGCCCCGCTTGACGCGGTACGTGATGCGCTCGAGGTCGCCCGAGGGTGTCGCCGCCGGTGCCGACGTCGGCGCCGGTGCCGCCGGCCTCGCCTTGGCCACCGCGGGCTCGGGGCGGTCGGCCTGGGCGGCGAGCAGGGTCGTCGGCGCTCTCGGAATGACCAGGCGCTGGCCTGGTTTCACGCGCGCCTTCGCGCTGAGATAGTTCGCCTCCGCGAGATCGGCGCGCCGCACCTTGAGCTTGTTGGCCACCGACTGCAGCGTCTCGCCCTTCCGGACGGTGTGCCAGTTGAGCGCGGTGAACTCCTCGGCGGGGAGTTCGGCCAGGCGCTGCTCGACCAGCGGGCCGGTTCCCGCGGGAACCGTCAACGGAAACGACGTGCCCCGCAGCGGCGTGGTCCACCGCCGAAGCTCGGGATTGAGGCGCTGAATCTGGTCGACCGGCACGCCCGCCCACTCGGAGACGCGGCGCAGATCCACCGGGCCGGGCAGCGTCACCGTGTCGGTCGGCGCCAGGTCGGCCGGCGTGAACGTGAATCCGTAGCGCTCCGGGTTGCGCGCGATGACCATCGAGGCCAGCACCATCGGCACGTACTCGCGGGTCTCTCGGGGCAGGTACCGCGTGGTCGCCGACAACGGCCAGAAATCGGCCTCGCCGCCCTTCCGCTTGACCGCGCGCTGCACCTTGCCGGGCCCGCCGTTGTAGGACGCCAGCGCCAGGTGCCAGTCGCCGTCGAACATGCGGTGGAGGCGCTTCAGGTACTTCACGGCCGCCTCGGTCGACTTCTCGGGGTTCGATCGCTCGTCGATGTACCAGTCGTACTTCAGGCCCTGCTCGACGGCGGTACCCCGCATGAGCTGCCAGAACCCCTTCGCCTTGGCACGCGACAGCGCGTCGGTCCGGAAGGCGCTCTCCACGATGGGCACGAAGGCAAGATCCAGCGGCAGGCCCTCGGCCTTGAGCCGCTCCTGGATCATCGGCAGGTAGGGCGCGCTGCGCTGGAGCGAGGACTGGAACCAGTCGCGCAGCCGGCCCTGGAACAGGTCGACGTACGCCAGCACCTTCGGGTTCAGCGGAATCGGGACGTCGTGCGCGGTGGACTCCAGGTCGCTCTCCACCGCCTCGCGCAAGGAGGGCGGAGGCGCCGGGAGGTCGAAGGTGGCAAGGTCCAGCAGTTCATCGATCGACGCGGGGACAGTCGGCCGCTCCGAGAAGCCGTCGCCTTCGGCCAGGGCGCGGAGCTCGTATGCGCTGATGCGATCGACCAGCCGGTCGAAGTGCTCTTTCAGACGGGCGTTCGAACGGGCGCCCTCCGGCAGTTCCAGCAGGCTGTCGAGCGCCTGGTCGAACAGCACCCGGGCCTGCGCGAGGTGCCCGAGGCCCGCTTCCTGCTGCCCGCGATCGAACAGGCGCTGCGACTGCGCGATGACGTCCCCGATGGGGTCGGCCTGCGGAGCGGCGGCTGGTGGGGGCGGCGGGGGCTGAGGCAGCTCCCGGGCAGGGGGAGGAGCCGTCACCGGGCGCTCGACGACGCCCGATGATCCGCAGCCGGCGGCGAGCAGGACCGCGCTGGCTGCCGCGGCATGAACGAGGCCTGTCAGTCGACGCATGACCGCCTCGACATTAGCACGCAGCTTCGGAAGCGGTCAATCCTAACTCCCGCCCCTGCAACAATAGCAGCCACGCCTCGGTCCGGCGGCCGTTGTCATTTCGCAGGGCTGCGGCTATGATAGTCCGCTCGGGCAGTCAGTGCGGCCGTCCATGATGAGGGCAGGTGCTCCGATGAAATCCCGGTGGCTTCCAGTTACGGCGCTCGCGATCTTCGCTGCTGCGTGCGGCGGCGCTTCCGATACGGCGGCCCCGCTGGCCACGCCGACCGTGTCGGTCAATCACACCCGCGTACCGCTGGGCAGCCCGATCGAGGTCACCTACCGGTTTCAGGTGGCGCCGTCGGCGGCGTTCGACAAGGACTACCGCGTCCTGGTCCACTTCCTCGACGCCGACGACGAGCTGATGTGGACCGACGACCACGTGCCGCCGCAGCCGACACGCGCGTGGAAGCCCGGCCAGACTGTCGAGTACACCCGCACCGTGTTCGTGCCCCTCTATCCCTATATCGGCGAGGCGACCATCGCCGTCGGCCTCTATGCGCCTGGCACCAACGACCGGGCGCCGCTGGCGGGCGAGCCCATCGGCCAGCGCGCGTACCGCGCGGCGCGCATTCGGCTCCAGCCGCAGACCGACAACGTGTTCCTCGCATTCCTCGACGGCTGGCACGGCCCCGAGACCGCCGCCGACAACCAGTCGGTCGAGTGGCAGTGGACCCGGAAGGAAGGGGTGCTGCGGTTCCGCAACCCGAAGCGCAACGCGGTGTTCTACCTTCATTACGACGGGCAGCCGTCGATGTTCGACACGCCTCAGACCGTTACCGTTTCGCTCGGCGCCGAGGTCATCGATACGTTCCAGGTGACCACCGCCGACGAAGCGATCCGGAAGATCCCGATCAAGTCCGCGCAATTCGGGCCGGAGGAGGTGGTGGTGATCCGGATCGGGGTCGATAAGACGTTCGTGCCGGCGCTGGTCACGCCGGGCAGCCGGGACTCCCGCGAGCTCGGCATCCGGGTATTTCACGCGTTTGTCGAGCCCCAGTAGGCCTCTGGGCGCGCCGCGTTCGATCCGACCCGGCCGCCGCCGCCCCGGGGATGTCTAAACAGCAGGTGCACCACACGACCCGTGGCAGGGGAGCGCGCGCGGGTCTGCTATAATCCTTCCGCCACGCATGGCGGGCTAATTGCCTGACGTTCAGTGGCTTGCAATGGAGTATCGCTGCAGGCTGGGCACGGCAACCGGTGAAATCCTGGAGGAGCTCCACGTCTCCGACAGTGAGGCCCATCTGCGCCACGAGCTCGAACAGAAGGGGCTCTGCGTCCTTGGGATTCAGCCCCGCGGGGTCCTCGGCCGGGTGTCGCTGCCAGGACGCGCGCGCCGGAAGGTCCCGATGCGCGAGTTCCTGGTCTTCAACCAGGAACTGGCGACGCTGCTGAAGGCCGGCATGCCGCTGGTCCAGTCGCTCGACATTCTCCGGAGCCGCGTCGAACACGCCACCTTCCGCCAGGTCCTCGACGAGGTCTACGAGAAGGTGCGCGCCGGGTCGGCCCTGTCGGAGGCGTTCGGCACGCACGGCGACCTGTTTCCCGCGGCGTACGGCGCCTCACTGCTCGCCGGCGAGAAGAGCGGCAGCCTCGACGGCGTGCTGCGCCGCTATGTCGCCTACATGAAGGTCATCGGCGGGGTGAAACGCCGCACGATGGCCGCGCTCATCTACCCCGCGGTCCTGGTGGCGGTCGCCCTCGTGGTCGTCGGCATCATCGTGCTCAAGGTCATCCCCGAGTTCGCGTCGTTCTACGACAGCTTCGGCGCCAGGCTGCCGTTTGTCACCCGCGTCATCGTGGCGGGCGCCACCTTCGTCCGCAGCCACATCCTGCTGCTCACCGGGGCGGCCATTCTCACCGGCGTCGCGGGATGGAACTGGGCCCGGCGGGCGCGCCAGCGGGCCCTGGTGGACCGGTCGATTCTGCGCGTGCCGTGGGCCGGCTCGACCATCCGGCGCTTCGCGACGGCGCAGATGGCCCGGACCCTGTCGACCCTGCTCGGCGGCGGCCTGCCGCTTGTGAGCGCCATCGACATCGCGTCGCGCTCGATGAGCAACCGCTTCCTCTCGGCGGAAATGCGGGAAGTGGGGCAGCGCGTCCGGGAAGGTGAGCCGTTTGCGTCGGCCGTGGCGGCCCGGGGCCAGTTCCCCGACGTGTTCGTCAAGATGGCCGAGGTCGGCGAGTCGACCGGCGCGCTGCAGGAAATGATGTCGAGCCTCGCCGACTTCTACGACGAAGAAATCGAATCGGAGCTCGGCCGGTTCGTGTCGATGGTCGAGCCGGCGCTGCTGATCATCATGGGCCTGGTCATCGCCAGCCTGCTGCTGGCCCTGTACATGCCGCTCTTCCAGCTCACCTCGGTCGTCGGCGCGCGGTAACAGGCGCGGGAGCATATCTATCGTGGAGGATCGCCGTCCCACCCAGGTCGCCAGCCCGCCTGCCGAGCCGTATCTCGACAGGGGCGCCGAGGCCGCCGTCGACGTCGCCGCCGAACAGGCCGACGCCCGCCATCTCGCCGAGCGGTACGGCCTCGAATACGCCGACCTGGATCATTTCCGGATCGACAACGAGCTGTTCCGGTCGATCCCGGCCGACCTCATGCTGCGGTACGGGTTCGTGCCGTACCGGCGCGACGGCCGCGCCCTGGTCATCGTCGTCTCGGACCCGAGCGATCTCCCGATGATCGACGAACTCGAGCTCCTGCTGGCCACGCCGCTCCGCGTGCTGGTCGAGGAGGCCACCGAGGGCTTCCAGATCCAGCTGCTCAAGGACGAAGAGGGCGGTGACGAGAACCTCACCGTCGAGCGGCTGACCAGCGACATCAGCCCGATGATCCG
Source organism: Vicinamibacterales bacterium (assembly GCA_025456345.1). GTDB lineage: Bacteria > Acidobacteriota > Vicinamibacteria > Vicinamibacterales > JAKQTR01 > JAKQTR01. Next base: position 328 of record JALOKU010000003.1, on the reverse strand, counting down.
GCTGGTGGACTCGACCATCTTCACGGCCATCCAGCGCCGCGCCTCCGACATCCACATCGAGACCCAGGACGACGCCGTCGTCGTGAAGTACCGCATCGACGGCGTGCTCCAGGCCGCGATGCGGGCCATCGCGAAGCAGCACCACAGCGCCATCATCTCGCGCATCAAGGTGATGGCCGAGCTGGACATCGCCGAGAAGCGCGTGCCCCAGGACGGCCGGTTCAAGCTGCGCGTGCCGGGCAAGACCATCGACTTCCGCGTGTCGATCATGCCCAGCGTCCACGGCGAGGACGCCGTCATCCGCATCCTCGACAAGGAGTCGATCAGC
>JALOKU010000167.1 GCA_025456345.1 Vicinamibacterales bacterium | reverse complement strand
CATCCGCCGGAACGACACCGTCCTCGTGACGGCCGGGAAGGATCGCGGCAAGCGCGGGCGCGTGCTCAAGATCAACCCCGACACGAACCGCGTCCTCGTGGAGGGCGTGAACTTCGTCAGCCGCCACACCCGGCCGAACCCGGGCAAGAACATCAAGGGCGGCATCATGAAACGCGAGGCGCCGCTGCACGCGTCCAACGTGCAGCTGGTGTGCCCCGAGTGCGGCGCGCGGGCCCGCATCGGCCACAAGCTCCTCGAGGACGGGCGGAAGGTCCGCACGTGCCGCAAGTGCGAGGGAGTCGTCGACAAATGAACCGGGTGAAGGAACGTTATGTCCGGGACGTGGTGCCGGCCCTGATGAAGGAGTTCGGCTACACGAATATCATGGCCGTTCCCAAGATCACGAAGGTCGTGATCAACATGGGGATCGGCGAAGCCACGCAGAACGCGAAGATCGCCGACACCGCCCAGGACGAACTCGGGCGGATCGCCGGGCAGCGCGCCGTCGTCACGCGCGCCCGGAAGTCGATCGCCCAGTTCAAGCTGCGCCAGGGGATGCCCATCGGCACCATGGTGACGCTGCGGGGCGTGCGGATGTACGAGTTCCTGGATCGGCTGATCGCCATCGCGCTCCCGCGCGTCCGCGACTTCAAGGGCGTGTCGCCCAAGGGGTTCGACGGCCGCGGCAACTTCACGGTGGGCCTGCGCGACCAGCTGCTCTTCCAGGAGATCGACTACATGAAGGTCGATAAGGCGCGGGGGATGAACGTGTCGGTCTGCACGACCGCGAAGACCGACCAGGAGGCGCGGCGGCTGCTGCAGCTCATCGGCATGCCGTTCCGGACGAACTAGGAACATATGGCCACGACCGCGAAAATCGCGCGCGCGTATCTGCGCAAGTTCGCGCTGTGCCGCCTCTGCTTCCGGGAGCTCGCGCTCCGGGGCGAGGTGGCCGGGGTCATCAAGAGCAGCTGGTAAGTGCACGACAGAGTTGAGAAGCCATGACCGATCCGATTGCTGACATGCTCACGCGCATCCGCAACGCCGTGCAGGCGAAACACGCCCGTGTGGACGTTCCGGCCAGCACGCTGAAGTCCGAGATTGCGCGGATCCTGCAGGACGAGGGCTACATCGGCGGGTACAAGCTCGTCGAGGAGGCCCCCGCCGCCGGCCAGGCGCCCGTGAAGCAGCTCCGGCTGTTCCTCAAGTACGGGCCCCGCGGCGAGCAGGTGATCAGTGGAATCCAGCGCATCAGCCGGCCCGGCCGGCGGGTGTACTACAATTCCGCCAACGTGAAGCCGGGGCGGCCTCGGGATCAGCATCCTGACGACGTCGCGCGGCGTCATGACCGGGCGGGAAGCCGTCAAGTCCGGCGTCGGCGGCGAAGTCCTGTGCAACGTGTGGTAGCAGAAGCGTAGGTAGACGTCCATGTCGCGTATTGGCAAGAAACCGATTCCGCTCCCGAAGGGCGTGACCGTCAAAATCGCCGCCGGGGCCGTCGAGGTGAAGGGCCCGAAGGGCTCCCTCGCCCAGCCGATCCCCCCGGGGATCGTCTTCGAGCAGGCGGGCACGGAGCTCGTGGCCAAGCCCACGAGCGACGATCCCCAGCTCGGCAAGTTCCTCGGCCTGGCCCGCAGCCTCGTCGCGAACGCCGTCGAAGGCGTCGTCAACGGCTACAAGCGCGAGCTGGACATTGTCGGCGTCGGCTATCGCGCCGAGTTGAAGGGCCGGCAGGTGACGTTTGCCCTCGGGTACTCGCACCCGATCGTGCTGGACATCCCGGCGGGCATCGATATCGCCGTGGACAAGCAGACGCACGTGACGGTCACCGGCATCGACCGGCAGCTGGTGGGGCAGATCGCCGCCAACATCCGCCGCATGCGCAAGCCGGACCCCTACAAGCAGAAGGGCGTGCGGTACGCCGGCGAAGTGTTGAAGAAGAAGGTCGGCAAGACCGGCGCGTAGAGGTCGACGGAGTATGAAGATCAAGACCAAACAGGACCGCCGCCACCGCATCCAGCTGCGGACGCGCAAGCGCCTCCGCGGCACGGGCGACCGGCCCAGGCTCACGGTGTTCCGCAGCGTCGCGCACATCTACGTCCAGGCCGTCGACGACGCGACGGGCACGACGGTGGCGTCGGCGTCCAGCGTCGACCCGGCGGCCAGCGCCGCCCTCACCGGCGGGGCGAAGGGCGGCAACATCAAGGGCGCGAAGCAGATCGGCACGTTGATCGCCGAGCGCCTCGCGGCGAAGGGCATCAAGCAGGTCGTCTTCGACCGCAGCGGCTTCCTCTACCACGGGCGGATCCGCGCCGTGGCCGAGGCCGCCCGCGCGGCCGGGTTGGAGTTCTAGATGTTCAGAACGCGAGAGAGAATCGATCCCTCCCAGCTCGACCTGAAGGACACCGTGGTGTCCATCAACCGGGTGACCAAGGTCGTCAAGGGCGGCAAGAACCTCAGCTTCAGCGCCCTGGTCGTCGTCGGCGACGGCCACGGGGTGGTGGGGTTCGGGGTGGGCAAGGCCCGCGAGGTCCCCTCGGCGATCAAGAAGGGCATCGAGGCCGCCAAGAAGTCCCTGATCCGCGTGCCGCTGGTGGGCACGACCGTGCCGCACGTCATCACCGGGCGCTACGGCGCCGGCAGCGTGCTGCTGAAGCCGGCGCCGGAAGGCACGGGCATCATCGCCGGCGGCGCGGTCCGCGCGGTGGTCGAGTCGGCGGGCATCCAGAACGTGGTGACCAAGTCGCTCGGCAGCGCCAACCCGCACAACGTGGTGCGGGCGACGTTCACGGGGCTGATGGGCCTGAAGGACCCGGTGAGCGTGGCGCGGGCGCGCGGGCGCGAACTGGCGGACCTGGAGCACGCGTCGGCCTGACCCTTCGACTCGACGCCCTGACGGGCGTCTCGCGCAGGGCAGGCGGGTAAGTGAGACGAGGCTTAGAGATGACAGTGAAGAGCGGCGGGACGAAGACGCTGAAAGTGACGCAGGTGAAGAGCACCATCGGCTTCAACAGGAACCAGGCCGACGTGGTGCGGGGCCTCGGGCTGCGGCGCATCCGCCACACCGTCGAAGTGCCCGACACACCCGAGATGCGCGGCATGATTCACAAGGTGCGCCATCTGGTCACCGTCGAATAGCGGGCGAGGTCGAGGGTTATGGATCTGAGCAATCTGAAACCGCCGAAGGGCGCAAACCGGAACCGCAAGCGCGTCGGCCGTGGGCCGGGGTCGGGCCTGGGCAAGACCGCCGGGCGGGGCAGCAAGGGCGCCCAGTCGCGGTCGGGCTACAAGCAGAAGCGCGGCTTCGAGGGCGGCCAGATGCCGCTGCACCGCCGCCTCCCCAAGCGCGGGTTCCACAACCCGTTCCGCGTGGAATACGCCGTGGTGAACCTCGACGACCTGTCGGCGAAGTTCGCGGCGGGCACGGTGGTCACCCCGGACGTGCTCCGGGCGACGCGCCTGGTCACGACCAAACAGCCGATCAAGGTGCTGGCGCGGGGCGACATGTCCGTCGCGCTGACCGTGAAGGCCCACAAGTTCAGCGGGAAGGCTGCCGAGAAGATCGCGGCGGCCGGCGGGTCGGTTGAGACGCTCGCGTAACGGCGCCGGCAGCGAGACCCTATGATCGAGAGCATCAAGAACATCTTCGCGGTGCCGGACCTGCGCAAGCGGGTCCTCTTCACCCTTGGCTTGCTCGGCGTCTACCGCATCGGCAACCACATCCCGACGCCGGGCGTGAACACGTACGCGCTGGCGCTGTACGCCGACCAGGTGAAGAACACCATGTTCGGCATGTACGACATGTTCTCGGGCGGCAGCCTGTCGAAGGCGGCGATCTTCGCCCTGGGGGTGATGCCCTACATCAGCGCGTCGATCATCCTCCAACTGCTGACGGTCGTGTGGCCGTACCTGGAGCGCCTGTCGAAGGAAGGTGACCTCGGGCGCCGGAAGATCACCCAGTACACCCGGTACGGGACGATTCTCATCAGCGTCATCCAGTCCCTCGGGATCGCGATCTGGCTGGAGAACCAGACGCAGATCGTGGGCGGGCTGCCGCTGGTGTATTCCCCGGGGTGGGGCTTCCGCCTGATGACCGTGCTCACGATGACCGCGGGTTCGACGCTCATCATGTGGCTCGGCGAGCAGATCACCGAGCGCGGCATCGGCAACGGCATGTCGCTCATCATCTTCGCCGGCATCGTGGCGCAGCTGCCCGGGGCGGTCATCGCGACGCTCGGCCAGATGAGCACCGGGCAGATCGGCCTGCTGCGGATCCTGTTCCTGCTCGTGATGGCCGCCGTCGTCATCGCCGCCATCATCTTCATGGAGCGCGGCAACCGGCGCGTGACGGTCCAGTACGCGAAGCGCGTGGTGGGACGCCGGATGTACGGCGGGTCGAGCACCCACATCCCGCTCAAGGTCAATACGGGCGGCGTCATCCCGGTGATCTTCGCGTCGTCGATCCTCGCCTTCCCGGCGACCATTGCCGGGATGTTCCCGGCGGGAAGCTGGGGCGACTCGGTCGCGCGGCAGATCTCCTACGGCATGCCGCTCTACAACCTGCTCTTTGTCGCCGGCATCATCTTCTTCGCCTACTTCTACACCGCGATCATCTTCAACCCGGATGACGTGGCGGAGAACATGCGCAAGTACGGCGGGTTCATCCCCGGCATCCGGCCCGGCAAGCGGACCGCGGAGTACATCGACACCATTCTGACCCGCATCACGCTGGCGGGCGCCGTCTACCTGGCGATGGTGGCGATTCTCCCCGAGTTCCTCCTGGTCGGGTTCAAGGTGGCGCCGATCCCGTTCATCGGGGAGCAGCTCGACGCGATGCTGCCGAGGTTCGTCACCGAGGGCCTGAACGTGCAGTTCTACTTCGGCGGCACCTCGCTGCTGATCGTCGTCGGCGTGGCGATGGACACGGTTCAGCAGATCGAGTCGCAGCTGATCATGCGGCACTACGACGGCTTCATGAAGAAGACGCGTATCCGCGGGCGGCGGGGGTAGAGCGGGGGCGCGCGGGTCTCGGATGGCGCTGAATCTCGTGCTGCTCGGGCCGCCGGGAGCCGGCAAGGGCACGCAGGCCGAACGGCTCGCGGCGCGGCTGAACGTGCCGCGCATTTCGACCGGCGACCTGCTGCGCGAGGCCGTGGCGCAGGGCACGCCGCTTGGCGGCCTGGTCCGCGCGGTGATGGCGCGCGGTGAACTGGTGAGCGACGACCTGATGATCGAGGTCGTCCGCGATCGGCTGGGACGGCCGGATGCGGCGGCGGGGTTCGTGCTCGATGGGTTCCCCCGCACGGTCGCGCAGGCCGAGGCCCTGGCGGGCCTGGTCGCCGGGCGCGGGCCGCTGACCGTGGTCGAGATCAGGGTGCCGGAGCAGGAACTGGTCCGGCGCCTGGGCGCGAGGATGGTGTGCCGCGGGTGCGGCGTGACTGCGACGCCGGAATCGGCGGCCTCGGGCCGCTGCGGGCGCTGCGGCGGCGAGCTGGTGCAACGCGCCGACGACGACGCCGGGGTCGTGCGGGAGCGCCTGCAGGTGTTCACCCGCGACACGCAGCCGCTGGTCGAGTACTACCGGAGCCGATCGATGCACCAGGCGGTGGACGGGTCCGGGACGCCAGACCAGGTGTTCGCCGACCTGGCGGCGGTGGCGGGGGCGGGCCGGTGATTGTCTGCAAGTCGCCGGCCGAGCTGGAGCGGATGCGGCCCGCCAATGTGCTGGTCGCCGACGTGCTGGTGGAGTTGCGGGGGATGGTCGGGCCGGGCGTCACGACGGCCGACCTCGACGCCTTCGCCGAGAAGCGGGTCAGGGCGGCGGGCGGGTCACCGGCGTTCAAGGGCTACCACGGGTTCCCGGCCACGCTGTGCATCTCGGTGAACGAGGAAGTGATTCACGGCATCCCGGGGCCGCGGGCGCTTCGCGAGGGCGATGTGGCGTCGATCGACTTGGGCGTGGTGCTCGACGGGTTCTTCGGCGACGCGGCGATCACGGTTCCGGTGGGCCGCGTGAGCGACGAGGCCGCCGAGCTGCTCCGGGTGACCGAAGAGGCGCTCTATCTCGGGATCGAGCGGGCCCGCACCGGCGGGCGGGTTTCGGACATCGGCCACGCCGTGCAGCGGCACGTCGAGGCCCACGGGTTTTCGGTCGTGCGCGAGTTCGTCGGCCACGGGGTCGGCCACGCGCTGCACGAGGAACCGCAGGTGCCCAACTTCGGGCCGGCCGGGCGCGGCCCCCGGCTGACGGAGGGCATGACGCTGGCCATCGAGCCGATGGTGGCGATGGGCAGGGCGGCGGTGAAGGTGCTCGGGGACGGCTGGACGGCGGTCACGAAAGACCACAGCCTGGCGGCCCATTTCGAGCACACGGTGGCAATCACGGGCGCCGGGCCGGTCATTCTGACCACGCCCGGGGGGAATGGCCGGGCGGGGTTGCCCGGCGGGCGTGGACACTCAGCCGGGGGGTAGGGCAGCCGGTGCCGAAAGACGACACGATCGAAGTGACGGGGATAGTGCTCGAGTCGCTCCCCAACGCGATGTTTCGAGTCGAACTCGAGAACAAGCATCCGGTGCTTGCGCACGTGTCCGGGAAGATGCGCAAGAACTTCATCCGGATCCTGACCGGCGACAAAGTGCTGATCGAGCTGTCGCCGTACGACCTGAGCCGGGGGCGCATCACCTACCGGTACAAGTGACGGATGGGGCCCGGGGTCGTGAGACTCCTGGGGCGCCGCGGGCGCGCCCGTTAGCGAAGGACCAGGACTATGAAGGTCAGAGCGTCGGTCAAGCGGATGTGTGACAAGTGCAAGATCGTCCGTCGCCGCGGCGTGGTGCGGGTGATCTGCACGAACCAGAAGCACAAGCAGAGGCAGGGGTAGCGTCATGGCACGTATCGCGGGTGTGGACCTGCCGCGGACCAAGCGGGTCGAAATCGGGCTGAC
>JALOKU010000014.1 GCA_025456345.1 Vicinamibacterales bacterium | reverse complement strand
CGGCGAACCGCGACTTCGCCGTCCGGATCATCGCCTGGCTCTCAGGCGTCGAAGAGGCCCGCGTGGTGGCCGTCAGCGAACGCCAGAACCGGCGCGTCCCGCTCACTGAGCGCCGGCGGAGGTGGATGTACGTCGTCAATCTGATCCTGCTGCCGCTCGTCCCGCTGGCCGCCTGGCTGGCTCTCCGCGCTGCCGGCGGGGTCAGAGCCAGAATCCGGCGCTCATCCTCTCCCTCGACGGACCGCAGGCGATGACAGCGGATCGCGGCTCTGACGCCGCGTGCAGAAGCGGGCAGAAATCTCCGCAGCCCTAACGTTTCAAACGAGATACACCGAAAAGCCGACGAGAAGGCGAGTGGCCTCGGCGGACAAGCGTCTGTGCTGATGGCCAGGGGTGCACCATGGAACCCGACACGCGCAACTGGACGGCGGCACGCGGCCTCATGGCCGCCTTGCTGGTGACGATGGCGATGCCGGCGGCGCCGTGCGGCCAGGCCCCGCAGCAGCCGGGCCTCCCGCCGCTCGCCGTCAGCCAGATCGAGGACGGCCGGCGTTCGGAGGCGATGAACCAGACGCTTTCTCTCAGCTTCTCCGAGCCCATCTCCATCCCCGAACTCCTGCTGCTGCTCGTGAGGGACACGAACCTGAGCGTCGTGCTGGATCCCGACGTCGACGGCACGTTCTCCGGCGACCTGAAGAACGTCACGCTGCGGCAGGCGCTGGACCTGGTCCTCGAACCGCACGGGTTCACGGCCGCGTTCCACGACAACATCGTGCGCGTGCGGCGCGAGCAGGTGCAGACGCGCCTGTTCAACATCAACTACGTGGCCACGCGCCGCTCCGGCACCCGCGGCACCGGGCTGTCGGGGATGTACGGCCAGGGCGGCTTCGGCATGTCGGGCGCCATGACGGGCGGCGTGGGCGCGGCGGGCTACGGCGGCGGCTACCTCGGCGGCACCGGAGGGATCGGCGGAAGCCAGGCCTCGGTGTCAGGCACGGATTCGGGCGACGTGTTCGAGGAGCTGCAGGCCGGCGTGGAGACACTCCTCTCAGGCGCCGGGCGCCTGAACGTCGACCGCAAGGCGGGGCTGCTCCAGGTGACCGACTACCCCGGCAACCTCGACAGGATCGCGGTTTACGTCGAGGCCTACGAAACCCGCGCCCTCCGCCAGGTGCGCATCGTCGCGAAGATCCTCGAGGTGGAGCTGCGCGAGGACTTCTCGGCCGGCATCGACTGGACGCTCATCCTCAAGAACGCCGGCGACGCGGTGGCGATCACCCAGCGCCTGGCCCCGACGCGCGGGTCCGGGGCGTTCACGATCGGGGTCAACATCAAGGACTTCAAAGGGCTGCTCGAGGCCTTCGCGAGCCAGGGCAACGTGAACGTGATGGCCAGCCCGTGGGTCATGGCCATGAACAACGAGCCCGCGGTGATGCGCGTGGGGACGCAGGACGTGTACTTCGTCACGACGTCCCAGGTCGACGCGTCGAGCGGACAGGTGCTCCAGACCGTGGTGACGCCGCAGACGATCAACGAAGGCGTCACGCTGAGCGTGACGCCGCAGATCGCGGCCGACGGCGTCATCAACATGAGCATCATGCCCAGCATCACCGAACGCACCGGGACCGCCACGTCGCGGCTGGGCGACCAGGTGCCGATTGTGAGCGTCCGCGAGACCGACACCCTGGTCCGGGTCCACGAAGGCGAGACCATCGTCATTGCCGGCCTGATGCAGGACCGTACGTCGGTCGACACGAGCAAGGTGCCCATCCTCGGGGACGTGCCGCTGGTGGGCGGCCTGTTCAGGCGCGAGGAGCGGACCAAGCGCAAGACGGACCTGGTCATCCTGCTCACGCCGACCGTGATGACGCGCGACGCGATCACCGCCAGCACGTCGGCCGACGAGCAACGGCTGTACGAAGCGCAACGGAAGCCGGTTCGCAAGTGAGCGCCGCCGCCGGTTCACGCACCCGAGGGGCCGATCATGTATGAGGACTATTTTGGGTTCGCCGAGAAACCCTTCAGCCTGACCCCGGATCCAAAGTACCTCTACCGGAGCGAGTCGCACGCCAACGCGTTCGAGCTGCTCCAGTACGCGATCCGGCGCCGCGAAGGGTTCGTCGTCGTCACCGGCGACATCGGAACCGGCAAGACGACGCTGTGCCGGGCCCTGCTCGAGCAGATCGACCGCCGGACGTTCTCGGCCCTCGTGCTGAACCCCTTCCTCTCGGAAGACGACCTGCTGAAGCTCATTCTCCAGGACTTCGGCGTCGTCTCGCGCGAGGAGATGAAGGCCGGCCGGCTCAACGGCGTGAGCAAGCAGGAGCTCATCGACACGCTCTACGACTTCCTGCTGGGGCTGCTGCCCCTGCGCGCGAGCGCGGTGCTCATCATCGACGAGGCGCAGAACCTGCCGCTGCAGGTGCTGGAGCAGCTCCGCATCCTGTCGAACCTCGAAACCGACAAGGAAAAGCTGCTGCAGATCATCATGGTCGGACAGCTGAACCTGCAGGGACTGCTGCGGTCGCCGGAGCTGAGGCAGCTGGACCAGCGCGTGTCGATCCGCTACGAGCTGAAGCCGCTGACCCGCGACGAGATGGCCGCCTACATCGCGCACCGCATCCAGGTGGCCGGCGGGCCGAGCGCGGTGTCGTTCACCCCGAAGGCGCTCCACGCGGTGCACCGGTTCACCGGGGGCATCCCGCGCCTGATCAACCTGGTGTGCGACCGGGCGCTGCTCGGCGCCTTCTCGGCGCGCGTGAGCAGGGTGACGCACGAGCTTGTCGAGCGCGCCGCCGACACGCTCGAGTTGCGGCCCGTCGAGCAGTCGCGGTTCGCGTGGCTCAGGCGCGGCGCCGCGGCTCACGCAGCCAGCCGGCCGCAGCCCACCACGCTCTCGTACAGGTGACGCGTGAGCCGGATGCTCGACGCACTGCGCCACCACAAGGCCACGTCGCGAGACCGTGACGGGGCGCCGGACCGTGGCGCCGCCGGGCAGAACGTGCCCGCGCCGCTTGCGCAGGCATTCGGCCAGGCGCCGCCGGAGGAAGGCGCCAGCACCGGCAAGCGCCTCTGGCTGGCCCTCGTGCTGGTGGCGGTGACGGCGCTGCTTGTGTGGCAGGTCGCGGCGATGAACGGCCTCCTCCCCGCGGGGCCGCTGTCGAGACTCCTCAGGCCCGCGGCCGCCGAGCGCACTCAGCCTTCGCCTTCGCCTTCGCCCGCGCCCGGGCCGCCGGCCCAGGCCACCCTGCCTCCCAGCCAGAACGCCATGCCGTCGGCCGCTGCTGTTCTGCCGGAACATCCGCCCTCTCAGGCGCCCGCTCCCGCGGAGGCCCCGATCGCACTCCCGCCGAAAGCGGCGTCGAGCGCGGAGCAAGAGCCGCTGCGCACAGCCCCGCGCGCGGCGGCCGCCCTCCCCGCGCCGGCCCAGACCCCGCGACAGGCCGCCGCGCCGCCAGCCGGTGCGGGCGCGGTCGTGAGGAACCGCACCGGATCGCCCGCGCCGGCGCCCGGGCCGGCAGGGGAGACGGACCACTTCAAGCTGGCGCTCTACTACCAGCGCGTCGGCGACTTCGAGAACGCCCTGATCCACTACCGCGCGGTGATTGCCGCCGACGAGCTCAATGCCGAGGCCCACAACAACCTCGGCGTGCTCTACCAGGGGAAGGGCCTGTACGACGAGGCGATCCAGGAGTTCCAGCGGGCGACATACATCGATCCCCGCTACGACAAGGCGCACAACAACCTCGGCGTCGCCCTCCTGCGGTCGGGCAAGACCGACGCGGCGATTGCCGAGTTCCGCGCCGTCGTGGCGCGCGACGCGAGGAACGTCGAAGCGCTCACCAACCTGGCCCTCGCGCAGAAGGCCGCCGGCCGCGCCGAGGAGGCCCGCGAGCTGCTGCAGCGCGTGCTGACCATCAACGGCCGCTACGCGCAGGCGCACTACAACCTCGCGCTCATCTACGAGGAGCGCGCGGAGTGGCAGCGCGCGGTCGAGCACTTCGAGCAGTTTCTCGCCAACGCCGGATCCGAGCGCGCGGCCCTGACGGTGGACGTCAGGGCGCGCGTCCAGGCGCTGCGCGCGAAGCTGCAGTAACACCCTCGCCGGGCCCCTCGTCATTTGTAGGGCCCCAACCCCCCGCCCCACGCAATGTGCAGATCCGGGCCGTTGTGCGCGCTTCCCGGGCGCGGCGGGAAACGGCCTGATTCCCCCGGCCAATCAGCGCATTCCGGCGATCGCCTGCGCACGCTCGCGCAGGGCACACCCCTTGCTCACCACCTGGTCGGCGGATTTCCATTTCGTGGCCCGAGGGCCTGCGGCCTACACCGCGCAGGGGCCCTTCGATGCCGTCGAGACGCGAAGGGGTGGATATGAGACGCAGGTTGACGACCGCACGCGGCCTCTCGCTGGTCGAAGTGACCATCATGCTGTTCGTGCTGATGCTCCTCACCGGCGTGCTGGCGCCGTCCATCATGGACTTTGTCCGGGACGCCCAGTGGGTGAAGGTGAAGGAAGACTGCGAGGCCATCGGCGTCAGCGTGGCGCGCCTCGCCCGCGACGTCGGCCCGTGCCTCAAGTTCGACGGGACCGGCGCCTGCACGAAGACCAACCGCGTGGACGTCCTCTACAGCGACGGCCCCGACGTCAAGCCGACCGACATGTCGGGCGCGGCCCTCGGCGCATTCTACGGAGGCGACGCCACGGCCACGGACCTCAACTGGCACATGGACGACTCCCGTGGCGACTCGATGGAGCACCAGTTCGTCGACAACGGCACCGGGCCCAACTACCCGTCTCCGAGCGACCTGAACGCCTATGGCACCCCGGGCCCGTCGGCCGGCCTGGGCTGGCGCGGCGCCTATCTGTCGCCGCCCATCGGCCCCGATCCGTGGGGGCACCGCTACCTGGTCAACAGCGTGTTCCTCGCGGCGGCCATTGATGCCGGAACGGGCGCCGCCTCCACTCTGGCCGCGCCGCGCATCACCCTGCCGGCCGCGCGCGGCTGGTCGAACGACACGTTCTGCATCTCGGCCGGGCCCAACGGCCAATACGAGACCGAGTTCGGCGGCAACGCCACGCACGGTGTCACTCGCCGCGGCGACGATTTCATCTACGTCATTTCGGGCGACACGCGATAGGACCGGCGTCAGCGCCTGCGCGCCGCCTCAACGGCGCGGCCCGAAAGCACGGGTGATGACGCCGCCCCAAGGATGGCTATGACGCGTAGATTCGCCGGCGCTGGCGGCCTGTCGCTCGTCGAAGTGACGATCATGCTGCTCGTGCTGATGACCCTCACCGGCGTGCTCGCGCCCTCGATCATGGACTTCGTCCACGACGCGCAGTGGGTGAAAGCCAAGGAAGACTGCGACGCCATCGGCGTGAGCGTCGTGCGGCTGACGCGCGACGTCGGGCCGTGCCTCAAGTTCGACGGCAAAGGCAGCTGCACCAGGGCCAACCGCGTTGACCTGCTCTACAGCAACGGCCCCGACGTTACGCCGGACGATGTCGGCGGCGAGGCCTCCGCCGGCTTCGACGGCGGCGGCACGACCGCGAGCGCGCTGAACTGGCACATGGACGACTCCCGCGGCGACTCGATGGAGCGTCATCTCGTCGACAACGGCGGCGGAGCGGGCTATCCCGCCCCGGCCGATCTCGGTACCGACCTCTACGCCGGCCCGGGCGCGGACTTCGGCTGGCGGGGAGCCTACGTGTCCTCGCCCATCGGCCCCGACCCCTGGGGACACCGTTACCTCGTGAACTCCGTGTTCCTGGCCGTGGCCCGCGACGCAGACGCCGGCAGCGGCGAAGGACAGCGAAGCGGCGGCTGGTCGCACGACGCTTTCTGCATCTCGGCTGGCCCGAACGGCCAGTTCGAAACGCCCTTTGGCGGCAACGCCGCGCACGGCGTGCATCGCCGGGGCGACGACCTGATCTTCATCATTTCCGGGGACACGCGGTGAGGGGCGGCACCAGCCCGCGCCACGCCTCCCGTAACCGGTTTCCGCGGCGGCGAGGAGCGGCCTGACCCGGTTGGCTACGACAATTCCTGTAGGGTTGGCTGCCGAGAAGCCACGGAATTTGTGGGGCAGCGCCGGACCATTGCTGCCATCGAGGTGTAAGTTATTGATATAGATGACATTATTCCGTTGCAGGGCCAGGCGTTTCAGTTGGTGGCACGCACCGGTCCTCGGGAGCGGCGGGTTCCGGCGCTACACGGATTGTAGAGCCTGGAGCGCCGGCGCGTGGATTGAACTGGCGATTCGCCGGGGCTAGTGTCATAAATAAAGGCGTTTTCGCTCGAGGGCGCCTGGCTTGCCGGACGGCGGCAAAGGGTACGGCGGTTGCTGCCAAAGGTGGGGAGGCGAACCCTCAGGACTGGAGGACACCAGCAATGCGAAGACTCAGGAACCGGGCGGGACTCTCGCTGGTCGAGGTCACGATCATGCTGCTGGTCCTGATGCTGCTCGCGGGCGTGCTCGCGCCGTCCATCATGGACTTTGTCCGCGATGCCCAGTGGGTGAAAGTCAAAGAGGACTGCGAGGCAATCGGGATCTCCGTCGCGCGCACGATGCGGGATGTCCCTCCCTGCTTCAGGCTCGTCGGCACCGACGCCTGCACCGTGGACAACCGCGTCGATCTCCTCTGGAGCGACGGGATCACGGCCGGCGCCATCAGTCCGACTTCGCCGGCATCCACGAACTACACCCTCGCCGGCGGCAATGCGACCGGCCCGCTGAACTGGGACACGAACATCACCACCCAGGACGGCAGCATGGAACAGCACATGGTGCGCAACGACCTGCTCGTGCCGTACCCCGTGCCCAACGTGTTGTACCCGCGGACGGTTCCGGCGGGCCCGCAGCAGGGCACCGGCTGGCGCGGCGCGTACTTGTCGGCGCCGATCGGCCCCGATCCCTGGGGCGGCGCCTACATGGTGAACTCGGCGTTCCTCTCGACGGCCACCGATGCGTATGCCGAGGCTGAGGGACGCAACGGCTCGAGCTGGAACCGCGACGTCTTCTGCCTGTCGGGCGGGCCCAACCGCCAGTACGAGACCTACTTCGGCGGATGCCTGGGGACGGTCCAGTTCGGCACGTGCCGCGAAGGCGACGACTTCACGTTCGTGATCCAGGGGGGCACGCGCTAGTGACCTGGCCCGCAGGTGGCCGCCGCGCCGGCGAACGGGGCCGGATGGGCTTCACGCTCATCGAGCTCACCGTCGTGCTCGCGGTCATCGTCACGCTGGCCCTTGTCCTCACGCCGTCCATCGCCAACTCCATCAACGAGGCCCGCATCGCAAGGGCCCGCAACGACTGCCAGACCATCGCCAGCGGGATTTACCAGTTCTACCGGGACACCGGCATCTTCCCGGTCTGGAGAGTCTCCCGGAACGGGGGCGCGGGCGCTCCCGCCGACCGCCTGCAGGTGCTCGTGAGCCAGGGCCGCGTGCCCTTCGAGGACGTGGCGTCGCTGTGGACGACAGGGGTGGCCGGCAGCCTGGCCGACCAGCTCGTCACCAACGCTCCAGGCTATGCGCTGCGTTCGCCCGCGTCGCAGTTCGGCTGGAACGGCCCGTACTTCTCGTCGCAGCTGACGGCCGATCCGTGGGGCCATCGCTACGCCGTCAACGCCGCGCTTGTCGACCTGTCGCCCGGCGCAGCCACGGCCGACGGCCAGGCCAAGATGGCGGTCTGGGTCCTCTCGGCGGGCCCGAACGGCATCATCGAAACCCCGTTCGCCGCGTCCATCCTCACGGCGGTCAGGCCGGGCGGCGACGACATCGGCACGCGCATCCAGTAAAGGACTGCCGGCGGTTGCGCACGGCTGCACCAAACCTGCGGCCCGTCATCCTAGCGCGTGCCGCCGAAACTGCCGAAAAACCTAGTGACGTATGCCGAGTCGTACAGGGATTGAACTGCTTCCGCACGTGTGCCGGATCGTGGAGGTGGCGCCACGCGCCCGCCTGCTCGGCAGGGGCGCGGCCCAGCCCCCGCGGGTGCGGGCGTTTCGCGAGATCCCATACTCCACCGCCGATGCAGGCGCGCTGAGCGGCGAGCTGCGCGAAGCCCTGAAAGGCCTCCATCGCCGCGCGTCAGTGGCCGTGTGGGGCTTGCGAAGCACGCACCAGGCGTTCCTGTTGCCGCCGGCGGCACCCGCCGACCTCGAAGCCGTCGCCCGCCGGGAGGCGCGTGCGGTTCCGGGCGGCCTGCCGGCGCCGCCCCTCGCCGACGCGGTCGTCGCGGGCGCGCCGCATGACGGGCGCCGCCAGACCGGCTATGCCGCCGTCTCGGCGGCTGAACTCGGTGCCCGGCTGCAGCCGCTCATCGACGCCGGCGTCAAGGTCGAGTCGGCGACCACGCCCGCACTCGCGCACGCCTCGCTCGTCAGGCAGCGCAGGGCCCTCCTTCCGGACGCGGTCGTCGCGGTCCTCTCGGTCAATGCGCAGGCGACGGCCATTACGGTCGTGCACGGCCCGGTCGTGCTGTTCGCGCGCGAGCTGCCGTGGGGCGACCAGACCAATGGCGAGAGCCGCGAGAAAGACAGCGCGGCCCGCGCCGTGTTCACCGCGCGCGTCGCCGCCGAGCTGCGCCGCTCGCTGGTCTACGTTCGCCAGCACCAGAAGGTGGACGTCGGCCGCGTGCTCGTCTGCGGAGACCACGCCGACCTGCGGTCGCTGACCGGCCCGCTCGTGAACGAACTGGCGCTCGACGTCGAGATCCTGGACGTGGGCGAGGACCTGGACCTCTCGAAACTGCCCGAGCCTTCCGACAGCTTCCGTTCGCGCCTCGGCTCATGGCGGACCGCGCTCGCGCTTGCCGCGGATCCGGCGCCGCTGCCCGGCCTGAGCAGCGACCACGCGCGGAGGGCGCCGATCTCGTCCGCGCTTCTGCCGCGCATCGCGGCGGGCGCCCTTGCCGGTGCGCTCCTCGTGGCGGCTGGCTGGGGCGCGCTCGGCTACCTCTCGGCAGGTGTCGCGGCACGCCAGGAGCGCATGCGGCGCATCATCGGCGTGCTCGAGCCGGAACTGCAGCGGCAGGACGACGAGCGGCACCGCGCGGCGGTGGGGGCCGCGCGCGAAGCCGCGCTCGGGGCCTTCGCCTCGCAGGGGCCGCGCCTTGCGAGGGTGATGGAGGCGTTCGGCGCGGCGACGCCCGCCGATGTCGCGATCTCCTCGATGCGCGTCGAGCCGGGCGTGGCGTCCTGGCGCCTCGTGGTGGAGGGCCAGGCGGAGGGGCCCGACGCAGGGGCCGCGCACGCGGCGTTCAACCAGTTGCTCAGCGCGCTCGACGCGTCGCCGCTGATTGGCCGCCCGTTGGCGCCGCCGTTGCTGCATGCGCGGACGGCGGATCCCGCCGAAGACACCGATCAGGGGCCGGCCGAGGCTCCGCCAGAAGCGGCGGCGCCCCCGGCGCCACCCCTCGCGCCGCCGCGGCCCTCTGCGGCGGGCCCGTCGTTCATCGAGGTCGCGCGCGACGGCCGGCTCTACCGGATTCCCCTGCGGCGGAACACGGGCAGCCTCGAAGCGAGCCGCGGCGCGGAAGCGGCCCGCCGCCTGCAGGAGGCCGCGCTCGCACGCCAGGCCGCGTCCACGTCGCCGGCGCGCTCCGACGAGGCAGCGCCGGGCGCGCCCGGCCGCCATCCCGCCAGCGTGGTGACGTTCACGCTGCGATACGAGGTGCCCAAGTGACACCGCGCACGGGCGGGCTCGCCGAGGCGCTGGAGCGGTTGCTGCCGCTTGTCACGATCGCCGCGGTGGTCATGGCCGGCTGGTTCTGGTTCGTTCAGCCGCGCTTTGGCGCCTACCTTCGGGCGCGCACGGATGCGGCCGCGCTGGAGGAACGGGTGCGCACCCTGCAGGAGGCGTCGGGCCGCGCCCGGCCAGGGCCGCCGGCGAACCTCGAGCGCACCGCGCGCGAGTTCGAGGCGCGCGTCGCCGCGGAGGACAGGGTGGCTGAGGTTGCCGCGGCCCTCGCGCGCGCCGTGCTGGCCAGTGCGCCGGCCGGCCAGCTTCGCTCATTCGTCATTGAATCCGGCGATAGCATGGTCGGCGACGACCCTCGCCTGGCCCTTTTCCCGTACGCGGTGCGCTACACGCCGGTGCGCGTCTCGTTCGAATCGACGTTCGAGGCGGCGGGCAACGTTCTGTGGCAGTTGCGCGACCTGCCGACGCTGGTCGAGGTGCGCGCGGCCACGCTGACCCGCGGCCTGCCGCTGATGACCATCGACCTGGTTGTCCGCGTGCTGCAGCGCGGCGGCACGACGGAGGCCGCGAGCGCCGCCATGCCGGCCGCGACGGGCCCGGGCGCGGCGAGCCCGACGGCGCCGCGGCTGGCTCCGTCCGCCGCGGACGCGGGAGCGCCGCGATGACCCTCCGCCGCACGCATCTCACGCTCGCGCTTGCCGCGCTGGCGGCAGCCGTGTTCTACAACGTCTGGCACTTCATGCTCCGGCCGGCGGCTCCGGCCGCAACCCGCCCCGCCGTGGACCAGCCGCTGGTCGGCCGGGCGGGCACGATCCCGGGCGCCGGCGCGGCGCGGGACCCGCTGACCATTCCCGCGCCGCCGGTGATCGATCTGGCGTCGGCGCCGGCATGGCGGCGCGACCCGTTCCTGTTCGGCGACGAAACCCGCGCCGTCGCGCGCCCGGCCGTTCAGGCGCCGGCGCCGGCCCGGCCGGCGGTGCGCACGATTCTCTACTCGGCCGCCCGCCGCCTCGCGATTGTCAACGGCCGGATCGTCGGCGTCGGCGACGCGGTTGGCGCCTACACGGTTGCCGAGATCGAAAAGGGCGCCGTAGTGTTCACGACGCCTTCGGGCGAGCGCCTGCGCGTGCCCGTTCACGCGACGGCGCCCGAAGACGTGGCGCGTTGACGGCAACCACGGGATGCGTTTGACTGTACGCCTATGTTCCATGTCCTGGTGATCGACGACGACGAGCAGATGCAGTTCTTCCTCAACGAGGCGCTGCGCCGGCAGGGCTATGCCGTCACGCTCAGGAGGACCGCCGAGGAAGGCCTCCAGGTGCTGAAGTCGGACGCCGCGGATCTCGTGCTGCTCGACATCCGGCTGCCGGGCATGAGCGGCCTCGACGCGGTCGAGGAGATCCTGAAGATCGATCCTCGCGTGCCGATCATCATGATGACGGCCCACGGGACGCGCGACAACGCGATTGACGCGATCCGCCGCGGCGCCTACGACTACTTCACGAAGCCCTTCCGCCTGGAGGAGATGGAGATCGTCATCCGCCGGGCCCTCGACAAGCGCAAGCTCTACTTCGAGATCGAGCGCCTGCGGGAGGAGCTGGCCAGCGCCCCGGGGCACGAGTGGGCGAACGCGGCCAGCCGGGCGATGGGCGAAGTCACGCACCTCATCGAGCGCGCGGCGCCGACCGATTCCACCGTGCTCATCCTCGGCGAGAGCGGCGTGGGCAAGGAACTGGTGGCCGAGTGGCTCCACGAGCGCTCCGCGCGCAAGCACCGGCCGTTTGTCCGCCTGAACTGCGCGGCGATCCCCGAGACGCTGCTCGAATCGGAGCTGTTCGGCTACGAGCGCGGCGCGTTCACGGGCGCGCAGCAGCGCAAGCCCGGCAAGTTCGAGCTGGCCGACGGCGGCACGCTGCTCCTCGACGAGATCGGCGACATGACGCTGGCCACCCAGGCCAAGATCCTCCGCGTGCTGCAGAGCCGCGAGGTGGAGCGCGTGGGCGGCACGACGACGGTGCGCGTCGACGTCCGCATCATCGCCTCGACGAACAAGGACCTCCTGCGCAGCGTGCGTGAAGGCTCCTTCCGCGACGACCTGTACTTCCGCCTCAACGTGATTACGATCCACGTGCCCTCGCTGCGCGAGCGGCGCGAGGAGATCCACGGGCTGGTCGACCACTTCCTGGCGGAGTCCAACAAGCGCCTCGGCCGGACAATCAAGCGCGCGTCCTCCGACGCGATGGCGGCGCTGATGTCGTACGACTGGCCCGGCAACATCCGCGAGCTGAAAAACGCCATCGAGCGCGCCGCCGTGGTGACCGACGGCGACGTGGTGACGCTGGCGAGCCTGCCGCCGCCGATCCGGCCGGCCGGCGTCGGGCTCGTGGCCGGTGTCGCCAGCGCGCAATGGGACGGGCCCGGCACGCTCTCGCTCGACGAGAAGATGGCGCAGCTCGAGCGCGCCTTCGTCATCGAAGCGCTCTCGCGCACGGGCGGGATCCAGGCCCAGGGCGCGCGGATGCTGGGCATCACCGAGCGCAGCATGTGGCACCTGGTCAAGAAGCACCGCATCGAGGTGGACAAGATCAAGGAGCGGGCCCAGGCGCCCGGGGCCTGAGGCCGGGCGATGAGTACCGACGAAGACCAGGCCCGGGCCCTCGCCGAGGACGCCCGCGTGCCCTTCTCCGCGCTCGAAGATGCCGTGCCCGACGCGGAAGCCGCGGCCCGCATCCCGGAAGCGCTCGCGCGCCGCGGCATGCTCGTGGCGATCGCGCCCAGCCCGCCCGGACGGCTGCTGGTGGCCCAGTCCAATCCGTTCGACATCGTCGCGATCGACGAGGTCCAGCGCCTCGTGCCGATCCCAATCGACGTGGTCTGCGCGCCGGCCCGGACGGTGGCCCGCCTGCTCGATCAGGCGTACGGACCCGGCACGAGCTACCGGCTGACGGCGTTGGTCGACGAAGGCCTCGCGTCGCTCAGCCGCCCCTTCGACGACGAGGCCGGCGAGACGTCGCCCATCGTGCGCCTCGTCGACACGCTCATCGAGGACGCGGTCCGCGCGGACGCCACGGACCTGCACCTCGAACCGGAGGAACTGGTGGTCAACGTGCGGCACCGCGTCGACGGCGTGCTGCGCCAGATCGACACGCTGCCGCGCGAGCTGCAGCCGCCCGTGGTCAGCCGGCTCAAGGTGGTGGCGGGCCTCGACATCGCGGAGCAGCGGCTGCCCCAGGAGGGCCGCGTCACGAGGCTGGTCGCGGGCCGCCCCGTCGACTTCCGCGTGTCGTCGTTCCCGACGGTGTTCGGCGAGAAGATCGCCATCCGCGTCCTCGAGCAGGACAAACTCGTGCGCGGGCTCGCCGATCTCGGGCTGAACCGCCGCGGCCTCGCGCTGTTCC
Organism: Vicinamibacterales bacterium; assembly: GCA_025456345.1. Classification (GTDB taxonomy): domain Bacteria; phylum Acidobacteriota; class Vicinamibacteria; order Vicinamibacterales; family JAKQTR01; genus JAKQTR01. The sequence goes on along the minus strand of JALOKU010000014.1, from coordinate 37,906 downwards.
AGGACCTGCTCGGGCGCTCGCGTGGCATCGTGCTGGTGACCGGGCCCACCGGCGCGGGCAAGACGACCACGCTCTACTCGGCGCTCAACGCGCTCGGCGGCCGCGCGCGGAACATCATGACGGTCGAGGACCCGGTGGAGTACGAGTTCCCGGCCATCCGGCAGACCCAGGTCCGCCCGCGCGCCGGGCTGACCTTCGCCACCGCGATCCGGTCCCTGCTCCGCCAGGATCCCGACGTGATCATGATCGGCGAGATCCGGGACCCCGAAACCGCGCAACTGGCGGTGCGGGCGGCGCTGTCCGGCGTGCTCGTCTTCTCGACGCTGCACACCCAGGACGCGGCGGGCGCCGTGCCGCGCCTCATGGACATGGGCATTGAACCGTACCTGCTCGCGTCTACCATGGCGGGCGTCGTCGCGCAGCGCCTCGTCCGCCTCGTCTGCCCCCGGTGCAAGGCCCCGGCGTCGTACCCGGCCGACACGCTGGCCAGGGCCGGCCTCTCGCTGGGCGACGACCTCCCGCTCGTCAGGGGCGCCGGGTGCGAGGGGTGCAAACAGACGGGCTACCGGGGCCGCACAGGCGTCTTCGAGATCCTCGCGATCGACGCCGCGATGCACGAGCTCATCGGCGGCCGCGCCGACTCGCGCCGCATCCGGGAGACCGCGGTGCGGAGCGGCTTCAAGTCGATTCGCGACGATGCGGTGTCGAAGGCGGTGCTGGGCCAGACGACGCTGGAAGAAGTGATCAGAGTGTCGTATGAATGAGCGGGCGGGCGATGCCTGAGTTCTCGTACGTCGCCGTCGGGCCGGACGGGCAGCGACGACACGGCACCGCCATGGCCGCGGACGAAGACGCCCTGGCGAAGCAGTTGCGCCAGCGGCAGGAGTATCTCGTGGAGGCCGGCCAGGCGGGCGGCGGGGGCGGGATCGCTTCCATGCGGGTGCTGGACCGCGTGACGCGCCGCGACGTCATCTTCTTCACATCGCAGCTCGCGGCCGTCATCGGCGCCGGCGTGAACCTGGTCGAGGGGCTGCGCGACATCGAGGCCCAGTCCGTGAAGCCGCCTCTCAAGGCGATCGTCGCCGACGTCCGGCGCGGTGTCGAACGGGGCCTGAGCCTCTCGTCGGCCCTGGAGCGGCACCCGAAGGCGTTCGGCGATCTCTACGTCAGCATCGTCCGGGCGGGCGAGGCGACGGGCCGCGTGGACAAGGCCCTCGACGACCTCGTGCAGCAGCTCGAGTGGCAGGAGACCACGCGGACGCGCGTGCGGGAGGCGGCCGCGTATCCGCTCCTCATCATCGGCCTGCTGGCGGTGCTGCTCACCGTGCTCGTCGGGTTCACGATCCCGCGGTTCGCGCGCGTCTACGCGAGCGTGAACGCGAACCTCCAGCTGCCGCTGGCGACGCGCGTGGTGCAGGCGGCGGGCACCTTCATCGCGGCAAACGGCCTGGTGATCCTGGCGGCCCTCGCCGTCCTGTACGTGCTCTACCGGCTGCGCGTGCAGGCGCCGGGCGGGCTCGAGTGGCGGGATCGCTGGCTGCTGAGGCTGCCTGTCGTGGGCGACGTGTCGCGCAAGCTCGCCCTCTCGCGCTTCGCGCACTTCTTCGGCAGCCTCCACGCGTCGGGCGTCGAGGTGGCGCCGTCGCTCGCCGTCGTCGAGCGCGTGATCGGCAACGCCTACCTCGCCGAGCGGTTCCGCGCCGCGGTGTCGCGGGTGCTGGCGGGCGACCCCCTCTCGCGCGCCCTCGGCGCCGTCGGCGAATTCTCCCCTCTCGTGATCCAGATGGTCGCGCTCGGAGAGAAGACGGGGCAGATGTCGACGTCGCTGCAGCAGGTCCGCCAGTACTACGACCGCGAAGCCGACCGTGCGGTGGGCCGCGCGATTGGCGTGTTCGGGCCGGCCGCCCTCCTGGCCCTGGCCGGCGTCTTCGTGCTGATCGCCGTCGCCTTCTACCTGCCGATCTTCAACCTCGCCAGGGCCGTCGGACGATGAGACGCAGCGATCGGCGCGCCACCGGGTTCACCCTGATCGAGATGACCGTCATCCTCGCGGTGGTGGCGATCTTGGCCGCCGCCATCACGCCGATGGTGCTGCAGCGGCTCGTGGACGCGAAGGTGGAGGCTACGCGCCAGGAGGCGAGGCAGTTGAGCGAGGCGATGCTCGGCCGGCCAGACGCGCCGGGCGGGTTCGGGTTTTTCGGTGACATGGGCCGCTGGCCGGCCGCCCTCGAGGAGCTGCTCAGGCCCGCGCCGGGCACCCCGCTCTTCACGACGGCGACGTTTCGCAGCGTCGGGATGGGCTGGAAGGGCCCGTACATCAACGCCGGCGCGTGGGGCGACGACGCCCTCAACGACGCTTTCGGGCGCCCCTATCGCGGGGTGCCGGGCGGGCAGGTGCGAAGCGCCGGGCCCGACGGCCTGTTCGACACCGCCGATGACATTGTTTACCCGCCGGCCCCCCCCAACCCGGGAGGCCGCCTCATGGTGACGGTCAAGCGGATGGCGGCCGACGACAACACCTACACTCTGGACCCGGCGGGATACACCGTCCGCCTCTACTACGCCAGCAATGGCCGGGAAGCGTTCCTGGACGACCCGGTGGCCCCGTTCGTCTTCGAGAACGTCCCCCAGGGCATCCACGCCATCGTCGTCTTGAGAATGAAATCGGACCCGCCGGCGGCCGTGGCCCAGGACACCATCCAGGTGTTCGGGAACGGCGCCACGAAGCTCGTGGAGTTCGTGTTCCGGCTGTAGGCCGCCCGCCTTCGCCCCTCGCGGGGCTTCGGCGCGGCACGCGGCAGCCGCCACGGCCCGTTTGCCGCGGCGTGCTACACTCGTTTCTTCGCGCCCTGGCCGGAACCGGCCCGGCGGTTTTGCCGTCTTTGATCCATTGAGGGTTCGCGGGCCCGGGCGGATCCCGGCGTCCCGGGCGGATGGTCACGTATGTCACTGATTGAGACGACAGACCTCTGGAAGACCTACATCATGGGCTCCGAGGAGATTCATGCGCTCCGCGGCGTCGACGTGGCCATCGAGCGCGGAGAGTACGTGGCCATCATGGGGCCGTCGGGCTCCGGCAAGTCCACCCTCATGAACCTGATCGGCTGCCTGGACACGCCGTCCAAGGGCAGCTACCTGCTGAACGGCAAGCAGGTGGGCCAGATGAACGACGACGAGCTGGCGCGGATCCGGAACGAGGAAATCGGGTTCGTGTTCCAGACCTTCAACCTGCTGCCGCGCGCCACGGCCCTCCACAACGTCGAACTGCCGCTGGTCTACGCGGGCGTGCCGTCGAAGGACCGCCAGGCCCGCGCGCGCGGGGCCCTCGAGAAGGTCGAACTCGCCGACCGCATGACGCACCGGCCGAACCAGCTGTCGGGCGGCCAGCGCCAGCGCGTGGCCATCGCGCGGGCGCTCGTGAACAACCCGTCGATTCTCCTGGCGGACGAGCCGACCGGGAACCTCGATTCGAAGACCGGCGTCGAGATCATGGCGCTGTTCGACCGCCTGCACGCCGCCAACAACACCATCATCCTCGTCACCCACGAAGCGGACATCGCGCAGCACGCCCACCGGATCATCCACATCCGTGACGGCAAGGTGGAGATCGACGAACGCCGCGCTGCGTAACGGGGACTGGCCCCGAACGCACGCATCTCGTTCGGGACCTGTCCCCGGACCCAGGAGCACGCCAATGATCACACGCATATCCGCGCTGGCGGCGGGCCTGTGCCTTGCCGCCGCCTCGATCGTGACCGCCCAGCCGGCCCCGGCCGCGGGCCAGCCGCCGATTGTCGACCGGGAGCTGTACTTCGGCGATCCCGAGATTTCCGGCGCGCAGCTGTCGCCCGACGGACGGTTCATCGCCTTCCTCAAGCCGTTGAAGGGAACGCGCAACATCTGGGTGAAGACGGCGGCCGAACCGTTCGAGCAGGCGCGCCCGATCACCGCGGACACGAAGCGGCCCATCGGCTCCTTCTTCTGGAGCCGCGACAGCCGCGCCGTCCTCTACGTGCAGGACCAGGGCGGCGACGAGAACTACAACGTGTACGCCGTGGATCCGGCGGCGGCCCCGGCGGCGGGCGCGGAGGTGCCGGCGGCCAGGAACCTCACCGCGGCGAAGGGCGTGCGCGCGTTCATCTACGCCGTGCCGAAGAGCGAGCCCGACGCGATCTATGTCGGCCTCAACGACCGCGAGGCCGCGTGGCACGACCTCTACAAGGTCCGCATCTCGACGGGGGAGCGCGAGCTGCTTCGGAAGAACACGGAGCGGCTGACCGGCTGGGTGTTCGACACGAAGGACCAGCTCCGCCTCGCGGTGCGCTCGGCCGAGAACGGCGACACGGAGGTCCTGCGGATCGATCCGTCGGCGTTCACCAGGATCTACACCTGCAGTGTCTTCGAGTCCTGCTCGCCCGTGCAGTTCCACAGGGACGGGAAGCGCGTCTACATGGTCTCGAACAAGGGCGAGGGCGTGGACCTGATGCGGTTGACGCTTGTCGACGTCGCCACCGGGGCCGAGACCGTCGTGGAAACGGACCCGCAGAAGCGCGTCGACATCGACAGCGCCATCTTCTCGGAGAAGACCGACGAACTGGTGGCCACCGTCTATGTGGACGACCGGCGGAGGCTGTACTTCAAGGACCCGGTGTTCGAGGCCGACTACAGGTTCGTGGAGAAACAGCTGCCAGGCCGCGAGCTGAACTTCCGTTCGCCGACGGCCGACGAGCAGCGCTGGATCGTGTCGGCGGCGAGCGACCTCGAGCCGGGCGAGGCCTACCTCTACGATCGGGCGACGAAGACGCTCACACGGCAGTACCGGGTCTACGAGAAGCTGCCGCGGACCACGCTCGCGCCGATGACCTCGGTGCGCTATCCCTCGTCGGACGGCCTGGAGATCCCGGCGTACCTGACGCTGCCAAAGGGCGTGGCCCCGAAGGGCCTTCCGGCGATCGTCGTGCCGCACGGCGGCCCGTGGGCGCGCGACACGTGGGGATACGACGCCTTCGCCCAGTTCCTCGCCAACCGCGGATACGCCGTCCTGCAGCCGAACTTCCGCGCGTCGACCGGCTTCGGCCGGCGCTTCCTGGATGCCGGCAACAGGCAGTGGGGCGAGAAGATGCAGGATGACCTCACGTGGGGCGTGAAGTACCTCGTCGCGAAGGGCATCGCCGATCCGAAGCGGATCGGCATCCTTGGCGGGTCCTACGGCGGCTACGCCACGCTCGCGGGCGTGGCGTTCACGCCCGACGTGTACGCGGCCGGGGTGTCGCTGGTCGGGCCGTCGAACCTCATCACGCTGCTCGATTCCATCCCGGCGTACTGGGAGGCCGGGCGCAAGATCTTCTACGAGCGCATGGGGGACCCGTCGACGCCTTCCGGCAAGGCTCAGCTCGAGCGGCAGTCGCCGCTGAATTCGGCCGCGAAGATCAGGACGCCGCTGCTCGTCATCCAGGGCGCGAACGACCCCAGGGTGAACAAGGCGGAGTCGGACCAGATCGTCATCGCGCTGCGCGACCGCGGGTTCCCGGTGGAGTACATCGTGGCGCCCGACGAGGGGCACGGCTTCGCGCGCCCCGTGAACAACATGGCCGCCTTCGCCGCCGCCGAGCGCTTCCTGGCCGCGCATCTCAAGGGACGCTTCCAGGAGGGCGCCACACCGGAGGTCGCGGCCCGGCTCAAGGAGATCACCGTCGACCCGAAGACGGTCGTGCTGCAGAAGAAGGCAGATGCCGCGTCGATCGCGACGCCGACGCCCGCATCGGACCTTGCTGCCGGGTCGTGGTCCTATGCCCTGAAGATCGCCATGGGCGGGCAGGCGATGGACCTCGCCTTGACCGTGTCGGTGGTTGACGATGGCGCGGCCTGGACCGTCACCGAGCGCGCCTCGACGCCCATGGGGGAGGCGGTCGACACGAGCAGCATCGAGAAGGGGAGCCTGCGCCTCCGGAAGCGATCGATCACGCAAGGGCAGGTTGCGATTGCCTTCGAGGTCAAGGACGGACGGGCCGTCGGCCAGATGTCGATGGGCGGGAAGGCCCAGCCGATCGACGTCGCCCTCAGCGGTCCGCTCTTTGCCGACGGGGCCGGCGCAAACGAGGTGATCGCCAGGCTTCCGCTGGCCGAGGGGTACACGGCGTCATTCCTCAACTTCGATGTGGAGCGCCAGAAGCCCACGGTCAGCCAGCTTCAGGTCGCCGGCACCGAGCGCGTGACCGTGCCCGCGGGGACATTCGACTGCATCAAGGCCGAGATCAGCTCCGACGACGGCGGGAAGTCCACGCTGTGGGTCGCGCGCGATCCGAAGCGCGTCGTGAAAGTCTCGAGCACGTCGCCGCGCATGCAGGGCGCGACCATTACTGCCGAGCTGCAGAAGTAGCTGCCCAGTGCCCGGGCGCGACTTCGCCCAGTTCCGCCTCCGGATCGAAGCCCGCGGCGTCGTAGCGAATGCGCGGCGGCTGACTTCCCGGGTCGGGATCGGGCATCGCTGAGATGAGCGCGCGCGTGTAGGGATGGGCCGGTGCGTGGAAGACCGCGCCGGCCCTTCCCGTTTCGACGATGCGCCCGCGGTACATCACCGCGATCCGGCTGCAGAGATGCCGGACCAGCCGGAGGTCGTGCGCCACCAGCAGCAGCGTCAGCCCCAACCGCTGCTGCAGGTCCATCAGCACGTTGACGACCTGGGCCTGGATTGAGACATCCAGCGCCGACACCGGTTCGTCGGCCACGAGCACCGCCGGCGCGAGCGCAAGCGCGCGCGCGATCCCGACGCGCTGGCGCTGGCCCCCGCTTAACTCGTGGGGGAGGCGGCCCGCCATCCCGGCGTCCAGCCCCACCCACTCGAACAGCTCCCGCACCCGCGCGCGGCGATCGGCCGGCGAGCCGATGCCGTGGATGACAAGGCCTTCCTCGACAATCCCGCCGGCCGTCATGCGGGGGTTCAGCGAGGAATCGGGGTCCTGGAAGATCATCTGCAGGTCGCGGCGCAGCGCCCGCATGCGCGATGCGGGCAGGCCGAACACCTGTTCGCCCCGGAACAGGAAGGACCCGGCCGTCGGTTCGATGAGGCGCAGCAGGCAGCGCACCGTGGTCGTCTTCCCGCTGCCGGACTCGCCGACCAGGCCGAGCGTTTCGCCCTCGCCGATGGCGAAGCTCACGCGATCGACGGCGCGGATGAGGCGCGGCCGGCCCCATGGCGCCTGCCGCCGCTCGAAGGTCTTCACGAGCCCCGTCACCTCGATGAGGCTCATCGTGCCGCTCCGCCGTGCAGGAAGCACCGGGCCGTGTGGCCCGGCGACACCGCGTACGCGTCGGGGCGCGACCCGTCGCAGGCGTCGAACCGGTCCGGACACCGCGGCGCGAACGCGCATCCCGGCGGCAACGCCGCCAGGTCCGGCACCGCGCCCGGTATGGCCTCGAGCCGCGTGCCCGGCACCCGCCCCGGGAGCGACGCCAGCAGGCCGCGCGTATACGGGTGCCGCGGGAACGCCAGCACGCCGGGCGCCGGGCCGGTCTCGACGATGCGGCCGGCGTACATGACCGCGACGCGATCGGCCACGCGGGCCACGATCCCGAGGTCGTGCGTGATGAGCAGCAGCGACAGGCCGAGCTCCCGCCGCATGGCCACGAGCAGATCGAGGATGTCGGCCTGGATCGTCGCATCCAGCGCGGTTGTCGGTTCGTCCGCCATCACCAGCGGCGGACGGCAGGCCATGGCGGCCGCGATGAGCACGCGCTGGCGCATGCCGCCGGAGAGCTGATGGGGAAAATCCCTGGCCCGGCGCGCCGGCTCCGGGATGCGGACCATGTCGAGCAGTTCCACGGCCCTCGCCCGCGCGGCGGCCCCGCGCGCGGCGCCGTGAACCTCGAGCGCCTCGGCGATCTGATCGCCGACGGTGAACACGGGGTTGAGCGCCGTCATCGGTTCCTGGAACACGAAGCCGATGCGCGCCCCGCGCACACGCCGCAGATCACCCTCGTCGAGAGTCAGCAGATCCCGGCCCTCGAACCGGATGCTGCCGGAGACGATGCGGCCGGGCGGAGGGACCAGGCGGAGGACCGACAGCGCCGTGACGGACTTGCCGGAGCCGGACTCGCCCGCCAGGGCGAGGACCTCGCCGCACCCGATGTCGAAGCTGACGCCGTCGACTGCGCGCACCACCCGGCGAACGCCGGTGCGTTCGCTGACGAACTCGGTCGTCAGCCCGCGCACCTCGAGCAGAGGCGCCCTGTCATCGTTCACGCCATCGTCTCTATTGGAGCTGCTTGAGCGCCGAGCGGCCGGCGTACTTCGCAGCCGGGCCCAGTTCCTCCTCGATGCGCAGCAGCTGGTTGTACTTCACGACGCGATCCGTGCGGCTCGCCGAGCCGGTTTTGATCTGGCCCGCGCTGGTCGCCACGGCGAGGTCGGCAATCGTCGAGTCCTCCGTTTCGCCCGACCGGTGCGAAATGATGGTCGTGTAGCCGGCCTGGTGCGCGATGGAGATGGCGTCGAGCGTCTCCGACACCGTGCCGATCTGGTTCAGCTTGATCAGGATCGAGTTGCCGATGCCGCGCTCGATGCCCTGCTTGAAGATGGCCGGGTTGGTGACGAAGATGTCGTCGCCGACGATTTGCACGCGCGCGCCGAGGTCTTTCGTCAACGCCTGCCAGCCGTTCCAGTCGCCCTCGGCGAGGCCGTCCTCGATGGAGATGATCGGGTACTTGGAGATCCACTCCGCATAGAGCGCCACCATCTGCGCCGAGGTCCGCCCGGCCCCGCCCGACTTCGTGAAGATGTAGCGGCCCGGCTCGGTGGTTGCCGCATCCCACGGCGTGGACCGCGGGGCGTCGTCGTCCCAGAGCTCGCTGGCGGCCACGTCGAGTCCGATGCAGATGTCCCGTCCGGCCTTGTAGCCGGCCTTGTCGATCGCCTCGAGCACGAGTTCGACCGCCTGCTCGTTTGACGGGAGGCTGGGCGCGAACCCGCCCTCGTCGCCGACGCCTGTCGAGAGGTGGCGCTTCTTGAGGATGGCGCGCAGGGCGTGGAACACCTCGGCGCCGGCGCGGAGCGCCTCCCTGAACGTGGGCAGCCCGATGGGGTAGACCATGAATTCCTGGAAATCCACGGTCGAATCCGCGTGGGCGCCGCCGTTGAGAATGTTCATGGTCGGGACCGGGATCAGCCAGTCGCCCTCGTCCGGCTGCCCGAACAGGTCGCGGTAGTGCCGGTAGAGGGGAATGCGCCGGCTCGAGGCGGACGCCCGGGCGAACGCCATCGAGACCCCGAGGATGGCATTCGCACCCAGCCGGCTCTTGGTGGGTGTGCCGTCGAGCTGAATCATGGCCGTGTCGAGCTGCCGCTGGTCGAAGTCGTTGCCGACCAGCGCGTTGCGGAGGTCCTGGTTCACGTTGCGGACCGCCGAGAGCACGCCCTTGCCCAGGAACCGCTGCTTGTCGCCGTCGCGCAGTTCGAGGGCTTCGCGCTGGCCGGTCGAGGCCCCCGAGGGGACCGCGGCCCGCCCGAAGGCGCCGTCGGCCAGAGAAACGTCAACTTCCACCGTGGGGTTGCCGCGGGAATCCAGAATTTCGCGTCCGTGAACTGCCGCAATCTTCATCTTCGAACCTCAATCAGGAGGGCTGGGAGGTGACACCGATATCAGCCAGGAATCTTACCACAGCCGATTGCCGCTAACCTTTGACACCGCCGGGGTTTGGGGCCTATGATCGGTCAGTGTCTTTCCATGGTGGCAGGCATAATGGGAGTAGCATCATCATGAACATCCGCCGGTGGGTACTGGCGCCGCTCGTCGTCGCCCTTTTCATACTGTCCGCGGTGGCGCTCGTGCCCGTTCTGGCCCAGCAGCAGGGCCAGAAGGTCGACAAGAAGGTTGCAAGAGCCGAGCAGTTCGACATCCAGTCCGCGGTCGACGCCACGGAGGCCGCCATGGCCGGCCAGCCCGCGACTGACTTCAAGCTGACCTTCCGCAACGACGCCCTGAAGGCGCTGGAAGGCAAGACGTACGTCCCCTTCACCATCACGTTCGATCAGGCCCAGGCGCCTGCCGGCAAGATGCTGACGATGTTCACGCGCGTGGTCGACAAGACCAAGGCCGCGCCCGCGCCGCCCGCTGACGCCAAGAAGGGCAAAGACGACAAGTCGAAACCCCTTCATCCCGAGTACGTCTACCAGGACGGCTCGTTCATCACGCTGACGCCGCCGGCGTCGGCGAACGAGCCCTACCGGATCAGCCGCGCGTTCGCGGTGCCGGCCGGCGAGTACGACGTGTACGTCACGCTCAAGGAGCGCCTGCCGGTCGACGCGAAGGACCGCGAGAAGGCGCAGACCAAGGGCGGCGTGATCAAGCAGACAATCACGGTGCCCGACTTCTGGTCCGAGGAGCTGGCGACAAGCAGCATCATCGTGGCCGAGAAGGTGGAGCCCCTGAGCGCCCCCCTCACGCCGCGCGAGCAGCTCGAGCAGCCCTACACGCTCGGGACGACCCAGATCTTCCCGTCGCTGACGAACACGTTCACGAAGAAGGACGAACTCTCGATCGTGTTCCTCATCTACAACCCCGTGCTCGGCGCGGACAAGAAGCCGGACGTCGCGGTGGATTACAGCTTCTACCAGAAGGTGGCCTCCGAGGCGACCGGCGAGAAGTTTTTCAACAAGACCAACCCGCAGGTGTTCAGCGCCAAGACGCTGCCGCCGCAGTTCGACACGGCCGCGGGACACCAGCTGGTGGCGGGACAGTCGCTGCCCCTCGGGAGTTTCCCGGAAGGCGAGTGGCGGCTCGAGATCAAGGTGACCGACAAGCTCTCGGGCAAGACGGTCACGCACAACGTGAAGTTCGTCGTCACGGCCTGACGCCGAGGGGCCGTCCAGCCGCGCGGGCCGTGACGGGGTGACGAGAGACGCTATGAGACGCCTATCCACGATCGTGGCTGCGGCTGCACTCGTCTGCCTCGTCGTTCCGGTCCGGCCCGCGTCGGCGCAGGCGCAGAAGCCCGCCGAGGCGACCATGGCCCGGGCGGGGCAGGGCTCCATCCGCGGGCTGGTGCTCGACACGAGCGGCCAGCCGCTCGCCGGCGCCATGGTGTCGGCGCTGGGGTCCACCGTGGCTTTCGTCCTCACCGGCCGCGACGGGCGGTTTCTGTTCGGCGCGCTCCCCGCAGGCGGGTATGCCGTCCGCGTCCACCTCGACGGCTTCGCGCCGTCGGTCCGCCGGATGGTGGAGGTCAGGCCGGAGGCCGGGCCGGCCATCATGTCGGTGGCCTTGAAATCGCTCTCCGCCACCGCACAGACCAGGGACGGCCGCGCGATTCTGGCCGCCGGGATGCTCCCGCTCGACGGGGTTCGCGCCGTCTCCGACAGCGGCGCCCCCCCCGACGCCGCCGACGATCACGACCACGGCGAAACGGCCTGGCGGCTGCGTCATCTGAAGCGCGGCGTCCTGAAGGGCGTCGACACGGACATCATCACGGCGGACCCCGAACCGACGCCTGAATCGACATCGGGTTCGCTCTTCGGCCGCGCGTTCGGGTCGTCGGCGCGCGCCGCCGCGTCGCTGTTCACGGATTTCCCGCTCACCGGTCAGGTCAACTTCCTCACGACCAGCGCGTTCGGCGCGCCGTTCGCCCTGGACGCGCCGACGTCGCTCATGTCGTCGAGCATCGCGCTTCTGTCGCTCGGGTCCACCGCGGGACCGGTCGGCGACTGGGCCGTGAGCGCGGCGATGACGCCAGGGCAGGTCGGATCGTGGTTCATCAACGGCACCCTGACCGCGCGGCGCAGTTCGAGCCACCACTACATCGGCGGGCTTGCCTACAGCGCGCAGCGCGTGAACGCGACCGACCTGTTCGCCCTGTCGGCCATCAGCGGCGGTTCGCGCTCGGTGGGCCGCATCTACGGCTTCGACGAGTGGACCGTCTCGAAACACCTCGCCGTCGGCTACGGCCTGTCGTACATGTGGCAGGACTACGTGGCCACCGACGGGCTCGTCAGCCCGCGCGTGTCGATGACGGTGAGCCCCGTCAAGGGGCTCCGGCTGCGAGCCCTCGCCGCCCGGAACAGCTTCGCGCCCGGATCGGAGGAGTTCGTCAACGTGATGGGCAGCGCTCCGGACGGGATCTGGCTGCCGGCGCAACGGTCCTTCTCTCCGTGGTCGGAACGCGACGGCCTGCACGCGCAAACGACGGATCACGTGGAGTTCGGCGTCGAGCGCGACATCGCGGCCTATGTCGTCGGCGTGCGGACCTTCTACCAGAACGTGAACGACCAGGCGGGCGCCATCTTCGCGGCGCCGTCGCGCGAACACCCCGCCGCGAGCCTTGGCCACTACTACCTGTCCAGCCTGGGCGATTTCGACGCCCGCGGGTGGGGCGTGAAGGTCAGCCGGCCGCTGTTCGGCCTCGTGAGGGGATCGGTCGACTACTCGGTCACAACCGCCCAGTGGTTCAGCGGGCCCGGCGGGGCCGGTTCCGCCTGGTTCGGCGGTGCCGACCGCGCCGAGTCGACGCGCGTGCACGACGTCACCACGTCGGTTGAGACCGCCATCGCCCAGACGTCAACCCACGTCTACGTGCTGTACAAGCTGAATTCGGGATTCGCCCGCCAGTCGCCGGACACCCAGGAGCCGGGCTTCGCCGCGCGCTTCGACATCCAGGTCAACCAGGCGCTGCCGTTCATGGATTTCACGTCGGCCGACTGGGAAGTGCTGGTGGCGGTCTGCAACCTCTTCCGCGATGCTGTCGGTGAGCGCTCCATTTACGACGAACTGCTCGTCATTCGCCCGCCCAAGCGCGTTCTCGGCGGTGTCCGGGTCCGCTTCTAACACAGTGGCGTAAACGGCCGCGGATGATCCATCTGTTTGGATGGGTCATTCGTTCGGATGGATTCTGCGGCGCGCTGATAATACCGACGTGGCGTAAGTACTTTTTTGACAACTATTTGAAGGCAGACGGCGGGGCTGGTGACCTGGTATGTCGATTGCTGGATCCTCCTCGTACGCCGTAGTGCGCTAACCCGATGTCCGACAACCAGTTCCGGTCCGCAGAATCAGCGAGACGAACCGCCTCGGGGGCCGGGCAGCCCAACGCGGCCGGGTGGTTCGCCGCACTCGCGGTGGTACTGGCGCTGCTTGGACTCGGGCTCACCAACATCTACGTCCGGGCGACGTGGCACGAGGTCGAGGACGGCGTGCTCTGGGTGTCGCGGCCGGACGGGGTCACTGCGGCCGAACTGGCCGACCGGGCGCCTGCCCGGAAGGCCGGGGTGCAACGCGGGGACGTGCTTCTTGCCATCGACGGCCGTCCGGTCGAGAGCCCGGCCGACGTGGTGGCCTCGGCGCACGCCGCCGACGAGGCGACGTCGCGGACCTACACGTTGTTGCGCCTGGGCTCGCGCGAGATCGTCCAGGTCCGGCTCGCGCCGATCCCGCAGGGCAACAGCTTCCTGTATTTCATTCTCGCGGCGGTCGGGATCTTCACGCTGATGGTCGGCGCGTGGGTCCGCCTGCGACGGCCCGGCGACCAGTCGTCTTTGCACCTGTTCTGGCTGACGGTCGCCTTCTTCGGCGTGTTCACGTTCTCGTTCTCGGGCAGGTTCGATCGGCTCGACTGGGTGTTCTACTGGGCCGACATGGTGGCGCTGCTCGCCCTGGCGCCGATGCTGCTGCACTTCACGCTGGTGTTTCCCGAGCGGGCCAACGCGTGGGTCCGCACGCCGCTCGGCGCGCGCCTGCTTCCGCTGCTGTACCTGCCGGCGCTCGTCATGGGCAGCGCGCGCGTGATGGCCGTGGCGCGGCTCGACGCCAACTCGAACCTGATCCACGCGGTTGCGGCGCTCGACCGGATCGAGCCCGTCTATCTCGCCGCCTGCCTGCTCGGCGGGCTGGCGGTCCTCGTGCACGCCCTGGCGCACGCGAGGTCGGTCACGGCCCGGCGCCAGTTGCGGTGGATCGTGTGGGGCACGCTGCTCGGCGGCGCGCCGTTCGCCGTCGGCTACGCCGTTCCGTTCGCCCTCGGGGTGACGCCGACCGCCAAGATGGAGCTGCTCGCGGTGCCGCTCGGGCTCATCCCGCTGTCGTTCGCGTCGGCGATTGTCCGCTACCGCCTCATGGACGTGGAAGTGATCGTGAAGCGGGGGCTGGTGTACGTCGCGGCGGCGGCAGGGATCGTCGCCCTCTATGCCGTGCTCCTCCGGGTGGTGGGCTGGGTCTTTGTGGGCGGCACGGGCAACACGATCATCGCCGTGCTCGCGACGCTGGTGGTGGTGCTGCTGGCGAGGCCCGTCAAGGGCGCCGTGCAGAACGCGCTCGACCGGGCGTTCTACCGCGACCGCTACGACTACCGGCGCGCGCTGGTGGGGTTCGCGCGCGACCTGAGCACCGATCTGGACCTGCCGCGGCTTGCGGATCGCCTCGTGACGCGCATCACCGAGACGCTGGTCGTGGACCGCATCGCGTTGATGGTGGCGGATGAGTCCGCCAACGCGTACCGCGCCATCCGGGCCGAGGGGTTCGTCGGCGATCCGCCCCTGCTTGCCCTCGACTCCGGCGTCGGCGCGCGCGTGCGGACCGGGCACCTCGTGGCGCTGGACGATCCGGCCGCGCTGCGCCGCGCGGGGAGCGACGAAGTGGAGTACTGGCGTGTCCAGGGCGTGCACTACCTCGTGCCCTGCGTCTCCAAGCAGACGGGCATCGCCGTGCTGGCCCTCGGGCGCAAGGAGCGGGGCGAGCCGCTGAACAGCGAAGACATGGCGCTGCTGGTGGCGGTCGCCGCCCAGGTGGCCAGCGCGATCGAGAACGGGCGGCTCTACCAGCAGCTCAAGGCCCAGGCCGACCAGGTCGAACGCATGCGCCAGTCGAACGAGAACATCCTCGAGTCGCTCGACAACGGCCTGACCGTGGTCGACGCCGACCGCCGGGTGATCCGCTGGAACCGCGCGCTCGAGCAGCTCAGCGGCATTCCGCGCCGGGACGCGGTCGGGCGCGGCCTGGCCGACCTGCTGAGCCCGTCGCTGGTCGGTGCGATTGAGGCGGCCCGGCGGGAGAGCCCGTCCGGCGCGGCGCTCTACCGCGTGCCGCTGACATTGGCGCACGGGCACGCCGAGACGGGGCGGCTGGTCGACGTCGTCGTGGTGCCGCTGCAGGGCGACGGCAGCGCGAACCTTGGCGTCGAAGGGTCGATCGTCGTGTTCGAAGACGTCACCAGCCGCGCGCGCCTCGAAGAGCAGCTGCAGATCTCCGACAAGATGGCGTCGATCGGGCTGCTGGCGGCCGGCGTGGCCCACGAGGTGAACACGCCGCTCACCGGCATCTCGAGCTACACGCAGATGCTGCTCGACCGGGCCGACCCGGAGGACCCGCAGACGAAGCTGCTGGAGAAGATCGAACGGCAGACCTTCCGCGCGGCCAAGATCGTGAACGGGCTGCTGACCCTCGCGCGCGGCGGGCAATCGGCGAACGAGCGGGCCCCGGTGGACGTGAACACCGTCGTCAACGACGTGCTGTCGCTGCTCGAGCACCAGCTCCGGGCCGTGAACATCCAGGTGCGCCGCGACCTCTGCGCGGCGCCGCCGGTGGTGTTCGGCACCGAGCACAAGCTGCAGCAGGTGTTCCTCAATCTCTTCATCAACGCCCGCGACGCCATGCCGCGGGGCGGGTGGCTCTCGGTCACCACGCGCGCGGCCGGGGAGTGGGCGACCGTCGAGGTGGGCGACACCGGCGCCGGCATCCCGGCGGACCACCTGTCGCGCATCTACGACCCGTTCTTCACGACGAAGGCCCTGGGCCAGGGCACCGGGCTCGGCCTCTCCATCACGTATGGCATCGTCGGCGAGCACGGCGGGAGCATCGCGTGCGACAGCCGCCCGGGTGAAGGCACGCGCTTCACGCTCACCCTGCCCCTGATGCCGGCCGCCCAGCGGGCCGCGGCGGGCGGCGCCCACGTGCGCGGGTAGGCCATGGCGCGAGCCGGCTCCATCCTCGTCATCGACGACGAAGAGATCATGCGGGAGATCCTCGAGGCGCTCCTGACGCCCGAGGGCTACGACGTGCGGCTCGCGTCGCACGGCGCCGAAGGGCTCGACCTGGCCCGCTCGATGCCGTTCGACGCCGCCGTTGTCGACGTGATGATGCCGGGCATGGACGGCCTCGCCGTCCTGGACGAACTGAAGAAGATCGACGACGACCTGGCCGTCGTCATGGTCACGGCGTACGCGTCGGTCGACACCGCCGTCGACGCGATGAAGCGGGGCGCCCTGGACTACATCACCAAGCCGTTCAAGAACGACGAGGTCCTGCTGGTCCTGCAGCACGCCGTCGAACGGAGGCGGCTGGTCACCGAGAACCGCTCGCTCCGGCAGAACCTGCAGGAGCGCTACCACCGCTTCGACAACATCATCGGCAAGAGCCCGTCCATGCGCCGGGTGTTCGATCTGATCATCCAGGCGGCGCCGAGCCGCTCGACGATCCTGATCGAGGGAGAGAGCGGCACCGGCAAGGAGCTGATCGCGCGGGCCATCCACACGCACTCGGCAAGGTCCGAGCGGTCCTTCGTCACGGTGAACTCGGGCAGCCTGCCGCCGGACCTCCTCGAGTCGAACCTGTTCGGCCACGTGAAGGGCGCGTTCACGGGCGCGGTCTACCCGAAGAAAGGGCTCTTCGAGATCGCCGACCGCGGCAGCATCTTCTTCGACGAGATCGGCAACGTCCCGCTGGAGACGCAGCCCAAACTGCTGCGTGTCATCCAGGAGCGCGAGTTCATGCGCCTGGGCGGCGTGGAGACGATCAAGGTCGACGTGCGCATCATTGCCGCGACCAACATCGACCTGCAGAAGATGATGCAGGACGGCCTGTTCCGCGAGGACCTGTTCTACCGGCTGCACGTCATCACGATCCAGCTGCCGCCGCTGCGCGCGCGCAAGGACGACATCCCGCTGCTGGTGCAGCACTTCCTGCAGAAGTACGGCGAGGAGAACGGCAAGCCGGGCCTCGAACTCGCGCCGGACGCGCTCGACCTGCTGATGGAGTACGAGTGGCCGGGCAATGTCCGGGAGCTCGAGAACGTCATCGAGCGCGCCGCCGTGCTCACGCAGGGATCGCGCATCGGCACGGCCATGATCCCGGACCAGGTGCGGCGATCACCCGCGTTCCAGATCCCGCACATCACCGTGCCGCCCGACGGCCTCTCGATGAAGGACGTCGTGACCAGCTTCGAGAAGCGCCTGATCGAGTCGACGCTGGAGAGCGCCGGGGGTGTCCAGAAGCGGGCGGCCGAGCTGCTGCGCATCAAGCCGACGACCCTGAACGAGATGATCAAGCGCTACGACATTGCCCCTCGGCGGAAACGGAATGGGGATGCCGGAGAGGCCGATCAGTAGGCAGAAGTAAGAATCAAGAAGCAAGAAGCAAGAAGCAAGAAGGATGTACGGCTCCACGCGCCTTTCTTCTTGCTTCTGACGTTCGTCAGTTCCGCTTCTGGCTTCTTGCTTCTGACAATCGTCAGTTGGCTCTTCTGGCTTCTTGCTTCTGACGGGTGTCTACCTGCCCCTCACCGCCGCCATCATCTTCTCGTACTTCCCCATGATGAGGTCCCACCGGTAGTGCTCGCGGACGTAGGCGCGGCCGTTGCGGCCCATCTGCGCGCGGAGCCGGTCGTCCATCGCGAGCAGCGTCAGGCACTCGACGAACTCGTCGCGGTCGGCGTAGAACAGCCCGGCGTTGCTCCGCAGGCAGTGGTCCACCAGCACCTCCGAGCGCGCGTTGGCCAGGACAGGCGTGCCGACGGCGAAGGCCTCGAGGGCCAGCAGCGAGAGGCTTTCGAAGGGAGACGGCACGATGACCACGGAGGCGGCCTCGAGCGCCTGCAGGCGTTCGCGTTCGGACAGCAGCCCGGCGAACCTGATGTAGGGCTCCTCGGGCAGCGGCATCAGCTTGACGCCCATCAGCGCCAGCGTCAGATCGCCGCCCCCGTTGTGGTACGTGCTGAAGTACTCGACCAGTTCCTCGCAGCCCTTGCCCTTCTCGATGCGGCCTCCGTACAGCGCGAAGGGGCTGTGAATCTTGTGCCGCCCCCTGAACGCCGCGCCGCGGCTCTGTGCCGGCCACCGCCCCCGCGCGGCCTCGGCGGGAGGCGGCGCGTCACCCTCCGCCGCCGGGGCGGGATCGTCCGGCGCGGGGCGGCCCCGCTCGTGACTCTGCTGGGGCAGGTCGACGCCGCAGCCGACGGTCTCCTCGGCCACGGCCCGGATCGCGAACTCGCCCGTCAGGAACTGCCGCTCGACCTCGGTGTTGTAGGCGATAGCCGCCGGCAGCGCGAACATCTCGCGGTAGATCCCGAGGTGGATGGCCGGCTCGTCGTGCGCGGTCGGCACCAGGATGCTCTTCTCCGGCGCCACCGCCAGCCCGATCACCGTCGGCGCGTAGAGATACGTGAAGAAGATGAGGGCGTCGTACGCCGGCTGGTGCCGCTCGAGGTACTCGACCAGTGCCGGGCACCACGGGCCCTGCTGCTCGAGCCACTGCAGCTCGTCCTCCCGGGTGTGCGCGTGGTTGAAGATCCAGTCGGAGTACCGGTTGAACGCGTCGATGTCCCGGGCGCGGGCGTTCGCGAACCGGCGCACCGTCACCCCCCGGACGCGGTCGGTGCCCTCGGGGTAGTCGTTGTTCCAGGTGATGTAGTCGCGGGCGCACGTGGTCAGGACCTCGACGTCGTGGCGCTCGGCCAGCCGCTCGGCGATGAGGCGGCAGTGGTACTCGGACCCGCCGAGGATCTCCGATCCGTAGCGCTGGATGACGAAGGCGATTTTCATGGGAACCGTTCCAGAAGCCGGCGCAGCTCGGTGTCGATGCGGCCGGCCGAGAAATGGGCGAGCCGCCGGCGCTGGCCCGCGACGACCGACGCCCTCAGGCCGTCGTCGAACGCGAGCATCCCGAGCAACTCGGCGGCGTGTTCGAAGTCCTTCGGCGCGAACTGCATCCCCGCGCCCCCGAGCGTGTCCGGGATCGCGGTGCACGAGTAGGCGAGCACCGGCAGGTCGGCCGCCATCGCCTCGACCAGCGGCACGCAGAAGCCCTCGTGCTCGCTCATCGAGATGTACACGCTCGAGTACCGGTAATAGGCGGCCAGCTCCCGGTCCGGGACCGCGCCCGTGAACAGGAAGCGGTCGGGCAGCCACCCGAGCTCCGCGACCAGGGCGCGCAGCATGTTCGTATAGCGCGGCACCCCGTCGTCCCGTCCCACGAAGATGAACCGGTAGTGGGCGTCGACGTACCGCTTGTAATGCTCGGCGAGGCGGATGATGTCCTCGACCTTCTTGTTGGGCACCATGCGGCCGACGAACAGGAAGTTCGTCAGGCCGTCGTTGAGCCACGTCTCGAGCGCCGGCGTGCGCGGGGCGTCGACGATGCGGCCGACGTCGACGGCGACGGGGAAGACCGCGGTCCTGGCGAAGCCGAGTTCCTCGAGTTCCCGCCGGTTGTACTCGGAATCCCCGAGCGCCAGGTCCGTGCGGCCGACAAGCGAGGCGAGCTCGCGCCGGCCCATCGTGGCCAGCCGGAAGATGTCCGGGTCGTACGGCGCGTAGAAGCGCGCGGGCGTGATGTTGTGGTACTGGAGCACCCGGCCCCCCGGCAGCCGGGCGAACGCCTCGGTCATCGGCGACGGGATCGCGAAGTGCAGGATGGTGACCTCGCCTGCCGCCGCCGCCGGGTCGGCGAACGGCCGCGCCTCGCCGCGCATGTTGTCGTCGATCGCCATCGCGAAGATGTCGGCCTGGTGGCCCTGCGCGCGCAGCAGGTCGCGCACGGCCCGGGCGCTGTCGCCAATGGCGTCTCCCCGATGCGCCGCCGGCACCCACTGGTTGACGACCATGTCAGGGCTCGCGCGCTACCCGGTGATGCCGCTGGCCCGCGCGGCTGTCGGCAGGGCCTTGTAGAGGGACGGGCGGAAGAGCCGCTGCGCCTCGATCCGATCGGTTGTGTCGAACTGCTGCCAGAAGTCCCACGCCACGCGGTGATCCGGCTGTCGCGCCGCGGCACGCGCCTGCTCGACGTAGCGGAGCAGCGTCCCGCCGAAGTCGCGGCGTCTCAGGCGATCGAGGGCCGCATCCTGGCCGGTGAGGATGCGCTCCTGCAAGGCCTCGTCGCCGACCACAGCGTCGACCAGCGTGGCCACGCCGGCCGGGTCGGGCTCGTCGT
The DNA here is from genome assembly GCA_025456345.1 of Vicinamibacterales bacterium. Taxonomy (GTDB): domain Bacteria; phylum Acidobacteriota; class Vicinamibacteria; order Vicinamibacterales; family JAKQTR01; genus JAKQTR01. Next base: position 17,723 of record JALOKU010000014.1, on the reverse strand, counting down.
ACAGCACGCCCGCGCCGTCCATCGTCGCAGGCACCGCCGTGCGCGCCAGGGCCAGCACGGGGATGCGTTTGTAGAAGGCCTCGACAAGCGGCACGCAGAATCCCTCGTGCTCGCTGGCGCACAGGAACAGATCGGCGACGTCGTAGTACGCCGTCAGCTCCTCGTTCGAGACGTGGCCTGTGAAGTGCACGTCCTGGAGCCCCAGCCGCGCCGCCAGCTGCTGCAGCATCGTGAGGTAGCGCTCGAAGCCGCCGTAGGACCCCACGATGAGCAGGCGCGATCGATGGTTGTAACGGGACTTGTAGGCCGCGAAGGCCCGGATCACGTTCTCGATCCGCTTGTTCGGGATCACCCGGCCCACAAACAGCAGGTTGGTCCACTCGTCGTCGAACTGGCGGGCCACCAGGTCGTTGGGAGGCCCGTCGAGGTGCGCAAAGCCCGGCACGACGGGAAGGACGCCCGTCGCCGGGAACCCGAGGTCCTCCAGTTCCTGGCGGTTGAACTCCGAGTCGCCGAGCGCGAGGTCGCACCTGCCGATGTACGCGGCCAGTTCGCGCCGGCCGTGGTAGCAGAGGCGCACCAGGAGGCGGTGCACGTCGACGAAGTACTCGGGCGGCGTGATGTTGTGGTAGACGAGCACCATCCGGTCCGGCAGCGCGTAGGCGACGCGCGAGGCTTTCGACCCGATGGAGAAGTGGTGGAACAGGATGTTGTCGCGGTGGGACGCCTCGACCAGCTCGCGGAAGTCGCGCGTCAGGTCTTCCAGCCGAGGGTCGGCGGTTTCGACGAAGATGTCCGATTCGTAGCCGGCGCCGCGCAGGACGCGCTGGATCCCCAGCACCTCGTGGCCGATGGCGTCGCCGTAGCCCAGGGTGGCCAGCACCTGGTGGACGGCCGGGCGCGGGGCGCTCACCGGCGCCTCCCGGCAGGCCGGGCCGGCCCTTCCGGCAATCCCCGCACAACGTCGTCCCCGGCCCGGCACGCGGGCCGCCTTCGTGCGAACCACCCCGGCAGCGGCTCGATCGGCGGCCGCGCCGCGCCGCCCTGATCCTCGGCGCGCAGCCGGTCGAGCATGTCCATGTACTTGCGCACGATGACCGGCCACGTGTAGTGGCGCTGGAAGTACTCACGGCCGTTCTGGCCCATGGCAGACGCGAGGCGGCGGTTCGACTGGATGAGCGCCAGCGTCTCGAGGAACTCCCCGTAGCTCTCGTAGAAGAGCCCGCCGTTGCTGCGCAGGCACTGGCCCTGCAGGACGTCGCAGCGGCCGTTCGCCAGCACCGGCCTGCCGAGCGCCCACGCCTCGAGGGCCACCATCGACAGGCTCTCGAAGTAGGACGGCATGATGAGCGCCTCGGCGGCGGCGATGCCGTCGAACTTGTCCGCGTCGGGCACGAAGCCGAGGTGCCGGATGCGCGGGTTGTCGGGGATGGGGAGGATCGAGGTCCCCATCAGCACCAGCGACAGGTCGCCCCGCAGCGCGCGCGTGTACCCCTCGAAGTGGGAGAACAGCTCCTTGCAGCCCTTGTTCTCGTCGATGCGGCCGACGTAGACGACAAACGGCGACGTGATGCCGTACTTCTGGCGGAACCGTTCCGGGTTCGTGCGGGCCGGCACTTCCGAGCCGACGCCCACGACGACGTGGGGCACGGCGTCGTTGCCCGAGACGGCCTGGATCATCGCGCGCTCCTCGAAGGAGTTGTACATGAGGGCGCGCACGCCGCGGAAGACCGGGCCGAAGATCGACAGGCCCACCGCCCCGTCGCGCTCGGCGGTCGGCACGAGCAGTGACCGGGACGCGGCGGCGCGGATGCCGTGATAGGCGTGGTAGTAGCGGAAGCTGAAGAAGAGGAAGAAGTCGTAGCTCGCCTCGTTCCGGCGGATGCCGTCGATGAGCGCCGCCGACGCCGGCCCCTCGCTGTCAAGCCACGCCAGCTCGTCGGCGACGGAATGGGCCGACCCGAAGACGTGGTGCGACCGCCGGCCGAAGCGCTCCGGGTTGCGCTCTCTGCGCACGGGGAAGCGCCGCACCCGCACGCCGTTCACGTCGGACTCGCCGGCCGGGAGCTCGTTCCGCCACGTGATGTAATCCCGGGCGCACGTGGTCAGCACATCCACGTCGGCGCGGCGCGCCAGCTGCTCGGCCACGTAGCGGGCGTGGAGCTCGGCCCCGCCGTTGATGTCGAGGCCGTACCGCTGGACGACGACGGCGAGCTTCACTGGTCAGTCGGCTCGCTCTGACCTCGCGGGGGCGCAGCCGCGGGGCCCGGATCCCGGCCGTCGAACGGCAGGCCGTCGCCTCCGTCTCGGCCCCGTTCGTCGGGCGTGTCGGCGCCGTCACCGGCGGGGCCCCCGGCCTCGCCCGGATCCTCGGCCGCGGCGCCGCCCGCGGCAGGTTGGCCGGCGGCGGCGCTCCGCCCTCGGCGTCTCCGACGCCGCCGCGCGCGCTGCGCCTCGCCCTTGACCGGCGCGCCGCCGCCGGCCGCTTCGACGTCCCGCCTGACCGCCTGGCCGATGCCCGGGGCCGGCGAGGGAGAGGCCGTCGCTGCCGGCTCGGCCGCAGGCCCGGCGCCCGGCCTGTACTGCACCACGCTCTCCAGCGCACGCGCGCGCCGGTCGCTGAAGTCGAGGCGGCCCGACACCGACTCGACGCGCATCTTCAGGTTCTTGACCTCGATCGAGAGGCGCGTCAGCTCCAGCACGAGGTTGTGCATCACCTCGTAGCTCAACGCCGAGGTGCGATCGAACTGATCCCGGGCGTACTCGTTGATCGCGCTCTGGCGGTTGAGGACCTGGATGATCGGGTTCGGGTTGAAGAACAGCTTGAGCAGCGGGTTGAGCAGCTTCCGGATGTTCGTAATCAGCCGGCCGCTGACGCCCCGCGCCGACCCGTAGACCAGGTGGTCGTCGAACGCGTAGTTCTCGGGGGGCGGGACCGCTCCCGAGGCGCCCCCGGGTTCCTGGAGGCGCCGGTAGTGCTGGATGAGATCCGATCGGACGCGCGTCGGGTCCAGGAACTTCTCGAGCTTGACATTGGCCAGCTGCTGCAGCTCCTCCTCGGTGTAGTCGACGCCGCGCTTCTCGCGGATCCGCGCGCGGATCTGCGTCATGATCTGGTCGACGTCCACCGAATCGGATCGGACGGAGAACTCGGGCGGCATATCAGACTCCAAACGGCCTGAGGTAGACAATCACCACCACCGCGAGCACCCAGAGCGCCACGCAGACAAGCAGCGGGCGATCGTTGAGCAGCATCTGCGACGGGCTTCCGCCCCCCTCGCGCTGGTGCACGAGGTAGAGGTACCGGAAGATCCCGTAGAGCGGGAAGGGGATGGTCAGCCCAAGCAAGTCGGTCCCGAACTTCTCGATCGTTTCAGGACTGATGCAATAGAAGATGTACGCGACCAGCGTGGACGCGGTCACGACGGAGATCATCTGGTCGAGCAGGTAGGGGCTGTACTCGCCGAGGATGGGCCGGTGTTCCGAGGCGCCGTTGGAGAGCAGCACCAGCTCGTGGCGGCGCTTGCTCAGCGCGAGGAACAACGCCAGCAGGATGGTCACCACCAGCAGCCAGTGGCTGATCGGGACGCGGATCGCGACCGCTCCGGCCACCGCGCGCAGCACGAACCCGATGGCAATCGCCAGCACGTCCAGGATGACGATGTGCTTGAGCGGACCCGAGTAGGCGAACTGCAGCAGCAGATACGCGAGCGCGACCGCGCCGAACGGGACGCTGAGCGCGAACGCGGCCGCCAGCGCCGCGGCCGCCAGCGCCGAGGCCACGCCGCCTGCCAGGACGGGCGACAGCGCACCGGAGGCGATCGGCCGCTTCGCTTTCAGCGGATGCCGGCGGTCGGCCTCGCGGTCCATGATGTCGTTGACGATGTACACGACGCCGGAGAGCGCGCAGAACACGGCGAACGCCAGCGAGGAACGGACGACCGCCGCCCGATCGAAGAGCTCCAGGCCGAAAATCAGCCCGGCAAAGACAATAAGGTTCTTGGTCCACTGCTCGGGGCGGAGCGAGTGGAGGATGAGGGCGGCAGTGGACCGGGTCCCGGCGCCGCCCGTCGGGGCAGCGCCGGGCGCGGCAGCGTCAGGCGAGATGGGTCGCGCCATGTAGCGCGGACGCCTGGCCGATCAGGCGCCGAAACTCATGATCGCGTCGGTCTCGGTGTCGTACGTGTCGAACACGGTCAGCAGCTTCGTGATCGCCAGCAGATCCTTGATCCGCTTGGTGAGGCTCAGCAGCTTCAGCACGCCTTCGTGCTTCTTGACCGTGGTGTAGGACCGCACGACCTCGCCGAGGCCCGCGCTGTCGATGTACGGCACTTCGCCCAGGTTCAGGACAATGCGCTTCTGGCCGGCCGCCACGAGGCCGTTGATCTTGCTGCGCAGCAACTCATCGCCGTCGCCAAGCGTCAGCTTGCCCTTCAGGTCGAGGATGACGACCTCTCCGACTTTCCGTTCGTCGATTTGCATCGCTGAAATCCCTTCACCCGACTCCGGGAATACCCTCCCGCGCGGCGGGAGACGAAAAGACGCGCCGCATTCGGGCCTGCATCGTAACGCAGGAGCTCGAATGCGGTCAACGCCGTCCGGCGCCTGGCCTCATGCGCCGTCCGACCCGCGTGGCTTGCGCTGCTGGAAGCAGTCGCGGCAGTAAATCGGGCGGCCCTGACTCGGCCTGAACGGGACGGTCGTGTCCTTCCCGCATGCCGAACAGGTGGCCCGCGTCTCGGTCCGGTCGCGCCCCGCCGCCGGACCGCTGGCCCGCCGCTCGACCCGCTTCCCCTTGCACGCCTTGCAGCGCTTCGGCTCGTTCGTGAAGTGCTTGTCGGCGAAAAACGCCTGTTCGCCGGACGTCCACACGAAGTCCGACCCGCAGTCCGCGCACCGCAGCGTCCGGTCCTGAAACTCCATCAGACGACCCGCGTTCGCCCGGCACCATCGCCCGGCCGGCACGCCCCGGAGGCCGCCGGCCGGCGATGAAACCGTCCCCAGTTATTCCGTTTCCCGGCGGAGCTTCTTCCGGCTCCGCTTGCGCGCCAGCGCCTGCTTGGCCCGGCGTTTGTCACCCGGCTTCAGATAGAACGAGTGCTTCTTGATGTCCTTGATGATGTCTTCCTGCTGCACCTTCCGCTTGAAACGGCGGAGCGCGCTCTCGATCGACTCGCCATCCTGGACTCTGACTTCAGCCACGCGTGCAACACCCCCCTCCGTGGCTCGAAAAACCGCACCACTCCACGCATGCGATGAAACGGCACCGTGGTCCGAATATGTTAGGCTAACACAGCTTGCGGCTGCCGGGCCGCCAAAAAGGGCCGTCCGGCGGCCGGAACGCCTCTACACCGCCGACTCGAGACAGGACGCCTGCCATGCGTGTGCTCGTCATCGGGGCCGGGGCGCGGGAGCACGCCCTGTGCTGGAAGCTCGGGCAGGAATCCGGCGTCGACGCCCTGTTCTGCGCGCCCGGCAACGCCGGCATCGCCCGCGAGGTCCCCTGTCTGCCGCTCGACGTGAACCGCCCCGCCGAGGTGGTGGCCCTTGCGGCCCGGGAAGCCATCGATTTGACGGTCGTCGGGCCGGAGGCCCCGCTGACCGCCGGTGTTGTCGATGCCATGACCGCCGCCGGCCATCGCGCGTGCGGACCGACGCAGAGGGCGGCCGCCATCGAGTCGAGCAAGGCCTTCGCGAAACGCCTGATGGCCTCTCACGGCGTGCCCACCGCCCGCCACCTCACCTGTTCGAGTCCGGCAGAGGCGCTCGGCGTGCTGCGCGCCGGCGCGTTCGGCCTGCCCGTGGTGATCAAGGCCGACGGCCTCGCCGCCGGCAAAGGCGTGGTTGTCGCCGAGGACGCCGCGGCTGCCGAGGCCGCCGTCCGCGACATGATGGTGGACCGGCGTTTCGGCGACGCCGGATCGCAGGTGGTGGTCGAGGAGTTCCTCAGCGGGCGCGAGGCGTCGTTCTTCGTGGTCACCGACGGCGTGCACGCGCGTGTCCTGCCGACGGCCGAAGATCACAAACGCGCCTTCGACGGCGACAAGGGGCCGAACACCGGGGGGATGGGCGCCTTCTCGCCGAGCCCCCTCGTCACCGACAGCCTGGCGGAGCGCGTCCTGGAATCCATCGTCTTTCCGACGCTCCGCGGACTGGCGGCCGAGGGACGCCCGTACCGCGGCTTTCTCTACTGCGGGCTCATGATCACGGCCGACGGCCCGAACGTGATCGAGTTCAACGCGAGGATGGGCGACCCGGAAACGCAGGTCGTGCTTCCTGGCCTTGCCGAAGACCTCCTGCCGCACCTGTGGAACGCGGCGGGCGGCCGCGTCGAGTCCGGCACGTTCCGCACGCGCGGCGACCGCCATGTCGGCGTGGTCCTGGCGTCGGGCGGATACCCGGACAGATTCGAGACCGGGCGCGTGATCACCGGCCTCGACGCCGCGGCTGCGCGGTCCGGCACGCTCGTCTTCCATGCGGGCACGGCCGCGGGCGACGGCGGCATTGTCACCTCGGGCGGCCGCGTGCTCACCGTAGTCGGCGGCGGGCCTGATTTCGCGAAGGCGCGGGAGCGCGCGTACGACGCGGTGGCGACGATTGGCTTTGACGGCATGCACTATCGGAGCGATATTGGAGTCAGAGCAGTAGACAGTAGTAGTCAGTAGGGCGCGACGGCGTTCCGCTCACGGGCCTTTCTACTGAATGCTGGCTACTGGCTACTTGCTACTAACGGCCGAATCCCGAATCCCCAAGGTGCCGTATGTCCAACATCCAGGTTCTCATCCTCATGGGTTCCGATTCCGACGCGCCGATCATGAAAGGCGCGGCCGACGTGCTGCGCGAGTTGGGCGTGTCGTGCGAGATGACGGTGGCCTCGGCGCACCGGTCGCCGGCGCGCGTGCAGCGCCTGCTGGCCGAGGCGCCGGAGCGCGGCGTCCGGATCTTCATCGTCGGCGCCGGCGCTGCGGCGCACCTGGCCGGCATGGTGGCGGGGCACACGACGAAGCCCGTCATCGGCGTGCCCATCGACTCGTCGCCCCTGCTCGGCCTCGACGCGCTGCTCTCAACCGTGCAGATGCCGCCGGGCGTGCCCGTGGCGACGGTGGCCGTGGGTAAATCGGGAGCCGTCAACGCCGGCGTGCTCGCCGCGCAGATCCTGGCGCTCGGAGACACGGCGCTCGCGGCGCGGCTCGACGCCTACAAGGCGCGCCTGGCCGAGAAGGTGGAGCAGGCCGCGGCACGGCTCACAGCGGGACAGCCCTAGTCCCTAGCCCCTTGTCCCTAGCCCCTGATGAAGTACACGATCCACACCTTCGGCTGCCGCGTGAACCAGGCCGACTCCTTCGACGTGGAGGAGAGCCTGCGCGCGCGCGGCGGCGTCGCGGCCCCGGCCCATGACGCCGACCTGGTGGTGGTGAATACCTGCACCGTGACCGGCGCAGCCGACCAGGGCGCCAGGAACTTCATCCGCCGAGTCGCCCGCCGCAACCCGTCGGCGCAGATCGTGGTCACCGGCTGCTACGCCACCAGGGAGCCCGGTGCGCTGACGCCGTTGCCCGGTGTCGTGCGGCTCGTGCCGAACGGCGAGAAAGAGGCCTTTGTCCGCGAGCTCCGACGCCCGGACGGCGACGGCCCGTGCGGGTCGCGCCTCGAGCCAGGCGTCCTGGGCCGGACGGCCTTCCCGCTTCGCGTGCAGACCGGCTGCGAGGAACACTGCGCCTTCTGCGTGATTCCGTCGACGCGAGGCCCGTCGCGCAGCCGGCCGATCGCGGACGTGCTCGCCGATGTCGATCGCCTGGCGGGAGCGGGGTACAGGGAACTGTGGCTTGTGGGCGTGCACCTCGGGTCATATGGACGCGACCATCTGCCGCCCGCGTCCCTTCTCGAGCTGCTGCGCGCCCTCGATGGCGCGCGCGGCGACGTGTCGTTCCGGATCAGTTCACTCGAGCCGATGGACTGCTCGCCGGAAATCGTCGCGCTGGTCGCGCAGTCCGGGCGGTTCGCGCCCCACTTCCACCTCCCGCTTCAGCACGGCAGCGACCGCGTGCTCGCCGCGATGCGGCGCCCGTACTCGGCGGATTTCTACCGGGGTCTGGTGGAGGGCGTGCGCGCGCGCCTCCCGCACGCGTCGATCGGCGCCGACGTGATCGTGGGATTCCCAGGCGAGTCGGAGGCGGATGCCGACGTGTGCGAAGGCACCGTGGCCGCGCTACCCGTCAGCTACCTGCACGTCTTTCCGTACTCCGACCGGCCCGGCACCGCGGCCGAGGCCATGACGCCGAAAGTCGCGCCGGCCGAGACGAAGGCCCGCGCCGCCCGCATGCGCGACATCGGCGCGCAACTCTCGTCGCGCTTCGTCGCTTCTCAGGTCGGCACCATCCGCCCGGGCCTCACGCTCGACGACGGGGCGACCGTGCTTACGGACAATTTTCTCAAAGTCGCGATCCCGCCCGGGCTCGCGCGCAACGCGCGCGTGCGGGTCCGTATTGAGGGGGGCTCGCCGGAACTCCACGGCAGCCTCGTCTGAGACCCGGCTCGTTGGCCCGGCTCGAAGATCTCGCGCCTGTCAGAAGCCAGAAGCCAGAAGGGCCAACTGACGATTGTCAGAAGCCAGAAGGCGGGGATGCAGCGGAACAGGCCTTTGCTTCTTGCTTCTGGATTCTTGCTTCTTGCTTCTGACTACGGCTTGAGCGCGTCGGCCAGGCGCTGTGCGGCCGACCGCTTCATGCCTTCCACGGCAAGCTGTCCGCATGCCGCCCGGATGTCCCTCCCGCGGCTCTTGCGCACCATCACCGTGACGCCGCGTTCGGCCAGCGTCCGGCCGAAGGCGTCGATGCGCTCGTCGGACGGGCGCTCGAATGGGATGCCGGCGGCTGGGTTGAGGGGGATGAGGTTCACCTTGACGTGCAGATCCTGCACCAGCGCCGCCAGCCTCCGCGCATCGTCCGGAGCGTCGTTGACGCCGGCCAGCAGCACGTACTCGAACGTGATCCGGCCCCGGCGGGCAGGCGGGAAGCGCCGGCAGGCCTCGATGATGTCGGCGATCGGGTACTTGCGGTTCACCGGCACGAGCGCGGCCCGCTGCTCGTCAGTCGGCGCGTGCAGCGACACGGCCAGGCGCGGCATCACGTCTTCGGCCGCCAGCCGTTCTATCCCCGGCACGATTCCCACCGTCGACACCGTGATGCGCCTGGGGTGGACGGCGAAGCCGTGATCGTCGGCGAGAATGCGCACGGCCGCCATCGTCGCGTCGTAGTTGTGCAGGGGCTCGCCCATGCCCATGAAGACGACGTTGAAGCGGGCGGCGCGGAGGTCGAGCGCCCCGGCGAGGACGCGCACCTGGCCGACGATTTCTCCCGGCGTGAGATTGCGCAGGAGCCCCATGGTCGCCGTGAGGCAGAAGGCGCAGCCCATGGCGCAGCCGACCTGGGTCGAGACGCAGAATGTCTGATGCGGCGTGCGCGGGATGAACACCGACTCCACATGCCGGCCATCCTGGAGCGTGATCAGGAACTTCTCGGTGCCGTCCTCAGAGATGTCGCGGCGCGCGACGGGCGGCGTCGAGATCCGGAAGCGGTCGGCGAGTGCCGCGCGCTGCGCCGCCGGAAGGTCCGTCATGCCGGCGAACCCGGTGATCCCGCGGCGGTAGACCCACTGGAAGATCTGGCCGGCCCGGTAGCGCTCGAGGCCCTCCGCCAGAAGGGCGGCCTCGAGCTCCGCGCGCGTCAGTTCCGTGAGCTCGACCTGCGGCATCAGGGCTGGTCCCTTTTCCTTGCTGCGCCTGCTTCGCCCATGCTATCATCTGTTGGATTGCGTGGCTGCAATTCCTTTTTGTTCAACAGGTTGCGGCCGTTCTCCAACCCCAGGTCAGGCCAATACACTGCCATGGTCGTGCGCGACGTCCTCGATAACGGCCTGCGACTGCTGACCGAGTCGATTCCCCACGTCCGGTCGGTCAGCCTCGGCGTGTGGCTCACGCGGGGGTCGCGGCACGAAGGCGACCAGTGGCCGGGCATCGCCCACTTCGTCGAGCACATGCTCTTCAAGGGCACAGAGACGAGGACGGCGGAAGAGATTGCGCAGACGGTGGACTCGGTCGGCGGGCAGATGGACGCGTCCACCGGCAAGGAGAACGCCAACTACGCCATCAAGGTCCTTGACGAGCACCTGCCCCTGGCCGTGGACGTGTTGTCGGATGTGGTGCTGCATCCGCGCTTTGCGCCCGACGACATCGAGCGCGAGAAGGGCGTGGTCGGCGAAGAGATCAAGATGGTCGAGGACATGCCCGACGACCTCGTCCACGAGCTCTTCCTCGAGCGGTTCTGGAGCGGCCATCCCCTCGGCCGGGCCATTCTCGGCACGGCCGACAGCGTGAACGGGCTGAACCCGGACGTGCTCCGCGAGTACTTCTCGCGGGTCTATACGGCCGGCAGCCTGATCGTGGCGGCCGCGGGCAACATCGAGCACGGGCGGCTGCGCGAGCTCATCGAGCGTGGGTTCGCCGGCGTCCCGACCGACGGCCCCGGGCCGGTCGAAGTCCCGCCGGTCGAAAGCGGTCTTGTCTACGTGCGCAGCAAGGACCTCGAGCAGAGCCATATCTGCATGGGCGTCGGGGCCTACCGCCAGAACCACCATGAACGCTACGCGGCGCTCGTCTTCAACACGCTGCTCGGCGGATCGATGAGCTCGCGGCTGTTCCAGAATGTGCGTGAGAAGCGCGGGCTGGCCTATTCGGTGGGCAGCGGGCTGAGCGCCTTCCGCGACGCGGGCCTGCTCAGCATCTACGCCGGGTGCTCGAACCGGCGCGTCGACGAGGTGGTGCGCGTCGTCATGGACGAGCTTCGCGCCGTGGTGGCGGCGCCCATCGACCGGTCGGAGCTTGTGCGGGCCAAGGACAACGTGAAGGGCAGCCTGATCCTGGGCCTCGAAAGCACGTGGCAGCGGGCGGCCTATCTCGCCCGGCAGGAGATTTACTTCGACGAGCCCTTCACGCTCGAGGAAACGCTGGCCGGCATCGATGCCGTGGGGCTCGACGATGTGGTCCGCGTGGCCCGCGATCTGCTGACGCGAACGCCGGTCTCGGTGGCCGTCGTGGGCGACGTGACGGGTGTCGCGGTGTCCGGCGGCGAACTGCAGGTGGCGCCATGATTGCGCGATACACGCACCCGGAGATGGGCGGGATCTGGAGCGACGAGCACCGCTACGCGACGTGGCTGAAGGTCGAAATCGCGGCCGCCGACGCCATGGCCGCGCAGGGGATCATCCCCGCGGAGGCGGCGCGCGCCATCCGCGAGCGGGGCGCGTTCGACGTGGCGCGGATCGAGGCCATCGAGGAGGTCACCCGGCACGACATCATCGCCTTCACGCAGGCGGTCGCCGAGCATGTCGGCCCCGAGGCCCGATGGCTGCACTTCGGCCTCACCTCGTCGGACGTCCTCGACACGGCGCTCGCCCTGCAGATGCAGGACGCGTGCGACCTCATCCTGACGCGCCTCGAGGCGCTGCGGGCGGCGGTCCGCGCGCGCGCGCTGGAGCACCGCCGCACGCCGATGATCGGCCGCACCCACGGCGTGCACGCCGAGCCCACCACGCTCGGGTGGAAACTGGCGCTCTGGTACGAAGAGCTCGGGCGCGACGCTGTGCGCGTGCGGCGCGCCCGCGCCTCCATCTCGGCCGGCAAGATCTCGGGCGCCGTCGGCACCTACGCCCACCTGGACCCCTCCATCGAGCGCGCCGTGTGCGCGGCGCTCGGCCTCGAGCCGGCGCCCGTCTCGTCGCAGGTCATCCAGCGCGACCGGCACGCCGAGCTGCTGTGCGCCCTCGCGATCACCGGGGCCTCGCTCGAGAAGTTCGCCCTCGAGATCCGCGGCCTCCAGAAGACCGAGATCGGAGAAGTCGAGGAGCCGTTTGCCAGGGGGCAGAAGGGCTCGTCGGCCATGCCGCACAAGCGCAATCCCATCGGGTGCGAGCAGATCGTAGGCCTGGCCCGCGTGCTGCGGGGCAACGCCGGCGCGGCCATCGAAGACATCGCCCTCTGGCACGAACGCGACATCTCCCACTCGTCGGTCGAGCGGATCATCCTGCCCGACAGCTTCATCGGCCTCGACCACATGCTCCGCCGCTTCACCCGGATCGTCGCCGACATGGTGGTGTACCCGGACCGGATGCGCCGCAACCTCGAGCTGCTCCGCGGCGTGATCTTCTCCGGCTCGGTGCTGCTCGCGCTGGCGTCGCGGGGCGTGTCGCGCGAGCAGGCGTACGAGTGGGTGCAGCGCCACGCGATGCGGTCGGCGCTCGAGGGCCTCGACTTCCGCGAGCTGCTGCGCGGCGATCGCGACCTGGCGGCCGTGCTGCCCGCCGCCGATCTCGACCGTCTCTTCGATCTCGATCATCAGCTCCGCCACGTCGACGAGGTGTTCCGGCGCGTGTTCGGGGAAGGCGCGGCCTGAGGCGATGCTGGACAAGCTCAACGACGAGTGCGGCGTCTTCGGCATCTACGGGCATCCCGAGTCGGCCAACCTGACGTACCTGGGGCTCTACGCCCTGCAGCACCGCGGGCAGGAGAGCGGCGGCATCGCCGCATCCGACGGCCTGAAGCTGCGCGCCGAACGCGGGATGGGCTATGTGGCCGACATCTTCAATGAGCACGCCCTCTCCGGGCTGCGGGGGACCTCGGCCATCGGCCACGTGCGCTACTCGACGGCGGGCGAGAGCGGCCTGGTGAACGCGCAGCCGATCCTCATCGACTGCGTGCACGGGCCAATCGCGGTCTGCCACAACGGGAACCTCGTCAACGATCGCGAGCTGCGCACGGCGCTGACGGCCCAGGGCGCCATCTTCCAGACGTCGAGCGACACCGAAGTCTTCCTGCACCTCTACGCGCGGTCCAAGGCCGGGCGGCCCGAGGACGCGCTGGTCGAGGCCGTCGGGCAGGCCCAGGGCGCGTTCTCCCTGCTCTTCCTGATGCGGGATCGGCTCGTCGCCGTGCGCGACCCCCACGGCTTCAGGCCCATGGCCCTCGGCCGATTGGACGATGCGTGGGTGGTCTGCTCGGAAACCTGCGCGATGGATCTCATCGGCGCCACCTACGTGCGGGACGTCGAGCCCGGCGAGGTGCTGATCATCGGACCCGACGGCCCGACGTCGCTGCGGCCCTTCCCGCCGGCGCTCGTCTCGCACTGCGTCTTCGAGCACGTCTACTTCTCCAGGCCCGACAGCCTGGTGTTCGGCGAGAGCGTGAACAAGGTGCGCACGAATCTCGGCCGCATCCTGGCGCGCGAGGCGGCGGTGCCGGCCGACGTCGTCGTGCCGGTCCCAGACTCGGGTGTGTGCGCCGCCGTGGGGTACGCCGAGCGATCCGGCATCCCGCTCCAGTTCGGCCTCATCCGCAACCACTACGTGGGGCGCACGTTCATCGAGCCGCAGCAGTCGATCCGCCACTTCGGCGTGAAGGTGAAGCTGAACCCGGTGCGCAGCATCCTCGAGGGGCGCCGCGTGGTCCTCATCGACGACTCGATCGTGCGCGGCACGACGAGCCGCAAGCTCGTCAAGATGATCAAGGCCGCCGGCGCGCGCGAGGTGCACATGCGCATCAGCTGCCCGCCGACCATCTCGCCGTGCTTCTACGGCGTCGACACGCCGAGGCGGGCCGAGCTCATCGCCGCGACGCACACCCTCGAGGAGATCCGGAAGTACATCGAGGCCGACAGCCTGCGGTACTTGAGCCTGGAGGGGCTGCTCGAGGCGGTCAACTCGCACCGCGACGAGTACTGCACGTCGTGCTATACGGGGAGATACCCCGTGCCATTCCCTCGCCATGAAGCGGAGGCGTTGAGGGGATAGAAGCCAGAAGCCCGAAGCCAGAAGCAAGAAGCAAGAAGCAAGAAGCAAGAAGCAAGAAGAACTACCCCAAGTGCATCGTGTTTCCTTCTGGCTTCTTGCTTCTGACAGAGCGCGCCCATGGACTACAGAACATCCGGCGTCGACATAAGCGCGGGGAATGAGACCGTCAACCGCATCAAGGGGCTGGCGAAGCGCACCTTCACGCCGGGCGTGCTTTCCGCGATCGGCTCCTTCGGCGGCCTGTTCCGCCTCGGCACGGGCTACCGCGACGCGGTCCTTGTCTCGAGCGCAGACGGCGTCGGCACGAAGCTGAAAGTGGCGTTCATGACCGGGCGCCACGACACGGTGGGGCAGTGCCTGGTCAATCACTGCGTCAACGACATCCTCGTGCAGGGCGCCGAGCCGCTGTTCTTCCTGGACTACCTCGCGACCGGCCGGCTCTCTCCCGAGGTGGCGGCGCAGGTGGTGGAGGGCGTCTCGACGGCCTGCCTCGAGAACGGGTGTGCGCTCATCGGCGGCGAGACCGCCGAGATGCCCGGCTTCTACGCGGAAGGCGAGTACGACATCGCCGGGTTCATCGTGGGCGTGGTCGAGCGGGACCGCCTGATCACCGGCGCGGCGCTCGGCCCCGGCGACATCCTGCTCGGGCTGCGCTCGACGGGCCTCCACACCAACGGCTATTCCCTCGCCCGCGCCATCGCCTTCGGCCGCCTCGGCCTCTCCGCCGACGCGGTCGTCGACGAGCTCGGGTGCACCATCGGCGAGGAACTGCTCCGCGTGCACCGGTCGTATCTGCCGGTCATCAGGCCCCTGCTCGAGGCGGGGCTCGTCAAGGGCCTCGCGCACATCACCGGCGGCGGCATCACCGACAACCTGCCGCGCATTCTCCCGCCGGGCACGGCCGCCCTCGTCGACAAGTCCGCCTGGACGCCGAATGCGGTGTTCCGGTTCCTTCAGCGCGCCGGCGGCGTGCCGGAGGACGACATGTACCGCACCTTCAACATGGGTATCGGCATGATCGTGGGCTGCGCGGCCGGCGACCAGTCGCGCGTCACCGCGATGCTGCGAGGCGCCGGCGAGACGCGCGTCCACCGCATCGGCCGCATCGTCGAGGGCGAAGCGGGCGTCGTGTACGGGGCGCTCTAGGCGGCGGCTCCCGGGAGGACGGCTGAGGTGGAACGCAACATCGGCGTGCTCATTTCGGGGCGGGGGTCGAATCTGCAGTCGCTCATCGATGCCGTCGCCAACGGCCGGCTCGACGCGCGCATCGCCCTCGTCATCTCGAACAAGGCCGACGCCTACGGCCTCGAGCGGGCACGGAGCGCGGGCATCGAGACGCTCGTCCTCGACCACAAGGCGTTTCCGTCCCGCGAGGCGTTCGACCAGGCCATGGTGGATGCGCTCCGGGCGCGCGAGGTGGCGCTGGTGTGCCTCGCCGGTTTCATGCGCCTGGTCAGCGCGACGTTTGTCGGCGCCTTTCCGAACCAGATCCTGAACATCCACCCGGCGCTGCTGCCGTCGTTCCCCGGCCTTCATGCGCAGCGGCAGGCTCTCGAGCACGGCGTCCGATTCTCGGGCGCCACGGTGCACCTTGTCGACACCAGCCTCGACGCCGGCCCCATCGTCATGCAGGCCGTGGTGCCCGTCTTCTCCGACGACACCGAAGACACTCTCTCCGCGCGGATCCTCGCCGAAGAGCACCGCATTTATCCGGAGGCCGTCGGGCGCATGCTCGATGGTGACTGGTCGATTGATGGACGCCGCCTGACCTTCGGGTAGAGCGGCGCGCCCTGGTCAGTAGTAAGTAGTCAGTAGCCAGTAGAAGAACGCGGTTCCACTGGAACGGAGTCCCAGAACCAATGGGACGCGCGTGCGGGGCCTGTCTACTGAATACTGGCGACTGGCTACTGACTACTGAAGGTGATGCCAAGGCCAAGTATAGTAATGACCTTGGAGCAGACAGAAATGTCCACAGACGTATTCTCCGAACTGGAATGGCGCGGACTGGTCTCTGACGCCACCGAGGGTGTGGGCGACGTGCTCGCGCGCGAGAAGGTGACGCTGTATATCGGCTTCGACCCGACCGCGGCCAGTCTGCACGTCGGCTCGCTCCTGCCCATGATGGCCCTCGCGCGCATGCAGCGCTTCGGTCACAGCCCTATCGCGATTGTCGGCGGCGGCACCGGGATGATCGGCGACCCCAGCGGGAAGACCGCCGAGCGCCAACTGCTGACCATCGAGCAGATCGACGCGAATCTCGCCGGCATCCGCGCGCAACTGGCAACGGTCCTCGACTTCGACAGCCCTGGCAACCCGGCCCGTATCGTCAACAACGCCGACTGGCTCCGATCGCTCAACTACCTGGAGTTCCTGCGCGACATCGGCAAGTACTTCACCGTCAACTACATGCTCGCCAAGGAATCGGTGAAGCGCCGCATCGAGCAGGAGGACGGGATTTCGTACACCGAGTTCAGCTACCTGATGCTCCAGTCGTACGACTACCTGACGCTGTTTGACCGGTACGCCTGCACCCTGCAGATGGGCGGCAGCGACCAGTGGGGCAACATCACCGCCGGCTGCGACCTTGTCCGCCGGCTGCGAGCCGCCAAGGCCCACGGCCTGGTGATGCCGCTTGTGACCACCTCGGCGGGCGTCAAGTTCGGCAAGACCGAGGCCGGGGCGGTCTGGCTGGATCCGCAGCTCACCTCGCCGTTCCGCTTCTACCAGTTCTGGCTGAACACCGACGACCGCGACGTCGTGAAGTACCTCAAGTTCTTCACGTTTCTCGACCGCGGCGCGATCGAAGCGCTCGAGGCCGGGGTCGCGCGCGCGCCGGAAACGCGCGAGGCCCAGCGCGTGCTGGCGCGCGAGGTGACGCGCACGATCCACGGCCAGGACGCCGTGGACCGCGCCGAGCACGCGTCCGGGCTGCTGTTCGGCGAGCGGATCAGCGAGCTGGATGTGGACGACATCATCGCGGTGTTCGACGATGTGCCGTCCACGGGGATGGCGGCGGCGCTGTTTGCCGGCGCGGGGGCGACGATTGCGGACGTGATGGTCACAACGAAACTGGCGTCGTCGAAGAGCGACGCGATGCGGCTCGTGCGCGGCGGCGGCGTGTACGTGAACAACCGCCGCGTCACCGACGAGCGGGCCCGATTCACGGCCGACCAGGCCATTGCTGGCCGCATGTTCGTTCTGCGCAAAGGCTCGCGCCAGTACCACCTGGTGCGGATCGAGTAGCGGCGACGTATGACGCCATCTTGTTGAAAAGAAAGTACTTGCTTGGGCAAGGCACGCGTCTGTTGTGCCGGGTATCCTCTCCCCCTAGCCCCTGCAGCAGGGCCCTTGACATTCGCGGGCCCGTTCGCTAATATCGTAAGTCCGCCGGTTGGCTCTGGTGCTGACCGAACGGCCCGCCGCCCCGACAGGCGGACGGTCGTCCCAGGAAAGACCGGGGCGGCCATCCCAACCGACAACGACCGCTGCCGGGCTCATCGAAGGGCTCAGCGCGCGCCGCGAAAAAAAGATCGGATGGGGCTTGACAGGGGCAGTGGTGGTTGGTAATATTGAAAGGTTCCCCTAAAGCGGACGCGCTGAGCGGCCGACAAGACGGGGGATGCGGCCGGTTCTTTGAAAACTAGATAGTGCGTGCAAGTACGAACCTGTGAGTATCAGCAGGGTCGGAACCGGCGGCCTTCGGGCTGCGAGGCCGATCCACAATGAACGTGACAGAACAACGCCAGAGCTAGTCATAGAACTCTGGTTGAAGATGTCCGGCAGCCCGCAAGGGCGGCCGGAAACGCTTTAACATGAGAGTTTGATCCTGGCTCAGAATCAACGCTGGCGGCGTGCCTAACACATGCAAGTCGAACGCGAAA
>JALOKU010000067.1 GCA_025456345.1 Vicinamibacterales bacterium | reverse complement strand
CCCGATCATCAGCATGCCCACCGCCACCAGCGCCGGGCCGTAGATGTACTGAGACTGCTGGAGCGGCGCGACGATCGGCAGGAGGAACAGCGACGCCAGGAACAGCAGGGCCGTGACGACGGCGGCGAGGCCCGTACGCGCGCCTTCGCGAATCCCGGTGGCGGACTCGATGTACGCCCCGCTTGTCGACGTGCCGACCAGCGACGCGAAGATGCACGTCACCGCGTCGACCAGCATCGGCTTCTCGACCTGCGGGAAGTTGCCGTCCCGGTCGAGCATGTTGCCCGCGGCTCCCACACCGACCAGGGTGCCGAGCGTGTCGAGGAACGACATCAGCACGAGCGTCAGCAGGACCGGGAGAAAGCTCACCGTCAGCACGCCGGCGACGTCGAGGTGAAAGGCGATGGGGGAGAGCGTGAAGGCGCCGGTGAACGGCATCGCGAACAACTCGGACGGGGCCGGAGACGGGCCGAGACCGATCGCGTACCCGGCGGCCGCCGTGGCGCCCATGCCAAGGAGAATCGCGCCGGGGGCCTTGCGAATCATCAGCGCCGCCGTCAGCACGAATCCTGCAATCGCGAGCAGGACGCGGAGATCGTGGAACGCGCCGATCTTGACGGGCACCTCGGGGGCGAGCAGCCACGCCTGCCCCGGCGCGAGGAGCGCGGCCGCGGGAAGTCCGGCCGCGCCGCTGGTGACAATGCCGGTTTCATACAGCCCGATGAACGCCAGGAACAGGCCGATGCCGGCCGCGAAGCTGTACTTGAGGCTGGGAGAGATGGCGTTCGCGAGCTTCGATCGGACCTGGAACAGGGTGAGGAGCAGGAACACCACGCCCGCGACGAACACCGAGCCGAGGCGCTGCTCCCACGTCGCGCCGAGGGCGACCAGGCCGAACGCGATGAATGCGTTCTCGCCCATGTAAGGCGCGACGGCAATGGGCCGGTTCGCATACAGGCCCATCAGCAGCGACCCGAACGCCGCCGTGAGGATCGTGGCCACGGTGCTCGGGCCGAGAGGAATCCCGGCGGCGTGCAGAATCGCCGGGTTCACCACGATGATGTAGGCCATCGCGACAAACGTCGTGATCCCGCCGAGCACCTCGCGGCGGATCGACGATCCCCGGGCGGCCACCTCGAAGAAGCGGCTCAGCACCGGCGCCACCCGTGCCGGCGGTGCGCGGCGGCTCCCGCGGGCGGCACCTCAGGCCTCGCCGCGGCGGATGCGTTCGATCTTCGCGTCGCGATCGGTCGTGAAGCGCTCCCGGTCGCGGCGATACTGCTCCTCGAAACCGGCGCGCGCGTCAGGATCGGCCGTCCGGCGCAGGGTCGCCTGGTGCAGCACCTCGCGCTCGGCCGCCTTGGCCTCGTAGAAGTTCCGCACTTCGGCGATCGCCGTCCGCTGCTGGTCGGTCAAGGGCGTAATCGCCACGCCGGAGTCGGCGTCCTGCTTCCGGAGCCGCGCCATCGCCACTTCGTAGGCGCTCTTGGGTGCCTCGTCTTCGCTCATGGACCTGATGATATCCCCTTTCGCTCGTCGCGTAGGCCGGGCCTGCATGCCCGGCCTCCATGGATTCATGGAGCCCGGGGGCTTCAGCCCCCGGGGCACGTGCGCACCAGGTTTCTGTACGTCCGCAGCAGCTCGTACAGCACCACGCCGCCGGCCGTCGCCACGTTGATCGATCCCTTGGTGCCCAGCGTCGGAATCCGCACGTGGACGTCGCAGCGATCGAGGAGCGCGGGCGGGATACCGTCGACCTCGTGGCCGAAGACGACGCACACCGGGAAGCGCGGGTGCCAGTCGAAGAGATCGACGGCGTGGAGGCTCGTCTCGACCGCCGCGATCTCGACGCCCCTGGCGCGCAAAGCGTCGATAGTGGCAGTCGCGTCGGCGGCTTTCGACCAGGAGACGCTGCGCTCGGCGCCCAGCGCGGTTTTCGCGATCCGCGGGTCTTCAGGCGTCGGCGTGATGCCGGCGAGCACGATCGACTCGGCCCGCACGGCGTCCGCGGTCCGAAAGAATGCGCCGACGTTATACAGGCTGCGGACGTTGTCGAGCAGCACGGTGACCGGCAGCCGCTCGATACGGGCGTAGGCTTCCCCGAGCGCGGTCGCCTGGTACGCGGCGTCCTCGATCATGGCGCGTTCCACTGTATACCGGTTGCGCTACAGTGGCATGAGAGGCGGTTGGGGGGTTTTATGGCACATCCGGCAACGCCCGTCACGCCGGCAGTGAGAGTGCTTCGAGGTGCCGGCGTGCCGTTCACCGAGCACGTGTATCGCTACGAGGAGCACGGCGGCACGAAGGTCTCCGCCCGCGAACTCGGCGTCGACGAGCACGCCGTCGTCAAAACGCTCGTGATGGAAGACGACGCCCGCTCGCCGCTCATTGTCCTCATGCACGGCGATCTCGAGGTGTCGACGAAGCAGCTGGCGCGGGCGATCGGGTGCAAGCACGTGGAGCCGTGCAAGCCGGACGTGGCGAACCGGCACTCCGGCTACCTCGTCGGCGGCACATCGCCCTTCGGCACGCGGAAAGCCATGCCCGTGTATGTCGAGCGGACGATTCTCGACCTGCCGCGCATCTACATCAACGGCGGCGCGCGGGGGTTCCTGGTCGGCATCGCGCCGGCGGACCTCGTCAAGGTGCTGAAGCCGACGCCGGTTGAGGTCGGGATCACGGGGCCAGGGGCTAGGGGCTAGGGGTTAGGAACGACGATAGCTGACGCGGGGGACGGATTCCGCATGCGAAGCGTCAAACATCGGGTGGAGCGTATGACGGGGAGGATCGCATGCCTGCGTGGCGCAAGACAATGATGGTGACGGCGGGGGATGCCCTGAAGGGACGGGCCGGGTCGATGCCGGTCGCTCCCAAGCACGTCGTGCTGGGCGCGCCGATGGTGCCACCCTTCCCCGGCGGCCTCGAGGTGGCTGTGTTCGGCCTGGGGTGTTTCTGGGGCGCCGAGCGCAAGTTCTGGCAGGTGAAAGGCGTCTACTCGACGGCCGTGGGTTATGCCGGCGGGTTCACGCCGAACCCGACATATGAAGAGGTCTGCTCGGGACTGACCGGCCACACCGAAGCTGTGCTGGTGGTCTTCGATCCGAAGATCGTACCGTTCGAGCAGTTGCTGCGGGTCTTCTGGGAGAGCCACGACCCGACGCAGGGCATGCGGCAGGGAGGGGACACGGGCACCCAGTACCGCTCGGCGATCTACGGGCGATCAGAGGCGCAATTGGCCGCGGCGCGAGCCAGCCGCGACGCGTATCAGCCGAAGTTGGCGGCCGCAGGCTACGGGCCGATCACGACCGAGATCGCCCCGGCCGGCGCGTTCTTCTACGCCGAGGACTACCACCAGCAGTACCTCGCCAAGAACCCGAACGGGTATTGCGGCATCGGGGGGACGGGCGTGGCGTGCCCCGTCGGCGTTCGAACCTGACGTTTGTCAGAAGCAAGAAGCCAGAAGGGCCCACTGACGATTGTCAGAAGCAAGTAGAAGGGCCTGTACAGCTGGATATCCGTCTTCTTGCTTCTTGCTTCTTGCTACTTCCGCAGCAGCCCCAACTGCCGCGCCATCGCCGTGCCGTCGTAGAACAGCCACTCTTCCTTGATCTTGCCGTTCTCCCACCGGGCGATGTCGAGGTAGCGCACGGAGACGGGCTTGCCCGTGGGCTTCTTGATGCCCACCGCCGGCATCGGGCCCGTGTTGGTCCCCTCGAAACGTCCGGCAACGACCACGTAGCTTCCGGCGCCCCACGCCGACAAGGGCACGAGCTTCGCGTCGGGGAACGCCTTGAACATGTCCCGCGTTCCCGCGAGGCTCTCCTTCGCGTTCTGGTCAGCCGCCATCGTCATGTCGTGGAAGACGAGATCGGGCGCGTTGAAGGCGTCCACGCCCTTCGCATCGTGGCTGTTGTAGGCCGCCATCTGGGCGCGCAGCCGGTCGACATTGCTCAACTCGGCTGGCGTGCCGGCTGCCAGGACCACCGTCGGCGCGGCCGGCTCGCCCGTCGCCACGGGCCGGGCCGGGGCCGGGCTCAGTCCAAGCTGCGCCATGATCGTCCCCGAATCCGAGTAGAACTCCTCTTCCACTACCTTGCTGCCCATGGCATCCATCCGGATGCGATGCGCCTGCAGCAGGCCGATCGGCTTGCCGGTGGCGGGAACTGCCTGTCCGTCCGGCCCGAGCAACGCACCCTCGTGCGTTCCGTTCAGCGCGTAGATGCCGACGATGGCATCGCCGTTGACGAGCACCAGTTGGCCGGCCCCCTTCAAGTCGGGGAACGTTTCGACGAATCCCCGGCTGACGGCCATGGCAGCCTCGATGCCCATGGCAGCGGGGTGGCCGCTGCCCACGTGCGCCGATTGAACGGTGTCGGCGTAGCACGCCCTGAACTGATCCCAGGACCTGTCGTTGAAGCGGGCCCGGCATTCCTGGTACCACGCGGCGCGTTCGGACGCGGTGAGCACTTTCGCCGCTGGCGGCGCCTCGCTGGCGGATTCCCGCTTCGGTGGTGCGCCGCCGCACGCGAGCACCGTGACGGCGATGGCCGCAGATGCGAGAGCCACCCTCGCGCGAACCGACGATCGGGGGTCAACGCACATGGTCTCCTCCTGCCGTCACGCTGAATGGGTGGTGCCAGGGGGATTCTACTAGGGGCTGGGGGCCAGGCGCCAGTTGATGCCGGGATTGGGCCAATCATCGTCGCTGGGGTGGCGCTGTCTTCTGGCTTCTGGCTTCTGGCTTCTACTGGCTACTTCTTCGTCACGGCCTCCTGCTATGCTAGCCCGGTTTCCGCCGGGTCTGCTCGGAGGAGAGGCCATGCCGCTGCCGGTTCTTGCTCAGGTTGCCCGCGAGTTCGACGTCAGCCCGGCGCAGGTGTTCGACGCGTGGCTGAACCCGGAGCTCAACAGCGATGCTGGGCTGCCTGGCGGGAGTCCTCACCGGTCCCCGGGGCTGAAGCCCCGGGGCTCCACCCGGCATGGAGGTCGAGGTTTCAGCCTTGACTGACACGCGTCAGTTCCGACCGCTCGAGCGGCGCGATCCGTCCCGCGAGCAGCAGGGTGGCCACGAGCCCGAGCGGCCCGAGGACGCCGGCCACGACGAACATCGGCGTGTAGCCCATCGCGTCGACAACGTGGCCCGTGCCCCAGTTGTACATCACGCTGGCAATCGCGGCCGACGTGCCGCCCAGGCCGAACACCGAGGCCACCGCCGACTTCGGGAAGAAGTCGCTCGGCAGAGTCTGGAGGTTGTTGATCCAGACCTGGAAACCGAACAGAACGACCCCCATCAGGATCAGCGCGGTGTAGGGGCTCTCGGCGCGCATCGCGAGGATGCCAGCCGGCGTGAGGAGCGCCCCGAAGGCCATCACCGTCTTGCGCGCGCGATCGACGCTCCACCCGCGCTGAATGAGATGCCCTGACGCCCACCCGCCGCCAAGGGCCCCGATGCCGGCGCAGAGGAACGGCAGCCACGCCGACCAGCCGATCTGCTGCAGGCTGAATCCGCGCGCCTCCTGGAAGTAACTCGGCAGCCAGAAGATGTACAGCCACCAGATCGGGTCGGTGATGAAGCGTCCCACCACCACGGCCCACGTCTGCCGGTAGGTGAGCAGCCGGCCCCAGCCCGGGCGCCAGTCCACGTCGCCAGCGCCCGGCCCGCCGCGATCCGACTGGATGTACGCCAGCTCCGCAACGGTAATCCACGGGTGCTTCTCGGGCACGCGGAACAGCAGGAGCCACAGCACGAGCCACCCGAACCCCAGCAACCCCGTGACGATGAACGTCGCCCTCCAGCCGTAGGCGATCGCCAGCCACGCGATGATCGGGGGCGAGACGGCGCTTCCGAGCGCCGCGCCGGCGTTGAAGATGCCCATCCCGAGCGCCCGTTCCTTGACGGGGAACCACTCGCCGACCACTTTCGCCGCGCCGGGCCAGTTGCCCGCCTCGCCAAACCCCAGCACGCCCCGGAACACCTTGAACATCCCGGACGTCGCCGCGAAGGCGTGCGCCACGGCCGCTCCCGACCAGACGACGATCGAGAAGACGAAGCCCAGCCGCGTGCCGATGCGGTCGTACAGGCGGCCCGACACCATCTGGCTGATGCCGTAGAACAGCAGGAAACTGTTTTGAATCGCGGCGTAGTCGGCGTTCGACAGCCCCAGGTCCGTGCTGATGGACGTCTTCAGCACCGACACGGTCTGGCGGTCGATGTAGTTGATGACGGTCGCCAGAAAGATGAGGCTGACCATCAGCCAGCGCAAATGGGGGATCTTCATGCCGCCTATCTCATGAACATGCCGCCGTTGATTTCGATCGTCTCGCCGGCGAGGTACGCCGCGTCCGGGCCCGCGAGAAACGCGATGACGTTCGCGACGTCGTCGGGCGTGCCCGCGCGGCCGAGCGGGATGGTCTTCACCGCCGCCGCGAAGGCCTCGGGTGCGGTGAACGTCTTGTGGAACGGCGTGCCGCCGATGAGGCCCGGCGACACCGCGTTCACGCGGACGCCGTGCGGCGCGAGTTCCTTCGCATAAGCCTTGGTGAGGGCGAGCACGGCGGCCTTGGCCGCGGAGTATACCGACGCGCCCGGGCCCCCGCCGTTGTGGGCGGCCAGCGACGTGAGATTGACGATCGCGCCGGAGCCGCGGGCGATCATGCCGGGCGCGACCGCCTGGCAGCAGAGAAACGTGGTGAGCGCGTTGACGTTCATGACGTCGTGGAAGAACGCCTCGCCCATGTCGGTCAGGCTGTGCCGGCCGAGCAGCCCGCCGGCGTTGTTCACGAGGATGTCGATGCGGCCGAAATGCGCCAGCGCATCCCCCACGGCTTTTTTCACCTCGGCACTCTTCGTGAGATCGGCGCCGAAGGTAGCGGCCCTGCATCCGAGCGCCTCGATCTCGCGCGCCGTCCCGGCCGCCCCGGCCTCGTCGGCGTAGAAGTGCACGGCCACGCTGGCGCCCGCGCGCGCCAGCGCCAGAGCCGTCGCACGCCCGATGCCCACTTCGGCGCCCGTCACGAGCGCCACCTGTCCGGTCAGCTGACTCATGGATCTTCTCTCCTATCCGACCTTCGGCACCGCGAAGAGCGGGGCGGTGACCAGCGCGGCCGCGCCCCGCAGCCGCGGGTGCTCCGGAAGCGGGATGGTCGTGATTTCGATGCCCGAGGCGGCCGGCGCAAGCACCCGCGTGGCCAGGGCCTGCCGCAGCGTCGTCTCGATCAGGTCCCACGCGGCGATGATCTCGCCGCTGATGAAGATGCGCTCGGGATCGACGGCGTTGACCACCGACGCCAGCCCCAGGCCCAGGTAGTGGGCCGTGGAGTGCAGCGCCGACACGGCCTTGCTGTCGCCGCCGCGCGCGCGGGCGACGAGGTCGTCCACCGAGAACGACGCGATCTCGGCGGGAATCGGCTTGCGCGGCGAGAGGTTCCGGCCGAAGTACCTCGACAGCGTGGCGAGGTTCGACACGTAGGCCTCCCAGCACCCCGTGGCGCCGCACGCGCAGGGCGGCCCCTCCCCCGCGAGCGGGACGTGGCCGAACTCGCCCGCCACGTTGTGCCGGCCGCGCAGCACTTCGCCGTTCACGACGATGCCCACGCCGAGGCCGTCCGACACGGAGAGAAACACGAAGTCGCTGCTGCGGCCCGCCTCGCGGCGCACGCCCCACGCCTGGGCGATGGCGCAGGCCCGCCCGGAGTTTTCGATGTGCACCGGGAGCCCGGTGGCCTTCGCGAGCAGATCGCGCAGCGGGAACTGGCGCCAGCCCAGCCTCGGCGCGAACGAAATGCTGGCGCCCTCCCGGTCCACCATGCCCGGGACGACGAGGCCGATGCCCTCGCACTGCCCGAGCTCCTTGTGGTCCTCCATCAGGCGCCTGAGCCGGGCGGCGAGCGTCCTGACGAACCGCACCGGGTCGGCCTGCGTGGGAAAGCTGGACACGCCGACAATCGGCTCGGTCAGCAGGCTGGTGACCATCGTGTACGTCTGCGTGGGACGCACGTCGACGGCGATCACGGTCCGTTTGCGCGAGTCGATGTAGAGGAACTTCGGCTTCCGGCCCCTGGGCGATTCACCCGTCGCGCCCTCGAACAGGATGCCCTCGGCGATCAGGTCGTTGACGATCAGGCTGACCGCGCCGCGGCGGGATCCCATGTGGCGCGCGAGGTCGGCGCGGGACACCGGCTGCCAGGCGCGGACCAGGTTGAGGAGGATCTGCCGGTTGATTGCCCTGGGCGTGCCGCGCCCGGCCACGCGGACTGGTTCCTGATGGGGGCGTCTCACCATCGCCCCGCTCGCCGTTTCGACAACTGAATGCGGACGGATGCCATGCGTTTGTCTGCTCGGCGGACAATATGCACCCCCGAGGCCCTGCCGGTCAAGCCTATTTCCGCTTACTCCGGCCGCGCCGGCCGGCCTCGGCGGGGCCTTGACAGCCCGCCGTCGTGCGTATATTGTCTCGCATCGAGACTAATTCGTGAAGGGGTGTGTTGTGATGACAAAGCCGACGATGCTCATCCCGCTCTTCGCCATCCTGCTGGCGCTCGCGCTGCCGCCTGCCGCCGGCGCGCAGGTCACTTCCGCCGCCATCGTCGGCACGATCACCGACTCGAGCGGCCTCGCCCTGCCTGGCGTCACGGTCACGGCCCGGAACGTCGATACCGGCTTCACCCGCACCGTGCCCACCGACGAGGTGGGCGCGTACCGGCTCGACTTCCTGCCGATCGGCAAGTACAGCATCGAGGTGGTGCTCTCCGGCTTCAAGACCGTCACGCGGAGCGGCATCGTGCTGAACGTCAACGACACCGTGAAGATCGATGCCGCGCTCGAGGTCGGCGGCGTCTCCGAGACGATCACGGTCGAGGGCGAGGCGCCCGTGGTCAACACGGCCACGGCCGACATCTCGAAGACCGTCGAGGCGAAGCAGATCGAGAGCCTGCCCATTGTCGACCGCAACGTCTACTCGCTGCTCGACATCACGCCCGGCGTGCAGTCGAACAACAACGGCGTGGCGTCGGCCTCGGCGGGCACCAGCAACCTCACCCTCGGCTTCCCCGAGCAGCGCACGCTCATCAACGGCGGCGCCGACGGCGGCACCGGGTCGGTGAACTACTACCTGGACGGCGGCATCAACATGACGGCGCTCCGCAACACGGGCAACATCCTGCCCAACCCGGACGCCATCCAGGAGTTCAAGGTCCAGACCAACAGCTACAACGTCGAGTACGGCCGGTTCTCGAGCGGCATCATCAACGTCATCACGAGATCGGGCACCAACCGGTTCCGCGGATCGGCGTTCGAGTTCACGCGCGACGGCGACCTGAACGCCAAGGAATGGGGCTCGACGCAGGCGCGCCCGCCGCTCAAGCGGAACCAGTTCGGCGGCACCCTCGGCGGCCCGATCGCGAAGGACCGGACGTTCTTCTTCGGCAGCTACTCCGGGCTGCGCCAGACGACGCAGACGTTCCTGAACAACGCGATCGTGCCGACGGAGCTCGAGCGCAGGGGCGACTTCACGGCGTCGCGCACGATTCCGACCGACCCGGCCACGGGCCAGCTGTTCGCCTGCAACGGCGTGGTGGGGGTCATCTGCGGGAACCGGCTCGACCCGGTGGCGATGAGGATCATCAGCGACTACATTCCGCTGTCCAACGTCGCCGGGGGCATCTGGCAGGGCTACGTCGAGAGCCCGTTCAACACCGACGAGGTGTTGTTCAAGATCGATCACCAGCTGAACCAGGCGCACCGGTTGTCGGGCAGCTACTTCTTCACCAAGGGCGAGAGCGTGACCCAGGCCGGCAGTGGCAACCTGCCGTGGGCGCTCTACTCGTTCAACTGGACGCAGCACAACCTGAACGTGAGCGACACCTGGGCGATGAGCACCAACAAGATCAACCAGCTGTGGTTCTCGTACAACCGCAACTACGGCGGCCGCCTCAACCTGCCGGAGACGTCGCTCGCCGATCTCGGGTCGTCGGCCATCATCATGGGCGCGCCGGCGCTGCCGCAGATCACCGTCAGCGGCTACTTCTCGCTCACCAACGCGATCGGCGGCCCGACGGCCGGCGGCGACTTCTATTCGATCCGCGACGTGTTCAGCTGGACGAAAGCGCGGCACGCCATCAAGATGGGCGGCGAGCTCTCGTACAACAAGACCATCCAGGACGTGCTCCTGAACAACTACGGCGTGTTCACCTTCAACAACAGCGTGACGAAGAACGCCCTGGCCGACTTCGTGATCGGCATCCCGAGCGCCGTCACGCAGGACGCCCCGGTGACGGCGCTCTGGAACAGCTGGTACGGCGCGGCCTTCATCCAGGACGACTTCCGCCTCGGCCCGAACCTGACGCTGAACCTCGGCCTGCGCTGGGACGTGCAGACGCCCGGCACCGACCCGCAGAACCGCTTCACGACCTACGTGCCGGGCCAGCAGTCTACCGCGCGCCCCGACGCGCCGGCGGGCCAGCTCTTCTACGGCGACCCCGGCATCGAGCGGGGCGTCATCCCGATCAGCTGGACGCACGTGTCGCCGCGCGCGGGCATCGTGTGGGACCCGTTCGGCGACGGCAAGACGTCGATTCGCGCGGCGGCCGGCGTCTTCTACGGCAGCATCTCGGGCAACGCGTGGAACACGATGACGAACTTCCAGCCGTGGTCCACGCGCTTGACGTTCGTGAACACGGGCAAGGGCGTCAACGCGGCCGGCGTCCCGCAGGGCGCGACGCTCGCCAACCCCTACACCGCCTACCCGGGCGGCACCCCGTTCCCCTACAAGGGCACCTACGCCGTCGGCGGCGGCATCTTCGGCGTGGACCAGGATTTCAACTGGCCGCGCACCTACCAGACCAATGTCGGCATCCAGCGGCAGGTGTTCTCGCGGATGGCGGTCGGAGCGGCCTACATCGGCACGTTCAACCGGAACCTGCCGTTCGGCCGGGACGTGAACTACCCGGTGGCGAATGCGACGGCCACCAACAACGGCGCGAACATCCTGGCGCGCCGGCCGAACCCGGCGTTCGGCGCGGTGACGTTGATGGACTCGGATCAGTCCTCGGACTACAACGGGCTGCAGCTGACGTTCCAGATGCGCCAGTGGCAGAACATCAGCTTCAACGGCTTCTACACCTACAGCCAGACCATGAGCAGCGCGCAGGTCATGAACAACACGACGCAGGGCGGCGCCCAGAATTTCGTCAAGCTCGCCGACGAGTACGGCCGGGCCGACACCGACCAGCGCCACGTGTTCAGCCTGAACATGAACTGGGAGCTCGACTACTACAAGGGCGACAACGGCTTCTGGAGCGCGCTGCTGAACGGCTGGGCGATCTCGCCCATCATCAAGGTCCGCAGCGGCCTGCCGTTCACCGTCACCAACGGGAACGTCGATGCCAACCTCGACGGGCAGACCAACGACCGGGCGAACCAGATCGGCGACCCGTACCTCGACAACCCGACGCCGCAGCAGTGGTTCAACACAACGGCCTTCATTCAGAACAAGATCGTCACGGGACAGCCCGTCGACGGCAACACGCCGCGCAACTCGCTCGAAGGCCCCGGCTTCCGCGTGGTCGACCTCGCGATCTCGCGCGACTTCCGGCTGCCGAAGGGCCGGCTGACCTTCCGCGCCGAGGCCACCAACGCATTCAACGTCGTGAACTACGGCCAGCCCGGCGCCAGCGTGCCGTCCGGCGCGACCTCCACGACCTTCGGTGTCATCCGCAGCGCCAGGGCGATGCGGCAGGTGCAGCTCGGCCTGCGCTGGACCTTCTAACTGGACCGGGTTCCGAACCTGCGTCCGGCGGCTGATTCAGACCGCGAGAACGGGGTTCGGAACCCGCCTGTCCGACCGGGGCACGCGATGATTGTTCGAGGCCATGAGGCACCGATGGAGCCCGCCGAGCCTGGCGTCACACGCCAGGTGCTCGGCCACGATCCGCACCTGATGATGGTGCGGGTCACCTTCGAGCGGGGCGCGGTGGGCTACGTGCACGCCCACCCGCACCGCCAGGTCACCTATGTCGAGAGCGGCCGCTTCGCCTTCGAGCTCGACGGCCGCGTCACCGAGATGGCGGCAGGCGATTGCTGGTTCGTGCCGCCCGACGCGCGCCACGGAGCGACGGCGATTGAGGGCGGCTCGCTCATCGACGTCTTCACGCCGGCGCGGCTCGATTTTCTGCCGGCCGGGAAGCCGGCCCCGGGATAGAGCAGGGACTGGGGATTAGGGATTGGGGATTGGGTGGAGGCCGAGGCTTCAGCCTCGGCGGACAGGAAGGTACCAACGCATGTCGCAGCACTCCGTCCGCGCCGTGATCGCCGCCGCGATTGTCGCGAGTCTCGCGCTCACCGCGGCCCCGGCGCCCGCGCAGGAGTCCATTCCCTCGTTCGAGCAGCTGCTCGCGCAGCCGGTTGCGCTCAAGCCGGAGCTCGCGGGCGTGCACCCGCGGGTGTTCGTCACGGCGAAGGAGATCGAGGGACTCCGCCTCCGGGCGAAGACGACGCACAAGGACGAGTGGGCGCGCGCGCTCGCGACGCTCGCCGCCGCCGGCCAGGCGCCTCCCCCGCCGCCGGGGCCGCAGGAGCGCCGCTCGCAGAATGTGGTCGGACTGCAGATCGCCGGCGTGAGCCTCGCCTGGGCCGTCGAACAGGACCCGAAGTACCTGAAGGCCGCGAAGGCCTGGACACTCGCGGCCATCGACTACGAGCCCTGGGGCTACACGTACAACAAGCCGAACACCGACCTGGCGGCGGGACATCTCCTGTACGCGATCGGCTGGGCGTACGACTTGCTGTACCACGAGTGGACGCCTGACGAGCGCGGGCGCATCAGGCAGTCGCTCGAGCGCCACGCGGGTCTCGTGTACGACGCGTTCGCGCCGAAGCCGAAGCGGCGGCACAGCTTCACGCAGAACCACAACTTCATCCCGACGGCTGGCCTGGCCGTCACGGCCCTTGCGCTCATGGGCGAGTCGGCCGACGCGCCGAAGTGGGCCGCCCTGGCCCGCGCGCATCATCACCGCGCGGGGCAGCTGCTGAGTCCCGACGGCTACTACTACGAAGGCATCGAGTACTGGATCTTCTCGGCGCCGTGGCTCGTGCACTTCCTGGACGCGTGGGAGCACTCCACGGGCGAGAGCCTCTGGGACCGCGGTCACTACAAGAACTGGAAATACTCGATCGCGCACTCCATCCTGCCGGACGGCCAGACCGTGTTCGACTTCGGCGACATCTGGCAAGGCCCGCTCACGCGCGCGAAACAGGGCGAGGACTACGCGCGCGAGTATCCGACTGGCGCGCTCAAGAGCAACTTCAACCTGCTCTACCGCGTAGCGGCGCGCTTCCAGGACGGGCAGTCGCAGGCGGTCGCGGCCCGTCTCGCGGCCTTCGGCCACACGAACCAGGAGGAATGGTGGACGCTGCTGTGGCGCGACCCGTCGCTCCCGGCCGCGCCGATGAGCGGCATCCCGCTTTCCCATCATTTCGACGACTCGGGCGTGTTCTTCCACCGCACGTCGTGGGACACCGGCGCCACCGCGTTCGCGCTCAAGGCCGGCCCCCCGGAAGGCCATCGGGCCACCCGGCTTCTATCGAAGATCCCCGAGTGGCAGCCAAGCAGCGGC
Organism: Vicinamibacterales bacterium; assembly: GCA_025456345.1. Taxonomy (GTDB): domain Bacteria; phylum Acidobacteriota; class Vicinamibacteria; order Vicinamibacterales; family JAKQTR01; genus JAKQTR01. The sequence goes on along the minus strand of JALOKU010000067.1, from coordinate 5,310 downwards.
CACGCCCATCCTGACGCCGGCGGCTTCATCATCTGGGCCGGCGGACGGTACCTGACCGGCGACACGGGGTACGCGGGGCAGCCCCTGGCGCGCCATCACAACACGATTACGGTGGGCGGCATCGGGCAGGGCGACGAAGGCGGGCACGATGTGTGGCGGAGCATGGACCACGCCGCCCTCGACACGATCCGGATTACCCGCGCGACGGCGGGCCCGACGGGCGTGCGTGTCGAAGCGGACGCCGCGGGCGCCTACCCGGCGGCGGCCGGGCTCACCCGCTTCCATCGCGTCCTCACGTTCGACGGCAAGGCGGCATTTGCGATTGAGGACGCGATCGAGACCCGAGCGCCGAAGTCGGTCGAGTGGTTTCTCCACGCCGATGGGCCATTCGCGGCGCTCGGGGAAGACCATGTCCTCGACGCCGCGCCAGTCCGGCTGCGCGTGCGCATCGAGGCGCCGGCCGGGTCGAAGACGACGGCGGGCCCGACCTACCTGATGGCGCCCGGCAAGCCAGGGTCGATTACCGTTGGCAAGCAGGAGCAGCGGGGATACGAGATTCGCGTGGACGTGCCGGCGGCGACTGCGGCGGCCATCAAGGCCACGCTGACGGTCGAGACGAAGCGATAAAGGATGGAGCCCCGGGTCGTTAGACCCGGGGTTCGGTCTAGACCGTTTCAGGCAGTCCGCTGTCACCCTCGACGCGCGGCTCCGGCGGCGGCATCGGGTGCGGGCGCATCCCGCGGCCGCGGCCGCGGCCGTCCTTCATCCGATTCTCGCTGTTGCTTTGCAGCTCCTTCGCCTTCTTCACCTGCTCGGGCGTCAGGATGCCGAAGATCTCCGCGCGGATCCTGGCCTGCAGCACGGCCGCGTCGGCATCGAGTGCCGCAACGGCGCCGGCCGCCGCTCTGATGGCGGCCTCGTCGAACGCGTCAGCCGCAATGGCATCGTGGAGAGCTTTCCGCGCGGTCATCATCTTCTCGCGCTCGGCCTTCTGGCCCTCGCGGTGCGACTCCATGATGGCCTTCACCTGCTCGCGCTGGGCGTCGGTCAGTTCGAGGGCGCGCAGCGGGAGACCGAACATCCCCCCGGGCCCGCCGCCCGGGCCGCCGCGCATGCCGGGCCCGCCGGGGCCCATCATGCCGCGTCCCATCATGCCCTGACCCCGCCCGCCGCCCTGGACGGCCGGGTCCTGGCCTCCGCCCTGAGTGTTGCGTGCGGATAGCTGCACTGTCGTCGCGAAACCAATGGCGGCCGTGATGACGGCCACGCCCGCGAGTACGAGGATCCCTTTGAGATTGACGCTCTTGATGGTCGGCATCGGGGCTGCTCCTTCCGTGTGTCCTGTCTGATTAGACGGGAAGGACGTGATACCGCCACAACAGAGATGTGAAACGTGTGTGACAGGCTGTTCAGGCCTGCCGCCGCATGCCCACCGCCACGAGCAGCCACGCGACCGCGAGGAACGCGAACGCCACGAAGGGCGGGATGAGGCTCTCGGACAGCCCCATGAGCATCACGCTCAGGTGCTTCGGGTCCGAGCCCGCGGCCGCGCCCGCGAACTTCAGGGCCGTGGCGATGCCGACCGACGAGCTGCAGATCGCCGCGAAGATGGCCGCCAGCGTGAGCGGCCGCATCAGCACCAGCTTCTGTTCCGTCGGGCGGATGGCGTAGGCCACGGCGGTGCCGAACACGCCGAGGCCGGCGACCAGAATCACGAACCCCATCAAATAGATGCCGATCATCGCTCACCTCCTTGGTGTCTAATCTGTAGAACGCGCGGCGCCCGCCGGCGTGACGGGCGTCACGGCCGGGCGGATGGCGCGTTATGACGGTCATGGAGCGGGACACCGAGCTGGCGCTCGTCGACCGGCTGCGCGACGGCGATGCCGCCGCGTTCGACGCCGTCTACGAGGCCTACCGGGCGCGGGTCTTTTCCTTTCTCGCGCGGCTGGCGCGCAGCCGCGAGGTGGCCGAGGATCTGGCCGAGGACACCTGGCTGCGTCTGGTGGAAACCGCTCCCCGCCTTCGGCCTGACACACGTCTCGGCCCCTGGCTCTTCACCGTGGCGCGCAATCTCTACTACAGCTACTGCCGCTCGCGCGCCATCAGCGACGCGGCAGCCGATGCGCTGATCAGCCTCTGGCCTGGCGGCTCTCCGCGGCCGTCCCCCTTCGAGGAGACCGCGGCGCGCGAACTCGGAGGCCGCGTCGAGCGGGCGCTGGCCCGGCTGCCTGCGAATCACCGCGAGGCGCTGTTGCTCGTCGGCGTCGAAGGCCTGACGCCTGCCGAGGCGGCCGGCGTCTGCGGCCTGACACCCGAGGCCTTCCGGCAGCGCCTTTCCCGCGCCCGCGCGGCGCTCGACAACGAACTCGCACGCGTGCCCTGCGGACCTGTCCCGCCGAAGCTGCGGGAGGAAGGGGATCGCGGCCGGACCGCAGGCGGACCTGTCCCGCCGAAGCTGCGGGAGGAAGATATCTGCCGGACCGCAGGCGGACCTGTCCCGCCGAAGCTGCGGGAGGAAGGGGATCTCGGCCGGACCGCAGCGAAGGCGGAAGCGGAGGTGCCATCATGACCGAACACACCAACCCGCCCGACGAGTTGCTCGCCGTGATGGCGGCACTGGGTTCGCGCGAGCCCAATCCCTTGCGCGACCCACGCTTGCGCGCGCGATGTCACGCCGCGCTGGCCGCGAGCCGGCGGCACGAGGCGTTGCGCGACGAGCCCGGCTGGCGTCTTGCCGCCGGCCTGGCTCTGGCACCGGCTGTGGTCGGCGCGCTCTGCGGCGTGTATCTCTTCCAGGTGATCGCCCGTGCGCTTCACCTGTATCGCTTCTGATCGGCTTATACTTCCGGGGCGGGATCGCGGTCCTCGGGAGGTGGCCAGCCATGGTTGTGTTCGAGACCGACCGTCAGGTGCTCCGTCGCCTCACGGTGGAGGACGCGCCGTTCATTCTCCGCCTCCTGAATGAGCCGTCGTTCCTCCAGCACATCGGCGATCGCGGCGTGCGCAGCCTCGCCGACGCACAGCAGTCTTGTGAAGCTCGGCTTCTGCTTCGATCGCATGGTGCTGATGCCCGGCAGGCACGACGAGGTGAAGCTGTTTGCCCGCAGGCTCGGCAACGCGAGCGCGTGAACTGGTGATGCCCCGACGACATCCGTGGCTCGCGGCGGCCGTTCTGCTGGCGCTGATTCCCGTCGCGCCGCCGCCTTCCGCTCAGGACGATCCTGCCTCTCTTGTCCGTGCGTACTGGGCAGAGCGCGACGCCGATGCGCGGGCGGCCCTCGCCCGGCGGCTCGCGTCTCACGCGGATTACCGCCCGTCGCGCCTGCGCGAGTGGCTGCACGGCGGCGTGCCCTTCGAGACCCTCGCCCCCGGGTCCAGCACCATCACCGTGGACGCGGGCGCAGGCGATACGGCACGGGTGACGCTGGTGTTGCCCGATGGCTACCGGCGCGATCGGGCCTGGCCTCTCGTGTACGCCTTGCACCCGTCCGGCGAGCCCGCGGACACCTGGGCCGGCCAGGTGCAGCGCATGCTGGGCGTGCGCGCCCGCGACTTCGTCATCGCCTCGCCGGAGTACCGCCAGAACTACGTCGCCGCCAAGCCGCCGTTCGTCGCGGAGCACGCGGCCATCCTCGATGCCGTCGCCAGGATCGTGCACGTCGACGCCAACCGCGTGTACGCCTTCGGCTACTCGAGGGGCGGGTTCGCGGCCTGGTACGTGACGCTGTTTTTCGCCGATCGATTCGCCGGCGCGGTGTCGCTGGCCGCCGGGTTCGATGTCGCGCCTGGGCCCGACGGCTTCTGGCGGCAGCTCGTGCCCAACGTGGCCCACGTCCCCGTGCTCAATGCCTGGGGCGGGGAGGACCCGCTCGTCATACGCGACCTTGCGGAGAAGCCCGCCGGCACGTTTGCCGAGTCGAACCGCTGGTTCGAGCAGGCCGTGCGCGGGATGGGGCTGCCGATCACCAACATCGAGGTCGTGGGCGGCGTGCACAACCAGCTCGCGCCCCCGGGGGAGGCTATCGTCGGCATCCTCAACAGGCGCCGCGCCGTGGATCCGCCGCGCGTCGGCCACGTGTTCCGGCACCTGCACCAGGCCTCGAGCTACTGGATCGAAGGCGTCACCTGGGTTGGCGATTCATGGGGCGAGCCGTGGCCGCCCCGCGAGGCTGCCCGGCCAGGCGAGTCGGACGCCGCCGCGCTCGCAAGAACGCTGGAGCCGTTGCTGGGCCGCCTGACCGGCGTTCGCCAGGGCCAGGCCCTCCGCGTCACGCGCCGGCACATCGGCGACATCGTCATCTGGTTCGGCGAGCGGTCGGTCAAGTGGGACGAGCCGGTGTCGATCGAATGCGACGGCAAGCTCGTCTATTCGGGGAAGCTCGCACAGGATGTCGAGCTCCCGCTCGCACGGGCGAAGGCGACGATGGACTTCGAGCGGTTGTGCTTTGCCGGGATCCGCGTGAGTGCGTCCGGCGAGACGTCCGTCGTGACCGCGGCCTCCATGCCCGACCCCGCGTGGAGGCGATAGGAATCGGCTTCCGTTCAGTTCGGCTGCCAGTACGTCGCGCTTACTGCCGCAACGAGGCGGTCGAACTCCGCTGCGTGCTCGATGCGGGGTTCGAACCCGTGTTGTCGCAGCAGCGCCAACGCACCGTCAACGTCGAGCCCTTCCGCTTCGATGGTGGCGTCGATGTCCCGCGTCAGTCTGGGGACCCCACGCGCGACGGCGGCCATACCCCAATGATCATGGCCGGGCGTGCGAAGTCGTTGAAGACCTGCTGCAATGCGAGCAGCGCCGATCGGAAGGCGTCTGCGGGCCTGGTGTCTGTCATCGGACGAATGGACGCCTCAAGCGCGCGAAGCGTTCCCGCACGACGGCGTCTTCGCGGCGATCGATGGGATCCTCCGGGGGGGGCCAGCCATGAAGCGCCCCCCACAGATTCAGTAATTCGAAAGCTGCCTGAACGGATCGTTGAGGTTCGCCCCAGTGTTCAATCAGGTCGCGCACCTCGACGACGTTGGCGATGCGCCGGTTCTCGGCCCAACGGCGCACGTCGTCGGGGTTGCCCACAAAGGGTTTCGCCTCTTCCACGCGCTCATGTTACACCCCAGCGGCGAGGATGGGCCTTTCAGCTATGATGGCGGCAGCCTCGAGCCGGGGTGGCGAAACTGGCAGACGCACGGGACTTAAAATCCCGGGACTCCCCAAGGGTCGTGCGGGTTCGATCCCCGCCCCCGGCACCACGAAGTCCAGCCACACCAAAGCAGGTGACGACCCGCCGCGGGACCTCACCTGCGTGCCGCTGT
>JALOKU010000066.1 GCA_025456345.1 Vicinamibacterales bacterium | reverse complement strand
GCTCGACGAGGCCGTCCACACGTACGTCGGGAGGACGCTGTATATGTACAAGCTCCTCGGCATCGACGTGAACGTCACTGAAGCGGGCTTCAAGCGGCGGGCGCTGTCGGCCGCCGAGAGCGCCGGCGCACGGGCGGCGTTTCACGCTGTCATGAAGCGTCCGGTCGAAGCCCGGAAGCTGGCACAGGAAGCGATGCGGGCCGACGCGGCCCTGTCAACGCCCTACGAGGTCGAGGGCCTGCTCTGCGACCAGGAAGAGCAGAAGGAGCCAGCGCGGGCAGCCTACTCCAAGGCGGTTGAACTCGGCTCGGCCAACTTCTACGCCTACTACCGCCACGCGCAGCTTCTCTGGAACTCGACGCTGGACAAGGCCGCGCTCGAGCAAATCGCGAAGAGCCTGGACAAGACGATCGCGCTCAACTCGAATTGGGCGGGCGGCTATACCTACCTGGCGGACGTGAGAATCGACCTCGGCGATGCGGAGGGCGCGCTTGGCCTCGCGCGCCGCGCGGTCGCGCTCGAGCCTGGCGAGTCGTACCATCACGCCACCGTGGCCCGCGCCCTCGGCCGGCTGTCCAAGGCGGGCGAAGCCGTGAAGGAAGCCGAGAAGGCGCTCGCCCTCGCGAAGACCCCGGGCGAGCGGCAGAGGGCCGAGGAACTGCTTGCCTGGGTGAATCGGATCCCGAAGTAGCCCGCGCCCGCCGGCGCCGCGTGCCGCTGGTGAGGTTGGCCCGACGTGCCCGAACTCCTGTGCTAACATCCGGCGTTGGCCGTGGGCCCGACCGCCCACACGCGTGAGGTCAGGATCGTCCATGAACATCGCCGTTGTCGGCGCGCAGTGGGGAGATGAAGGCAAGGGCAAGATCGTGGACCTGCTCGCGCAGCGGTTCTCGATCGTGGCGCGCTATCAGGGCGGACACAACGCCGGCCACACGGTCCACGTGGGCGGGCGGAAGTTCATCCTGCGCCTCATCCCGTCCGGCATTCTGCATGCCGGCGTCACCTGCGTCATCGGGAACGGCGTGGTCGTCGATCTGAAGGCGCTCTTCGAGGAGGTCGACGAGCTGGCGACGGCCGGAATTGCCGTGAACGGACGCCTGCTGGTGTCCGACCGCGCCCACGTCATCCTGCCGTACCACCGCGATCTCGATCGGCTGAGCGAGGCGAGCCTGGGCGCGCGGATGATCGGCACCACCTCGCGCGGCATCGGCCCGGCCTACGAGGACAAGGCCGGCCGGCGAGGCCTGCGGGTGTGCGACCTGGCCGACGGCGCGGCGCTCGAGGAACTCGTCCGCGACGGCGTCGCGCGCCGCAACCGGCTGGTGCAGGACGAGGCGCTGCGCTGGGAGGACGTGCTCAGCCAGGCGCGGGAGCTGGGCGCGCGCCTGCGGCCGTGGGTCAGCGACGTGTCAGTGGCCCTGACAAAGGCGATGGCGGACGGGCGGTCCATCCTCTTCGAGGGCGCCCAGGGCACGATGCTCGACCTCGATCACGGCACGTACCCGTACGTCACGTCGTCGAACGCGACGGTTGGCGGCGCCTGCACGGGGCTCGGCGTCGGGCCGCGTTCGGTGCACGCGGTGCTCGGGATTGCCAAGGCGTACACGACGCGCGTCGGCGAAGGGCCGTTTCCGTCGGAGCTGCTCGGCGCCGAAGGCGAAGCGCTGCGCGCGAAGGGACACGAGTTCGGCGCCGTGACGGGCCGCCCGCGCCGGTGCGGGTGGTTCGACGCGGTGCAGGTCAGGCACGCCGTCCGGGTGAACGGTCTCGATGCGGTCGTCATCACGAAGATGGACGTGCTCGACGGCCTGGCCGCGGTGCCGATCTGCGTGGGTTACCGCGTCGGCGACGAGGTGTGCGACGAGTTTCCGGCCGACCTGCGCCGGTTGCAGCGCTGCACGCCCGTGCTCGAGTCGATGCCGGGCTGGCCGGCGGCGACAGCCGGCGCGAAGGACTTCAGAGGTCTCCCGCCAGAGGCCAGGGCGTACGTCGAGCGCCTCGAGGAACTGATTGGCGTGCCGGTGCTGCTCATCTCGACGGGCGCGGGGCGCGACGACACCATCGTCCGGAACGAGCCGCTCGCGGCGGCATGGTTCGGTTCGGCGCTGTCGCTGGCCTAGCTGGCCGAGGCCTCAGCGGCCTGCTCGATGCAGAACTGCAGGAGGGGTTCGGGGTCGGCCGACGAGAACTCCAGCCCCGCGCGGTACTGCGGCGGCATCCCTGCCTTGGGAATCTCGAACAGCGCCCACGCGACGGTGCCCGCGGCCCTGATGAGATAGGCATCCACCGCCAGGACGACCCGCACGCGCTGGCGCGGTTTGAGCACCGTCGTCGAGACGACCTGGGCCCCCATCGTCGAGAGGTCGACCAGCGAGGCCATGGCGCCGTCAACCTGGACGTCGATGCCCTGGCGCATGCGGATGCGGGGCACGCGCCGTGTGCCGGCCGCGTCGAGGGGCAGCCACGTCGGACGCGCGTCGGTGGGCACCGGAACCGCCGAGCCCTGGGCGTCGATGACGAGGACCTGGGTCCCGGCGAGCTGCGCGTCGACGGCGATGCGGTGCGTGAGCGCCGTGCCGCGCGGGCTCAGCGCGAACTTCTCGGGCAGCGCCACCACGCGCGGGCGCTGCCGCACCATGTGCTCGACCGCCTCGCACACCTGTCTTTCCTCGAAGACGAGCAGTTCGGTATCCCGGGTATCCGGATGCTGGGCCAGTGAAGTGGCCAGGATCTTCGGACCGATGAGGAGCGTCACGCCGTCCGCCATGCGCGCGAATCAGTCCTTTCCAACCGTCCGCGGCACATCGCGCGACTCTTCAAGCGTGAAAGCGTAGATGGCCCGCAACTCCCGCGTGCGGGGTGCGGCGGTCGCCATTTCGATCTCGGACAGGAACTGGTCGTCGTTCAGGCCGGACTCGACGTGCAGCGCTCGCATCGTCGGCACCAGCCGGGCGGGTGCCGGTGAGGCCGCCGGCGCGATCTGCGGGCGGGCGTCGGCCGAGGTGCGGTCGACGCCGTAGTTGAACGCCATGCGTCCGACGCCCAGGCCGACGAGCAGGCCCGCCACGGCCGCCGCCGCCACCCAGCGGCGGAACACGCGTGGCTGTGGCGCCAGGTGGCCGACCTGGCCGGCGGCGGGGAAGGGCAGCACCCTGGGGCCCGACTCCAGCGAATCGATGCGCCGGAGAATCCGGTCGCGCTGCCGTTCCATGCGATCGGCGGAGCAGGCCGCTTCCGCGCCGGCCATGGCCGCCTCGCGCGTGTCGTCGAACGCGGTTTTCACCGCCTGGTAACGGGCTTCGCACGCCGGGCAGTGAGCGAGGTGGCGCATCGGCGCTTCGTCGCTCGCATCGAGGGACGCGAGTCCCCGGTCCGCGAGGTACCGGCGGATGAGGAGGTTGTCGTCGAGGTGTCGCTTAGCGGCGAACACGGCCGGCCTCCAAAACGCTGCGCAACTTCCGCAGTGCCCGAAACAGATGAACCCGAACGGTCGATTCCGTCAAGCCCGTCATATCGCCCACGTCGCGAGGCGACTGCCCCTCCACGTGGCAGAGCAGGAGGATCTCGCGCTGCCGCCGCGGGAGCGTGTCGATCGCGCTCATCAACTCCCGGCGCCGCTCGCTCCCGAGCAGCGCGTCCTCAGGGCTCGGGCCAGGGGCCTGGGCCAGGTCCATCGCCGATCCGGCCTGGTCCGCGCGTTCGAACCCCAGCGTCTCCCACCGTTCCCGGCGCCGCCTCGCCTTCTGCCGGTCGCGGCAGGTATTGGCGAGAATTCGCGTGAACCACGCCTCGAACGGCAAATCCTCGCGGTAGGACGTGATGTGCGTGAAGACCTTCACGAACGTGTCCTGCACCGCTTCATCGGCCTCTGTCGCGTCCCGCAACAGGTACAGCGCGAGACGCATCGCCTGACGCTGGTGCGAGCCGACGAGGTCTGCAAACGCGTCCCTCGCTTCCGTCTGCCGGCCCGCGAGCACCGCCGCCTTGACGCGGCGGGCCTCCTCCGAACAGCTGGACGTGAACGGAACCCCCGGGCTGCCCGAGCGGTTCGACACCTCGACGGCGCGGCCGCTCCGGACCGGTGTCGACGGCGTTCCTATCCGCGAGCCAGACGAACCCGTCACCGTCTACGTTCCTGTCTACGCCACGCGAGGGGAATCCGTTTACCGCCGCCGCGGCGGCCCGGCGGCGAATCACATGGTACCAGATTCCCGGCACCTCGTTGTAACGTTCTGCAGAATGGCAAGTTAGGGCCGACTGGTCAGCAGGCGGCGATTACTGGCCGGGGGCGACAGGCCGGGGAGCGAAATCGGGCCGGACTGGCTCCGTGGGGACCGTTTGCAGCCGGGTGCCGGGGAAGTAGTGGGCGAGGATCTCGGCGGGCGTCTGGCGGGCCTCGACGCGCCGAAGCGTGCCGTGCTGGCACAGACCGACGCCGTGCCCGAAGCCCAGGCCGGAGAAGCGGAGGCGAGTGCCGTCGCGGACCACCTCGAACCACGTGCTCCGGATCGACCGGGGTCCGAAGGCCTGGGTCATGACGGCGCGGAACACCTCCGCCCTGACGGAGATGGTCTTCGAGCCGACCAGCGTCACCGACAACGCGCGCCCCGCGCTGTCGCGCGAGGCGATCTCGACCCGCCGGAAACGGTCGCCGATTCGGGTTCTCGCGTCCGCATTCAGCGCACGCCGCATGCCGCTCTCTTCGGCGTCGAACGACCAACTGGAGGCCGGGCGCCGGGCGCAGAACACGTCTTCGACCGAGTCGAGATAGGACGCGTCGGTGCCGCCCCACACCGACACGGCCGCCGCCGTGCGCCCGCCGCAGTCGGCATGAAAGAGCGCCTGGATGACGCGCCCCTCGAACGTCAGGACCCTGCCGCGCGTGGCGCGGACCGCCCGCGCCGCGGCGTCGGCGGGCCCTTCGCCGGCTGCCGCGGGCCGGTACACCTGGCAGTGCGTCGTGTCGCACAGGTCGTAGCCATCGGCCGCGTGCCGGCCGAGGTTTGCGGCCGCGTAGGTCCGCGACACGATGGCCTGCACGTCGAGCGCCCGGCTTGCGGGTTCGGCGCGCAGCGTCGACGGCAGCACCTCGGCACGCACGGCGCCAAGCACGTATTCGTCGACGGGCAGTGTCAGGACCCGCGGCCCGCCCGGTGCACTGACCCGGACCTTGATCGTTGCGGGGAGGCTCGGCGGCGGCCAGGCGGGCCGGCGCCCCGCCGCCGCGTCACCGGCAGGCGGCCTGGCAGGCCGGGACGCGCAGCCGGACACGAGCCAGGCGAACGCGCCGAGCGACAGGCAGAGCACGGCCGCACAGGCGCGTTTGCGGCGGCGGCCGCAGGGCGGCAGGGCGGAGTTGCGCACAATTGCACGTATCGGTCCGCCGCGCCGGCTCCAGTAGACCGGCGCTCGCGTGTGCAGGTGATGCGCCGGAATGGCGCCCGCAGGCGGCGGAATCTGCTCCGCCGGGTCGGCTATACTCGCAGTGGCGACAGATGACGGCACCCGACTCCATCCCGGCCGCTCCGTACGACGTGGTCATCGGGCTCGAGGTGCACGCGCAACTCGCGACCGCGAGCAAGATGTTCTGCGCCTGTTCCGCCCGTTTCGGCGCTCCGCCGAACACGCATACCTGCCCGACGTGCCTCGGCCTTCCAGGCGCGTTGCCGACGCCGAATGCCGCGGCGGCCGACCTCGCGGTCACGGTGGCGCTGGCGCTGGGTTGCGCGGTGTCGCCGTCCTCGAGCTTTGCCCGCAAGCATTACTTCTATCCGGACCTGCCCAAGGGCTACCAGATCACCCAGTACGATCGCCCGCTCGCTACCGGCGGCGCCTTGTCGTGGCGGGCGGCGGGTCGGACGTGCACCGTGCGGCTGGTCCGCGTGCACCTCGAGGAAGACGCGGGCAAATCGCTCCACGAGGGGTTCGCGGATTCAGCCGGCTCGGCCTATCTCGACTTCAACCGCAGCGGCGTGCCGCTCGTCGAGATCGTCACGGAGCCGGATCTGAGGTCCGCCGCGGATGCCGCCGAGTTCGCGCGCCGGCTCCGGGCGACGCTCGTGGCCATTGGCGCGTCGGACGCGAACATGGAGGAAGGCGGGCTGCGGTGCGACGCGAACGTCTCGCTGCGCCGGCGGGGCGAGGCGGCGCTCGGCGCGCGGACGGAGATCAAGAACCTCAATTCGTTCCGTGCGCTCCAGCGCGCCCTCGACTTCGAAATCGCGCGGCAGGCGCGAGTCCTCGACGCCGGCGGCCGCGTCCACACCGACACGCGCCTGTGGGACGAGGCCGGCGGGTGCACGATCGCCATGCGGACGAAGGAAGACTCGGAGGACTACCGGTACTTTCCCGAACCCGATCTGCCGCCGCTCGCGATCGCGCCTGACCGGATCGCCCGCCTCCGGGCCGCCCTGCCGGAACTGCCGGACGCCCGGCACGCGCGTCTGGCCTCGACATACGGGCTCGGCGACGACGACGCGGCCGCGATGGCGCGGACCGACGCGACCGCCGCCTACTTCGAAGCGGCGGCGCAGGCCTCCGGCGACGCCGCGGCGGCGTGCCTCTGGATGCGGGGCGAGTTGCGCCGCCGCCTCGAGGACGCGGGCCTCGCGATCGAGCGCAGCCGCGTGACACCGCAGGCGCTCGGCGCACTTGTCCGCATGGTGTCCTCGGGCGTGGTGTCGGCGTCTGCCGCCAAGCGGATTCTCGCGCGGATGATGGCCACCGGCGAGGCGGCCGACGCCAGTGCCGGCGCCGAGGGCCTGCTGCAGGAATCGAGCCTGGACGCGATCGAGACGCTCGTCGACGACACCCTGTCGAAGCATCCGGCCCAGGTCGCACAGTATCGGGCCGGCAAACGCGCCGTCGCCGGGTTCCTGGTGGGCCAGGTGATCAAGGCCAGCGGCGGCCGGGCCAACCCGTCCGCGGTCGACCAGCTCGTCCGCGCGCGGCTCGATTCGCCCGTCGCCTGAACGCCGCCTCGGCGGCCCGGCTCCAGCCGGGGCGCGGCCACCCGCATGCTATACTCGCCGCATTCTCCAATTGCCTCCCGCTGAGGCGGGGACAGACGCGTGGCCGGGCTGCCGTGATTGAAACCTCGCACCTTTCGAAGATGTATGGCCGCGGGATCTACGCGCTGCGCGACGTGTCGCTCGTCGTCGAGAAGGGCGAGTTCGTCTTCCTCACGGGGCCCAGCGGCGCCGGCAAGTCCACGCTGCTGAGGCTGCTGCTGCGGCAGGAACTCGCCACGGAAGGGTCGGTCAAGGTGGCCGGGCGGGATCTGGCGAAGCTCACCCCCAGCCAGGCCCAGTCCTACCGGCGGGCCGTCGGGTTCGTGTTCCAGGACTTCAAGCTGATCCCGTCGAAGACCGTGCTCGACAACGTCGGGATTGTGCCCAGGGTGCTCGGCGCCACCTCGGTGCAGCAGCAGCGCCGCACGTTCCAGGTGCTCAAATGGCTGGGCCTGCAGCACCGGATGAACGCGTATCCGCTGGAGCTGTCGGGCGGCGAGCAGCAGCGCGTCGCGATTGCGCGGGCGCTGGTCAACGAGCCGGCGCTCATTCTGGCCGACGAGCCCACGGGCAACCTCGATCCGGATCTGTCGCTCGAGATCATGAACCTGTTCCGCGACATCAACTCGCGCGGCACGACGGTGCTGGTGGCCACGCACAACCGCGAACTCATGCGGCACGTCGGCCGCCGCTCCATCACGCTCGACCACGGCCACCTGGTGGAGACAGCGTAGGCGCCCATGACGGCACACTGGTTCACCTACTGTTTCCAGGAAGCGCTCGCGAGCCTCGGGCGGCAGCGCGTGTCCGTGCTGCTCTCGGTGCTGACCATCGGCGCGGCGCTGCTCGTCCTGGGCGGGTTTCTGCTCGTGGCGGTGAACCTGGATCGCGCCGTGTCGACGTGGAGCGCGGCGGCGGAGTTCTCCGTCTACCTCGACGACGACGTGTCGCCTGAGCAGCGTGTCGCGCTCAACACGCTGCTCAGCAGCCACCCGGCCGTCGCCTCCCGCGAGTACGTCTCGAAAGCCGACGCCGTCGTGCGCTTCAAGCGGGATTTCCCGGATCTGGCGGCTGGGCTGGCCGACATGCCGAACAACCCGCTGCCGGCGTCCATCGAGGTCCGGCTCAACCCCGCCAAGGCTGACGGCGTCACGCTGGAGGCCTTCGCGAGGCAACTGATGGAGACCGCGGGCGTCGCCGACGTCCGCTTCGACCGCCGCTGGCTCGAGCGGCTCGGCCAGATTGCCGCCGGCGTCCGCTGGGCGGGCTGGATCCTCGGCGCCGTCCTGCTCATCGCGTCGGTCCTCACCGTGGCAACCGTCGTGCGCCTCGCCCTCCACGCGCGGCGCGACGAGGTCGACATCATGCAGTTGATGGGGGCGCCGATCGGGCTGCTGCGCGGTCCGCTGGTAGTCGAGGGGATCCTGCAGGGCGGCGCGGGAGCGCTCGCCGCGCTGGGCGCCCTCTACGCGGCGTACGCGCTCGTCAGCGGCCGCGTCCTTGCTCTCCTCGGCCCGGCCTTCGACGCCGCCTCCTTCGGCTTCCTCCCGGCCCGGTTGTCGGCGCTCGTCGTGCTGGTCGGCATGGCCGTGGGGTGCGCGGGCGGCTATCTCGCCGCGCGGCACGTGCGTTGACACACGTGCGTCACGGAACTAGACTGGTTTCGTCCTGGACTTGCCGCGCCTGAGGAGCCTCATGCGGAGTGCCGACGTCAGACAACCCCCTGCCGGTCCCTGCTCCTCCACCGACGTCATCGCCGATTTCTATCGCGAAGAGTTCCTGAAGCGCCAGGCGCAGTTGAGGCAGCAGCGGGAGTACTACTCCGAACGCGCGGTGGCTGGCGCCGAGGCGGCGCTCGACCTCATCCTGTTGCGCATCGAAACCCTGTGCGCGCTCGATCACGCCGATCAACTGGTCAGCCGGCTCCTGCGCTGCATCGATACCGCCACCGGCGGCCTGGTTGCCGCGGACCCGAAGAAGGTTCACTGATTCCCGCACTCGCTGAGCTTCGCGACGACGCGCTGGCGATCGTGCGCGCCGCGTTGTCGGCGGCCGACGCCGGCGCCTGCGTGGCCCGCGGTGTGCCGGCGATCGAGCAGGCCATCGCCAACGCGCGGGGCTGGAACCTGATCGCGGCGGGGAAGGCCGCCGTGCCGATGGCGGCGTCCTGCCTGGCCCTGGTGCCGCGGCCGCCCGCGCTGGCGATGACCGTCTCGCCGGGCCCGTTGCCGCCGGTGCCCGCCGGCGTCGAGGCCTTCGCCGGCGGCCACCCGGTCCCGACGCCGGGCAGTCTCGCGGCCGGCCGCCGCGCCCTCCAGATCGCGGCCGCCACGGCGCGTGACGACGTCCTGGTCGTCCTTCTCTCGGGTGGCGCGTCGGCGCTGCTCGAGTCTCCGGCGGATGGCGTCACGCTGACCGACCTGCAGGCCACCACGTCACGGCTGCTTCGCGACGGCGCCGACATCTCGGCCCTGAACGCGGTGCGCAAGCATCTCTCGGCGGTGAAGGGCGGCAGGCTGGCCGCGGCGGCTGCAGGCCGCACCGTGGCGCTGGCCGTGTCGGACGTGGTCGGCGACGATCTCGCCGTCATCGCATCCGGGCCCACCGTGGCGGACCCCACGACTTTTGCGGACGCGCTGGCCGTGCTCGAGCGCTTCGGCGGGATCAGCCGCTATCCACGAGCCATCGTCGAAGCCCTCCGGGAAGGACTCGACGGCGGCAGGCCGGACACGCCGAAGGCAGGGGCCGCTGGCCTCGCCGGCGCCGAGACCTTCGTTGTCGGCGCGCGGCGCGACGCGCTCGAGGGCGCGCGGCGCGAGGCCCTGTCGCGCGGGTATCACGTCTGCGCTGAGCCGGCACCGGTGACGGGCGAAGCGCGCCTCGCCGCGCACTCCGTGCTCGATCGGATCCGGACGCGTGGCACCGCGCCCCTGGCGAAGGTCTGCCTGCTCTCGGGCGGTGAGACGACCGTCGCCGTGACCGGGACGGGCAAGGGCGGGCGCAACCAGGAACTGGCGCTGGCGCTGGCCGGACCGCTGGCTGACCTTGCGGCCCGGGTCGTCGTGGCCAGCGTCGGCACCGACGGCATCGACGGCCCGACCGACGCCGCGGGTGCGATTGTCGACAACACCACCCTCGGCCGCGCGCGCGCCGCCGGCCTCGGTGATCCTGGCGGCTTTCTGAGCGACAATAACGCCTATGCGTACTTTCAGGCCCTCGGTGATCTCGTGATGACCGGGCCGACGGGCACCAACGTGGGTGACATTCAAGTCGTGACGATCCTCGGGGAGGATTGGCAATGACGATGGCGTGGAACGCGGCCCCGGTCGCGCTGGCCGGCGCCCACCCCCTGCTTCCGAAGGTGCCGTGACGCGCGACGAGCTCTTGCATGCGCTGCAGTCGGCGCTCGCGCGGCCGGCATCCGCGCGGGAGCTGCAGCAGCGCCTGCAGGTCCCGCGCGAAGAGCGGGTCAGTTTCCGCCGGCATCTGCACGCCCTCGCCGCCGAAGGGGCGATCCTCGCGCTGCGCGGCCACCGCTACGCGCTGCCAGGCGCGGCGGACCACGTCGCCGGCCTGCTGCAGATGCACCCTGACGGCTACGGGTTCGTCACCCCGGAGCACGATCCGGCATCCGGCGATCTCTACATTCCC
This sequence comes from Vicinamibacterales bacterium, assembly GCA_025456345.1. Taxonomy (GTDB): domain Bacteria; phylum Acidobacteriota; class Vicinamibacteria; order Vicinamibacterales; family JAKQTR01; genus JAKQTR01. The sequence continues at coordinate 8,319 of JALOKU010000066.1, read as the reverse complement.
CGGTCCCAGCTTCACGAGGCGCTCCACGGCGACCGGGTCGCGGTGCGCCAGGCCTCGCCCCGGGGCGAACGCCGGCGCGAAGGCCGCATCGTCCGCGTCATCGAGCGCGGGGCGGCGCGCATGGTGGGGCAGGTCGAGATCGACGCCGCGGGCCGCGTGCAGGTGGTGCCGTTCGACCGCCGCATGCGGGATCGCATCGTGGTCCCGCCGGCCGAGTCGAGGGACGCCGCGCCGGGCGACATGGTGGAGGTCGAGATTACGCGGTGGCCGACGGCGACCAGAGGGCCTGTCGGCCGTGTCGTCGAGGTGTTGGGTCAGCCTGACTCACCGGGCGTCGACACCACGGTCATCCTGAGGCGGCACGGCATCGCGGAGGCCCACAGCCCGGGCGCCGCGGCCGAGGCCCGCTTCGCGGGAGCCGAGGTGCGGCCGCAGGAGTGCGAGGGCCGGACGGACTTCCGCGGCAGCCTGACGGTCACCATCGACGGCGACGACGCGCGGGACTTCGATGACGCGGTGTCGGTCGTGGGGCGCGACGGGGGCGGCTACCAGCTGAGCGTGCACATCGCCGACGTCGCGCACTACGTGAAGGCCGGCAGTGCGCTCGACGAAGACGCCCGCGATCGCGGCACGTCGGTCTACTTTCCCGACCGCGCGGTGCACATGTTCCCGGCTGAACTCGCCACGGGCGTGTGCAGCCTCAAGCCCGGCGTGGACCGGCTCGTGCAGTCCTGCGTGATCGATCTCGATGCGCGCGGCGAGCCCGTCCGCTGCGCGTTCCACGACGGCGTGATCCGGAGCCGCGCCCGCCTGACGTACGCGGGCGTGAACGCCGTCCTGACGGGGCGGCCGAACGCGCCGGCCTTCGCCGATCCGGCGATCGTCCCGATGCTGCGGCAGATGCACGCGCTGTTCGAACGGCTCCGCGATCGGCGCCGGCGCCGGGGCTCGATCGACTTCGACCTGCCGGAGGCCGAGATCCGGCTCGACGAGGAAGGGCAGATCGAAGCCATCACCGCGTCGGAGCGCAACGACGCGCACCGCCTGATCGAGGAGTTCATGCTGCTCGCCAACGAGGCCGTCGCGACGGCGCTCGAGCAGCGCGGCGTGCCCGCGATCTACCGCATTCACGAGGCGCCCGACCCGATGAAGGTCGACGTCTTCGAGGCCTTCATCACCACGCTCGGCTACACCCTCGGGGCGGCGGGCGGCGCCGTGCGGCCGCGGCATTTCCAGCAGCTCGTCGACCGCGTGTCGGGCACCGCCGTCGAGCGGCCCGTCGCGTTCCTGATGCTGCGCACGATGCAGCAGGCCCGGTACGATACGTCGAATGCCGGCCACTTCGGCCTCGCGATGCCCGTCTACACGCACTTCACGTCGCCTATCAGGCGGTACCCCGATTTGGTGGTGCACCGGCTGCTGCGCGAGTTGCGCGCGGGAGCGGTCGGCGGGCCGCGGCGCGACGCGCTCGAGGCCGAGTTGCCCGCGGTCGCCCAGCACGCGTCACAGCGGGAGCGGCGGGCGGCCGAGGCCGAGCGGGAGCTGGTCCAGTGGAAGAAGGTCCGTTTCATGGCGGACAAAGTCGGTGAGGAGTTCGACGGCTACGTGACCGGCGTCAGCGCGTTCGGCCTGTTCGTCGAGCTGGTCGACCCGTTCGTCGAAGGGCTTGTCCACCTGTCCACCCTGGCCGACGACGAGTACCGCTTCCTCGAGTCGGCCCACGCGATCCACGGCGTGCGCTCGCGGCGGGTGTACAGGCTCGGCGATCGGGTGCGCGTCCGGGTGCTCAGAGTAGACGCCGACCGCCGCCTCTTGGATCTCGGGCTGGCGGAGCAGATCGACGCGATGCGGGACGGCACGGCGAGGCGACGGCGCGCCGCAGGCCGGACGGCGAGGCCGGCGCCGGAGCGGAGGCGTCACACGCCGCGCCAGCCTCGGCGGGGCAGGACCCGCCGGAGGCGCTGACGGCCATGAAGCACATCGTGATTGGCACCGCCGGGCACATCGATCACGGCAAGAGCAGCCTCGTTCTGGCGCTGACCGGAACCGACCCTGACCGGCTGAAGGAAGAGAAGGACCGCGGCATTACCATCGACCTCGGCTTCGCGCACTGGGAGGCCCCGGGGCTCAGCGTGGCCTTCATCGACGTGCCCGGCCACGAGCGCTTCGTGAAGAACATGCTGGCCGGCGTCGGCGGCCTCGACGCCGTGATGCTGGTGGTCGCCGCCGACGAATCGGTCATGCCGCAAACCCGCGAGCACTTCGCCATCTGCCGCCTGCTGCAGGTGCCCGCCGGGCTCGTCGTCCTGACGAAGGTCGACGCGGTCGAACGCGGGATGATCGACCTGGTCCGCGCCGACGTCCAGGAACTGGTGGCCGGTTCGTTCCTCGACGGGGCGCCGATGCTGCCCGTGTCGGCGCGCACCGGCGAGGGCCTCGACGCGCTGAGGTCGGCGCTGAAGGAGATTGGCGCCGCCGCCCCCGGCAGGCGCGATGACGGGCCTGCGCGGCTTCCGGTCGACCGCGTGTTCTCGATGCGAGGCTTCGGCACCGTCGTGACCGGCACGCTGATCAGCGGCGGCCTCGAGGTCGAGAGCGCGGCGGTGGTCTTGCCCGGCGACCGGCCGGTCAAGGTGCGCGGCCTGCAGGTGCACGGCGCACGCGTGCCGCGCGCCGTGGCCGGCCAGCGAGTGGCCGTCAACCTGGGTGGCGTCGACACCGCCGACGTGCTTCGCGGGCAGACGATTGCGCCGGCCGGCGCGTTCTCGTCCACCCGCGTGGTCGACGTCAGGATGGAACTGCTCGGCGCGGCGAGGGGCGTGCGTCACGGTGCGCGGATCAGGTTTCACCAGGGTACGAGCGAGGTGCTTGGCCGGGTGGCCGTATCGTCGCTCGTGGCGGACGGCGAGCGCGGCGGCGGGGAGGCGGAGTCCTCCGCCGAGATTCCGCCCGGGCGATCGGCCTACGCCCGGCTGCGCCTCGAGAGCCCGGTGGTGGTGACGCGGGGAGACCGCTTCATCGTGCGGGCGTACTCGCCGCCGGACACGATTGGCGGCGGGCTCGTGCTCGATCCCCTGCCGCCGCGGGGCGGCATCCGCACGGCCTCGGGTAAGGCCCGGTTCGCGGAACTCGATCCCTTGACGTCGGCAGACTCGGTCCAGGCGGCTGAGCGCGCGGCCGTCCTGCTGGCCGCCGAGGCCGGCCACGCCGGCCTGCCGCGCGCGGCGCTGACCGCCCGGCTCGGCCTGCTCACCGACCAGGCGCGGGAGCCGGTCGAGCGGCTGCGCGCGCGCGGCGCGCTGGTGGCGATCGGGGCGTGCCTGCTGGCGCCGTCGCAGCTCGAGGCCATCGGCCGCCGGCTGCTGGAGCTGGCGGAGGCCTATCACCGCGAGCATCCGATGGAAGACGGGATCCCGCGCGAGGAGGCACGCGTCCGCGCGTGCGCACGCGCCGCGCCAGGCGTCTTCGAACACGTGATCGAGGATCTGGTCCGCCAGGGGCGCATCACCGCGACGGACCGCCTTGGCGTGGCGGGCCGGCCGAGCGATGCGAGCGGGCCGGAAGCGGCGGCGCGCGGCGCGATCGCATCGCGCTTCCACGACGCCGGACTCCGTCCGCCCGACCAGGCGGCGCTAGCCGGCGACCTCGGCATGACGCCGGCGCAGCTGTCGAGTATCGTGGCCTGGCTGGTGCGTCAGAAGACCCTCGTGCGCGTCGAAGGGCTCGTGTTCCACGAGGCGGCCCTTCGTCAGCTCAAGCAGGACGTGATGTCGCTGAAGCAGGCATCGCCCGGATCGACCGTGACGCTCGACGTCGCGGCGTTCAAGGACCGGTACGGCATGACGCGGAAGTTCGCGATTCCGTTGCTCGAGTATCTGGATCGCGAGCGCGTGACGAGGAGGGTTGGAGACAGCCGGATCGTGCTCTAGTCGTGCTTCTCGCGGCCTTCGGTGGTGGCTTCCTTGAAGTTCTTGATCGCCCGGCCGATGCCCCGGCCAAGGTCCGGCAGGCGGTTCGCACCGAACACCAGGATAATGATCGCCAGGATGACGAGCAGCTCGGGAAGGCCTAGATTCATACCCGAATTGTAGCACCCTTTGGCCCGAGAGGGCGTTACGGCGCAATCCGGAGATACCGGGCAACCTGGGCGCGGGCCACCCGCAGCGCGGCACCCGGCTCGAGCGAGGCCACGGCCTGGCGCCGGAGGTGGTAGTAGCCGACAGTGCCAATGACGACCCTGAGCGCGAGCGACCGCACGCGCGGGCTTTCGCGCAGGACGTCGATCCAGAGGCGTGTCACCAGCGGCGAGAAGAAGGTGCCCCTGGCCCGCGCCGAGCGCGCCAGTTCCGACACCAGTTCAGCCTGCACGGCCCCGGCGTACGCCTGTGTCGGCTCCGGGCCGGCTCCGAGCAGGGACTGAGCCGCCAGTTCCCCCGACCGCAGCGCGTAGTAGATTCCCTCCCGGGTGAGCGGGTCCACGAGGCCCGCCGCATCGCCCGCGAGCAGCCACCGCTCGCCGACCGGAACGCCGTCGGCCCACGCCTGAACAGGCAGCGACGGGATCGGCCACGAGTATGGCGTCATCCGGCATCCCCGCGCGATGTCCCGCACGGCGAGCCAGCGATCGAGGTGCTGGCGCAGCACGGGCGCGGACCCACGGTCGGCCGGGGCACAGATGCCGATTGCCAGATGGTCGGTGCGCGGAAACGACCAGAGGTAGCCGGGAGGCGTGCGGACGAACCGGATGACGATCTCCCGGCTGGACGAGCCCGCCGCGAAGTCGCCCGTGGCCAGCGACCAGTGCGACGCCGGGAAGGGCTGGTGGAGCCGGCGCCGGACGAGGCTGTTCGCGCCATCGGCGCCGACGAGGTAGCGGCCGCGCCAGCGCCGGTGCCGCGTGGTCACCCACACCCCATCGCCGTCGGCATGCACGTCCACCGCGCGTTCGGGGATGAGATCCGCGCCGGCCTCGCGGGCGTTGTCGACCAGCGCGCGGTCGAATGCGAGGCGGCTGACGACGACCAGCGGCGAGGTCGGCCCACCCGCGTCGGCGCCGGGGACGTCGACGGTGACCGATGGCGGCGTGCGCGGCGCGGGAGGGTAGGGGTCGCGCCCGACCGGCGGCGACTCGAAGCGCACGCGTTCGACAGCGACGTGCGGCACGCGGGCGAGCACATCGGCGGCCATCGTCACCGAGCGCGCGGTGAGGCCTCCGCCGCACGGCTTCTCGCGGGGGTGGCTGGCGTCGATCAGCCGCACTGACGCGCCGCCGCGGGCCAGCTGGCGCGCCGCCCACGCTCCGGCCGGTCCCGCGCCGACGATGAGCACATCCGCGTCGTAGTGTGGCATGGCGGCGCGGCGGCTTCGCCCTTGAAGCCGCCGCTCATCAAGCTTACAGTAAAGAGTACGCTTTCATATCCTGCGCGCGGCATCCGGCGCAGGCGCGCACCCTGACGGGGAGTTGGAGCAACGGAAGATGGCCCAAGTCGAAGCGGCGTTGTTCACGGTCGGTGTGTTCAAGGACATTGCCTGGGCGGAGCGCGGCATTGACGCCCTGAAGCAGCAGGGGTTCGCCGCCGCGCGGATGACCCTGGCGGCGAAGGCGTCGCCGGAGGCGGCGGCGCTCATCGAGCGCGCCCTCGGTGCCGCGCCGGAGTCCCTGGAGCTCCCGGTGGTCGGGGCGGCGGTAGCTCGCGGCGCGCTGACCGACACGCTCAACGGGCCCGGCCGCGATCTGAGCAGGATCGGCCTGGCGGCCGCGATGAGGCGCGCAGGATTCCAGTCCCACGACGGGCTGATTTTCGAGACGCTGGTGGGGAAGGGCGGTGTGCTCGTCGCCATCGAGGACGCCCCGCGCGCGGCCGACGCGCTGGCCGTGATGCAGTCGTACGGAGGCGGTAACGCAGCCATCGGCGCCTGGGCGAACCGGGTCTGACGCCCGGGCCAGGGACCTCATGCTGGCCACGCGCGCACGGCATCCGAAAGTCGGCGCCGCGCGTCTAACTGTCATGGGCCGTCCCGCAGGGGTGACATCGGCGCCGCGTGGCGAGGACGAAACCCGGGGGGCGTGGCGGCGCGTGCGGGTTCCGCGCGGCCGTTCCGGAGTTTTCGCCCCGGCATCGCTATTGCAATTGCGGATCCGGGAGCTTCGGGCGACAATTGGACATAGTGGAAACGTCGCACATGGCTGAGCAGGTTGACCGTCACCAGTCCGCCCCGTCTTCCGTGGGGCACGTGTCGGTGCGCCTCGAGCACATGCATCCGAAGGACGTCCCGTTCTCTTTCGAGACGCAGGCGCCGCGCATGTCCGGCGCCATGGGCGTGTCGACTCTCCTCCATGCGCTCGCCGTCCTTGGCGCGGTGTTTATCGTCACGTACCTGCCCGACCCGGCACCGCTCGACCTCCGCCAGGCCATGGAGGACATGCCCACCAACCGCATCGTCTTCCTGAATCAGCCTGGTCCGGGAGGGGGCGGCGGCGGAGGCGGCAATAAATCGATCGAACCGCCCAGGGTGGCGCAGGACATCGGCAGGGACAAGCTCACCGTCCCGGTCATGAAGCCGCCCGACATTCAGCCGGTCAAGTCGCCTGAAGATGAGCTGCCGAAGATGGACTTCAACATTCCGGCCAAGGCGATGGCGTCGGCTGAGCAGAGCCTGGTCGGTGTCATCGACGGCATGAAATCCTCCAATTCCACCACCGCGCAGGGGTCCGGGAGCGGCGGCGGGGCCGGTACGGGCACCGGGACCGGCATCGGGCCGGGATCGGGCTCGGGACTCGGGCCGGGCTGGGGTGGCGGATTTGGCGGCGGGGCCTACCGGCCGGGGTCGGGAATCGAACTTCCGCGCCTGCTCAGGGAAGTGAAGCCGCAGTACACCGCCGACGCCATGCGCGCGAAAATCCAGGGCACCGCCGTGCTCGACTGCGTGGTGACCGCGGAAGGCACGGTTGGGGAGTGCCAGGTCGTGCGCTCGCTCGACTCCAGCTTCGGTCTCGACCAGAAGGCGGTCGAAGCCGCCAGGCAGTGGCGGTTTGTGCCGGGCAAGCGCCTGGGCCAGGCCGTTCCGGTGCTGGTGACCATCGAGCTCACGTTCACGCTCAGATAGGGGCTCGGGACTGGGCGCTAGGCGCTAGTCAGGCGGAAAAACGAAAACGGCCCGGCTGGCTCTCGCCAACCGGGCCGTTCCTCTAGTAGCGTTCTCCTTCAGACTAGCGCCTGGCGCCTAGCGCCTAGCCCCTAGCCCCTAGTACATCCCGCCCATTCCACCGGGCCCGCCGCCAGGCATCGCCGGTTCCTTCTTCTCTTCCGGGATGTCGGCGATGAGCGCCTCGGTGGTCAGCAGCAGGGACGCGATCGACGAGGCGTTCTGGAGGGCCGAGCGGACGACCTTGGCCGGGTCGATGACGCCCGCCGCGACCAGGTTCTCGAACTTGTCGGTCAGCGCGTTGAACCCGAAGTCGTCCTCGCCTTCCCTGACCTTCTGGACGACGATCGAGCCTTCCTGCCCGGCGTTCTGGGCGATCCAGCGCAGCGGCTCCTCGACGGCGCGCTTGACGATGTTGACGCCAACCTGCTGGTCGCCTTCGAGCTTGAGGCCCTCGAGCGCCTTGAGCGAGCGGAGGAGCGCCACGCCGCCGCCGGGCACGATGCCCTCCTCGACGGCCGCCTTGGTCGCGTGCATCGCGTCCTCGACGCGCGCCTTCTTCTCCTTCATCTCGGTCTCGGTGGCCGCCCCGACCTTGATGATCGCGACGCCGCCGACGATCTTGGCCAGCCGCTCCTGCAGCTTCTCGCGATCGTAGTCCGACGTGGTCTCTTCAACCTGCGCCCGGATCTGCTTGACGCGGCCCTCGATCTTGGCGCTTTCGCCCGCGCCCTCGACAATCGTCGTGTTGTCCTTGTCGATGGTGATCTTCTTCGCCTTGCCGAGATCCTCCACCTTGACGTTCTCGAGCTTGATGCCGAGGTCCTCGGTGACGGCCTTGCCGCCGGTGAGGATCGCGATGTCCTCGAGCATGGCCTTGCGGCGGTCGCCGAAGCCCGGCGCCTTCACCGCGGCGGCCTGCAGCGTGCCGCGCAGCTTGTTCACGACGAGCGTCGCGAGGGCCTCGCCCTCGATGTCCTCGGCGATGATGAGCAGCGGCTTGCCCATGCGGGCCACCTGCTCGAGCACCGGCAGGAGGTCCTTCATCGAGCTGATCTTCTTCTCGTGGATGAGGATCATCGGGTTCTCGAGCACCACTTCCATGCGCTCGGGATCCGTCACGAAGTACGGCGAGAGATAGCCGCGGTCGAACTGCATGCCCTCGACGACCTC
>JALOKU010000166.1 GCA_025456345.1 Vicinamibacterales bacterium | reverse complement strand
GGGTGATGGGCGGCATCATCACCGCGTGCGGGATCGGGTTCATCGTGTCGACCGTGGCGTCGTACCGGCTGTCGAAGACGCTGGGCCTGCTCGAGGGCGGCGACGCGCTGCAACGGTAGGCGCGGCCTCGAGACGCACGGCAGCACAGCCATGGCGGAACACGCCGGAACGCTGGACGCGGAGGACGTGAGCGCACAACAGGCGGAGGCCGGCGCGCGCGCAGAGCTCCTGAACGAGTCGGAGTTCCAGGATCTCTATCGCCTCCACGCCCGGCCCCTGTGGGCCTACCTCTACCGGCTGACCGGCAGCGCCGCCGACGCCGACGACCTGCTGCAGGAGGCGTTCTGCCGCACGCTCGCCGCGCCGCTCGCGACGCGCGAAGACAGCCAGCTCCGCGCGTACCTGTTTCGCGTCGCCACCAACGCCGCCACCGATCTCTGGCGCCGCGGCGGGCGAGGCACGCGGCGTACGGAGCCGCTCGACGCTGACGTGCCGGCCGCGGCGAGTCACGGCGACCAGGCTGCGCTGAAGCACGACATGGCGCGGACGTTCCGGGATCTGAAGCCGCAGGAGCGCATGCTGCTGTGGCTCGCACACGTCGAAGGATCCGAGCACCGCGACATCGCCGCGGCGCTCGGCCTGAAAGCGGCCAGCGTGCCGGTGCTGCTCTTCCGCGCCCGCAGGAAACTGGCCGGCCTGCTCCGGAAGAAAGGCTACGGCCCGGGAGAACGGTCATGACGTCGCACACCCACCTGGAGGAACCGGACATCCTCGCCATCGAGTTCGTGCGCGGGCTTGCCGCGGCGCCAGTCGCCTCGCACCCGCTGCCGGACCCGGCGGTGATCTGGTGGAAGGCGCAACTCCTGCGCCGCTGGCAAGCAGATCGCGCCGCGTCTGCCCCGATAGAGCGCATGCGCTGGGTGGAACTCGCCGCCGGTTTCGCCAGCCTGGCGGTCTTCCTGGCCTGGCAGTGGCAGGGCCTGGTGAACCTGGTGTCGCGCGCGATTCCGGCCGGTCTCGCGGCGGCCTCTTCGGCTCCCCAGGTCGTCAGCCCGATGGCGCTGGTGCTCATCACGCTCGGGACCGCGTCGGTCGGGGCCATGGTTCTTGCGGCCCTTCATCGGAGGCTGGGCAGGGAGCCGTACTAGGGGCTAGGGACTAGGGGCTAGGCGCTAGGCGCTAGTGGGACGCGGCTCTCGCCGCGTAGTGGGCGTGTTCAGCTGTACAGTGTATCCCCGCGCGAAGCGCGACCGACTAACGCCCAGCGCCTAGCCGCTAGCCCCTGTTCTTCACACTAGCGCCCAGCGCCCAGTCCCTAGCGCCTGGAGTAAGATCTCCCCGTCATGCGCCCTCTCAAGATCGGCATCAGCGGCGTCCGCGGCATCGTCGGCGAATCACTGACGCCGGAGCTGGTCGTCTCGTTCGCCCAGGCTTTCGGCACGTACGTCGACTCGGGCCGCATGCTCGTGTGCCGCGACACGCGGTCGTCGGGGCCGATGGTCCAGGCAGCCGTGGTATCCGGGCTGCTCTCGGCGGGCTGCGAGGTGATCGATCTCGGCGTCTGCCCGACACCGACGCTCCAGCTCGCGGTGCGCTGGCTCGGCGCGCAGGGCGGGGTGTCCATCACCGGCGGCCACAATCCCGCCGCGTGGAACGCCCTCAAGTTCGTGCGCGGCGACGGGCTCTACCTCAACACCACCCAGGCGGAAGAGTTGCTCGACATCGTCCACCAGGGCGAGTACGAGAAGGCGACGTGGGACCGCATCCGCACGAGCGTGGCCGAACAGGATGCGATCGGCCATCACCTCGAGGTGCTGGCGGCGGCCTTCGACGTGGACGCCGCACGACGCCGCGGCCTCCGGGTGGCCGTTGACTGCTGCAACGGCGCCTCGGCGCTGCTGTCGCCCCGGTGGCTCGAGATGCTGGGGTGCACGGTGCTGGCCGTCAACGACGATCCTGCGGCGCCATTCCCTCACCGGCCCGAGCCGAAGCCCGAGACCATGGCGCAGCTGAAGGCCGTGGTGAGGGCGGGAGGCGCGGATCTCGGCTTCGCCCACGATGCAGACGGCGAACGCCTGGGCCTGGTCACCGGCGGCGGCGTCGCGCTCTCCGAGGAGCGCACGCTCACGCTGGCCGCGGCCATCGCCCTCGCGCAGGTGCCCGGCACCGTGGTGACGAACGTGTCGACCTCGCGCGCCGTCGACGAGGTCGCGAAGCGCCACGGCGGAACCGTGGTGCGAACGCCCGTGGGACAGTCGTTCATCTCCGAGGCCATGATCGAGCACCATGCGGTCATCGGCGGCGAGGGCAACGGCGGCGTCGCCGTGCCGCGCGTGCTGCTGTCGCACGACGCCGCCGCGGCCCAGGGCCTGATTGTCGAGCACATCGCACGCAGCGGCGCGTCGCTCGGCGAGCTGGTGGACAGCCTGCCGTCGTTCGCCATGGTGAAGCACGACTTCGCCGAAAAGCCGAGCGTGCTCTATTCGATCCTGCAGGACTTCCGCGACACGATCGAGCGCGAGGGCATCAGCGCCGACACGAGCGACGGCGTCGCGGTGTCGTTCCCCGACGGATGGGTGCACGTGCGCGCGTCGCAAACCGAGTCGATGATCCGGGTCATCGCCGAAGCCGGGACCGGCACGCGCGCGCGCGACCTGGCGGACTGGGCGAGGGACAGGCTGGGGGCTAGGGGCTAGGGGCTAGTCAGTTTGGCCGTTGAGCTGTCAGCCACGCGGCGGGAGCCGCGTCCGACTAGCGCCCAGCGCCTAGTCCCTAGCGCCTAGCCCCTGACACGCGCCATTGAGCGAGCGACGGTGTAAACGATGCGAGCGATCCCGACTCTCAAAATCAGCATTTCCGGCGTCCGCGGCGTTGTCGGCGATTCGCTGACGCCGGCGCTGCTGACGCGGTTCGCCCAGGCCTTCGGCACCTACGCGGGGTCGGGCACCGTCGTGCTCGGCCGCGATACCCGCACGTCGGGTGAGATGGTGCGGCAGGCGGTCGTGGCGGGCCTGCTCTCGAGCGGCTGCCGCGTGGTCGACGCGGGCGTGTGCCCGGTGCCGACGGTGCAGCTGGCCGTGCGCCACCGGCGCGCCCAGGGCGGCATCGCGATCACCGCCAGCCACAACCCGGCCGAGTGGAACGCCTTGAAGTTCATCGGCCCCGACGGCCTGTTTCTGGGCGCCGGGCCGGCGCGGGAGTTGCTCGACATCTATCATCAGGGCGACTACGTGAAGGTGGCCGGCACCGAGATCCGGTCAGTCGAGCGCATGGCCGACGCCCTCGATCTGCACTTCAAGGCCATTCTCGATGCCGTCGGGCCCTTGCCGCCAGGCCCGCGGCGCCTGCGCGTGGCCCTCGACGCCTGCAACGGCGCCGGCGTCTTCCTGGCGCCCCGGCTGCTCGAGGCCCTTGGCGTGGACGTGGTCGCGATCAACGTGACGCCGAACGGCCTCTTCCCGCGGCCGGCGGAACCGCTGCCGGAGAACCTCGGCGCGCTGTGCGAGGCCGTCCGCACGCATCACTGCGACATCGGCTTCGCGCAGGACATGGACGCGGACCGGCTCGCCGTCGTGTCCGAGCGCGGCGAACCGATCGGCGAGGACTTCACGCTGGTGCTCGCCGCCTGGTACGTCCTCGGCAAGACGCCGGGGCCGGTGGTGGCGAACCTCTCGACAACCGCAGCCCTTGACGAGGTGGCGCGGCGCTTCGACTGCCCGGTCGTGCGGACGAAGATCGGCGAGGCGAACGTCACTGAACGCATGCAGAGCGAACGGGCCGTCATCGGGGGCGAAGGCAATGGCGGCGTGATCTACCCCTCCATCAACTTCGCGCGCGACAGCCAGGTGGGCATGGCGCTCATCCTCCACCTCCTCGCCTCGTCTGGGAAGACGGTGTCGGGCCTTGTGTCCGATCTCCCGCGGTTCGTGATGGTGAAAGAGAAGCTCGCCTGCCCGTCGAACAAGATCCCCGACGTGCTGCGCATGGTGAAGCGCGAGTTCGCGCACCTGCCGATGGACACGCGCGACGGCGTCAAGGTGATGCTGCCCTCGGGTTGGTTCCACGTCCGCGGCTCGAACACCGAGCCCATCGTCCGCGTCGTGGCCGAAGGGCCGTCGGAGGCCGAAGCGCGCGGTGTGGTGAAGGACGTGTTCGACCGCGTCGCCACGATCGTCAACGGCTGAAAGGACATCGCCTGCCGCGCCCCCGCGTGCTCGAGCCCGAGATGATGGACCAGCCGGACCTCGACGTCCGGCGCCACGTCCACGCCCTCGACGCGCTCGGCCGCGCCAACGCGGTCAGCCGCACGGCCGGGGCCGTCTGGCCGTCGATACGGGCCGCGGCCCTGGATACGGCGCCCGGGCCGCTGCGCGTGCTCGACATCGCCAGCGGCGGCGGTCACCTGCTCGTGTCGCTCGCCCGCCAGGCGGCGCGGGAACGGATGGACATCGACTGGCTGGGCTGGGACGTCAGCGCGGTCGCGATCGATTACGCCCGCACCCTTGCCGAAAGCCGGGGCGTCAAAGGGGTACGGTTCGAACGGGCAGATGCCCTCCACGGTCCGATTCCCCCCGGGATCGACGTGGTGCTCTGCACGCTCTTCCTGCACCACCTCACCGAGTCGGACGCCGTCGCGCTCCTCCAGCGAATGGGAGAGGCCGCGGGGCGTGCCGTGGTCGTGTCCGACCTGCGGCGGACGCGCCTGGGCGCCGCATTCACCTGGGCCGGGTGCCGCTTGCTGTCGCGCTCCAAGGTCTTCCGCGTGGACGGCATGCGATCGGTCGCGGCGGCGTTTTCGACCGGCGAAGCGCGGAGCCTGGCCGCGGCAGCGGGGTTGAACGGGGCGCAGGTCTTTCAGGTGTGGCCGCAAAGGTGGCTGCTCACATGGCGGAAGCGGGTGTGATGCCCCTGGAGCGGGCTGTCGGCCAACCCTGGGACGCGATTGTCATCGGCGCGGGTCCCGCTGGCGCGCTCTCGGGCACCCTGCTGGCCCGCGCGGGGCTGTCGGTACTGCTCGTCGAACGGCGCGCGTTCCCAAGGCGCAAGGTCTGCGGGGGATGCCTGAATGCCCAGGCGTTGGCGGCCCTGGTGCGCGCGGGCCTGGACGACCGTGTCCGCGCACTCGGCGCAACCGGCGTGCATGCGCTTCGCCTGCACCAGCATGCCCGCACCGCCGTCATCCGGCTCCCGCCGGGCCTTGCGGTGTCGAGGCATGCGCTCGACGCGGCGTTGGCCTCGGCGGCCGAGGAGGCCGGCTGCGTTTTCCTCGCCGAGACCGCCGCATCGGTCGTGCCCGAGGGCGACGAGCCCTGGCGTGAGGGATGGCGGCGCGTGTCGCTGCGGCGGCCGAACGGCCAGAGCGTGATGGCGAGCGCGCGATCGATTGTCGTCGCCGACGGGCTCTCGCACAGCTCGCTTGGCGAATGCCCGTCGTTTCACAGCCGGGTGTCCCGCGCGGCCCGCGTCGGTGTGGGCGGCGAAGCTGGACCGGGAACGATCGCGCTCGAGCCGGGGTCCATCACGATGGCCGTCGGCCGAAGCGGCTACGTCGGCGCCGTCGAGGTCGAGGGCGGACGGATCAACATCGCCGCGGCCATCGATCCGGCGTTCCTGAAGGCCCGCGCGACGGCATCCGGCGCCGTCCGGGCGATCCTCGCGGAGGCCGGCGTGTGCGCGAGCGCGTCTCTCGACAGGATCGACTGGATGGG
>JALOKU010000165.1 GCA_025456345.1 Vicinamibacterales bacterium | reverse complement strand
GTCGAGCCCGGCACGGCCAGGCCCTGCGCGTCTTTCACGATGCCGCTGATGGAACCCGTGGTGACACCCTGTGCGTACGCCCCGGCCGACGGCCAGAGGAGGGCGCAGGCCACCAGCACGCCCAACACAATCCGAAATCGCTGCTGCATTAGTTCATCTCCCGAAAGAGTGACACTGGGATTGGCACTCAACGCCTCCGAGGAGGGATGCGGCCGGAGGTGGCGACACCCGGTCGCCAGCCGACACCCGACCCGAGCCGGACGAGTATACCAGAAGACCATCGCTCCAGGTATTTCGCCCGTGCAACATTTCGTGGGCCCGCCGGGCGCACCCACTAGGGGTTGTGGTTACCTCCGCGGCCCGGTCTTGATGCTGTAGGACTTCCGCGCCCAGACATCCACGTCCTTCCGCTTCACCTTGACGTCGATCTGGCGGGTTCGCTTCAGGGGGTCGGGGTTGGTCGAGTAGTACCCGATCATGTAGTAGTCGCTGGTCTCGGCGTCGATGCGCTTCAGGGCCTTGTCGAAGTCGTTCTGGTTCACCACGGCGATGCCGCCGGTCTGCTCCGCCAGCACCCGCAGGCTGTTGATCGAGTTCGAGAGGTACTCCTGGAACTCCACCGGGTCGACGTTGTCGTCGAGGTCCGGCATCCCGACGAGCCCGCGCGGGTCGATGGTGTAGATGGTCGCGTTGGCGCGGTTCGCGGCGCGCGTCAGTTCGGCCAGCTCGCGCACCAGGTCCGCGTCGGCGAACTTCGCCCCCGAGCGCGACGGGTCGTTGATGTCCGTGCCCGCTCCCGTATTGGTCTCGGTCCCGTCCCCGCTCGAACTGCCCGCGCCAGGATTGGCCTGCGTCCCGAACCGGTTCTCGAAGAACTCCGCCTGCCCCGTCCGCGACTTCTCGAACGGGTTGAAATCGTAGCCGTTGCTCACGTAGATGAGCGCCTTGCGCCGGTTGTGCACCTTCGACAGGTTGTCGAGCAGATCCGCGGCCGACGCAAACGCCACGTGGGCCCGGTACCGGACTTCGGTCGGCCCCTCCTGCCCTTCCGGCCCCTGGATGATGTCGGTCGGCTTGAGCGCGCCGCCCATCACCTTCTTCAGCGCCTCGTCGATCCGCTTCAAGTCGTAGGTCAGATCAATCGCAATCGACGAGGTGCCCGAGGAGACGATCCCGAACATGTCGCCCTGGTGGATGAGCGTACCCTTGATCTTCTTGAGCAGGTCGCGCACCCGCGCCGTGTTCTTGAAGTCGAGGTGCAGGTCGTCGATGAACAGGATGAAGATGCGCCCCGACGTGTCGTTGGTCGGCCTGACTTCCGGCAGGATGATGCCTTCGGGAGGCGCGGCCGGCGGCGGCAGCGCGAGGTTGGACACGCGGCCGCCGTGCACCAGCACGAGCGAGGCGATCTGCTGCGGAACGCCGTCTTCGAGGAGATCGAAGTCCTCTTTGGTCAGGTCCGCGACGAACTGGCCGCGCGAGTCACGGGCGATCACGTCGTTGGTGACCAGGTCAACCGTCACCCGGAAGGTCGGCTTCTGCCCGAGCGCGTCCGTCTTGGGCGGAACGCCCGGCGGCGCCTGGCCCGGCGTCCCCGGAGTCTGGGCCAGCAGCACGGTCCCCGCCAATACAACGGACGCAAACACCGGCAACCGTAAGATGACGCGCGTCATGGGCAAACCTCTGAAGTTATTCTACCGCAGCAGGGCGCCGCCCGCCCGGCGAACCTCCGGCCTGGCCCTGGCCCGCCCTTCACTTTAGACGATGACTGGAGCGCGGCGGCCGCCTTACCGCTTCTTGGCCGCTGCGCGCTTGGGGGCGGTCTTCGCAACGGGTTTCGCCGCTGCGCGCCTGGGAGCGGCTTTCGCGGCGGGTTTCTCCGCCACGCGCTTGGGCCGGGCCTTTGCCCTGGCCGCCGGCGCTTTTCGCAGCTCCTCTTCCCGGGCGATGGCGCGCCGGGCCTCGGCCGCCGCCGCCCTCGCGGCCGCCAGCTTCTCGGCAAGCGGCGCCTTGTGCACCTGGGAGAAACGCACCTGGTCGCCGACGGTGTGAAACGTCCAGATTTCGTTGACCCCTATGCCGTGGTCGCCGCACAGCCGCCGGGCCACCGGCGCCACGCCGGACGGCACGTAGAGGATGAACTCCACGGGCAGGCGGCCAAACCGGGCCCACTGGGCCATCGCCTCGAGCTGATTCACCGATTCGGCGGTTTCGACCTCGACAACACCGGCCAGCTTCTTCCCCGTCCCCGGCGAGCTCAGCACCAGGTCGGGAAACTGGATGTCGGGCGCGGTCCCCACGGGAAACGTCTGCTCGATTCCCGGGTTGATGCCCACCGTGAAGCGCCGCTTATAGCGCGGCTGGAGCAGGCGGATCACCCGGTCATGTTCGAGTTGTTCGCGGACAGGCCGTACGAGGATTGGACTCAAGGCGCCCTCCTCCGGGTGGAGCCGCTCAAATTGCCTCCGGAAAGGCGCTAAAGTGTAGCACGAAAACCACACCGCAGGCGGGCCCGTGGCGGGTGCAGAGCCGGGCAGGCGGGTGCAGACTCCGGCAATCCTCTACCGGAGCCGGCCAGATGTGCCGATACATTGCCCGGAGTTGCACATGCCCGAGATGACCGCATCCAGCCCGGCTTCCCAGGTTGCCCAGCCTCACGTCCTCCTGGTCGAGGACCAGGAAAAAGCCGCGCACGGCCTCCAGGAGCTGCTCTCGCTCCAGGGATTCCGCGTCACCTGCGCGGCCGACGGGCCTTCGGGGCTCTACGCCGCCCGCTCCTCACCGCTCGACGCCATCGTCCTCGACGTGCGCCTCCCGGGGATGGACGGGTTTGCCGTCTGCCGGGCGCTGCGCGAAGACGAAGCCACCAAAGACATCCCGATCGTGATGCTGACGGGCCTTGGCGACACGCCGTCGAAGCTCCAGGGTTTCGAAACCGGCGCCGACGACTATCTGGTCAAGCCTGTGCCGGCCCGGGAACTGGCGGCCCGCCTCCGCCGCCTCATCTCGAATCGCGTGGAAGCGATCACGCGCCTGCACGACCAGCGGCTCAGGGTCATCACGGAAATCGCCGCGGCGGTGTGCGATGAGATCTCTGGCCCGCTGGCCGCCGCCCTCGGCACCCTCGACCTCGCGCTGCTGCGGCCGGGCATCCCCGCCGACGTGCGGCGCGACTTGTCGCAGTGCCGCACACACATCTGGGAAGTGGCGTCCACGGTGGCCGAACTGACCGACGCCGGCGCCCTCGCGATGAACCCGCCCAGCCCTGATAGAATGGTTCATCTCGCGCCAGAGGGACACGCGTAATCTGAGCCGTTCCGGCTCGCCTGTCGGCCTCCGGCGCTCATCGCGTGCCCGGAGTCCCGATGCCTCGCCGATCCGTGTCCGCCCTGCTCGCAGGGTTCTGCCTCGTTTCTGCCGCGGCGCCTTCGCTGGCTGACCCTCCGGTTCCGAAGGCCGCCGCGTCGGTGCTCAACCGCATCAAGGCTGCCGACAGCAACCTGCTCGCCGTCTCCGAGGAGGACGGCCGTTTCCTCCGGTTCCTCGTCGTCTCGTCCGGCGCGAAGCGGGTCCTCGAGATCGGCGGCGCGAACGGCTACTCCGCCATCTGGATCGGCCTTGGCCTGCGGGAGACGGGCGGGCGTCTGGTGACGATCGAGTACGACGCCGCGCGGGCGAAGGACGCGGAAGCCAACATCAGGGCGGCCGGGCTCGCGGACGTGGTCCAGGTGGTGTCCGGCGACGCGTTCAAGGCGATTCCCGGACTGCCTGGCACCTTCGACATGGTCTTCCTCGACGCCTGGAAGAAGGACTACCAGCGGTTCTTCGATCTCGTGTTCCCGCGCCTCGACAACGGCGGTATCTTCGTCGCGCACAATGTGGTGAACAAGGCCGCGGAGATGGGCGATTTCCTCACGACGCTCCGCACGCATCCCGGGCTGCGCTCGGCGATCGTGTCGCCGTCCGGCGAGGGGATCTCGGTGTCGGTCAAGCGGCAGGAGCGCTGAATGACGCGCCGTCCGATCCACATCATCGGGGTGCCCCTCGATCTCGGGCAGGGCCGGCGCGGGGTCGACATGGGCCCGTCCGCGCTGCGCATTGCCGGCCTCGACCAGCGGGTTGCCGCCCTCGGGCACGCCGTCACCGATCGCGGCGACCTGCACGTGCCCATCCCCGAGACTCGCAGCCCGGGCGACCCGACGAAGAAGTACATCCGGGAGATCGCCCGCGTCTGTCAGCGGCTGCACCACGCGGCGCTTGGCAGCCTGAGGGACGGCGCGATCCCGCTCGTGCTCGGGGGCGACCATAGTCTCGGTGCCGGCTCGGTCGCCGCGGCGTCGGACTGGGCGCAGCAGCGCGGGCTGCCCATCGGCCTCATCTGGGTCGACGCGCACGGCGACATGAACACGCCGGCCTCCTCCACCAGCGGCAACGTGCACGGGATGCCGCTCTCGGCGCTCATCGGGCCCGAGCCTCAGGAACTGGCCCGGCTGGCCGTGCGCACGCCGGCGGTCGATCCCGCCCGCACCGTGCTCCTCGGCATTCGTGATCTCGACGACGGGGAGCGGGCCAACGTCCGGAGTTCCGGCGTGCGGGTGTTCACCATGTCGGACATCGACCGCCAGGGCATGGCCGCGGTGGCCCGGCAGGCCATCGAGGCCGCGGGCGCAGGGACGGCAGGCATCCACGTGTCGTTCGACATGGACGTCTGCGATCCCGCCATCGCCCCCGGTGTCGGCACGTCCGTGCGCGGCGGCCTCGGCTTCCGCGAGGCGCACCTGCTGATGGAGATGGTCGCCGACGCCGGCCTCCTCACTTCGCTCGACCTGGTCGAGGTGAACCCGATTCTCGACGTGCAGAACACGACGGCAACCCTGGCGATGGAACTCGCGCTCTCGGCTCTCGGTCAGACAATCCTGTAGGGACGGACACATTCAGAAGGAGACGACAACGATGACACCCCGATTCACGACCCTCATGCTCGCCGGCGCCCTCCTGTGCGCCGCCATCGCGCCGGCCGCGGCGCAGCAGAAGCCGCCGGCCAGCCCGCCGGCCAAGGCCTCGGTCACCATCGGCGCGGCCACCATCACGATCGACTATGCCCAGCCTTCGATGCGCGGGCGGAAGATCATGGGCGAGCTGGTGCCCTACGACAAGGTGTGGCGCACCGGCGCCAACGCCGCCACGACGCTGAAGACAACGGCGGCGCTCGAGATTGGCGGCACGCTGGTGCCGGCGGGCACCTACACGCTCTACACGCTGCCCGGCGAGAAAGCGTGGAAGCTCATCATCAACAAGCAGACCGGCCAGTGGGGCACCCAGTACGATCAGGCCCAGGACCTGGCGCGGGTCGACCTCAAGGTCGGCGCGACCTCGGCGCCGGTCGAGCAGTTCACCATCACGCTGGCGGCCACGGGCCCCTCGGCCGGCCTCCTCACGATGGAATGGGAGAACACGAAACTGACCGCTCCCTTCACGGTCAAGTAAGCGCAGGCATGAAGTAGAATGGCGATGGCGGGCCGGTAGCTCAGTGGTAGAGCATCGCACTTTTAATGCGGTGGTCGTGGGTTCGATCCCCACCCGGCTCACCATTCGACTCACCCGGCTGGACTTTGCCCGGGTTCGCTCATGGCAGGCCAGCCTTCGCTCCCCTTCGGATTGCCGCTCTCCTCGGGGAGCTTCGGCTGGGCAAGCCCTCTCAGGCGAAGGCTGTCCCGCCGAAGCAGCGGGAGCAAAGCGTCCG
>JALOKU010000065.1 GCA_025456345.1 Vicinamibacterales bacterium | reverse complement strand
GAATGTCGCGCCTGCCGGCATGCGGGCGATCTCGAGGCCGTCCGGCATGCGCGCGACGAATGACCCGTCCGGCTGACGCTCCGGATGAAACCACGCCGGGTACTGGGCGGCTTGCCCGTCGGCCAGGACTGTCGGATGCCAGGCTGACGCGTTCGTGTTGAACGCGCGCCCGATGTCCACCACGTCGACGCGGATCCGATCAAGGACCGCGTCCTCCGGCTGCGCGAGCTGCTGCACGACGTCGTAGACGCGTGTGGCGCCGTGGGCCATGCCGAGGTGCTGCTTGAGATTGCCGTAAGCGATGGCCGAGATGCCCGAACTGGGCGTCGAGCCGAGGTCCACCGGCACGCGGTCGGGTTGACGATAGTCGATGGCGGCGAGGATGCGTTCGCGCGAGGTCATGGCGGTGGGACGCTGTCGCGTCAGTCGGTGTGGAAGACCTCCTCCATGCCTGCCCACCATTCGCCCGGAACACGGTCGGCGAGCGGCAGCTGGCAGGGCTCGCACAGCGTCCACCATGCCTGCGTCTTCGGGTCAGCCGCCATCTTCGCCATGTCGGCGGCGAAGTCCGTGCCGGTGTACTCGAAGTAGCTGAACAGGTAGAGCCGCCCGTCCGGCATCCGGCGCAGGAAGATCGAGTAGTTGCGGATGTGGCACGCCGCGATCATCCTCAGCACGTCGGGCCAGACCGCGGCGTGAAGCGTCTTGTATTCCTCGAGCTTTTCGTCGCGCAGCCCGATGACGGAGCCGTAGCGTTTCATAGTGTGCCCTGATTCTGTGCGCCAAGGTCGATTCAGGCCCGGGCCAGCGCCGCGCCGTGGGCCTGGATCTTCCGAATTGCCGCGCCGATGTGATCGATGTCGGCGGCCCCGGCGAGGAGCAGGTTCTGCGTCATCGCCACCGTCGTCTCGCACACCTGCCGGTTGCCCTGCAGCTCCTGGAAGCTGTCTCTATACGCCTTGAGCCGCGCGGCGCTGAACAGCCGCTTGTACCCGCGCGAGTTGATGGCTTCGTCGAGCAGGCCGTCGAAGTACTGCTCCTGGTACCCGGTGGAGCAGGGGATGCCCTCGGCGCGCATGGCCCTGATGAACCGGTCGCGCGGCAGGCCCTGGAACTTCTCCGCGTCGTAACGGAACGGGTAGAGATGCCACACCGCGCGGCTGTTGTCGGGCAGGCGCGGCGGCTCGATGCCCGGGATCTCCTTCAGGGACGCCGCCAGGCGATCGGCGTTCTCCCGCCGCCGGGCGGTGTCCTGCACGAGCTTGTCGAGTTGCTGCACGAGCATGGCCGCCTGGACGTGCTGCATGCGGAAGTTGCCGCCGCGCGTGAAATTCGGGCGCGCGCCCTTGAAGCCCCCATACGGGCGCCCGCAGTCGTGGAACGACCCGCACCGGTCGATGAGATCGTCGCTGCCGCCGGTGATGGCGCCGCCCTCGCCCGATGGCAGGTGCTTGGAGTTCTGGAAGCTGAAACAGCCGAGCTCGCCGATGGTCCCGCACATGCGGCCCTTGTAGTCGGCCAGCCACGCCTGGCAGGCATCCTCGATGACGGGCAGCCGGTGTTTCGCGGCGATCGCCAGGATCGGGTCCATGTCGCAGGGCATGCCGTAGATGTGCACCGGCATGATCGCGCGCGTCCGGTCGGTGATGCGGCTCTCGATCGACGCAGGGTCGATGGTCAACGTAGCCGGGTCCGTGTCGGCGAGCACGGGCAGCGCCTTGTTGATCAGCACGGCGTTGTAGCTGGCGATGAAGGTGAACGGCGACACGATGACCTCGTCGCCCGCATCCACGTCGAGCGCGTGCATGCCGACGATGAGCGCCGTCGTCCCGCTGGCGGTGGCCAGGCACCGCCTCGCCCCGAGCAGCTTCGCGTAGGCGGTCTCGAACTGCTGCACCTGCTCGCCCGTGCCGCGGTACCACCGGCCGCTGCGCAGCACCTGGAGGATGGACGACTCCCACGACTGGCGCCACTCGGGCCACTGCGGCCAGCCTCCCGTGTGTACCGCGGTTCCACCCAGCAAGGCGGGCTTACCGGCGGCCGACTGGGCGAACACGCTCTTCGGCAACAGGTGTGCGCCCGCGACGGCGGCCGCCGCGAGGCTGAGGAAGTCACGGCGTGTGTTCCTGGTGTTCATGAGACCCTCACGACGCGGATTCTACACCCGGCGTATGATGGCGCCGTCCGCTGGAGGACCTGCCCATGACCACGCCTGCACATCGCCGCCGGTTCCTGTCCACCGTCCTGGGTACCGCCGCACTCGCCGCGGCCGGGGCCCCGTTCGTCGGTCGCGCCGCCGCACAGGGCCGCGTGGCCCGCCAGAGCGGAACCCGCGTCCGGCTCGGCCTGAACCTCTACTCCTTCAACGAGCCGCTGCGCGCCGGCACCGTCACGCTCGACGACGTCGTCGACTACTGCGCGCAGCAGGGGCTCGACGGCCTCGACGCCACGGGTTACTACTTCCCGGGCTATCCCCAGGTGCCGGACGACGCGTTCCTGCACCGGCTGAAGCGGCGCGCCTTCGTGAACGGCGTCACGATCAGCGGCTCGGGCGTGCGCAACGACTTCGCGGTGGCCGATGCTGCCGCGCGCCGGCGCGACGTCGAAATGGTGAAGGCCTGGATCGAAGCGGCGGCCAAGCTCGGCGCGACGGTGGTGCGCATCTTCGCCGGACAGAAGGTCCCGGACGGGGGCACCTTCGATCGCACGCTCGAGTGGATGGTCCCCGATATCAAGGCGTGCGTCGAGCACGGCCGTCAGCACGGCGTCATCGTCGGGCTGCAGCACCACAACGACTTCCTCAAGACCGCCGACGAGACGATCCGGGTCGTCGAGGCGGTGAACTCGGAGTGGTTTGGCGTGATCCTCGATGTGGGCAGTCTGCGTCAGGGCGATCCGTACGCCGAGATCGAGAAGCTCGTGCCGTACGCGGTGACCTGGCAGCTCAAGGAGAGCGTCTGGTACGGCCCGAAGGAAGTTCCGACCGATCTGGGCCGCATCAAGGCCATCATCGACCGGACCGGCTACCGGGGGTTTCTGCCCATCGAGACCCTCGGGCCGGGCGATCCGCGCGTGAAGGTGGCCCGGTTCCTTGTCGACGTCCGCCGCGTCTTCGGTGCAGCGCCGGCGTCGCCCTGAGCCGTGCCCGACGCCTGCCGGGCCTCGCTCACGGCCATCCGGCGGCCTGCCGGGATTTCCGCATCAGCGGAGCCCGTTTCAGCAAAATTTCTGAGGATTCAGGTTAACGCCCTCGTGATAGAGTTCGGCACGCCCCTTGCTCAGTCCGGTGAAACTGGAGTCGGATAGTCCAGTTTCCGGCAGTCTCGCCCCCCGCGCTCCGGACATTCCCTGACGATGGTCACTCGCGCCGCCGACTATGCTCTGCGAGCCACGCTGACGCTCGCCGGCCTCCCGCCGGGCGCGCGCATGTGCCTCAGCGAACTGGCAGACGGCTGCGAGGTCCCGCCCGCCTACCTCTACAAGGTGCTTCAGTCGTTGGCCCGAGGCGGGATGCTGGCGGCCCATCGGGGGGTCACCGGCGGGTACGAATTGACCGCGCTGGCCCGGAGTTCGAGCGTGCTCGATGTGGTCGAGGCGGTGGACGGCCTGCCGCTGCTGAATACCTGTGTGCTGTCGGGGGGATGTCATCGCGCGCCGGCCTGCACGGCCCACCCGGTCTGGCACCAGGCGCAGGAGCGGATGCGCGAGGTCCTCGCCGCCGCGCGCATCGTCGATCTGGCCGGTACTCGGCCGGCCCCCGTTGGCCGGCGGTCCAGGGGAACTCACCCAAAGAGGATGGGAGACCGATGAGCGACACCGTGCGCTACGATGATCGAACCCCGCGGCTGTTCTTTCTCGCCGCCGTCGTGTGGGCCGTGGTCGGCATGCTCGTGGGCACCCTGATCGCGGCCATGCTCTTCCTGCCGGGGCTCAACCTCGCCCCGTACCTCACGTTCGGCAGGCTCCGGCCGCTGCACACGAACGCGGTCATCTTCGCGTTTGTCGGCAACATGATCTTCGCCGGCACGTACCACTCGATGCAGCGGCTGCTGAAGACGCGGCTTTTCAGCGACACCCTCTCGAAAATCCACTTCTGGGGCTGGCAGCTGCTGATTGTCGCTGCGGCGGTCTCGCTGGTCGCGGGCGTCACGCAGGCCAAGGAGTACGCCGAGCTGCCCTGGGTCCTCGACATCGTGATTGCCGTCCTCTGGGTGATCTTCGCCGTCAACTTCTTCGGGACAATCGCGATCCGGCGCGAGAAGCACCTGTATGTCGCGATCTGGTTCTACCTCGCCAGCATCGTCGCCGTCGCCATCCTCCACATCGGCAACAGCATGGCCATGCCGTACTCCTGGCTGGGGAGCTACTCGGCCTACTCCGGTGTCAAGGACGCGCTGATGCAGTGGTGGTATGGCCACAACGCGGTGGCCTTCTTCCTGACCACGCCCTACCTCGGCCTGATGTACTACTACCTGCCGAAGGCGGCGGACCGGCCGGTGTTCAGCTACCGGCTGTCCATCATGCACTTCTGGTCGCTCGTCTTCGTCTACATCTGGGCGGGGCCCCACCACCTCCATTTCACGGCCCTGCCGGAGTGGGCGTCGACGCTCGGGATGCTGTTCTCCCTCGTCCTCTGGATGCCGTCCTGGGGCGGCATGGTGAACGGCCTGTTCACCCTTCGCGGCGCCTGGCACAAGCTGCGCGAGGACCCGATCCTGAAGTTCATGGTCGTGGCGGTCACCTACTACGGCATGTCGACCTTCGAGGGGCCGATGATGTCGATCAAGTCGGTGAACGCCGTCAGCCACTACACCGACTGGACCATCGGGCACGTCCATGCGGGAGCCCTCGGCTGGAACGCCTTCCTCTCGTTCGGCATCCTCTACTGGGTCGTGCCGAGGCTCTGGAAGACGCCCCTGTACTCGACGAGGCTCGCGACGGCGCACTTCTGGATCGCCACCGTCGGCCTCATCACCTACCAGGTGTCGATGTGGGTCGCCGGCATCACGCAGTGGGGGATGTGGCGCGCGTTCGAGCCGGACGGCCGCCTGGCCTACCCGGACTTCATCGAAACGGTGATCAGGATTGTCCCGATGTACTGGGTCCGGCTCGTGGCGGCCGTCCTGTTCTTCTCGGGCGTGCTCCTCCTCGTGTGGAACATCCTCAAGACGGTCAGGAGCGCGCCCGCCAACTTCGCGGACGAGCCGGAGGTGCACGCGCCGCCGCTCGTGAGGGATCTCTCGGCGCCGGGCGCCGTGACCCCGGCCAATACCTACGACTACGCCTTCTACAGGCTCCAGCACGTACTGGACCACGGCATCCACCGGGCCCTCGAGTCGCGGATCGTGTTGTTCACGATCCTCGTGACGCTGGCTCTGTCCGTCGGCTCGCTCGTCCTGGCGATCCCGATGTTCTTCGACAGGTCGAACGTCAAGGAGATCGCGAGCGTGAAGCCCTACACGCCGCTCGAGGTCCTCGGGCGCGACATTTATATCCGGGAGGGCTGCTACAACTGCCATTCGCAGATGGTCCGGCCATTCCGGTACGAGACGGAGCGGTACGGCGAGTTCTCGAAGGCCGGCGAATTCGTCTACGACCACCCCTTCCAGTGGGGCTCGAAGCGCACGGGGCCCGATCTCCATCGCGTCGGGGCCAAGTACCCCTCGCTGTGGCACGTCCGCCACATGGACCGCCCAGCCTCGACCACGCCGGGATCCGTCATGCCCCGCTACCCGCACCTGGCGACGGACCGCTTCGACACCAGCCTGGTCGGTGCGAAGATGCGCGCCCTCCGCACCGTCGGCGTGCCCTACAGCGATGGGGAGATCGAATCGGCCCCGGCAGCCATCGAGCGGCAGGCGAGGGCGATCGCCGCGGAGGTCGAGGCGCAGCAGGGGCCCCCGGGGCTCGCCGACAAGGAAATCACGGCGCTCGCGGCGTACCTCCAGCGCCTCGGCACCGACATCCGCTGGAGGCGGCCACAGCCGCAGGCGCCTTCGATCACAGTCCCTGCCGCCCCGGTCGCTGAGACGGTGACACCTCCAGCCGCCGCCGCCGTCGTGCCGCCCCCTGTGGCGGCGGCCGCGCGAGTGAAGTAGACATGCTGCAGGAGCTGGCGGGGGAGACCGGCGCGGCGGGATGGGCGATTGCCTCGATGCTCTTCTTCGCGGTGGTCTGGCTGATCATCGTATGGCGGGTCGTTCGGGCCCGCCCCGACGAGATGGAGGCCCGGGCGCGCCTCGCCCTCGAAGGTGAGGCCGAGGAGCGGGACGAAGCGCGGACGCGAGGACATCATGGCTGAGTTCGAAGACAAGGTGCTGCACGAGCTCGACGGCATCAGGGAATACGACAACCCGATGCCGGCCTGGCTCATGGCGATTTTCTGGGGGTCGCTCATCTTCTCGGCGGCGTACCTGGGCTTCTACGCCCTGAGCTTCGGCGAGGGCTCGATGGAAGCCGAGTACCGCGCAGGGACCCAGCGGGCGGTTGCGTCGGTCGACGCGTATTTCGACGCGAACCCGCTGGTCCCGCCGTCGCCGGCCGATCTGCTCGCCGGCGCGAAGGATCCCGCCGTCCTGGAGATGGGCGCGTCGCGCTTCACCCGCTCCTGCGCCTCCTGCCACGGGGAAAAGGCCCAGGGGCTCATCGGCCCGAACCTCACCGACGACCACTGGATCCACGGCGGGACCGTCGAGCGGGTCTTCCAGTCGGTCGCGAAGGGCTGGCCGGCGAAGGGCATGCCGCCATGGGGCCGGGCCGTGAAACCGGAAGAGCTCTCGGCCCTCGTGTCCTTCGTGAGAAGCGTCCAGGGCTCGAACCCGCCCAACGCCCGCGCGCCCGAGGGCGACCGCGTGGTGCCCGAACCGATCCCGGGGCACTGACGTGCACATGGCGTTCACCGAAGAGCAGCCGCACGCCCAGGAATCGGCGCCCCCCGGCCGCCACCGCGACTTCGACGTGGCGCCGGAAGAGGATCTCCTGTACAGCCTCTCGGCCGACGGGAAGCGGAAGTTCATGCATCCCGTCGTCCACAAGGGGCGGTTCTGGAAGATCAGGCGCGCGATTGCGTACGGGCTGTTTGTGCTCTTCTTCGCCCTGCCGCTAATCCCCGTGGGTGGGCATCCCGCGCTGCAGTTCGACATCGCGAATCGCCGCTCGCACGTGTTCGGCGGCACGTTCTACCCGACCGACAGTCTCATCCTCGTCGCCCTCGGGTTCGGCACCATCGTCACCGTCTTCTTCGTCGGCTCGACGTTCGGGCGGATGTGGTGCGGGTACGCCTGCCCGCAGACGGTGTGGCTCGAGTTCCTGTTCCGGCCGATCGAGGCCTTTCTCGAGGGGGGGCCGACGAACCAGCGGAGACTGAACCTCGCGCCCTGGAACGGCCGGAAGCTCGCCATCAAAGCGGCGAAATGGTCGTCGTGGACGGCGGTGGCGCTCCTGATGTCGTCGACCTTCGTCGCCTACTTCACCGGGTGGGGGCCGCTTCTCCGCGGCCTCGCGACCGAGCCCGCCGCGTGGACGGGCGCCCTGTTCGTGATGGCCTTCGTGGCGGGCGCCATCGTCTTCGACTTCGGCTGGTTCCGCGACCAGATGTGCACCATCGCGTGTCCGTACGGCCGCCTGCAGAACGTCCTGGCCGACCGCGACACGATCCTGGTCGCGTACGACGAGAAGCGCGGCGACCCGAAAGTGAGGTTGAAGGACCGGCTCGTCGGCGTCCTCGCCGGCGACTGCATCGCGTGCCGGGCCTGCGTGAACGCCTGCCCGACAGGCACCGACATCCGGCGCGGCCTCCAACCCGAGTGCATCGGGACGGCGCAGTGCGTCGATGCGTGCGAGGAAGTCATGCTCGCGCAGGGAAAGCCGATCGGCCTCGTCAAGTACACCTCGGAACGGGAGCAGCAGGGCGGCGTCCGGCATCTCTGGCGTGTCCGTAACCTCGCCTACGTCGTGCTGATGAGCGTGGCGTGGGGCACGCTCGCCTTCCTCCTGCTGACCCGCGCCGATGCGCTCGTGGACGTCATGCGCGGGGGCCGTGAGCCCTACCGGCTGCTGCCCACCGGCGAGGTCGCGAACCAGCAGCGCGTGCGGATCACCAATCAGCTCCCCGAGACGCAGCGGTTCACCATCGAGGTCCTCAGTCCGCGGGGCGCCAAACTGGTGGTCAGCGAATCGCCGATCACGGTTGAACCCGACCGGCTCGTGACCGTCAACGCCGTGGCCACGGTGCCGCGGAGCGTCTTCGTGGACGGCCAAGCCCCGGTCCGCTACCTCGTTCGCTCCGATCGGGGGTTCCGCAAGGAAGTGGAGTTCCTCCTGCTCGGCCCCTACGCGCCGCCTGGAGGAACGCCATGAAGATCTTCCGCCTGATGTCCGCGTATCGCTGGCCCATCTACCTCGGCGGCCTCCTCTCGATGTCGATCGCCGCCTACGGCGTGATTGTCTGGGTGGCGACGCGGCCCGACACGCCGCGCCCGATCAGGGGCGCCTACGAGGCGGCGAAGGCGTGGGACGCCGACGAGGCGGTCGAAGCGGCAAGCCGGCAGCTCGGGTGGTCAGTGCGCTACGAGCTGGCCGCGGACGTTCCCCACTTTCCGGGGATGCCGAGGCCGGTGGATGTGCATGTCGCTGACCGCGAGGGGAATCCCGTGTCCGGGCTCACGGGCCGCCTGTTCGCCCTCCGCGCGTCGGACGCCAGACTCAACCAGTCGGGCGAGCTCGTCGCGCTGCCGCATGCCGCCGGGAGCTACCGGACATTGGTGCGCATCGATGCGCCAGGGGTCTGGGAACTGCGCGTCGATGTCCGTCAGGCGGCCCTCCGGTTCGTTCATGCGGCCAGACTGACGATCCCGGCGGAGCCGGCCAATCCGGAAGGGGCGAAGCGGTGACGCGTCCCTTCCCGGCCCGCCGCGCGAGCGCCGGGGTGGTGTGCGCGCACTGCGGCCTCCCCGTGCCCGCCAGCCTCGTCCGCGAGGGGGACACGGAGCAGTTCTGCTGCAACGGATGCCGGCAGGTGCACACGCTTGTCAGCGAGTGGGGCTTCGAGAAGTACTACACGCTCGTGGAGCGGCAGAACGGCGAGCTCGAACCCGCCCGCGTCACGGGGCGCAGTTACGAGGATTTCGACGACGACCGCCTCCAGGCCGAGGCGACCGAAACCATCGGCGGTGACCGCTGTCGCACCAAGCTCTACCTCGAAGGGGTGCACTGTGCCGCTTGCGTATGGCTGGTCGAGAAGCTCCCGTCGGCCCTTCGCGGTGTCGACGAGGTCCGCCTGAACCTGACCAGCGGCGTCGCGGACATCACCTGGACTCCAGGTCAGACGCGCCTCTCCACCGTCGCCCGCGCCCTCGACCGCCTCGGCTACACGCCGCACCTTCACCTGGCGGCCGGTGCCCAGGAGGCTCGCCGCGTCGAAGACCGCGCCTCGCTGGCCCGCCTCGGCGTGGCGACGGCCTGCGCGATGAACCTCATGTTCCTCCACGGGGCGCTCTACGCGGGCGAGTACTCCGGGATGGCCTCGCCTTACGAGACGTTGTTCCGCTGGTTCTCCCTCGTCGTCGCGGTCCCGGTGCTCCTCTACTCGGCGCGACCGTTCTTCCAGACGGCCCTCGCCGGGCTCAGGGCGCGCGTGGTCCACATCGACCTGCCCGTCGCGATCGCGTTCGCCGTCACGTTCGCGGCGAGTTCGTGGAACGTCATCCGCGGCAGCGGGCCGATCTGGTTCGATTCGCTCGCCATGCTTGTCGCGGCCCTTCTCGGTGCCCGGCAGGTCCAGCGAAGCGCCCAGCGGGCGGCCCTCGAGCGCGCCGACAGCCTGCGCGGCGCCGCGTTCCTCGAGTTCGCCCGGAAGTTCACGGGCCCCGGCCCCGAGGCGCCCGTCGTCGAGGTCCCGCTGACCGCCCTGGCCCAGGGCGATCGGGTGGAAGTCCGCTCCGGCGAACTGGTTCCCGTCGATGGCGTCGTGCTCTCGGGCCGCTCGTCTCTCGACAACGCGGTCCTCACGGGCGAGGCCGCTGCCACGCCCGTGCGGGAGGGCGACGCGGTGAATGCGGGCGCCACGAACCTCGGGGCCAGGCTCATCGTCCGTGTCGACGCGGCCGGCTCCGGGACACGCGTCGGTGCGCTTCTGGCCATTGTCCAGGAGGCGCTCTCCAGAAAGCCCGCCATCCTGCGGACAACGGACCTCGCGGCCCGGCGCTTCGTTCAGGCCCTGCTCGTCCTGGCCGTCCTGACCGGCGCCCTGTGGATGCATAAAGGCCCCGCCGTCGCGCTCGAGCGCGTCGTCGCCCTGCTCGTGGTCGCCTGTCCGTGCGCGCTCGGCCTCTCGGTGCCGCTCGCCGTGTCCATCGCCTTGCTGCGTGCTGCCCGCGCGGGGGTCTTCATCAAGAACCCCGATGCCCTGGACCTCCTCCGCAACGTCGAGACCGTCCTGCTCGACAAGACCGGGACGCTCACCGAAGGCCGGTCGGCGGTGGCGCGATGGCAGGGCGACGACGCGGCGCTCCAGCTCGCGCGCGACCTGGAGTCGGAGTCGTCGCACGCCGTCGCCCAGGCCTTCCGCAGCGCGTCCGGGTCTCCGTTCAGGGTGGTGAGGACGGTGGAAGGCGTGGTCGAGGCCCCGGGGCTGGGGATCGCCGGCCGGCTGGACGGTCATGCCGTCCGCGTCGGGAACCGCGCGCACGTCGAGGGTGATGGCGCCTCCGTTCCCGACACGCTCGTGGAGTTCGCCGCGAAGGCCGTCGCCGACGGCCTCAGCCCGGTGTTCGTCGCGGTGGACGGGCGCGTGGCGGGCGTGGCCGGCATCGGAGACGCGCTTCGCCCGGATGCCGCCCGGACAGTCGAGCAGCTGCGCGCGCGCGGCGTGCGCGTGCGGATTCTCTCAGGCGATCACCCCGACGTGGTTGCACACGTCGCGGCCAGTCTCGGCCTGCCGCCCGGCGACGCGCTCGGCGGCCTGACTCCTGAAGCGAAGCGGGACATCGTGGCCGGGCTCGTGGCCGGCGCCGGCCGCGCCGGCGCCGTGGTAATGGTGGGCGACGGCGTGAACGATGCCGCGGCGCTCGCGCTCGCCGACGTGGGCATCGCCGTCCACGGCGGCACCGGTGCGACGATTGTCGCCGCCGACATCGTGCTCACGCGCGAAGGCGTCGCGCCAATTGTCGACATCCTCGACGGGGCCCGCCGCCTTCGCGGCGTCATCCGCCGCAACCTCGGCTTGTCCCTGTTCTACAATGCCGGCGCCTCCGCGCTCGCCATCGCAGGCCTGGTCGGGCCAATCCTGGCGGCGGTCCTGATGCCGGTATCGTCGCTGACGGTCATCCTTTCGTCGGCGCTCACGCGCACGTTCGCGACATCGAGACGAGGAGCGTGAGGTGGAGACCATCTTCGTGCTGCTGCCGCTCGCCCTGCTCATCGCGGCCATCGCCGTCGCCTTCTTCATCTGGGCCGCGCGGACCGGGCAGTTCGACGACCTCGACACGCCGGCAGTCAGGATTCTTTTCGACGACGACGAGCCGCAACCGCGAACAGGGCGCGATTCTCCAGCCCCAGTCCGCCGAAGCGTCGTTCGTCCTGACGAAGCCTCCGCGAACGGCGCGAAGGCGGACGCCCGGTCCGCCGTAGCTTCAGCGAAGGCGGAGACAAGGAGGGTTCTTCGATGAACCTACGGAGCAAGACCGTCCGCATCCTGGTGCTGCTGGTGGTGGCAGCGACGACGGCGACCCTGGCGTACGCGTTCAGTAACGCGCGCAAGGGCTACGAGCCGAGGCAGCCCATCCTCTTCCGGCACACGCGCATGGCGGGCGCCCCGGTCTGGCAGACAAACGACAAGGGCGAGAAGGTGAACGTCGGGGGCTTCGGCATTCCCTGCGTCTACTGCCACACGATGCCCTACAAGGGACGCCACTCGACGGTCCCGTCGACGGCCGTCTGCATGAACTGCCATGCGAGCGTGGGCCTCAACCGGGAGTGGGTGCTCAGGATGAAGGACTTCTGGGACCGGGGGGAGCCCATCCCGTGGGTGAAGGTCTACGACCTGCCCGACTTCGTCTACTACGACCACGCGGCCCACGTGAACGCGAAGGACGTGGACGGCAAACCGCTGCTCCCGCTCACCGACGAGCAGGGTAAGCCGATGGTCGTCTGCCAGAACTGCCACGGCAAGGTCGAGGAGATGGAGATCGTGTCCGTGCAGCATCCCTTCAACATGCAGTGGTGCCTCGATTGCCACCGGAAGCCCGAGATGAAGACGTCCACCGACTGCGTCGTGTGCCACCGGTGAGGCCTGCCCTGAGCCCCTCGACGGGGCTCGGGGCTCCCTGAGCAGGGTCGAAGGGAGCGAGCGAAGCGAGTCGAATGGGGGATTGAGAATGAATCCGAACGAGATCAGCGCGCGGCCGGACACCCCGGGGATGGACCGGCGCGAGTTCCTCCGGGTGGGCGGCGCGCTCGCGGCGGCCGGGGCACTCGCCAGCGCCGGATGCCAGGTTCCGCAGGAGGCGACGATTCCGTTCCACGACATGCCGGAGAACCTGGTCGACGGCATCGGGCGGGCCCGTTTCTTCCATACCGTGCTCGATGGTTCGCCCGTCGTCGTCAAGACGCGGGAGGGGCGGCCGATTCTCGTCACGCCGAGCCAGGACGACGCGAGCGGACGCGGCCTGAGCGTCCGCCATCACGCGGCGCTCATGGATCTCTACGATCCCGATCGGGCCGCCGGCCCGCTGTCGGTCCGGCGCGGGAAGGGAGCCCCTGTCGCATCGGGCTGGGCCGCGATCAGTCCCGACGTCGTGTCGAGGCTGAAGACGGCCGGGACCAAGGCCGTCCTGCTGACCGGCCCGATCGACAGCCCTTCGCTCTCAGCCGCCATCGCCGGGCTCACCGCGCAAACCGGGCTCAGGCACGTGGCGTGGTCCCCGATCGAGTCCGACGCGGCGAGCGTGGCCTGGAGGGAGGCGTTCGGCGGCGGGAGAATCGCGCGGCCCCGCCTCGACAGGGCCGACCTCATCGTGGGGCTCGGCGCGGAGTTCCTCGACCGTCCGGAGGATGGCCTCGAGCGCGAGTTCGCCGCTCGGCGATCGCCCGATGGTCCTGCCACTGGCCCGTCCGCCGGAGCCGCGGACGGCAGCCGCGGCGAAGGCGGCATGAGCCGGTTCGTTCAGCTCGAGGGCCGGCTCACGCTCACCGGGGCGAACGCCGACCGGCGGATCAGGGTGCGCGATTCGCACCTCGCCCGCGTGGCCGCCGCTCTCGCGCACGAACTGATCGTCGTGCGAAGGCTCGGCCCGCTGGCCGCCGACGCGGAAGTGGGAAAGGTCCTCGCGCCGTTCGCCATCGACGCCGTGGCGGCCCAGGCCGGCCTCGGCGCCGAGGTGCTGAAGGCGCTCGCCGGCGAGTTGGCCGCAGCCTCGGGACGGGCGCTCGTCGTGGCAGGAGGATCATCGGGCGCATCGGCGTCCGGACCCGCGATCGAGCTCGCCTCGCTGATCCTGAACATCACGCTCGGCGCGTTCGACGCCGGCCTGCTCGACGAGGCCGCAGCGGCGGAGCGGTTCACCGGGGGAGGGGCGGCGCTCTCGGCCCTCGTCGAGGAGATGGCGGCCGGGCGTGTCGAGATGCTCATCGTGGCCGGCGTGAACCCGGCCTATGACGCTCCCGCCTTCGCCAAGGCTTCGGCGGAGCTGGCGCCCGATTCGTCCAAGTTCGCAGAAGCGCTCGCCAAGGTCCCTTTCGTCGTGTCGCTCAACGACCGGCTCGACGAGACGAGCCTGCTCGCCGACATGCTCGCCCCGACGAGTCACCCGTTCGAGTGCTGGGGAGACGCGAGCCTGCCGAACAGCCTCGCCGCCATCCAGCAGCCCGTCATTCAGCCGCTGCACGACACGCGCGGCGTGCTCGACGTGCTGGTCGAGTGGGGCGCCGCCGCGGGCGACCCGGCCGCCTTCGCAGCCGTGACAGCGGCGGCTGCTTCGGCGGCCAAGGCCCCGCTCCCGGCGACGGCCGCTCCGGCCACGAGCCCGAGCGCCGCCTGGCACTATCTGCGTGCCGCATGGGGCGCGCGCCTGGCGCTCGATCCCGCGACGCCGGCCTTCGAGGCGGCGTGGAACGAGGTGCTCAGAGCGGGGCAGTGGGGTCCGTCCGCCTTCGCCGCGCCGGCCGCGGCTTCGGCGAGACCCGCCTCCGCCACACGAACAATCGCTTCGAGCGCGTTTTCAATGCTCGCCGCGCTCGAAGCCGGGGCTTCGGCGGGGCTCGAACTGCAGCTGTACCCGCACTTCGCGCTGGCGGACGGGCGCGGGGGCAACAACGGCTGGCTCAACGAACTGCCCGATCCCATTACCCGCATCACCTGGGGCGGGGCGCTCTCGATCGCGCCGCGCCGTTTCGACGAGATGAAGATCGCCAGCGGCGACCTCGTCGAAATTGACGCGGGCCACGCGAAAGTCGTCGCCCCCGCGTACCGCCACGCGGGGATGCACTACGACCAGGTCGCCCTCCCCCTCGGCCTCGGCCGTACGGCGTGCGGCGCCATCGGTGCGGGCGTCGGCCCGAACGCCTACCCCCTGCGGCGCTTCGCCGCCGGGCGGGTGATCTCCGCCGGCCTGCCCGTGACGATCCGCAAGGTGGACGGCAACGAGGCGCTCGCCTTCGGGCAGGGTTCCGACGTCATCGACCGCGATCGCCGGCCGCTGGTCCCCGTGACGACGCTGTCGGCCTACGAGCAGAACCCCAAGGCGGGCACCGAGCAGCAGCATGGCGGGCCGTCCATCTGGAGCGGTCACGAGTTTCCGAGCGCCCGCTGGGCGATGGCGATCGACCTCAGCAAGTGCAACGGCTGCGGCAAGTGCGTCATCGGCTGCCAGGCCGAGAACAATATCCCGGTCGTCGGCCGGCAGGGGATGCTCGACGGCCGGGAGATGTCGTGGATGCGGATCGACCGCTACTACGACGCCCCGAAGAAGGACGGCCAGTGGGACGCCGACGTCTGGGACGGGCCCCTCGAGGTCGTGGAGGATCCGCAGACGCTGTTCGAGCCGATGCTCTGCCAGCACTGCGAGAACGCGCCGTGCGAGACGGTCTGCCCGTTTGTGGCGACCATGCACAGCGCGGACGGGCTGAACCAGCAGATCTACAACCGCTGCGTCGGCACCCGTTACTGCGCGAACAACTGCCCGTTCAAGGTGCGGCGGTACAACTTCTGGGAGATGAGCAAGAAGCAGGAGAGCGCCTTCTTCAGGTGGCTGGTGCCACGCATCGCGCGGAACGCCGAGCTGAACACCCGCGTTCCGATGCAGATGAAGAACAATCCGGAGGTCACGGTGCGGAGCCGCGGCGTGATGGAGAAGTGCTCCTTCTGCATCCAGCGGATCCGCGCGGCCGCGTCGGAGGCGGTGCGCGAGGGGAGGTCGAAGGACCACTTCCCCGACGGCGCGGTCGTGCCGGCGTGCATGGAAGCGTGCCCGACCGGCGCCATCACCTTTGGTGACGTGAACCATCCCGGCTCCCGTGTCGCGGCGCTTGCCGCGCACCCGCGCGCCATGAGGCTCCTCGACGCGCTGGGCGTCAAGCCGTCCATCTCCTATCTGACGAAGGTGCGTCATGACAAGGCATGAGGCCAGTCCGTACGCGACGGTGATGGACGACGGCCACCTGACCGGCCGGCCGATCGTCCGTCCTGGGGCCGGCCCCTACGGCGGCGACCTCGAAGTCCCCGAGCCGCTCGTCACCGGCGGGAAGACGTGGGCCGATGTCGATCAGGACATCTGCATGCACGCCGAACGGTTCCCCACGAAGCGGTGGTGGATCGCGTTCAGCGTCGCGCTCGCGTTCCTGAGCGTCCTCGTCGTCGCGCTCGTCACGCTTTTCTATGCCGGCATGGGCATCGCCGGCGTGAACCAGCCGGTCAGCTGGGGCTCGTTCATCATCAACTTCGTGTTCTGGATCGGCATCGGCCACGCCGGCACGCTCATCTCCGCCGTGCTCTTCCTCTTCCGGCAGCAATGGAGGACCGGCATCAACCGGGCCGCCGAGGCGATGACGCTCTTCGCCGTCGCCTGCGCCGGGATCTTCCCGATCATCCACCTCGGGCGCCCCTGGTTCGCCTACTGGCTCGTCCCCTATCCGAACGCCCGCGGCCCCCTCTGGGTGAACTTCAACTCGGCGCTGGCGTGGGACATCTTCGCCATCTCCACCTACGGCCTCGTGTCCCTCACGTTCTGGTATGTCGGGCTCCTGCCGGACCTGGCCACCGTGCGCGACCGGGCGACTCACCCCTGGCGGAAGGCGCTCTACAACGCGATGAGCTTCGGGTGGACCGGCTCCCACCGGGCCTGGCGGCACTACGAGTCGGCGTACATGATCCTGGCGGCGCTGGCCACGCCGCTGGTGTTCTCGGTCCACACGATTGTCTCGTTCGACTTCGCCACGTCGGTCATGCCGGGCTGGCACACGACGATTTTCCCGCCCTATTTCGTCATCGGGGCCATCTTCTCGGGGTTCGCGATGGTCATCACGCTGATGACCTTCATGCGCGGCTACTTCGGGATGAAGCACTACATCACCCTGAACCACATGGAGGCGATGGCGAAGATCCTGCTGTTCACAGGGATGATGGTCGGCTTCGCCTACTCCACCGAGTTCTTCATGGCGTGGTACTCCGGGAGCGAGTGGGAGGGCTTCGTCTTCAGGAACCGCGCCTTCGGCCCGTACTGGTGGGCCTATGCCATCATGTTCACCTGCAACGCGATCGTCCCGCAGGTGTTCTGGTTCAAGTCGATGCGGCGCCACACCCTCGTGCTCTTCGTCGTCTCGATCCTCGTCAACGTCGGGATGTGGTTCGAGCGCTATGTCATCGTCGTGACGTCGCTCCACCGCGACTTCCTCCCCTCGTCCTGGGGGATGTACGCGCTGACGCGGTGGGACTACGCCATCCTCTTCGGGTCGTTCGGCCTCTTCTTCACCCTGTTCCTCCTGTTCGTGCGCGTCCTGCCGGTCGTCGCGATCTCGGAGGTCAAGGGGGTGATGGACCCGAAGGTCGCCAGGGGCACTCCCACTCGCGCCGCCGCCGCGGCGATTCAGGAGGCGTGAGCCATGATGCCGACATCGACCACAGGTATCCTCGGCCACTTCTACGAGCCCGCCGACGCGCTCGCCGCCGCCGCGAAGGTGCGCGACGCCGGATGGACGCACTTCGACTTCCTGACTCCATTTCCCATCCACGGGATGGAGGCCGCGATGGGCCAGAAGAAGTCGTGGATCCCGTATGTCACGGCCGTCCTCGCCGTCTGCGGCATCCTCTTCGCCCAGGGCCTCCAGAACTACGTGATGGTCTGGGACTGGCCGATGAACTTCGGCGGCAAGCCGTTCGCGGCGTGGCCGGCGTTCATCCCGATCACCTTCGAGGCGATGGTCTTCTGGGCCGCGCTCGGCAGCGCGGTCATCGCCATCATCGCCGGAAAGACCGACACGATCCCGCAGCCGCCGCCGATGATCGTGAAGACGGGCGCGACCATCGACCGGTTCGTCCTCTGGATTTCCGCCACCGACCCGAAGTGGGACGCCGCGCGGGCCGAGGCCTTCGTCCGGTCGCTCGGCGCGGATGGCGTGCGGTTGGTCGATGCGGCCCCTCGACCAGGCTCGCCCTTCGACGGGCGCTCAGGGCGCGGTGAGCACAGTCGAACCGCGGGGCTTCGTCGGCAGGATCAGACCGACGAAGGAGGGACCCATGCGTAGCGCCGCCCGCGCAACCGCCCTCGTGGCGCTGACCGCCCTCCTGTCCGCGTGCGACGTCGGGCTCCCGGCCGGGAGAACGCCCCATCGCGAAGGGAACCGGCTCGACATGGTCGACCAGCCCAAGCTCAAGCCGCAGCGCAGGGACATCTTCGGGTCGCGGCCCACGGGGCTGATGGAGCCCCAGCCCGGCACCATCGCCGTCGGCGAACACCCTTACCCGTACGCGCAGAACGAAGCGGACCGCGCGGGGGTGGGGCTCGTGAACCCGCTCCAGCCCTCACCCGAGGTTGTCGCGCACGGGAAGTTCGTCTACGAGAACGTGTGCATCGCCTGCCACGGTCCGAAGGGCGCCGGCGACGGCCACGTCACCGCGCTCTTCCCGAAGCCGCCGAGCCTGATGACGCAGAAGGTGCGCGACTGGCCCGACGGCCAGCTGTTCCACCGCCCGATGAGGGGCCAGAACTCGATGCCGAGCCATGCGCGGCAGGTCGACGCGCACGACGCCTGGTCGGTCATCCACTACATCCGGGAGATGCAGAAAGTCGAACCCGTTGCACCACCGTCCGCCGTCGCCGCGGCTCCACCTGCATCTGATTCCGCCGCGGCTATGGCGAGACCAACCGGCGCTGCAAGCTCCGCGACAGCTCCGGCTGGGCCGGTCAAGGGAGGGAAGTGACGTCATGAGCCATTCTCACTCTCACGCTCTTCCCGCCGTACCCGGGCGGCTCGCGCTGCCTGGAACCGTTCAGGGCCTGTCGGCCGCGGCCGTCCTCGTCGGCGCCGCGGCGCTTCTCTGGGCATTCACCCGCGACGACCTGCCGCTCGCCTGGAGCGCCTATCTCATCGGGGTGTTCTACGCGCTCGGCCTTGGCGTCTTCGGCGCCGCCTGGCTCGCGATCCTCTACCTCTCCCGCGCCGACTGGTCGGTCACGATGCGCCGCGTACCCGAGGCGATGACGGCGTGGCTGCTCCCGGGCGGCGCGCTGGCGATGGCCGTGTCCTTCGGCGCGCACACCCTCTACCACTGGTCGCACGCCGATGTGGTCGCGCAGGACCCGCTCCTCACGCACAAGGCGCCGTTCCTGAACATGCCGCTGTTCACCGCCCTGGTTGGCCTGAGCCTCGTGCTCTGGGTCGTCTTCGCCGCGCTCATCGTCGGCGTCTCGCACCGGCAGGACCGGGAAGGGGGCATCGCGCCCACGCGGAAGAGCCGGTCGCTCTCGGCGCTCTTCCTCGTCATTTTCGCCCTGACGCTCGTTCAGACCGGCACGGCCTTCGTCGCCGTCGTGGCCGGCATCTTCGTGATGACGGGGAGGCTGAAGGGCTTCCTGAACGAGAACCACCTGCACAGCCTCGCGAAGATGGTGTTCGCCGCGACCGGCTTCTGGGCCTACATCTACTTCTGCCAGCACATGCTGATCTGGTACGCGAACATCCCCGAAGAGACCGTCTACTTCATGCGCCGCATGGAGAACGGGTGGCTGCCGTACCTGCTGTTGCTCCCCGTGCTGAAGTTCGTCGTGCCGTTCCTGCTGCTGCTGCCGCGCGAGGCCAAGCGCAACCCGAAAAGGCTCGTGCGGGTGTCGCTGCTGATTCTCCTGGCGCAGTTCCTGGAGCTGTACGTGATGGTCGGCCCCGCGATGGGGCATGGAGCCGAGGCCGCCCACGGTCACGTGCCGCTCGTGGAGCTCGCCGTCACCATGGGGTTCGTCGGGCTGTTCACGCTGGTCTTCGGCTGGTTCCTCGCGCGCCACAACGCCGTGCCGCTGAAGGACCCGTCGATTCTGGCGTGCCTCGAGTACCACACATGACCCGATCCACGCTCCTCGGCCTCGTCGTGCTCGCCCTTGTCGGGGC
>JALOKU010000064.1 GCA_025456345.1 Vicinamibacterales bacterium | reverse complement strand
AGCTCGCCGCCGCTCCCGGGCGGCGCGGCGGCGGGCCGCTCCTGCGGAACGGGCGCGGGCTGTGCGGTCTGGGCCCGGATCGCCTGCGGCGTGCAGAGCGTCACGGCCAGGGCAAGACCGCCGATGCGCAGGAGTGGGTGGTGGAGGACTTTGTGCCGCATGATGGCCCCCATCCTACCCGAATAGAACCTGCTCCACAAGTACTGGTTCGTCACCTCGTGGTGGAACTGGACCTCGGAGGTCTTGATGACCGAGCCGAGGGCCTTCGGGCACCGGTCGGCCTGGATCTGTTTCACCTCGGCGAACTTGGTCTGCACGTCGGCGCCAAGCAGGTCGGTGACGTAGTCGCTCGACTTGAAGTGGCGGATCGCGTCGTAGATGTTGTCGGGCAGGAACCGCGTGCGCGAGCGCCGGATCTCGGTTTCCGCATCCGCGGGCACCGGCCCCTCGAAACCCGTGCGCAGCAGTGTGTACAGGGCGAGGTAGGGGTTCGAGTCTGGCGCGATCGAGCGCACTTCCACGCGCGCCGACTTCTCGTTGCCGAGGGGGATCCGCACCATCGCGCCGCGGTTGATGGCCGACGCCTTGATCTGGTTGGGCGCCTCGAAATGCGGGTCGAGGCGGCGGTACGAGTTCACGCTCGAGTTGAGGATCAGGCAGATGTCGTTGGCGTTCGCGAGAATGCGATCGATGAACCGCCAGCCGACTTCAGACAGGCCGTCCTCGCCCTTGGCGTCGTGGAACAGGTTCTTGCCGTTCCGCGTGAACGACAGGTTGGTGTGCATGCCGCTGCCGTTGACGCCCGTCACGGGCTTCGGCAGGAACGACGCCGTCATATCGAGCTGCTGCGCCACCTGGCGGCAGATGAGCTTGTAGAGCTGGACCTGGTCGGCCGCGACGCAGGCCTCGGTATAGCCGTAGTTCATCTCGAACTGCGACGGCGCCACTTCGGGGTGGTCCTTCTCGTTGCCGAACCCCAGGGCGCGCTGCGCCTCGGCCGAGTTGTCGATGAACCGCCGGAGCGCGTCGCCGGGCAGCGAGTGGTAGTAGCCGCCGGTCGAGATGAACTCGAAGACGCCGGTCACGTGATACTGCCGTTCCGCGTCGCGGCCCTTGAACAGGAATCCCTCGATCTCGTTCGAGGCGTGCGCGATGGTGCCGTCCGCGGCGAACAGGCCGTTGGCGAACACCTTCAGCCGGTTGCGCATGTCGGCGGCGTACGGCGACCCGTCACGCTCCTTCACCTCGCCGAACGCCAGCACCTTCCCCGGCCCGAAGATGTCCGACGGCAGCCAGTAGAACGCGGGCCAGTCCACGTCCAGGCGCAGGTCCGACTCCGCCTGCTGCGAGAACCCGCGGATCGACGACCCGTCGAACGTCAGGTTGTCGGCCGCCTTCAGCAGGAACTTCTTGTCGTAGTCGAGCATGTGGAACCGGCCCTCGAGGTCCGTGAAACACACGGTGATGGCCTTGATCCGCTTCTCGTCCCGCAGGTACTTCATCCGCTCTTCGCGAATCGCGTCGGGCGACACGCGGTCCAACCGCTGCTGCTTGGCGGCGAGGTTCATCTCCTCCAGCCGGTCGTAAGGAATCTCCAGAAAGTCGCGCAGCGGGGTCACGTGGTCCACGGGTGTCCTCCCTTAGTCTGGGCTCTCCATCGCCCAGAATAATGGGATGCTATCACAAAAACAACGGTATGAAATCTAAATTGTCGATTATTAAGACTAAAATATTGATATTTAGTCTTACGTGAGTCGTACCAGGGTGATATCGACCGTTCTGGCCTTGTTCGACGCATGGTCCCACTGGACCAGGATGGGGCTCTGGTAGGTCCCCTGTACGATCGCGCCATGCCCCGGGGTGCGAGTGTCCGACACCAGGAGGTTGATCGCACGCTTGAAGCGCAGGAACCGCTCGGCTGGGACGGCCATCGCCCTGGCCATCGCCCGCTCGATCACGCTCTCGTTCAAGCCCAGGGCGTCCACGAGCTTGTTGAGGGCGCGGACCACGTCGTACTTGGCGTAGTCGAGGGTCTTGGCGGGGATCGAGCGGGGGTCGGCCCAGGCGTGCCGGCCCTTTTCGGCCACGAACTTCAGGGGGTTGTGCAGCACGTGCATCAGGTCGTGCCGCATGAGCAGCGTTTCGTACTCGTTCACCGTCAGGCCGGCCTGGCGCTCCTCGGGGTTGAGCTCGATCCGGAGCCGTCCCTTCGTCACCCCGTAGCGGGCGATGGCCTCCTCGAGCAGCTCGTAGAACCCGACTTTCGGATCGCGGAGGTTGATCGAGTCCATCGGGTGCCCGGACACGGGAATCGTGACGCGGGTCTTCCAGACCGGGATCTCGTGCGTATAGCCCAGCACCGTCGTCTGGCGCCGGCGCGGCTGGCCGGCGTTGATGCCGTCCAGATCGACGAACCAGACCGGCTCGTCGGTGGCCCGGTACAACACGCAGGCGCGCAGCCCCGCGGCCATGAACGCCAGGTGGGAATCGGCGTTGCGCGGCTCGATGGCCCGCTGGTCCTCCGAGAGCTCGGTCCGCAGCTCCAGCTTGTCGTGCTCGTACCCGGCGTCTTCGGGAAAGACCAGGCGGAACGCGTCCATGTAGAGATCGACGCCGTTCTCGCCCTGTCTGGCCAGCCGCGAGGCGAGCCCCTGCTCGAGATAGCCGGCCGTCGTGTGCAGCGAGGCGTAGTAGGCGCGAGGGAACTCGGCCAGCACGTCGCCGTAATCGGCGAGGATGCGGCTGCGCACGTCGATGGCGTCGAAGCGGGCGCGCGGCTGCAGTTCGACGGTAAATTCCGTCGGTTCATGTGGCATGGCGGCCAACTACCTATTATCCACGATAAAGCCGACCGGCGCGAGTACCGCGCGTTACACTAGGAGCGATGAGCCAGTCGCGCGCGTGGACCGTCGGCGAGGAAGTGGCCCACAGCGTCACCCACGGCGTCGGGCTGCTGGCGGCCCTGGGGGGCCTGGTCGCGCTCGTGGTCCTGACGGCCGCGACCGGGGATCCGTGGCGCATCACGGCCTGCCTCATCTACGCCTCCACCCTCGTCGTGCTTTACGCGGCCTCGACGCTCTACCACGCCCTGTCGGCCACCCGGGCCCGCCGCGTGCTCCGCGTGCTCGACCATTCGGCCATCTTCCTGCTCATCGCCGGCACCTACACGCCCTTCGCCCTCGTGTCCCTGCGCGGGCCCTGGGGCTGGACCCTCCTGACCATCGTCTGGGGCCTGGCGGTGGCGGGCATCGCGGCCAAGGCCGTGTTCGGCGCGCGATGGCCCATCCTCTCGACCGCGCTCTATATCGCCATGGGATGGACCGTGGTGATTGCGGTGAAGCCGCTGGTGGAGCACGTGCCGCCGGCCGGGATTGCCTGGCTGGTGGCCGGCGGGCTCGCCTACACAGGGGGCGTGGTGTTCTACGCGTGGACGAAACTGCGCTACAGCCATGCGATCTGGCACCTGTTCGTGCTGGCAGGCAGCGTGTGCCACTACATCGCGGTGGTCTTGTACGTGGTGTGACGGGAGGCCGGAGCGCCGGACCTCGCGGCCCGCGTGAAGACGAAGCGGTCGCTGGCGAGGAAGTTGGCGATCGACACCACCAGCACCGCCACGAGATTGGCCAGCAGGTAGTGCACGCCGAGCGCATCGACGAGCAGCGCCATGATCGCGGCGCCGCCGACCAGTGAGAACCCGCCGTTCGAGAGGTTGAACCGGAGCAGCCGCCAGGCGGCCGCGCGCGCGCCGACGGGCCTGTCGGCCCAGGTCCAGCCGAGGTGCCAGAGGAAATTGTGGAGCACGGCGGCCTCGGTGGCCACGAGCGTGGCCGGCACCACCGGCCACCCGAGCCGCCCGACGAGCAGCCACAGCACGGCGGTCTGCACGCCATAGCCGATGACGCCGACCAGGGTGAAGATGCCGATCCGCGCGCGCAGAGGACGTGCGCTCACCACCGCGTCTCCTCACGATAAAGGGCGATCGTGTTTCGGACGGCGTTGACCACGAACACCATCACGAGGCCCGCCGTTGCGCACACGCCGCCGACGTCGAAGAGCCGGTACGGCCCGAATCCGAAGGGCCGCACCAGCCCGCCGCCGAGGAGCATCAGCGCGCCGATGGCGACCAGGATGCGCAGCTCCGTCGGACCGAACCAGAGGAACGACATCCGGAACAGGCTGCGCGCCCAGGTGCCGAGGAACGACTCGCCCATCACCATCAGCCACGCGGCAAGCGTGACGGCGGCGATGAGCGGGTTCATGTGGCCCGACAACGCCAGCCCCGCCAGCATCATGGCCGTGCCGGCGATGTCGATGACATGGTCGAGGTAGAAGCCGTAGCGCGGCCGCTGCTGATTCCGGACGCGCGCCAGAGTGCCGTCCATGCTGTCGCCGAACCAGTTCAGCGCGAGGCACGCCACCGCCAGCGGCACACCCACGGCCGGGTGAGCGCCCGCGAGCCAGAAGGACGCGCCCACGCCGGCCATCGAGACGAGCCCGAGGGCCGAGAGGTGATCCGAGTT
The DNA here is from genome assembly GCA_025456345.1 of Vicinamibacterales bacterium. Classification (GTDB taxonomy): domain Bacteria; phylum Acidobacteriota; class Vicinamibacteria; order Vicinamibacterales; family JAKQTR01; genus JAKQTR01. Next base: position 14,942 of record JALOKU010000064.1, on the reverse strand, counting down.
GACCCGCGCCGGCATGCGTTCGGCCATCCAGACCAGCGCCCGCTTCTCGGGGGCGGCCAGGAGGCTCCCGTGCAGGCGGGCATGGCCGGCGGTTGCGGCGGCTGGTGTGCTGGTGGCGCCTGGTGAGGGTTTCATGACACCTGCTCCATGGGCAGCGGCAGTGCCGCCCTTACCTTGAGATGCGCAGGCGCGGGCGGAACCGGCTCACCGGGCCATCCGGCCGATCGGCGGGGCGGGCTGGTATACTGCGCCGGAAAAACCGGCGTCCACGCGCCAGGACGGCCGCGGCGCCCGAGGAGCTCCGATGACAACCAGCCGCTTGTCCCGCCCCCGTGCCCGGCGCCTCGCCGCCGCTGCCTTGATTGTCGCGCTTTTCCCGGCTGCGGGCACCATCGGGGGCCGCCAGGTCACCGCCTCGGCGCAGGGCCCCGCCGCCGACCCGAACGTCATTGTCAACCCGGTGATGTATCAGGGGCTGCGCTACCGGCCGGTCGGGCCGCATCGGGGCGGCCGGGTGACCGCGATCTCGGGCGTGCGCCAGCAGCCGTGCACGTTCTACCAGGGCGCCACCGGCGGCGGCGTCTGGAAGACGACCGACTGCGGCGCGCTGTGGACGCCGGTCGGCGACGGCCAGATCGAGACCGGATCGATCGGCGCCATCGCCGTTTCCGAATCTCATCCCGACATCGTGTGGGCGGGGACCGGGAGCGCAGCCATCCGGAGCAACGTCATTATCGGCCGCGGGGTCTACAAGTCGGTCGACGCGGGCCGGACGTGGTCGCTGGCGGGCCTGCGGGACGGCGGCCAGATCGGGGCGGTGGCGATCCATCCCTCGAACCCCGACATCGTGTGGGTGGCCGTGGGAGGATCGCCCTTCGGCCCGACCGAGACGCGCGGCATCTACAAGACCACCGACGGCGGGAAGACCTGGGCCCGCACGCTCTTCGTGAACCGGGAGACCGGCGCGCGCGTGGTGGCCATCAACCCCTCCAACCCCGACGAGGTGTACGCCGCGATGTACCGCGGCTTCCGCAAGGGGTGGGACATCATCAGCGGCGGGCCGGCCAGCGAGGGCGGCATCTACAAGTCGACCGACGGCGGCACGAAATGGGCGAAGCTCTCGGCCGGGCTTCCGCAGCGGCTCATCGGCAAGATCGACCTCGACGTCGCGCGGAGCAAGCCGAGCACCGTCTACGCCATGGTCGAGGCGCCGGGCCCCGAGGGCGGCCTGTACCGATCCGACGATGGCGGCGCGACGTGGGCGATGGTGAACAACAGCATGCGCCTGCGCGCGCGGCCGTTCTACTTCCACTACGTCGATGTGAACCCCAGAGACGAGAACGAGGTCTGGGTGAACGAGCTGGGCCTCTGGAAGTCGACCGACGGCGGGAAGACGTTCGCGGGAATTCCCACGCCCCACGGCGACAACCACGGCATCTGGTTCAATCCCGACGACCCGGCGACCGCGATCCAGTGCAACGACGGCGGCGCCAACGTCACGCGCGACGGCGGAAGGACGTGGTCGTCGATCCTGAACCAGCCCACCGGCGAGTTCTACATGGTGGCGGTCGACGACCAGTTCCCCTACAGGCTGTACGGGCCGCAGCAGGACAACAGCACGGTGGTCGTGCCGAGCCTGCCGCCCGTCGCGTGGGGCCTCGACTCGCCCCTGCAGATCTGGGGCCAGGTGGCGGGATGCGAGACGGGCCAGGTCTGGCCGCGGCCCGACGGCTCCGTTGTCTGGGGCGCCTGCAAGGGCGAGGTGGGCCGCTACGTCGTGGCGACCGGCCAGGAGCAGCACTACTGGGTCTACCCGCAGAACCGGTACGGCCACAACCCGAAGGACATCAAGTACCGCTTCCCGAGGCAGACGGTGGTCTACCTCTCGCCGCACGATCCGAAGACCGTCTACCAGGCATCGCACGTGCTGCACCGGTCGACCGACGAAGGCGTCAACTGGGAGATCATCAGCCACGACCTGACGGCCTACGAGCCCGACAAGCAGGTGACGCCAGGAACCCCGATCACGCGCGACATCACGGGCGAAGAGGTCTACAGCAGCATCTACGCGATGGCCGAGTCGCGCCTCGAGAAAGGCGTGCTGTGGGTCGGCGCCAACGACGGCCCGGTGCACGTCTCGCGGGATGCCGGGAAGACGTGGAAGAAGGTGACCCCTCCCGATCTTCCTCCCGGCGGGCGCGTGCAGACCATCGAAGACTCGCCGCATCGAAAGGGCTCGGCCTACATCGCGGTCTACCGCTTCCTGCGCGAGCACGACCTGCAGCCGTACATCTACGCCACCACCGACTACGGCGCCACGTGGACGCGCCTGACGGACGGCCGCAACGGCATCCCCGCCGACCATCCGACGCGCGTCGTGCGGGAGGACCCGTCGCAGGAGGGCCTGCTCTATGCCGGCACCGAGTTCGGGATGTTCGTGTCGTTCGACAACGGCCGCCACTGGCAGTCGTTCCAGCAGAACCTGCCGGCGACGCCGGTGACCGACATCCGCGTGCACCACAAGGACCTGGTGCTCGCGACCATGGGCAGGGCGTTCTGGATCATGGACAACGTCACGCTGCTGCACCAGCTGGCGTCGCGCCACGAACTGGTGATGCGGTCGGAGGCGTACCTCTTCCAGCCGCGCGAGGCGTACCGGATGCGGTACTCGCCGATGGGAGGATCACCCGACCTGCCGCAGTACCCGCCGCCGGGCGCCATCCTCGACTACTACCTGGCCGGCGAGCCGGCGGGCGAGTTGAAGCTCGAGATCCTCGACGCCAGGGGCACCATCGTGCGCACACTTTCGGCACAGGCTGGCGCGGGCCAGGCGGCATCCGCCGCTCCCACGATGATGGGCCGGCGGGGAGGCGGAGGCGCCGCACCCCTGATGAAGCGCGAGTGGCACAGCCGCTTCGTGTGGGACCTGAGACACGAGGCCGCGGCGGGAGCGGCGGGGCCGCTTGTCGTGCCCGGCCCGTACCAGGTGCGCCTGTCGGCGGGCGAATGGAGCCAGTCGCGGCCCCTCGAGGTGCGCATCGACCCGCGCGTGGCCGCGGCAGGCGTGACGCAAGCCGACCTGCAGGAGCAGCAGGATCTCGCCCTGAAGGTGCGCGACGCCATCGCCGACGCGCGAGCGCTCGGATCGAGGCTGACCGCGGCGCGCCAGGCCGCGCTGCCTGGTGCCGCAAACGCGAAGGCTCTCGAGGCGCTGGCCGACCGCGTGGTCACGGCCAGCGTCGTGTACCCGCAGCCGATGCTCATCGACCAGCTGTCCAACATCGCCCGCATGATCAGCCAGGCCGACCAGAAGGTCGGCCGCGACGCGTTCGTCCGCTTCGACGACCTGATGAAGGAACTGGCGGCCGTCAAGGCGGAGGCGGCGAGGATGGGGGTGAGATAGGGGATAGGGGATAGGGGATAGGGGATAGGGGACAGGGGATAGGGGATAGGGGGGCCGTGAAAACAACTCGTCCCGGATGGTCCGCGCTGCTGTCGGCGGCCTTCGTTGTCGGGCTGGGCCTCGCGGCAATCGTCCTCGGCGGGCCGCCTTCGCCTGTGCCCGCGAGCGCTCCGCCGTCCGAGTTCTCCGCGGAACGGGCGATGGCCGACGTCGAGCAGGTCGCCCAGCGCCCGCACCCGGTCGGATCGCCCGACCACCCGCGCGTGCGGGATTACGTGGCGGGCGCCATCGCACGCCTCGGTTTGAAGGTCGAGATCCAGTCCACCGTGGTGCGACGCGGCACGACAACCGTGCGCATGGCGCGCGTCGAGAACATCCTGGCGCGCATCAGTGGCACGAACAGCACGGGCGCCGTCCTGCTGGCCTCGCACTACGACTCCGTGCCGGCGGCCCCGGGCGCCGCCGACGCGGCGTCGGGCGTGGCCGCGATTCTCGAGACCGTGCGGGCGCTCAGGACCGCGCCGCCGCCCCGCAACGACGTCATCCTGCTGCTGACCGACGCCGAGGAGCTCGGCCTGCTCGGCGCAAAGGCGTTCGTCGAACAGCACCCGTGGGCGAAGGACGTCCGCATGGTGATGAACTTCGAAGCCCGGGGCACGCAGGGGCCCTCGTGGATGTTCGAAACCAGCGCGGGCAACGGCGCGGTTGTGGCCGAATGGGCCTCGCTCGTGCCGAAGCCGGCGGGGTCGTCGCTGACCTGCGAGGTCTACAAGCGGCTGCCGAACGACACCGACTTCACGGAATTCAAACGGCTCGAGACCGCGGGCCTGAACTTCGCGTTCGTCGGCGGGCAGGAGCGGTACCACACGTCCGGCGACAACGCGGCGGCCCTCGATCGCGGCAGCCTCCAGCATCACGGCGAGGCAGCCTTGCGGCTGGCGCGCCGATTCGCCTCGATGGACCTCGGCACGCTCGAGGCGCGCGACGCCGTGTACTTCGCCCTGCCGGTCGTGAACGTCGCGCCGCACTATTCGACGGCGTGGGCGGTTCCGCTCGCCCTGGCCGCGGCGGTGCTCTTTGTCATCGCCGTTGTCCGGGCACGGCGCCGGCGGGAGGCCAGCATCGGCGGCATCGTCCTCGCCGTGGTGATCTACGCGGCGTTCACGGGGGCGTCCGGCTATTCCGGCTGGCGGTTCGGCCGCCTGGCCGGCCTGGCGCACGAGCGGTGGCTGCAGGAGGGCCCCGTGCTGACGAGCGGGACGTACGCCGCGGCGTTGGTAGCGTGCATCACCGCCGTCTGGCTGGCGCTCTACGTCCTGCTCCGCAAGCGGTTCGCCGCGCAGTCAATCGCCCTCGGCGCGGCGTTCGTGCTGCTGGCGGCGGCGGCCCTCTCCGCGTGGTTCGCCGCCGGCGCCAGCTACGTCGTGGCGTGGCCGCTCATCGGCAGCCTGCTCGCCGCGATGGCAGCCTCGTCGCGCCGGCCGGATTCGCCACCGGGGGCCGGCCGGACCGCGGCGGTGATGCTGCTGGCTGTGATGCTGCTGGCGGTGCCCGCCATCCTGATTCTCTGGCCGCTCGCGCATGCGTTCTTCGTCGCGATGGGGCTGGCGCCCGAAGGCGGGGCGGCCATGGCCGTGACGGCCGCGCTCGCAATGGGCGCGCTGGCGGTCCCGATCGAGTGCGCCGTGGAGCGGCGGCGATGGTGGCCGGCCGGTCTCGCCGCCGTCGCGGCGCTCGCGTGCCTGGCGGCGGCCGTGACCGGGACGCGCTACTCGGACCGGCATCCGAAGCCGGCGAACGTCATCTACGCGCTGGACGCGGACAGCAAGACGGCGAGCTGGGCCGCGCGCGTCGATCGGCCGGATGGATGGTTCGGCCAGTTCCTCGGCGCGGCGCCGCGGCAGGGACGCCCGCCCGCGCTCGTACAGCCCTGGTCGTCGGCGACCGGCGTGCCCGGGTTCCTTCACGCCGATGCGCCCGCCGCGGATCTGCCGGCGCCGACGGCGACGCTGGTCAGGGCCGTTCCGACCGAAGGCGGCCGGCACGTCACCTTCCGCGTGGTGCCCGGACGGGAGGGCAACATGCTGTCGGTGTGGGTAAACGGCGTACCCGCCCTTGACACCTCGGTGGACGGAAAGCAGGTGAGCGGCGCGTTCACGCGACGCGCACCCGACGACACGGCGTGGACGCTGGAGTACTTCAACGCGCCCGCGTCCGGGTCCGCCGTCTCGATGACGTTGAGAGGGTCGAGGCCGCTCACGGTGGCGGTGGCCGAACGCGCACACGGCCTGCCGGACCTGCCCGGCACGGCCGTCACGCCCAGGCCCGCGTCGCTCGTGCCCGTCCAGGCCGGCGACACGACCATCGTCCGGCGCACGTACACGTTCTGATCGTTCTGAAAGGCGGCCGCCGTGCGTCATTGGGGTCAGACACCGTTTTCGCCTCACGCCAGCCTGATTCTCCTGGGCGCGCTGTGGGTGGCGGCGGCGGGGGCGCCGCACGGCCAGGCGCGGCCGCGCGCGCGCGGCCTGGGCGTGCCGTTCGACGGCACGCCGGGGCCCCTCAACGCCATCACCGACGTGGCCGGGGTGACCGTCGGACACGCCACCATCATCTCGGGCGACGGCCCGCTCGTCGTCGGCAAGGGGCCGGTGCGCACGGGCGTGACGGCGGTGCTGCCTCGCGGGCGCGACACGCTGCAGAAGCCTTCGTTCGGCGCGTGGTTCTCGTTGAACGGCAACGGCGAGATGACCGGCACGACGTGGGTGGAGGAGTCAGGATTTCTCGAAGGGCCGGTGCTCATCACGAACACGCACAGCGTTGGCGTAGCGCGCGACGCGGCCATTGCCTGGCGCCTCGAGGCCGGCCCGCCCGATCCATCCGGCTTCTGGTGGGCGCTGCCCGTGGTGGCCGAGACGTGGGACGGGTACCTCAACGACATCAATGGCATGCACGTGAAGCCCGAGCATGTCTTCCGCGCGCTCGACGAGGCGGCCGGCGGACGCGTGGCCGAGGGCAGCGTCGGCGGCGGCACCGGCATGGTGTGCTACGGCTTCAAGGGCGGCATCGGCACCGCCTCGCGCCGCCTCGGCCCGAAGGACGGCGGCTACACGGTTGGCGTGCTGCTCCAGGCCAACTTCGGCCTGCGCCGGCACCTGATGGTGGCAGGCGTGCCGGTGGGGAAGGAGATCGCCGAGAACGACGCGCGTGACGGCGCGGGCGCCGGGGCGGGCGGCGCCGAAACCGGGTCGGTGATTGTCGTGGTGGCCACCGACGCGCCGCTGCTGCCGCACCAGTTGAAGCGCCTGGCCCGCCGCGTCAGCCTCGGACTCGCGCGGACAGGCGCGATGTCGGGGAACGGCTCCGGCGACATCTTCGTTGCGTTCTCCACCGCCAACCCTGGCGCGTTTGCCGCGCCGGGCCTCGCGAAGGTCGAGATGGTGTCGAACGAAGACATCTCGCCGCTGTTCGACGCCACGGCGCTTGCGACCGAAGAAGCGGTCGTCAACGCCCTGGTGGCGTCCGACACCATGACCGGCGTCAACAGCCGCCGTGTGATCGGGCTGCCGCACGACCGGTTGCGCGAGGTGCTCCGCAAGTACAATCGGCTCGTCAACCCGGCATCCTGAAGCGAGGCGAACATGAGTGAGCACGATCCCCTCACCGCACCCATCGACGGCGCCGAGCGCAAGACCGCCGGCGGCGTCACGCGCGACATCGTCCACGTCGGCAGCGGGCGCATCTGCCGCACCATCTACTACCCGGGCTTCACGTGGGAAAAAGACATGCACCAGGCCGTGAAGGCCGACCTGTGCATGCACGCGCACGTGGGGTTCCTGGCGCGCGGGCACCTCGAGGCGCACTTCCCGGACGGCTGCCGGAAGGAGTGGGTGGCGCCCGCGGTCGTGTTCCTGGAGCCGGGGCATGTGGGATCGGTCGTCGGGGACGAGCCGGCGGTGCTCATCGAGATGGACTTCGAAGGGGCGACGGCGCAGCACTTCGGCATGCCCGCGGCCCACACGCACACCTGATCCCTCGGGTCCGGACGGGGAGGCGCACGGCCGGTCGCGGCGCTACCGCAGCCGCTCGAGCTGGGCCGTGCGGTTGTCGACGAGGTCCTTGAGTTCCCGGTGCATGTCGGAAGCCACCGCTTCCGAGTACGGCAGGATGCAGTCGCGGGTCTGGGCGGTGTAGCGTTCGACGAACGCCCGGTCGTTGACGAAGCCGAGCGTGACCAGGTTGCTGATCCGGTCCGCCAGTTTCAGCTTCTTCGCCCGGTCGCTGCCTGTCTGCATGATGCGGCGGAGGTACTCGGCCTTCGGCTCGTCCACCCCGTTCACCTTCCGGATCGTCACTTCCATGACCAGGTCGTAGACCGCCGGGCCGTCGGCGTCGATTGACGCGACGGTGTCGCGGGTCACCCACGGCTGATCGCCGAGTTCCTCGAACAGGTCGTGAATGATGGAGGCCTTCAGCAGGACCGGGTCGACATTCTTGTAGTCGAGCAGGATCGCCAGCGTGCTCATCTGGTGGCGGAACATGTTGCTGCCGGCCTTGCGCGGGCGGTCGATCATCGCCATCGCCTTGACGATGTACGGCGCCAGTGTCGTTCCCGCCAGGCTGCGTTCGAGCGGACCGAGATCCATACCCTGAGACTCCTGCCCACACCCCCGGCCGGACCGCCTCGTGGTCTGACCGGGGAACCAGCGGAGAGTATCACGGGTTGCGTGCCCGCGCGCGTTCCGGATGTCCGTCTTCGAACCGCACCTCAAAACCGCGCGGGACCCTGGTCGGACCAACGCGCCTCGCCGCGGGCGTCAATCCGGCATACAATCGGCGCCACGTCGATTCCGCGCCCCGCCCGCCGGCGACCACCCATTGGAGGATCGGAGATGTTCAGACGTCAGGTCCCGCCTGCCACGGCCTTTCTCGTCATCGTCCTGCTCACGATCGGCCTCAGCGCCGGCGACCGGCCGCTGCCGAAGCCCAACTACGACCTCGCGTCGCGCTGGATGGCCACGAAGGTCGGCAAGCTGGTCTTCGACACGAGCGTCGCGCCCCGCTGGGCGGAGACGAGCGACCGCTTCTGGTACGCCTTCGAAACGGCGCAGGGCCGGAAGTTCATGCTGGTGGACCCGCTCAAGCGCACGAAGACGCCCCTGTGGGACAACGCGAAAATGGCCGCGATGCTCACCAACATCACGCGCATCCCCTATGAGTCGCCGCACCTGCCCATCACCCCGGCGACGATGAAGTGGGTGAAGAACGACACGGCGATCCGCTTCGAGCTCGAGGTGCCGAAGGACGCAGACATCGTGGGGGAGAAGAAGCAAGAAGCAAGTAGCAAGAAGCAGGAAGGCGCGAGCCAGAAGACAGAAGAGAAGAAGACGGAAGAACTGAAGACCGAACAGGTCAAGAAAGAGGAAGTGAAGAAGGAGGAGGTCAAGAAGGACGAGCTGAAGAAAGACGAGGTGAAGAAGGACGAGAAGAAGACCGGCGCGGGCGCAGAGCCGGACGCCGAGCCGCCGAAGACCACCAAGACCCTCTACTTCGAGTACGACCTCGCCACGGGGAAGCTGGCGCTCCTGCCCGACCATACGCCCGACCCCAAGAAGCCCGGATGGGCCCAGGTGTCGCCGGACGACAAGACCGTGGTCTTCGCCCGCGGGCACAACCTCTTCATGATGGACGAGGCCAGCTACAAGCTGGCCCAGAAGGACTTCGGCGACGCGACGGTCCAGGAAGTGCAGCTGACCACCGACGGCGAAGAGCACTACAGCTTCGCCCGCCGGCTCACCGACGAGGCCAAGACGACGCTCAAGAAAGACCAGAAGAACGACACGAAACACAAGGACGGCCCGCGGGTGCCGGCCATCGGCGTGCAATGGGCGAAGGACTCGAAGAAGTTCTCCGCAACGAGATCCGACCAGCGCAAGGTGGCGGACCTCTGGGTGATCAACGCCCTCGCGTCGCCCCGGCCGAAGCTCGAGACCTACCGCTACGCCATGCCGGGCGAGGAGAACGTCGATCAGGAGGAGCTGCTGGTCTTCGACCGCGACACGAAGAAGCGGGTCACCATGAAAGCCGACGCCTTCAAGGATCAGACCCTGCAGGTGGCCACCTCCCGGTCGCTGGCCCGGGACCGCGACAAGGAGAAGACCGAGCCGCGGTGGCTGAGCGAGACATCCGACAAGCTCTACTTCTGGCGCCTGAGCCGCGACCTGCACCGCGTGGACGTGTGCGTGGCCAATACCGAGACCGGCGAGGTGACGCCGATCATCGAGGAGCGCCTCAACACCTACATCGAGACACAGCCCCTCTGGACGCTTGGCAACGGCCAGCAGTTCATCCACTGGTCCGAGCGCGACGGCTGGGGCCACTACTACCTGTTCGGCGCCGACGGCACGCTGAAGAACCAGATCACCACGGGCGAGTTCGTGACGGGTCCCATCTCCTATGTCGACGAGAAGCTGCGCGTGATGTACTTCACCGCCAACGGCCGCGAGCCGGGAGAGGACCCGTACTTCACGCACCTCTACCGCGTGAACCTCGACGGCACCGGGCTGAAGCTGCTCGACCCGGGCGACGCGTCGCACTCGTCGGCGCTCTCGGACAACGGCAAGTACTTCATCAACACCTACTCACAGGTGGACACCGCTCCGACATCCGAGCTGTTCGACGCGGCGGGTCTGAAGCTCGCCGACCTCGAGCAGACCGACGTCACGGCGCTCACCGACGCGGGCTTCAGGTTCCCCGAGCCGTTCACGGTCAAGGCTGACGACGGGGTGACGGATCTGTTCGGGGTGATGTACAAGCCCTTCGACTTCGACCCGGACAAGCGGTACCCGATTATCGCCTACGTGTACCCGGGCCCTCAGACGGAAAGCGTCAGCAAGACCTTCTCGCCGCGCAGCCAGAGCATGACGCTCGCCCAGATGGGCTTCATCGTCATCGAAATCGGCAACCGCGGCGGCCACCCGCAGCGGTCGAAGTGGTACCACAACTACGGGTACGGCAACCTGCGCGACTACGGGCTCGCGGACAAGAAGGCCGCCATCGAGCACCTGGCGCGCAAGTACCCGTGGATCGACATGAACCTCGTGGGGATCTACGGCCACTCGGGCGGAGGGTTCATGTCCACGGCCGCGATGCTCGTCTACCCGGACTTCTTCAAGGTGGCCGTCTCCTCGTCGGGCAACCACGAGAACAACGTCTACAACCGGTGGTGGAGCGAGAAGCACCACGGGGTGAAGGAGACCACCGACAAGGACGGCAAGGTGAAGTTCGAGTACACGATCGACCGCAACTCGGAGATCGCGAAGAACCTCAAGGGGCACCTGCTGCTCGTCACGGGCGACATGGACAACAACGTGCACCCGGCGAACACATACCGGGTGGCGGACGCCCTCATCAAGGCCAACAAGCGCTTCGACATGTTCGTCATGCCGGGCCAGCGCCACGGCTACACGACGATGGGCGACTACTTCTTCTGGCTGCGCGCCGACTACTTCGCGAAGCACCTGCTCGGCCAGGCGTCCGAGAGCGTGGACCTGATCGAACTGTCGCGCGAAACGCCCCAGGTGGGCGCCAAGCGGCCGCCGGCCGCCGCCGCGACGGGCAGGGGAGGGCGGGGGCTGTAAAAATAGGGGATAGGGGAGAGGGGACAGGGGATAGGGGAGAGGGGAGAGGGGACAGGGGAGAGGGGACAGGGGAGAGGGGAGAGGGGATAGAGGCGAGGAAGGGTGCGCCGATAGGCGATACTAGGCGGATGGGCCGGACACGATATCGGTCATCGTCAGCACCAACTCCCTGGCAACGCCTGCCCGCCGCTGCCCTGAGGGCCGTGCTCGCGGAGGGCTACGGCGCCTCGGATGTCCGTCACGATCTGCTGGCAGGCGCCGTGGTCGGCATCGTCGCCCTTCCGCTCTCGATGGCCCTCGCGATTGCGGTCGGCGCCCCGCCCCAGGCTGGCCTGTACACCGCGATCGTCGCCGGGTTCATCGTCGCCCTGCTCGGCGGATCACGGACGCAGGTGACGGGGCCGACCGCCGCCTTCGTGGTCATCCTGGCGCCCATCTACGCCCGCTTCGGGCTGCCCGGGCTGCTGCTGTCGGGGCTGCTCGCGGGGATCATCCTGGTGGCGATGGGCCTGCTCCGGCTCGGGCGGTTCATCGAGTTCATCCCGTACCCGGTCACGACCGGGTTCACCGCGGGCATCGGCACCGTGATCGCCGTGCTCCAGCTGAAAGACCTCTTCGGGCTGAAGCTCGAGGGCAACCCGGAGCAGTTCGTCGATCGCGTGTGGGCGATGGTGAAGGCCGCCGGGACGTTCTCGGCGCCCGAGATGACCATCGGCCTGCTGACGCTCGCGTGCCTGCTGGGGTGGCCGAAGCTCGTCCGGAAGGTCCCTGCGGCCCTCATCGCGCTCCCGCTGGCGGCCGCCGCCGCGTTGCTGCTGCCGAGGGTCTGGCCGGGATTCGACGTGGCCACCATCGCGAGCACCTTCGAGACGAAGATCCGGCGCGTGATCGTGCACGGCATACCGCAGATGCCGCCAATGCCGCTCCTCCCGTGGCTGGCTGAGGGCCACCGTCATGCGTTCCCGCTCGATTTCGACGCGTTCCGCCAGATCCTGCCCGGCGCGTTCACCATCGCCATGCTCGGCGCGATCGAGTCGCTCCTCTCGGCGGTGGTCGCCGACGGCCTGGCCCGCACCAAGCACGACCCCGATGCCGAGCTGGTAGCGCTCGGCGTGGGGAACATCGTGACGCCGTTTTTCGGCGGCATCCCGGCCACGGGCGCCATCGCGCGGACCGCCACCAACGTGCGCGCCGGCGCGCGGTCGCCCGTCGCCGCCATGACGCACGCCCTCGTGATCCTGGCGGCGATGCTGGCGCTGGCGCCGCTCATCGGTTATCTGCCGATGGCGTCGCTGGCGGCGCTGCTCCTGGTCGTCGCGTGGAACATGTCGGAAGTGAAGCACGTGCGGCGCATCATCCGGATCGCCCCCACGAGCGACGTCCTCGTGCTGCTGACGTGCTACGCGCTCACGGTGTTCTTCGACATGGTGACGGCCGTCTCCGTGGGCGTCGGCCTCGCGGCGCTGCTGTTCATGCGCCGGATGATCGAGGTGGCCGACACGCGGCTCAGCGAGGACGAACACCCGGAGCTGCCGCGCCCGTTGCCGAAAGGAGTGTTCGTCTACGACATCCTCGGCCCGCTCTTCTTCGGCGCGGCCGAGAAGGCCACGGCCACGCTCAACGACGTGGCGGGCCGCGCGAAGGTGCTGATTCTGAGGATGGAACACGTGCCGGCGATTGACGCAACCGGCCTGGTCGCCCTCGAGAGCGCGCTCGACTCGCTGGCGCGTCAGCACACGCTCGCGATCGTGACGGGCCTGCGCGCGCAGCCCCGGGAAGTCCTCACGAACGCGGGCATCGTCGAGCGCGACGGGGTGCTGCTCGTGCGCCACGATATCGAGGCCGCCCTCGAGGAGGCCGAGCGGCACATCGCCGCGGCACACCGCTGAGCGACGGCGGATTCCCGCCGCGCGTCAGCCGCTGAAGTAGACGTACGCGATCACGATGAGCAGCAGCACGATGCACGAGTGGACGACGTCGGCGCGGCCCCAGCTGCTGCGCGACTCGAGGCGGTGCTCGTCGGTCACCGTGGCGTAGGTCAGGCCCGTCAGCCGGGTCTGCTCCGGCGCCTCGGTCGCGTAGCTGACGGCGATCATCACCACGACGCACACCAGGAAGATGAGCGCGCTGTAGTACTGGAAGTAGATGTTGTTGACGATCCAGAGGAAGGAGCCCGTCGCGTAGCCCTGCTCGTAACCTGCCATCCCGAGCGCCACCGGCGTGTCGACGGCCAGCCGGAACGCGCCAAGCACGAAGCCGACGACCAGCGCCGAGAGGCAGCCCTTGGCGTTGAGGCGCTTGTTGAAGACGCCGAGGAAGAACACCGTGAAGATGGGCGGCGCGAGGTAGCCCTGCACGCCCTGGAGGTAGTCGTAGAGGCCCTTCGCGCCCTGGATGACGGGGATCCAGAACAGGCCCACGACCACCATCACCGTCGTCGCGACGCGCCCGATCCACACCAGCTGGTGCTGCGTCGCCTTCGGCCTGAACTTCTGGTACAGGTCCATCGTGAAGAGCGTCGAGCAGGCGTTGAACACGCCGGCGAGCGAGCTCATGAGCGCCGCGAGCAGGCCCGCCACGACCAGGCCGCGCACGCCGGCGGGGAGAATCTCCCGCACCATGAGGGGAAACGCCCCCTGGGCCACGTCGCGAACGGCGGTGCCGTCGGAGGCGAGCATGGCCGTCATGCCGGGCCCGCCGAGGCCCGTCTTGGCCAGCGCCAGGGCGATCATGCCGGGGATGATGAAGATGAAGACGGGCAGGAGCTTCAGGTAGGCGGCGAAGATCGTGCCGCGCCGCGCCTCGCGCTCGCTCGGCGCGCCCAGGGCCCGCTGCACGATGTACTGGTCGGTGCACCAGTACCAGAGGCCGATGATTGGCGCGCAGATCAGCATGCCCAGCCACGGGTAGTTGGTGTTGAAGTACCAGGCCATCCGCCCCGGTTCCTTCACCGGCGCCCACGTGCCCTCGACGCCGGCGGGGATGAGCGGCTTCCAGAGGTTGAACATGTCCGGGTCGAGCGCCGCGCGAAGCTCGCTCCACCCGCCGAGCTTCTGCAGCCCGAAGACCGTCAGCAGGATCGACCCCACCACCAGGATGAACGTCTGGACCGCCTCCGTATACGCCACGGCGCGCAAGCCGCCGACGACGGTGTAGAGCCCGGTCAGGACGACGACCACGACGGACCCGATCCAGAAGGCGTTGAAGACGATGCCGCCGATGGCGAACTGCATCTCGGGCAGCAGCGTGCCGAACACGATGCCGCCCGCGAAGATCCCCACGGCGATCTTGGTGATGACATACGCCACCAGCGAGATGATCGAGAGCATCCATCGCGCCGCGGGCGAAAAGCGGCGCTCGAGAAACTCCGGCATCGTGAACACCTTCGACCGGCTGTAGAAGGGCACGAACAGCCACCCGAGCACGAGCAGGCACCAGGCGTGCAGCTCATAGTGCGCCATCGCCACGCCGCTGGTCGCCCCGGACCCGGCCAGGCCGACCAGGTGCTCCGAGCCGATGTTCGACGCGAAGATCGACGCGCCCACAATCAGCCAGCCGAGGTTGCGGCTGGCAAGGAAGTAGTCGTCGGCGGTGTCCTTGTTCCGCCTGACGAGCCAGAGCACCATGCCGGCGAGGAGCGCGAAGTACGCGAAAACGATCAGCCAGTCGAGTGTGGTCATGGGCGGTCCGAACCTCTGGCGGGAGAGTCTACAGGAAAAGGGGCAAGGGGCAAGGGACAAGGGGCAAGGGATATGGGACATGGGGCATGGGGCAAGGGACATGGGGCATGGGGCAAGGCTTGCCGCGCCGAAGCCGTGGGAGGACCAGGCGAGCCGGACCACGGCGAAGGCGGAGCCTGCCGCGCCGAAGCCGTGGGAGGACCAGGCGAGCCGGACCAC
>JALOKU010000164.1 GCA_025456345.1 Vicinamibacterales bacterium | reverse complement strand
CCCGGCTCCAACCGCCCGTCCCGCATCACCTGTTTCGATGATCACCCCCTGCCCCGTCGTGATGCCGAACCGCGCCAGAAACGACGCCACGCCGGGGTCAACCGGCGGATCGAGCGCCAGCAGGAGCCGCCCGCCGCGCGCAAGATAACGGTCGATGCGGGCCAGCGCGTCGGGTTGGAGGCCGTTCGGGACGCCGGCAAGGACCAGGGCGCCGCAGGTGCCGGGCACTTCGCCATCGAGCAGGCCGGTTGGCGCGGGCTCGTAGTTCGACGCGCTCAGCACGGACGCCAGCCCGGACAACCCCTGGGGCCCGGCGTCGGACAGGCCGTGCCCGCCATCCCCCGCCGCGAAGCACACGCGGGGTGTCACTGCGCTCGAGATCTGCAGGATGGCCGAGGCCAATGCGGGCTCGGTCACCGCGTCGATCCGGCGGAAGCGCGGACCCGGCGCGCGTGACGCCGTAGCGGCGCGCCTCGCCCGGCGAGGCGTCAATATCGACCGTCTCCACGCGAATGCGCGGACTCTGCTCGGCAACGGCCCCGAGCAGATCGCGCGACGCCGGGTCTCCCGGCCTGCCCATCTGCTTCAGGACGACGTCGACCTCGAGGCCCTGCACGAGCGTGACGGTCTCGGGGGCGAGCGTATTGCGGCCCGCCTCGGTCCAGTCAAAGGTCACGCCCCGCGACCCCACGAGCGCGTTAACCAGGACGAGGGCGGCCACGAGCAGCAGCGTCGACAGCGCGGTGTTGAGGGCGAAGACGCCGCGCGGATCGCCGAACCACTCCCGGACGCCCCTCCAGTTGGCCGCCACACCGACGGCGAGCGCGAGAAGCCCGCCGCCGAACAGCACGCTCACGGGCGCGGTCCATCGCGCGGCGAGTGCGGCCCACACGACGGCCGACACGACCATGAGGGCGCCGGGCAGAAACGCGAACTTCCTCATGACCGTTTGTACCGCAGCGCGTCGACGGACCGCTGCGCCAGGAACAGCCCCAGGGCGATCCACGAGGCGAAATAGACGATGTCGGCGGCGGCGATCACGCCGCGCGTCGAGTTCAGGTGCCGCGCATAGAAAGACAGTGAGCCCAGGAGCCTCGTCCAGATCGACCCGCCGGCGGCGCCGCCCGTATCGATGAACTGCAGGGTGACGATGAGGCCGTAGGTGCCGATGGCGGAGACGAGCATGTTCTCGCAGAGCGACGAGACGAAGAGCCCCAGCGCGATCTGGGCCCCGCCGAGCAGCAGCAGGCCCAGAAGCCCGCTCGCGATGACGCCGGCCTCCCAATTCCCCCCGGCGCCCATGAACGCGAACATCGGCACGACCGGGAGCAGCATCAGCGCCAGGAAGGCGAACGCCCCGAGAAACTTTCCGCCCGCGATCTCGACGCCCCGCACGGGCGACGTCATCAGCAGCTCGATGGTCCCCTTCCTCCGCTCATCCGTCACAAGCCCCATCGTCAGCAGGGGCACGGCCAGCATGAGCAGGAAGGCCTCGTTCTGGAAGAACTGGGCGAGCACGACCGTCGGGACGTCCAGCTGAAACTCGGAACGACCGAACTTCTGGATCTGCGCATCGGCCAGCGCCGCCTGCCTGACGTAGTGCACGAGCATGTTCGAGAAGAAGAGCCCCGACACGAACGTGAACACCGTCATCACCGCGTAGGCGATGGGTGAGCCAAAGTAGGACTCAATCTCGCGGCGCGCGATGGCCAGGGCATGCCGCATCAGGCCCCTCCCTCGCGTTCATCGCGCGTCAGGGCGAGGAAGATCTCCTCGAGCGACAGTGAATCGCCGGACAGGCCGAGCAGTCGCCATCCGCGGCCCGTGACGAGCGCGGCTGCCTCCGCGCGCAAGTCCACACCGGCCGCACTGTCAATCCGCGCCGTGATGATACCGGCCGCACCGATGGCCGCGTGGACATCGAGCACGCCCGGCAGCGCGGCAAGCGACTCGCGAACCGCGTCCGGCGACACGGCTGAAGCCGCCGCGCGCGCGCCGATTTCCAGCCGCACCGACTCGCACGCGCGCAGGCGCCCGGCGAGGTTCGCCGGCGTATCCACCGCCATCACCTTCCCGCGGTTGATGATGACGACGCGGTCGGCGACGTCGCTGGCTTCGGGAAGGATGTGCGTGGAGAGGATGACCGTGTGCCGGCCCTTGAGTGCCGTGATGAGTTCGCGGACCTCGTAGCGCTGCTGCGGGTCGAGGCTCGATGTCGGCTCGTCGAGCACGAGCACCGGCGGTTCGTGCACGATCGCCTGCGCCAGCCCGACGCGCTGCCTGAAGCCCTTCGAGAGCGTGCTGATGCGCGTGTCGGCTACCTCGCCGGTTCGCGTGCGTTCCATGGCGAGCGCGACGGCGGCCTTCGTTCGCGCGGCCGGCACGTCTTTCAGCGCCGCCACGTACGCGAGGTACTTGCACACCGTCATGTCCGGATAGAGCGGCAACTGCTCCGGCAGGTAGCCGATCTTCCGCTTCGCCTGGATGGGATGGTCGTAGAGGTCGAACCCGGCGATGCTGACCCGCCCCTTTGACGGCGGCATGAACCCCGTGATCATCCTCATCGTCGTCGTCTTGCCCGCGCCGTTGGGGCCGAGGAGGCCGACGACCTCGCCTTCGCGGACGTCGACGCACAGGTCGTCAACCGCGGTGCAGGCGCCGAATTTCTTGGTCAGGTGCGAGAGACGGATCACGACAACGGAGTATCGACTGGAAAGGGACTCGGGGCTAGGGACTGGGCGCTAGTCAGTCGTAGCCGGGGGACTTCAGCCTCCCGAACATAATTACCAGTATGTCGACATTAACTCGACTTACTGGTATGATATAGACACGATTGGAGGGTCATGATCGCCGCGCTGCGCGCCAACGTTCCGTTCGAGGAGTTCGACTATCAGGTCTTGATGAATGGGCTGGCGGACTACGCCCGCCCACGCGACAGGGTGACACGCCTGCTTCGCGACGGGGCGATCGTTCGCGTCAAGAAGGGGCTGTACGTCTTCGGTCCGACCTACCGCAGGGGGCCCTGGTCACGGGAGTTGATCGCGAACCTGATCTCCGGCCCGTCGTATGTGTCGTTCGAGTACGCGTTGTCGTTCCACGGACTCACGCCAGAGCACGTTGAGACGGTCACGTCGGCCACCGCCGGCAAGGCCAGGACGTATTCGACGCCTGTCGGCCGTTTCCTTTATCGACCCGTTCCGGCGCGCGTGTTCTGGATGGGCGTGACGCGCACGGAAGCAGCGCCTGGCCGGGGGTTTCTCATCGCGACCCGGGAGAAGGCACTCGCGGATACGCTGATGCACGCCCGGCGGATCGGAACGGTCACGCACCGCAGGATTGAGACGCTTCTTTACGACGACCTGCGATGCGCCGCCGAGGACCTTGCGTCGCTCGACACGACGATCATCGACGAACTGGCGCGGCTGTGGCCGTCGCCGAGGCTGTCCGCCCTGGCGGGCGTCATTCGCGGACTCCGGGAGGCCCGGCCATGAACGAGGTGGTGTCGCAGATGCTCGGGCGGTATCCGCTCGACAGTCTGGGCGATCGGCTGAGGGCGCTGCGCGAGGTGCTGCAGCAATTGGCGCTTTTCGGGTTGTGGCGCGCCAGGTTCTACGAACACGCGGCGTTCTACGGTGGCACGGCCCTGCGCGTGGTCCATGGACTCGATCGGTTCTCGGAGGATCTCGACTTCTCGCTGCTCGCCTCCGACGGGGGCTTCAGACTCGACCGTTTCAACGGGGCCGTTCAGACCGAGCTTCAGGCTCATGGGTTCGAAGTGCGCGTCCAGACGAAAGTGAAGGCTCGCCGCAGCGCCATCCAGTCGACCTTCACCAAGGCGGACACGCGCGCGCAACTCATCGAGATTCGCACGCCGGAGTCGCTCATCCGCGGGGTACCACCCGGACAGACGCTGAGGATCAAGCTGGAGGTTGACACGGATCCCCCCGGCGGGTTCTCCACGGAGGTCCGGTATCTGCTTTCGCCGATTCCGTTCGCCGTGCGGGTGTTCGCGCTGCCCGACCTCTTCGCGGGCAAGATGCACGCCGTTCTCTGCCGCCGATGGCGCACGCGCGTCAAGGGACGCGACTGGTACGACCTCGTCTGGTTCGCCGGTCACCATCCCGAACTGCGGCTCGCGCATCTCGAAGCGCGCATGGTCCAGAGCGGGCACTGGCCGGCCGACGAACCGCTGACGGCCGCCCGACTGCGGGAACGCCTGGCTGAAACGATCGACGCAGTCGACCTCGCTCAGGCGCGCTCCGAGGTGGAGCCCTTCGTGAGGGACCCCGATTCCCTGGCGCTCTGGTCGCCGGCGTTCTTCCACGACGTAGCCAGCCGGATTCTCTGTGTCTAAGGCGCCGTCTCAGCCGCAGGCCCCCGCCTCCGCCCCATCCACCACGCGCCCGTCGAACAGGTGAATGGTGCGCTTCGCGCGGTCGGCGTACCGCGGGTCGTGCGTCACCATGCAAATCGTCGCGCCCTCCGCGTGCAGGGCCTGCAGCAGGTCCATCACCATCGCCCCGTTTTTCGAGTCGAGGTTCCCGGTCGGCTCGTCGCACAGGAGAATCGACGGCGTTCCCACGACCGCCCGCGCCACCGCCACCCGCTGCTGCTGCCCGCCCGAGAGCTGGCCCGGGAGGTGCTTCGCCCGGTACGCCATGTCCACGCGCTCCAGCGCCGCCGCGACCAGCGGCCGCCGCTCCGCCGGCTTCAGGCCCCGATACGTCAGCGGCAGCTCGACGTTCTCGGCCACCGTCAGGTCGCCGATCAGATTGAAGCTCTGGAAGATGAAGCCGATGGCGCGGTTGCGCACGCGGGCGCGCTGCTTGAACGACAGCGCCTCCACCGGCTCGCCCCGCAGCCAGTACTGCCCCGAGGTCGGCGTGTCGAGCAGGCCCAGCATCGACAGCAGGGTCGACTTCCCGCACCCCGACGGCCCGGCCACCGCCACATACTCGCCCTCGTGGATCTCCAGGTCCACCTCCGACAAGGCGTGCGTTTCCACGTCCTCCGCATAGAAGACCTTGGTGAGATGCGTCAAGCGGATGAGCGGTGCCGGCGCGACCGCGGTCGCGGGCGCCGATGCCGTCGGCGTCATCTCTGCCGTCATCGCCGCATCCTCCTATTTGATCCGCACCCGGTCGGCGCCGTCCCATTGGCTCATGTCGGAGAGCACCACCTGGTCGCCCGGCTGCAGGCCCGCCCGGATCTCCACCGCGCTCGCCGACATCCGCCCCAGCGTCACCGCTACGCGGTGTGCGTGGCCCGTCGCGTCCAGCCGGAAGAGCTGGATCGTGGCGCCGTCTTCGCCCACCGCCGGCCGGCCCACGAAGACCACGTCCGCGAGCCGCTCCAGCTCGATCGTGCCGTCAATCGACAGGTCCGGCCGCGCGCCTTTCGGCAGGGCCCCGTCCAGGACGATATCCACCGTGACCGTGCCGGCCGTCGCCGCCGGGTCCATCCGTGCGACGCGCCCAGCGACCACGCCTGCGCGCGTGTCGATCGTGGCGCGCTGCCCGAGCTGCACATCCTTGGCCTGGGTTTCCGGGATCTTCAGCTCGGCCTTGAGCCGGGTGGGATCGACGACGCGGGCGAGGTTGGTGCCCGGGCCGACGCGCGCGCCCAGCTCCACCGCCACCTGCTGCAGCACCCCGACGACGCCCGCGCGCACCTGCAAGCCCGCCTGCTGTGCCTGCTGCTGCCCGAGCGCCGCGCGCTGCCGCTCCACCTCCGCCTGCGGGATCGCGAGCTGCGACGCGAGCGACTCGCGCTGCCGCGTCAGCCGCTCCTGCTCGAGCGTGGCCCGGGCGGCGAGGTTCTCCGCGCGCGTGCGTTTCGTGCGGAGCGCAATCGCCGACGTCAGGCCCTTCGCGTGGAGCAGCTGCTCGGCGTCCGCGTCGAGCCCCGCTTCCCGCGCGTCCGACTCCGCCTGCGCGAGCGTGGCCTGCGTGGCCAGGAGCGCCGTCTCCAGCTCGGCGCGGCGGTTCAGCAGCTGCGCCTCGGCGGCGCGTACCTGCACCGCCGCGTCGCGGACCGCCTGGTCGAGGGCCGGGTTGCTCAGCTCCAGGATGACGGTGTCGGGCGTGACGGCGGCGCCCGGATACAACCGGATGCGCTCGACGCGGCCGTCGGCGATGGCGGGAATCCAGCGCAGGTTCTCTGGCACTAGCGTGCCGGTGCCGCGCACTTCGCGCACAAAGGGGCCGCGCTTCACCGTGTCAATCCACACCGACGCGCGCTCCACCACCGGCGCGGCCGGCTGCAGGCGCGAGAC
>JALOKU010000163.1 GCA_025456345.1 Vicinamibacterales bacterium | reverse complement strand
CGCCCGCGAAGCCTTCGCCTGGCTGTCGTGACCGCTGCAGCGGCGGCCACGGCGTGAAGTCGTCTGGCAGAACTGGCCCGCCTTCGCCCGAAGGCTGGCTTGCCCAGCCGTAGCGGCACGAGGACCGAAGCGAGCCGGAGGGGAGCGAAGGCGGGTGCTAGAGGAAGTGCCGCTTCGCGAATGCGCGTCCTGAGCCGGTCTTCAGATAGCGCTCGAAGCGGCGCGCCGTCTGATCGGACCGAAACTCGATGTTGACCAGCACGCTCCATGGACGATGGGGAGCCGTGAACTCCGAGCCTCCGGAGTTGTGGGTGGCTACACGGCGCACGACGTCGCTGGTGGACCCGACGTACCGCATGCCATTCTTCTCGCTTCGAATGATGTAGACGAACCGTCGGTCAGGCGCACTCATGAGCGTGCCTGCTGCAAGGTCCGGTCCAATGCGGGGAGGGCGCGCGGCGCTGGAATCTCACTGCGCGCGCGGACGTCGGGGCAGATTCTGCGTACTGGCAGGGATGAACGCGTTGCGGGAACGGCAAGGCCGGAGGAGCTGTGGGGATGGTCCGCCTTCACCGCGGAGCGGCTTCGGCGGACAGCCTTCGCGTGCAGCTGGCCTGCCAGCCGAAGCTCCCGGAGGGGAACAGCAGGCCGGACGGGAGCCAGCAGGCCGGACGGGAGCGAAGGCTGGCGTCCCCACCGGGATTCGAACCCGGGTCTCGGCCTTGAAAGGGCCGCGTCCTAACCCCTGGACGATGGGGACGTTCTTGGTGGGCGTCCGCTGGCGGCGCTGGCGCAACAGCGGTAAACACAAAATAGTACCACACCTCGGAGGGCGTCGCCACACCCTCGAGTCGCGACGAAGCGCGGGGTCCGGGGCGGAGCCGCGCCTGGCGCTGCACGCAGACCGCCGCCGATCCGGTGCTAGAATCAGGAAGTTATTGCCCGCCCGCCTCGAATCCGCCCTCATCGCTGGGGAGCTTTCATGAAGTCGGTCGCTGCACTCGATCCGATCGTCGCCGCGCGATTGAGATCGCTCGAACTCCTGATCGGTAACACGCCGCTGCTCGTGATTCGACTCAGATACCGCGGGGAGCCACGAGTCGTCTACGCCAAGTACGAACAGGTGAACATGACGGGCAGCATCAAGGACCGCATGGCTCTGCACATCATGCGTCAGGCCTACTTGACCGGCCAGATCACGCCCGGCGACACGATTGCCGAAGCGACCAGCGGCAACACGGGCATCGCCTTCTCAGCCATCGGCCGGGCCCTCGGCCACCCGGTCACGGTGTTCATGCCCGACTGGATGAGCCACGAGCGCATGGCCCTCATCTCGAGTTTCGGCGCGTCGATCGTGCCCGTGAGCCGGGAGCAGGGCGGATTCCTGGGCAGCATCCGCCTTTCCGAGGAACTGGCCGCCCGCGACGGGCACGTCTTTCTGCCGTGCCAGTTCTCGAATGAGGCCAACGCCGACGCGCACATGCGGACGACGGGGCCGGAGATTTGGTACCAACTCCGCCTCCAGGGCCTGACGCCGGATGCGTTCGTCGCCGGCGTCGGCACGGGCGGCACGGTGATGGGCGTTGGACGTTACCTGCGCAGCATGAATCCGGCGGTCCGGGTCTACCCGCTGGAGCCGGCTGAGTCGCCGACCATCAGCGCCGGTCAGAAGGTGGGGCAGCACCGCATCCAGGGGATCTCAGACGAGTTCATCCCGGCGCTGCTGAAAGTGAACGAGATCGAGCCGGTCATCGAGGCAGCCGACGGCGATTCGATCATCATGGCCCAGAAACTGGCCGCGGTGGGCCTGGCGGTCGGCATCTCCTCCGGTTCCAACCTCATCGGCGCGCTCAAGATCCAGGATGCCATCGGCAAGGACGCCGTCGTGGCCACGGTCTTCAGCGACAGCAACAAGAAATACCTGAGCACCGACCTCATGCGGACCGAGGCGGTCAAGGCCGGCTATCTCGCCCCCGAGACGGAGGTGCTGGGGTTCGACGCGATGAAACGCGTGTGCTCGCTGTGCTGCGACGACCCGGCATGCTCCGAACACGCACGACTCGAGGAGAAGCGGACCCGGGCGTAGGTAGGCGGTGTCATCACCCGTTCTCTCTGCACGCAGGTGATGAAACCGGTCCTATCGCTGCACGCGGCCGCTCTGATCGCCCAGGGCCAGGCGATCGACCTCGGCGGCGCTCGCCCGATTGAAGTCGCCGGGTATGGTCTGCTTCAGCGCGCTTGCCGCAACCGCGAACCGCAGGGCCGACTCTGGCGTCCGTCCCGTCGCGAGGCCGTAGATGAGCCCGGCAGCGAAACTGTCGCCCCCGCCGATCCGATCCACCAGCGTGACGTCGTAACGCGGCCCCTCGCAGAACCCGCCCGTGGCGCCGTCATAGAGCACCGCGCTCCAGCCGTTGCGGCTCGCCGAGTAGCTCTCGCGCAGCGTGATGGCCACCTGCTTCACGCCGAACTCCCGCACCACGCGCTCAGCCACGTCGCGATAGCCGGCGGGATCGAGCCGCCCGGCAGTCACATCGGCGCCGTGCACCTCGAGCCCCAGGCAGGCCTGGATGTCCTCTTCGTTCGCGATGATCACATCGACCATTGAGGCGAGCGGGCGCATCACCGCTCGCGCGCGGTCCGTGCCCCACAGTTTTGCCCGGTAGTTGAGGTCGAGGCTGATGCGTGCACCCGCGGCCCGCGCCGCGCCGAGGGCCTCGCGCGTGGCGTCGGCCACGGCCGGACCAAGCGCCGGCGTGATGCCGGTCGTGTGGAACCATGCCGCGCCTGCGAGCACGCCGGCCCAGGGGATGTCGCCGGCCTTGACGGTGGCCACCGAGGCGCCAGCCCGGTCGTAGACCACGGTCGAGGCGCGTTGGCTGGCGCCGGTCTCGGCGAAGTAGATGCCGAGCCGCGATCCGCCGCGCTGCACGAAGTCGGTCCGCACGCCTTCGGCTCGAAGGGCCCGCACCGCGCCGTCTCCGATCGGATTGGCGGGCACGCGCGTCACGTAGTAGCTCTCGAACCCGAACTGCGCGAGGCTCACCGCCACGTTCGCTTCGCCGCCGCCGAAGGTGGCCTGGAGCACGGGCGACTGGAACAGCCGCTCGAAGCCGGGCGGGCTCAGGCGCAGCATGATTTCACCGAACGTGACGCATTTCACTGCAGGGCTCATGCGGACGTCTCCCGTGCGGTCCTGACGCGCTCCACAAATCGCTTCGCGCGGTCGGTGATGGCGGCGTAGTCGCCGGCGGCCACCAGTTTGGGATCGACCAGCGCTCCGCCGACGCCGATGGCGACGGCACCCGCGCGGATCCAGTCGCCGGCGTTCTCGAGGCTCACGCCGCCGGTCGGCATCAGCTTCACGTGCGGCAGCGGACCGCGCAAATCCTTGAAGTATGCCGGGCCCAGCGCCGTAGCGGGGAACACCTTCACCACGTCGGCGCCCGCGTCCCAGGCCGCGAGAATCTCGGTGGGGGACAAGCAGCCGGGCATCGCGGCCGCGCCGGCCGCGTGGCTCGCCTCGATCACGGCCGGCCTGAAGACCGGACTGACGATGTAGCGTGCGCCGGCCTGGACGGCGGCGCGGGCCGTCTCGGGATCCACCACCGTGCCGGCGCCGATCAGGAACCCGGCCGGCAGCGCCGGCGCGATCTCGCCGATGAGCTCGATGGCCCGCGGCACGGTCATCGTCACCTCGAGCGCCGTGATGCCGCCCGCCGCCAGCGCGTCGACGACGGCGCGGAGCCGGGAGCCGTCCTGGAGGCGGATCACGGCAACGACGCCGCAAGCCTCGATGCGCCTGACAGCGTCTGCGCGAAGTTCGAGTGTCACCTGAGATCTCCCTCAGCGGGCGAGCCAGCCGCCGTCGACTACGAGGATGTGCCCGTTGATGTAGTCGCTGGCGGGCGAACTGAGGAACACGGCCGCGCCGCCGACATCGGACGGGTCCCCCCAGCGCCCCGCCGGAATCCGCTCGAGAATCTGGCGGCTCCGGTTCGCGTCGGCGCGGAGGGCCGCCGTGTTGTCGGTGGCCATGTACCCCGGCGCGATGCCGTTGACGTTGATGCGGTGCACGGCCCACTCGTTGGCGAGCGCCTTGGTCAACTGCGCCAGACCGCCTTTGGCGGCGGCGTAGGAGGGCACGAGGATGCCGCCCTGGAAGGAGAGCAGCGAGCACGTGTTGACGATCTTGCCGGGCGCCTTCCGGGCGATCAGGCGCCGCCCCACCTCGCGGCTCATGCGGAACGCACTCGAGAGGTCGACGGCCAGGACGAGATCCCAGTCCTCGTCGGAGTGCTCGGCCGCCGGCGCGCGCCGGATCGTGCCGGCATTGTTGATGAGGATGTCGATCGGCCCGAGCGCCGCTTCGGCGTCGCGGACGACCGCGGCCGGCGCCTTCGGGTCGCTCATGTCGCCGCACACCGTGGCCGCGCGTCTGCCCAGCGCCTCGATGGCCGCCGCCGTCGCGCGGGGCGGCTCGCTCCGATCGTGCACTACCACGTCGGCGCCCGCCTCGGCGAGCGCGAGTGCCATCGCCCCGCCGAGGCCCGCCGTGGCTCCGGTCACGAGCGCCGTGCGCCCGTCGAGCCTGAACGGTGCGCTCATCGTCCCTTCTCGAGCCCCGATGGGGCCTGTGCGAAGTCCGGATGCACGTTGACGGCGCCGAACTTCCGATCCTCGCGCTCGCGGTCGGCCGCCATCACCCAGAGAAAGGAGATCGGGTGCCCGGGGATGGCCACGTTCGGGTGGAACCCCTTCGGCATGATGACCACATCGCCGTCGCGCACCATCTCGATGCGCTCCGGCTCGAGCCTGTCCGTATACACGAGCTGGATGCCGAAGGCCTCCGGCGCCATGTCGTAGTAGACGTACAGCTCTTCGGCCAGGTCGGCGTGCTCGTGCGGCGGCCAGCTCGTCCAGTTGCCCGGCTCCGACCAGGTGACGCCGGCCATCAAGCGACCCGCCTCGACGTTCTTCGCGAGCAGCATGTTCAGCGTGCGCGAGCTCGACGGGCCGCCGGTCTTGAAGTGCAGGCCCGGGTCTGCCGTGACGTCCGTGTACGGCACGTGGCGAAGCGGGTACCTCTGCGCGACGGGCGCGCGGAGCTCGGCGAGATCGACCTCGCTCGCCGTTTTCACCACCACGCGGGAGTCGCGCGGGATGTACATGGCGTCGTAGCGCCCGACGGTGAAGGCTTGGCCGTCAACCGTGACGGTGGCTGTGCCCTTGAAGCACACAAGGCCGACCTCTTCGCCGCCGGCATCGAAGGAGGCCTCGGGCACCTCGGCGTCGAGCCTGATCCGCCCGTAGCTCAGGTGGCGGGTGGCGCTGTTGGCGGGGGTCACGCTGATGTGGCGGCCCTTGTGCGCGTTGGTGCGCCTGAAGACCACCTGATCGCGGTTGAGTATTGTTCCGGTCATATTCGCCTCCAACTTACCGCCGCTGCAGATCCTGCATGCTGAGCGTGGCTTTCTGCGCGTAGCCCGCCGGCGGTTCGAACGTGCCGGCGGGTGCGGGCTTCTCGACGATGTCGACGACCTCGGTCGTCGTGCGCATCACGGCGCCCATGACGTCGGCGGTCAACTCGGTGGCCACCTGGAAGCCCTTGATCTTCGCGAACTCTTTCACGGACTCGCCGGTGAGGCGCATCTGCCCCTGCAGGAACGCCGGGGTCACGCTGGCCGAGTACTCCAGCAGCGCCGCGGGGACGTCGGTCGACGCCCAGACGCGCAGTTTCATCGGCATCCCCATCATCGTCAGCGTGACGTCCCATCCGGTGCACCGCCACGAGCCGATGGTCCTGGTTTCCGTCGTCGGCGCAACGGTGGCCGTCATCTGCATCATCGCGGCCTGCTGGGCGACCTCGGGAGGCAGGACCTTCACGATGTCGATGGGCACCGGGAGCGGCACGTATGACCTGGCCTGGTGGTTGACCATGTAGGCCATGTGCCTGCCGAGGTCCACGATGAAGCTCGTATCACCGCTCAACTGGGCGGTCCTGCCGGGCCCGTACCACTGCTCGGCCACCGCATCTCGGGCCGGCTGCGACTGCCCGCCGACGGCGATCGCGTCGCTGTGGGTCTTGATCTTGACGAGGACGTCGGCCGCGAACGCGGGCGAGGCCAGGAGCACGAGCAGCACCGACGCGAGAATACGTTTCATGAGGCGACTCTCCAACGGAGTGAGAATAGCACAAAGTGGTTAGACCACATGGGGGAAGGGGATAGGGAACGGGGGGACAGGGGATAGGGGATAGGAACAGGCGAAAGGCGAGAGGCGCGACAGCCTTCACGCCTTCGCTCTGCGAGCTTCGGCGGGACAGCCTTCGCCTCAGAGGGCTTGCCCAGCCGAAGCTCCCCGAGGAGAGCGGCAATCCGAAGGGGAGCGGATGGTCCGCCTTCGCAGCGGTCCGCACGGACGCTTTGCTCCCGCTGCTTCGGCGGGACAGCCTTCGCCTGAGAGGGCTTGCCCAGCCGAAGCTCCCCGAGGAGAGCGGCA
>JALOKU010000063.1 GCA_025456345.1 Vicinamibacterales bacterium | reverse complement strand
TCGGCGCGCCCCTCGCCCGGCCGGACCTCGCGGCCCATGGCTCCAGGCGCCTCCGGCAGCAGCGCGTCCTTCACATGGACCGAGGTCACTCTCCCGACGACGTGCTTCAGGGCCCGCGAGGGCGCATCGACGCCGTAGATGACGAGGTTGGCGGGATCGAAATTGACCCCGACGCGGGCCACGGTGATCCTGTCGAGGAATGCGGCAAGCTGCTCGCCCGTTTCCTGCCCGGTTTCGAGCGAGATGGTGACGCGCTTCTTCGCGGCATACCCCGCGATGTCGGACACGGCCGCCAGCATGGCCTTGTACGCGTCATCCTCTGCCTTCTCCGGCAGGAACCCCATGTGGAACGTCACGATCCTCGCGCCGATGGCGTCGGCGAAGTCCACGCATTTCCGCAGGTACGCGAGGCGCTCCCCGATGAGATGCAGCGGCCGGAATCCCACCGTGCGCACGACGGTGTCCCGGTCCGCATAACTCTCGCCGGCGAACACGGCGACGACCGAGTCGGCGCGGATGCCGGTGCTGCGCAGCATGCCCGCGAACTCAGCGGCGCCCTCGGGCGTGTAGAAGCGGTCGGGGAGCTTGCTGACCTGGACCGTGTCGAGTCCAAGCGACTTCACGGCCCGCAGGGCCGGGAGCGGGTCGGCTTGACCGGTGCAGCGGAGGAACACGCCGACCGAGCTGGCCGGCTTGCCTTGTGGGAGCCCATGCGCCGCCGTCCCCTGCGCGACGACGGCGACCGCCGCGGCGCACGCCCACGCCTGTGCCCTTTGTCGATTCCCCACGGCCATGCCTCCTTCGACGGCATGATTCTACGGTATTCTGCCCGCGCACGCCCCGATGACGGCAGCGGGAGGAGCGTTCATGCCAGACAGCATTCACCGCGTCTTCGTCACGGGAGCCAGCGGCAAGCTCGGCGTGCCGCTGTGCGCCGCCCTGCTGCAGGCAGGCTACGCGGTGGTGGCGTTGCGCCACCGCGATCCTGTGGGCGTCCCCGGCGTCGACGAGGTTGTGGGCGACGTGTCAGACGCAGCCCTGGTCGAGGAGCTGGTCTCCCGCAGCGATGCCGTTCTTCACCTGGCCACGTGCAAGGAGGATCGCGAGGCGCTCATTCCGGTCAGTGTGCAGGGCACCTTCAACCTGCTGGAGGCGGCGAAGCGGACGGCGGCGCCGAAGCGCGTGGTGCTGGCGAGCGGCGATGCCGTGAACGGGATCTATTTCACTCCCCAGCCGGTCCCGATTCACGAGGGCCTGCCCCTGACCGCGTACCCCGGCTACTATCCGCTGTCGAAGGTGCTGGAGGAGACCCTGTTCCAGCAGTACTACCACCAGGAGCGCGTGCCCGCTGTCTGCCTGCGGATGTCGTGGATACACGCCGACGACGATATTCTCAATCACCTCACGGTCGCGGGCGAGGCGTTCGGCGTGCCCGCCTGGAACGACTTGATGAGCGTGGAGCAGCGGGCGGCATGGGGAGAAGAACGGGACGCGGCCGTCGCCCTGCGGCATCCCGATGGCCGCCCGATGCGCAGACACATCGTAGCGGTGGAGGACTGCGTTCAGGCCTTCCTGCTCGCGCTGCACACGGAAGGCATCGAGGGCCAGACGTTCATGATCGCCATGGCCGACGCGTTCGACTACGAGGATGCGGCCCGCTACGCCTCCGAGCGTCTCGGGATCGGGGTCCTCGATCTGGTCGACCCGGCCGGCCGGGATTTCTGCATCGACACGACGAAGGCCCGCTACATCCTCGGGTATCAGCCCCGCTACGACATCCGCGCCCTCATCGACCAGGCCGTCGACTTCCAGCGGGCCGGCCGACCGCGGCGCCGGCGGTCCGCATACCAGGGCTGATCGTCAGCGCTGCCGCGCCGCGCGGGCGAGCGCCCGGACGGCCTGCACCATGGCCATCAGGCCCATCCCCTTCCCCATCGAGATGTTCTGCCGGAAGATCTGCTCGACGATGTCGGGGGACACCTGCTCGATTTCCTCGGGAGTGAGGCCCGACAGGGTGGACGTCAGGATCGACGCCAGCGCTTTCGCCGAGACCCCCGACGGGTTCTCCACGGCGAAATGGAGATTCGCGGTGCCGTCGGCCTGCGGCACCAGCCAGACGTATGCCTCCGACTCGCAGGCGGGAACCCGGCGTTGCTTCGGGAACGGAGGCACGGCAACGTGAGGCGGCACCTGCCTGAACTGGTCGGCAAAGTCGATCAGCAGGGCGGCGCGGTCGGCCGGGTCGCTGACCAGCGCAAACGTGTCGAGGATCTCGCGCAGCGTAGCGGGCAGCATCGCTTCTTACTTCTCACTTCTTACTTCTTACTTCTTGCTTCTGTCTTCTGCCTACTTCTCTATCGGCGCCCCCACCAGGTTCCCCCACTCCGTCCAGGATCCGTCGTAATTGCGGACGTTCGTGAAGCCCAGCAGGTACTTCAGCACGAACCAGGTGTGGCTGCTGCGCTCGCCGATCCTGCAGTACGCGATCGTGGGTTCTGCCGGCTTGAGCGCCTGCTCCTGGAGGTAGATGTCGCGCAGTTCGCCGGCGGTCTTGAACGTGCCGTCGCCGGGATTGATCGCGCGGGCCCACGGGATGCTCTTCGCGCCCGGGATGTGGCCCCCGCGCAGCGCGCCTTCGTTGGGGTAGTCCGGCATGTGCATCCGCGCGCCCGAGTACTCTTCGGGGCTCCGCACGTCCACGAGCTGGCCTTTGGCGCGAATGTGCGCCAGGACCTCGTTGCGGAACGCGCGGTGCGGGCCATCCTGGCGCTCGCGCGTCTTGTACGTCGTCGCGGAGTACCCGGGCACCTCGCGGGTCATTGGGCGACCTTCCTGCTCCCACTTCAGCCGTCCGCCATCCATGACCCGGGCCGCCGTGTGACCGAAGAGCTGAAAGACCCAGAACGCGTAGCACGCCCACCAGTTGTTCTTGTCGCCGTAGAACACGACCGTCGTCTCCGGCGTGATGCCGATGCGCGATGCCAGCGCTTCGAACGCCTCCCGGGAGAGGTAGTCCCGGCGGACCTGATCGTTCAGGTCCAGGGTCCAGTCCACTTGCACCGCGCCCGGAATGTGCCCGGACGGGTACAGCAGCAGATCCTCGTTGGATTCGATGACGCGGACGGACGCGTCGCTGAGGCGGTCCGCCACCCAGTCGGTGGAGACCAGCACCTCTCCGTGCACGTAGCCGCGGGATTCAACGGGAGCCGTCATAGAACATCCTCCGGGTGTTGGGGACACCCCCTGTCCAGCACATTACCACACATACAAGACCTAAATGGTCCGATTTGGAGTATATTGGAGACTTAAAAGGTCGGATTGGCGAGACGGCCGGGATTCTGTCCCCAAACCCCGGTCAGGTCCGCCTCCGGCGGCGCCAGTGCGCGGAGGCTCCATGAGCACGGAAACGCAGGCCATTCAGGAACTTGCCACCCGCGAGTACAAGTACGGCTTCGTGACGGACGTCGAAGCCGAGGACTTCCCGCCGGGCCTCAGCGAAGACATCATCCGCGAGCTTTCGTCCCGCAAGGGCGAGCCCGATTGGATGCTTGAGTGGCGGCTGAAGGCCTACCGGACCTGGCTGACGCTGAAGGACCCCGACTGGGCCAACGTGCGGCACGAGCCGATTGACTACCAGGCCATCATCTACTACTCGGCGCCGAAGCGGCCGAAATCGCTCGCGAGCCTCGACGAGCTGGACCCGGAGATCCGCAAGACGTTCGAGAAGCTCGGCATTCCCATCGACGAGCAGAAGGCGCTGGCTGGAGTGGCCGTCGACGCGGTGTTCGACAGCGTGTCGGTGGCGACCACCTTCAAGGACAAGCTGAAGGCGCTCGGCATCATCTTCTGCTCGTTCTCCGAGGCGGTGCGGGAGCACCCCGATCTCGTCCGGCAGTACCTCGGATCGGTGGTCCCCTATTCGGACAACTACTACGCGGCGCTGAACTCGGCGGTCTTCAGCGACGGATCGTTCTGCTACGTGCCGAAGGGCGTCCGATGCCCCATGGAGCTTTCCACGTACTTCCGCATCAACGCCCAGAACACGGGGCAGTTCGAGCGCACCCTGATCGTCGCCGACGAGGGCGCGTTCGTCAGCTACCTCGAGGGCTGCACGGCGCCGATGCGCGACGAGAACCAGCTGCACGCCGCGGTGGTCGAGCTCGTGGCCCACGAGAGCGCCACGATCAAGTACTCGACGGTGCAGAACTGGTACCCCGGGGACAGAGACGGCAAGGGCGGCATCTACAACTTCGTCACCAAGCGCGGGCACTGCCGCGGCGCCAACTCGAAGATCACATGGACCCAGGTGGAGACCGGGTCGGCCATCACGTGGAAGTACCCGAGCTGCATCCTGCAGGGCGACAACTCCGTGGGCGAGTTCTACTCGGTGGCCGTGACGAACAACTTCCAGCAGGCCGACACCGGGACCAAGATGATCCACCTCGGGAGGAACACCCGGAGCACGATCGTCTCCAAGGGCATCTCGGCCGGCCACGGCCAGAACACCTACCGCGGCATGGTCAAGATCGGCAGGAACGCCGCGAACGCGCGCAACTACTCGCAGTGCGATTCCCTGCTCATCGGCGACGAGTGCGGCGCGCACACGTTTCCCTACATCGAGATCAAGAACACGTCGGCGCAGATGGAACACGAAGCGTCCACGTCGAAGATCGGTGAGGACCAGATCTTCTATTGCCGCCAGCGCGGACTGTCGACCGAGGACGCGGTCAACATGATCGTCAGCGGCTTCTGCAAGGAGGTCTTCCGCGAGCTGCCGATGGAATTCGCCATCGAGGCGCAGAAACTGCTCGCGGTCAGCCTGGAAGGATCGGTGGGGTGACCGGGATGCGGGGCGAGAGGCGAGAGGCGAGAGGCATAGAAAGACGATGAACGGAGCGAACCACACCATGCTCGAGATCAAGAACCTCCGGGCCCGCGTGGGCGGCAAGGACATTCTCAAGGGAATCGATCTGGCCGTGGGAACGGGCGAGGTGCATGCGGTCATGGGTCCGAACGGATCGGGCAAGAGCACGCTCGCCGGCGTCCTGGCCGGGCGCAGCGAGTACGAGGTGACGGCGGGTTCCGTGACGTACAACGGACGCGACCTGCTCGGCCTCGATCCCGAGGCGCGCGCCCGCGAAGGCCTGTTCCTCGCCTTTCAGTATCCGGTGGAAATCCCCGGCGTCAACAACGCCTACTTCCTGAAGGCCGCGCTGAACGCGGTCCGGAAGCACCGCGGTGATCCGGAGATCGACGCGATGGGGTTCATGGCGCTCATCCGCGACAAGATGGCGCTGCTCGACATGGACCAGGCGCTGATGAGCCGCCCGGTGAACGACGGGTTCTCCGGGGGCGAGAAGAAGCGCAACGAGATCTTCCAGATGGCCGTGCTCGAACCCAAGCTGGCCATCCTGGACGAGACCGACTCGGGCCTCGACATCGACGCGCTCAAGATCGTCGCCAACGGCGTGAACGCGCTCCGCAGCCCCAACCGGTCCGCCATCGTCGTCACGCACTACCAGCGCCTGCTCGACTACATCGTGCCCGACTTCGTCCACGTGCTCTCCGACGGCCGCATCGTCCGATCCGGCGGCAAGGACCTGGCCCTGGAACTCGAAGCCAGGGGTTACGGGTGGCTCGAAGCAGAGGCGCAGCCGGCCTGAGCCGCTGCTGGCGTGGAGGAGACCGACGATGGCGACACAGACCGCATCACGGGCCGGAGCGGGCCACTACCTCGCCGCGATCGAGCGGGCCCAACGCGATCGCGCGCACGAGCCGGCGTGGCTTCGCGATGTGCGCCGCCGAGCGGCTGACGCATTCGGGCGCATGGGCATCCCGACGACGAGAGACGAAGAATGGCGCGTGACGAACGTGGCGCCGATGGCCGACACGCCGTTTGTCGCGGCGCCTCTCGCGACGGTGTCCTCGGAGGAGGTTGCGCGCTTCCTGGTTCCCGGTCTCGCCGGGCCGCTGCTCGTGTTCATCGACGGCCGGTACGCTGCCAGGCTGTCGGCCCCCGGCGTCCTGGCCGCGGGCCTCACAATCATCACGATCGGAGACGCCATCGAGCGTGCCCCGGCGTCCCTGGAGCCCTGGCTGGCGCGGCACTCGGACTCCGCCGTCCACCCGTTCGCGGCGCTGAACACGGCCCTCTTCGAAGACGGCGCGCTCGTAGTCGTCGCCGACAACACCGTGGCCGACCTGCCCGTCCAGTTGGTGTTTCTGTCCACGGTCACACCGTCGCCGGCGATCTCCGCGCCGCGAGTGCTCGTGGTACTCGGCTGCGACTCCCAGGCGCGGCTGGTTGAGACCTTCGGCAGCCTCGGACCCGCACGCGGCTTTACGAATGCCGTCACTGAAATCGTGGCGGGCGACGGATCCGTGCTGGAACACTGCCGGATACAGCGCGAGTCCGAGTCGGCGTTCCACATCGGCCACACCGCGATTCACCTCGGCCGGTCCAGCCGCTCTTCGTCGCACGCGTTCGCCTTCGGCGGCCGCATCGCCCGGCACGACGCCGTCGCAGTACTCGGTGACGAGGGAGCAGACTGCACGCTCAACGGCGTGTATCTCGCAGGCGGCAACCAGTTGATCGACAACCACACGGACATTGACCACGCCAGGCCGCACGGCAGCAGCCACGAGCTCTACAAGGGGATACTCGGCGGGCGGGCCCGCGGCGTGTTCAACGGCCGGATTCGCGTCCGCCCGGACGCGCAGAAGACCGACGCGAAGCAGACCAACAAGGCGCTGCTGCTCTCTGCCGAGGCGCAAGTCAACACCAAGCCTCAGCTCGAGATCTTCGCCAACGACGTCAGGTGCACGCATGGCGCGACAGTCGGGCAATTGAGCCAGGATGCCCTGTTCTACCTGCGGACGCGCGGCATCGGCCTCGACGATGCGAGGAGCCTCCTCGTCAGGGCGTTCGCCGCGGACGTGACGGACCGGATTCCGCTCGAGCCCGTTCGCGCCGAGCTCGAGCGCCTGCTCGCTTCCCGGCTGCCATTCTTGCTGGGAGAGGAGGTGCCCCGTTGACGGCCGACCCGGCGATCGCTCTCGCCCTGCGTCCCCGCATCATCGACGCGGTGTGCTCGGTGTACGACCCCGAGATCCCCGTCAACATCTGGGAATTGGGCCTCATCTACGCCATCGACATCGACAGCGACCGTCGTGTCCACGTTCAGATGACGCTGACGGCGCCCGGCTGCCCGTCCGCTCAGGCGCTGCCGCTCGAGGTGGAACGCCGGGTGCGGGATGTCGAGGGCGTGGCGGACGTCTTCGTGGAAGTCGTCTGGGAACCGGCCTGGTCGCCCGAGCGCATGTCGGACGCCGCGAAACTGCAGCTTGGAATGCTCTGATCGGCGTGGTCTCCCCGGACTTCAGCGGGCCGGGACGAATACGGGCTGTATCCAGGCCATCTGGCCGTTCGAGTCGAGGATCTTCGCGCGCACGTAGCCTTCGTGGCCCGCAATCTCGTACGTCGCCGGGCTGGCGGTCGCTTCCCTGAGCACGCGACCGCCCTGGCCGATGAAGTGGATCGTGTACTTCGCGTAGTCCTGGGCCTTGACGGTCACCGTCAGCCGCTGCGGCGTGGCCTGAATCTCCGACAACTCGACGCCCGTCGACGCATAGAAGTCACCGGCAGCCAGTGCCGACAGCACCGACTCGGCCGTAAGCGCGCCGGCGCGGACGACGACCCATCCCTGCCCTGGCCTCGCCGAGGCCTTCGACCACGGCTGTTTCAACTGGTGCATGTCGTCGCTCGCGACGCCGAAGACCCGGATCCCGGCGCTCAGCATGCTGTCCCAAAGCGCCTCGACGCCCGGGTACCCGCCGCCGCCGGCGTTGTTCACCATGAAATGGCCGTTGTGGATCTCGATGAGGTGCGCGCCCTTCCCTCCGGCCAGGTCGGCCGCCGACATCGCCCAGCCGAAGTTGGGATGGTTGATCGAGACGACGCCCCTGGCGCCGGTGATGGCGGCCACGTTTCGCCGCAGCGCCTCCGCCACGGTGTCTCCGCCCTGAGGCGGGACACGCCCGTCTCCGCCGAGCATGTTCAGGTGGACCGGCTTCCCGGCGGCCTGATCCGTGACCTCCTCGCCGCGGATGACGAGGAACCGATCCGGCATGGCGAAGACGGCATTGAGCCCTTCGACCGGCGTGACCATGTTGTGGTCCGTCAAGAACAGGAAGTGATACCGCTGCTCGCGGTACCACCGCACCACGTCGTCCGGGGTACTGTCGCCGTCGCTGTTGAGCGAGTGGGTGTGGGTATTGCCCTTGAACCACTTCAGGGGCGCTCCCCCCTGCGCCTGCGGATCCGAGGCGCCCGCGCTGGCGGCGCCCACGGCGAGAAGCAACGCAAAGGCAATGATGCCGGCGCACTGACGCATACGGCCTCCTCGGCCACACGTCCAGGAAGAAGGGCCCCGGCGGTGCGT
Organism: Vicinamibacterales bacterium; assembly: GCA_025456345.1. GTDB lineage: Bacteria > Acidobacteriota > Vicinamibacteria > Vicinamibacterales > JAKQTR01 > JAKQTR01. Next base: position 10,959 of record JALOKU010000063.1, on the reverse strand, counting down.
GCCGGCTGGAGTATAGATCAGCGGCGTGACCGGAGGAGGCGGCGCTGTGCGGCGGAAGAGGGGGCCCTCCCGGGCGAGACGAAGAACGGGCCCGCCGCCGCGAGGCAGACGGGACCGTGCAGGGTGTTCGCGCGAGAGTTACTGCTTCGCGAGCTGCCCGCGCACCACGCCGTTCTGGTTCAGCGCCGAGTACAGGTTGAAGTAGAAACCGGACGGGTTCGACAGGATGGCGGTGGCGGCACTGGCGCTCACCTGCACGTTCGAGATCGTCAGGACCACGCCCCCGGTCGGCGTCACGATAGGGGCCTGCTGCGAAATGGGCAACTGAACGACCGGCGGCCCGACGGTGCCGGCCGCGCCCTGGTGGACGTAGCCCGCGACAATCACCGACCCCGAGTCGAGCGGAGCCGGCAGCAGGCCCGCCTTGACGAGTCCGCCTAGCTGGAAGCTGAAACTCGCCGTGTAGGCGCCATTGGCGGCGGGCACCATCGAGACCGACAGCGTGCCCGTGCTGCCGGCTTCGAGACTCCCCGCCGGCGGCACGTTCGAGGCGCCGGAGAGGTTCGACGCGAGCGTCACCTGCCCGGCCGTCGGGGCAACAGGGTTCAGTTTCTCGTCGCACCCGGCGGCAAACAGGCTCAGGACGACGGCGGCGACAGTGAAGCGCTTCATTCGGGGGGCTCCTCCTGCTCGTAGTGACGGGATGTCAGATAGTAGCACGCCATGGGCCTTCGGGCGCCAGACCCGGCGGAAGACCGCCTTCGCCCTGACGGCGCCTACAGGCTGACCGCCGTCGGCCAAGGCCGGCGGCGCGCGGCGGTCCACAGCGTGTTCACGTAGTCCAGCGCGAAGTAGTTCTGCGCGAGGTGCAGCCAGAAGGCGCCCGCGTCGGTGAGCGTCATCGTGCCGTCGCGCTGCGACGCGAGGCCGGCCAGTTCGCCGAGCCGCAGCCACGAGCGGACCCGCGACGCGTCGCGGCCCAACGTGGCCCCGAGTTGATCGAGCGGGATGCGCGTATCGTACAGACGCCAGTACAACCACCACCACCCGGCCAGCTGCTGTGAAAACGGCATCCACAACGCGACCGCCGGGCCTCCGCCGCGCGCCGCGTCCGACCAGGCCGCGTAGTCGAAACTGTTGAGCGCGAATCCTCCGGGCAGGTGCGAGCCCGCGCCGGGCCCGATGCCGATGTAGCCGGCGCGGGTCACCGACGAGTAGCGGGGCGCGCTGCCCTTCTTGAATCCCCACACCGAAACGCGATCGAACCCGCGTCGTGTGCTCCACCGGCAGATTGCCCGGTATTGCGTGCGGCGCGCGCGCAAGCTCGGCAGCTTGACGCCGGTCAGCCTCAGATAGCGGCCGACCGGCGTGTACGGAAACGTGAACAGCGGGTAGGTGGTCACCTGGTTGGCGCCGAGGCCGGCGGCGCGGTCCAGGTCGGCGACGACGTCCTCGGCGGTCTGCCCAGGCAGCGCGAACATCAGGTCGGCATTGACCGATGCAAATCCCGCGGACACGAGCCGGCCGAGAGCGTCCTCGGCCGTCGCCGGCGAATACGTCCGCCCAATCGCCTCGAGGTGCGCCGGGCGGAACGATTGCACGCCGAGCGACACCAGCGCGACGCCCATGTCGCGGAGCCGGGCGACCGTGGTGTCATCGACGTCGGCGGGATTGGTTTCGATCGCGACTTCGCCGGTCAGCCTGAACCGGCTGCGAATCCGATCGACGACCGCGGCCACGCTGTCCAGCGCCAGCGTCGGCGTCCCGCCGCCGACGTAGACGCTGGTGATGTCGCAGCCCCCGGCAGCCCTCGCCCACCACTCGACTTCGGCGAGCGCAGCGTCCGTGAACCCGCCCACGAGCGCGTCGTCGTAGCGGACCTTCGTGTAGGGGCAGTATGGACACGCGTGGCGGCAGAAGGGCACGTGCAGGTAGAGCGACGTCCGCTCCAGCCGCGGCGGCACCCAGTCGGCCGGCGGCACGTCGAACTGCCAGCGCTGGCCCGCACCGACGAGAAGGCGGCGCACGAGGCCGGTCGCCATCTGCCTCACGGGAAGCGCTCGCGCCATCACCAGTATCTCAGCAGGTTGAGCACGGCGCTCGGCCGGAGCCGCTGCGCCATGACCAGTTCCGTGCACGCGGCGTATCCGCAATCGGCGCAGACGTTTCCCGGCGCGGCGGACGCCCTGCAGCACACCCACTCGCCGTCCACATCCGCGACGCGGGCAAACCCCATCGGCCGGGCCCACGTGTTCGACCGCAGGGCGCGCAGTCCGCTCCTGGAGTTGAGCACCGGCAGGCCGTCCCGGATGTGGCGGAGGAGTTCGTCGATGAACGGGGCGCGTTCAGGGGCCGAGAGGAACAGGTCGTCCCGTCCGTAGTACGGCGTGTGGAAGTAGAACATCACGCCCGTCACCGGGAAGGCCGTGTCGCGGACCCAGCGAAGAAAGGGCCCAATCCCCGCCGCGGTGTGCCGGTCGACGGTGTAGATCACCGCGACTCTCGGGTGCGCGCCCGCGCGGACGGCGCGTTCAACCTGGTCGAAACACGGTCCCCGGCGGGTCTCGAAGGTGCCCGGCAGCCCGTCCATGCTGACCCAGACCATGTCGGCCGACGTCTCGAGGCCCTGCAGCCCGTTCGTATAGACGTGCACGTGGAAGAAGCCGAGGCGCCTCGCCTCGACGATGATGTCTTCCATCGATCGGGTGCCGTCGCGCCAGAGCGTCGGCTCGCCGCCGGAGAGGTAGATGTCGCGGCAGCCTCCGGCGAACGCGCGCCGCATCGCGCCGGTGATCTGCCGCCAGCTCATGTCGGGCCGCCCCGTGTTCGAGACGCGGCACCCCTCGCACGACAGGTTGCACCGGTCGGTGATCGCGAGGCCGTAGATGACCGGATCCGACCGGCGGAGCACGGCTAACTTCCACCCGTACGGCACGTAGAAGCGAAGTTGCCGGAACGCCGAGGCGGACATCACACGCCCCCTACTTCACGACGTCCGGCTTGCCGTTCGCGCCGCGGACAAGGTCAGAACGCCGCAGATACTCGTCCAGATCCTGCGCGAATTCTCCCATCGACTTCCGGAGGATGCGGAGGCTGTATCCCGACACCGGCCTGTCGGTCTCGACCTCCTGGCGGTACACGATCTCCCGGTGGGTGCCGCGGTCCGTTACGGTATAGCGCGCGCGCGACGATTGCGCGTGAGGGGCCAGCTTCCCCCATCCCGCCTTGAAGTCCGTCATCTCGATGTCAATCGCGCCCGCCTCGCGGATGAGCGTCCGCCTGAACGTCGTGGTGCACTTGAAGATCAGCCGGCGCGTGTCGAACCGGACCTCGTTCACCGGCCCGTCCTCCGTGAGCACCACGAGCCGGCCGGCCGACTTCGAGAACGCCGCCACGTGCCGGGGATCGAACAGGACGTCGAGAAGGGTGGCTTGTGTCAGCGTGGATGACAGCGTCAGGGTGTAGGTGTAGGTGCGGCCGTTCTGCTCGAGCGTCCAGACTGGCCCGGAATCGGCCGCCAGCGCGGTGGCAGCCGTCACCGACGCGGTGATCACGATCGCCGCGAGACGCCGGCGTGACGGGCGGAATGGCACGCGCACCCCCAGGAAGGGCCTTTCTGATGCCCAATATAGACCCCGGCGACTGCCCTGTCATGAGCGGAGGGTGAAAAAGGGCTGAGACGTTCTGAGCGGCTGGCGGCCGGCGCCGCTAGGGACTCTTGGTGCAGGTCCGAATCTCGACGCTGGCCTGAGCGGAGCCGGACCAGACGGTCGAGGTGAAGTTCATGGTGAACTTTCCCGCCTGGCTCCTGTTGTCGGTGCTTCGCGCTCTCCAGCCGGTGATCGCCATCGGGATGCGGTCCATGGTGCCGGTGCCGGCCAGGGGGAGGGCCCCGTCGGCCTCGATCGTGCCCTGGGCGGTGCCCGACATCACGTCGTGGGTCCACGTCCCGCTTACCGCATCTCTCGTCTGCGTCAGGGCCATCGTCACCCGGACAACGCCATTTCTCAGCGCGGCCTGGCACCAATCCTCCTTGGTGAAGTCCCCGGAGTCCTGGCACGTCAGCACGGTGTAGTCGCCCGTCCAGTTCCCCTGGTAGTCGGGAACCACACGAATCGTACGCGTCGCTTTGACGCTCTCGTAGGTGACGGTGATCGCCGCCTGACCGGGCGCGATGCCGGTGACTTTGCCTGCCGAGTCGACTGTCGCAATTGCGGGCGCGTCGGTTGTCCACGTTCCGGCGACGGACTTGGACGACCCGTCCGACATTGTGGCGGTTGCGGTGAATGCCTCCGCCCCGAGGATCTTCACCAGGTCGGTTGCCGGGTTGATCGCCACTGACGCGGTCGTCACCGCCGTGGCTGGTGCCGGCGTCGGAGTTGAGGGTGAACTGCTCCCGCCGCACGCGGCAGCATGGAGCACGACCGCCAAGAGCAGGGCGCGATGTACCATGCGCTGTCTCCTCTGGGGGCATGCGCCGCGTCGCGGGCCGCGCGACCGCAGCCATTCATCTTGGGGGCATCGTGTCGGGAGGAATCTCAACAGATTCTCCGCCTCCTCCCGTCCGGTGTCAACCGCTGGGCCAGATCGCGCCAGACTCGGCGCCGGCGCCGGGGGTTGTGCGATGATTGGCCTCGAAGCGCGCGAAGCGGGGAGGGACAACATGGGCTGGTGCGGACTCGACATGCGAGTGCGGCGGCCGGCGGTCGGCATGGCTGCCGCCGCAGGCGTGCTGGCGGCTGCGCTTTCGGTCGCCCTTGTGGCGGGCGAGCCGCAGGACACGCCGTTCCCTGTGGAAACCGCGAAGGCGGAGCGGGCCATGAACCAGTTGCAGCAGGCGCTGCTGGCCAAGCTGAAGACGGCGATGGAGAACGGGGGCCCGGCCGCTGCCGTCGAGGTCTGCCGCACCGAGGCCCGCACCATCGCCGACGAGGTCGCCGGCGCGCAGGCTATCGAACTGGGCCGGACCAGCCACCGTCTTCGCAACCCGGCCAACGCGCCCCGCCCGTGGGCCCGCGCCGTTGTCGACGGCAGCGCCGGCGTGAAGGCGGCGGCGGAACGTCTCAGGGTCGTCGACCTGGGGGATCGCGTGGGGGTGCTCAGGCCGATCGGCACGGCCGAGATGTGCGTCAGGTGTCATGGTCCTTCAGCCGACGTCCGGCGGAACCTCGGAGCGGCGCTGGCTGCCGCGTATCCGCAGGATCGCGCCACGGAGTTCGCCCCGGGCGATCTGCGGGGCTGGATGTGGGCCGAGGTGCCCAAGGGCGCGAAGTGAGGTCAGCGCGATGACACTCTCGAGGCGCGATTTCGTCCGGCTGACCGCGTGTGGCGCGGCTGGCAGCGCCTCGCTGGTGCTGCCGCGCCTGAACCGGCTGGCGGCGGAAGCCGCTGGCCCGCCGGAAGGGCGCTTCGACCTCGTGATCGCCGGCGGTGGCCTGGGCGGTGTCGCGGCCGCGCTGGCCGCAGTGCGCTCGGGCCTGCGCGTCGCGATGACGGAGGAGACCGACTGGATCGGCGGGCAACTCACGCAGCAGGCGGTGCCGCCCGACGAGCACCCGTGGATCGAAACGCATGGCTCGACACGGTGGTACCGCGAGTTGCGCACGGGCGTCCGCGACTACTACCAACGCTACTACCCGCTCACAGACGAGGCGCGCGCACGCGCCGAGCTGAATCCCGGCGACGGTGCGGTGTCGCGCCTGTGCCATGAGCCACGGGTGGCGCTCGCCGTGCTCGAGGGGCTGCTGGCCCCGCACACTGCGACCGGCCGGCTCACGCTGCTCCTCGAACATGTGGTGGTCGCGGCCGATGTCGACGGCAACCGCGTCCGCACGCTCACCGTTCGCAGCCTCCGCTCGGGCCATCAGCGCGTGCTCGAGGCGCCGTACTTCATCGACGCGACCGAACTGGGCGACCTGCTGCCGCTGACGAAGACCGAGTTCGTCACCGGGAGCGAAGGCCGGGCGGCCACCGGCGAACCGCACACGCCCGACAACGCCGATGCCGCCAATCAGCAGGCCTTCACGGCGGTCTTCGTGATGGACTTCGTCCCGGGCTCGGATCACACCATCGAGAGGCCGCGGCAGTATGCCCTCTGGCGCGACTACGTTCCGCGGCTGGTGCCTGCCTGGTCGGGGAGGCTGCTCGCGCTGGCCAGCAGCCATCCCATCACCCTCGCGCCGCGGCAGTACGCCTTCGATCCGGTCGGCGACCAGAAGAGCGACCTGTTCAACCTGTGGCGGTATCGCCGGATCGCGAACCGATCCAACTTCGTGGCCGACGCGTACGCGGGCGACCTGTCAACGGTGAACTGGCCGCAGAACGACTACCTGCAGGGCAATCTCGTCGGTGTGAGCGACGAAGCGCGCCGGCGCCATGTCGACGGCGCGAAGCAGTTGAGTCTGTCGCTGCTCTACTGGCTGCAGACCGAGGCGCCGCGCCCCGACGGCAAGGCCGGCTGGCGCGAACTGCGGCTGCGCGGCGACGTCGTCGGCACCGAAGACGGCCTGGCGAAGTACCCGTACGTCCGCGAGGCGAGGCGCATCAAGGCCGTCACGACGGTGCTCGAGCAGCATTGCGGGACCGACGCACGCGCGGCCGCCACCGGTTCGCCGGCCGGGAGCGTCACGGCGTTCGACTACCCTGATTCGGTCGGCATCGGCAGCTACCGCATCGATCTGCACCCGACCTCGACTGGCGACAACTACATCGACGTGGCGTCGCTGCCGTTCCAGATCCCGCTGGGCGCGCTGCTGCCGGTGCGGGTGGAGAACCTCATCCCGGCGTGCAAGAACATCGGCACGACGCACATTACCAACGGCTGCTACCGCCTGCACCCGGTCGAGTGGAACATCGGCGAGGCCGCGGGCGCGCTCGTCGCCTTCGCGCACGCCCAGCGCGTCCGGCCGCATGCCGTGCGGGACACGCCGGCCTTGCTCGCCGACTATCAGAAGCGGCTGGTCGCTCAGGGCGTCGAGTTGCGGTGGCCGCCCGGGGCCTGCCCGCCCTGAGCTGACGTCGAAGGGAAGGCCCCGGGCCCCGCGGGCGGACCAGACAGGACAAATCAGCGCTTGTTCATGCCGAAGACGAACGGCTTCGCCTTCACGAGCTGGCTGGTCACATCGCCGTTGAGAGAGAAGATCTTCTTCTCGACCTGCAACTCCATCTCGGGCATCCCCTGGCTGAAGTCGAGCTTGGAGTAGTCGACCCAGACCACGTTCGGCGCGTAGGTGCTCTCGAAGTAGTAGCGCCCGCCGGTGTGGTCGATCACGGTGCGGAAGATGGTGCTGGCGATGTTGGGCCGGTTCGGGTCGCCCGCGCCGAACGGGACCGAGACGTTGCGGATGACGCTGAACATGAAGGCCGCCCCTTCCGCGGGGTTGGCGGGCTTCTGTAGCTGGCTGGCCCAGTACGCCGCGCGCACGAACCGGTCGGTCGGCGACCGCTCGCCGGGCAGGGGCTTATCGCCGCCGAAGGTACGGTACTGCTTCAGGTTCTCCATCTGCTTGTCGAAGGTCGGCTCGTTGGTCATCACCGTGAACCGCCGGTCGTGATAGATCCTCGCCTTGCCGCCGATGAACTCGATCACCGCGGAGTCGCCGGTCTTGTCCGAGAGCGAGACGTGCACCAGGGTCGGAAAGCCGTTCGGCAGGACCAGGGGCTCGATCTGGAACGCCCAAGACTTCTGCGCTTCGACCGCTTCGGCCACGGTGGCGTAGTTGTCGAGGTAGTACTGCACCCATTGCATGACGCCGATGCCCTGCAGCTTGGGATCGCGCTGGGGAAAGCTGTTCTCCTCCGCGAGATACAGGGCGTGGGCGCTCAGGCCTTTCTCGTTGACCCCCTCGTGGGTGCCCATGTCATACGCCGTGAGGACCAGGCTGCCGTACTTGGAGCTCCACGTGTGCGGGTTCTCGGCCACGGCCCCCACGCGCTGGGCCCCCCGCGGGTGGAGGCGGAAGGCGTGGCCGGCCTTCTCGGTCCAGTCCTGGGTCCGCCCCACGAACACCTGGCCGTCGGGAGATACCCAGAGGACGCGCGTGCACGGGAGCGCGGTGGAGGCTGACAACAGCCACACGAGAAAGACCGCGACGAATCTGGTGATGTGACGCATGTAAATTCCTCCAAGTCTGAAATCGTCCGACCGGAACCAACCGTGGGCGTGATCGGTGACGCTGGAGCCTGGCACACGGGGCTCGCGCAACGGCAGCCCACGGCCACGGCGCTACGCGCCTGCGACCCTGTCCGTTCGGCTGGCCGATGACGTGTATATGGATCGTACGGGCGGTGGCGGCCCGCGATAACTGTCAGTACTGACAGCCGCGGCGCGCGCCGCCGGGCCGCGCGGGGTCGCCTGCCGTCACCGAGGGCGGAATCGCGTCAGTCGATCCCGTGTTCGACGGCGAAACGCACGAGCTCCGCCGACGAACGGATGCCGAGCGTGTCCATCATGCGGTACTTGTGGAAGGCCACCGTGCGCGGTGTGATGCCCATCTCTGCGGCCACTTCCTTCATGGCCCGGCCGCGGGCGAGGAGGATGAGCACCTCCCGCTCGCGCGGCGTCAGTCGATCGGCCTCGACCTGTGCACGGATGGACACCGGCAGATCCTCAACCCGGCCGCCGGCGATGCGCGGCGACAGGTAACGCTGCGCCCGAAGGGCCGCCCGGATCGCCGCGGTCAGCTCCAGGGCACTCGCCGTCTTGAGCACCCAGCCGAACGCGCCGAGCCGGAAGGCCTCGGCGGCCAGGCGCGGGTCCTCGTTGATCGTCAGGAACACGAGTCGCGTGGCGGGCACGAGGTCGCGCAGTCGCCGGGCGGCCTCGAGGCCACCCATGTGGGGCATGTTGACGTCGCTGACGATCATCTCGGGCCTGAGGCGTTGCGCCTCCGCGACGAGGGCGGCGCCGTCGCCGACCGCGCCAATGACGTTGAACTCCGGTGTCAGCAGCCCGGCCAGCGCGGTGAGCATGAGCGGGTGGTCGTCAGCGAGCAGGATCGAGGGTCGAACCGGGGCCACGGCCACATCCTATCCGGTGCGCCGGTGCGTGGGGCCTGTCAGATCCGACAGGGGGTCCGGCGGTGCCGGAGACGCGGGGCCGGCGTCGCGTTCCAGCGCGGCGAGGGCGCGCGCCGGCACCTGCGCAAACACGTTCGTTCCCCGACCCGGTGACGACGTCACCCGCAGCTTGCCGCCGACACTGCGCAGGCGCTCGTGCATGCCCGCGAGGCCCAGGCGGGGCGTGGCACTCTGTCGGGGAGCGAACCCGGCGCCTCGATCGGCAATCCTCATCGACACGCCCTCCGGTGAGCCCTGCAGGAACACCGTCGCCTCCGTCGCGCCGCTGTGCCGGGCGGCGTTCTGCAGAGCTTCCTGCGCCACCCGGTAGAACGTGATGGCCACCGCCGGCGGGACGTGGGCCGGCCACTCATCGGCGCGGACGTCGATGCGCATGCCGCAGCGCTGCCCGAGCTGCTCGCCGAACTGCTGCAGCGCCTGCACCAGACCCAACTGGTCGAGGATGGCCGGGTGCAGCTCGTGCGAGAGGCGGTGCAGGTCGGTCGAGAGCGCCCGGGCCCGCTCGGCCAGGGTCCCCTGCCCGGAGAGATCGAGATGCATGGCGAAGAGCGCGATCTCCTGGTTCGCGCCGTCGTGCAGCTCGCGGGCGATGCGCCGCCGCTCGTCCTCCTGCGCGGTGATGAGCCGCGCGCTCGACTCGCGCAGGTCGGCCTGGACGCGGCGCCGGCGCCTCACCTCGAGGAGCAGGGCCCCGATGAAGGCGGCCTGGATCAGCAGGGCGGCCGCGGCGCCGACGACCGCGACGCGGTGCTCTCGCCAAAGCGAGGGCGTGCGGAAGAGAACCTGGCTTCCCGGGGGGAGCCGGTCCTCGCTCAAGCCCCAGCGGTCGAGCTGCCGGGCGTCGAACACGAGCCGGGTCGTCCGAAGCTCGTACAGGGGAAGCGACGAGGGCGGCTCGCCCGCCAGCAGGCGGACCGCGAGCCGCGCCGCCTCTCTGCCTGATCGCTCGTTGTCGACCATGGCCCCGCCGACGATGCCGTGATCGAGGTAGGTCTCGGTGTAGCTGAAGATGGGTCGGCTGGCGGCGGGCGCGATCTGCTCGAGTGCCGACTGCGGCGTAAACGGCTGGCCGGCCCCGTCGGCCCAGATGCCGCTGTAGACGACGAAGCTGTCGGGCGGCAGCGTGGCGAGCCGGCGGCGTGTCTCCGCGAGGCTCAGGTCGCGCAGCCGAACGGCCTCGAGCGCGTCCGCACGCTCGGCGACCGCGGCGTCCAACCGGTCGTCGTAGGGGTCCCGGCCGGACACGAGGGCAACGCGCTTCGCACCCGGCAGCAGGGCGCGCGCCGCGTCGAGGGTGGCCCCGGGATCGAGCACCAGCTCGAAGCCGGTCACGCCCGGGCGCGAGCGGGCGCGGGCCGCCACCCGCGGCTCGATGATGCCAACGACGATGGGAGCCTTCGGCCATGGGTTCGAGTCCCACTTGAGTACGAACTCCGCCGCCGGGTCGCCCGAAGCGACGATGACGTCGATCTTCCGGCCACGGTACCGGCGAACGAGGTAGTCCTCGAAGAGCCGGACCTGCTCCTCTCCCCGGAACCGGATCAGGTCCGGGGCCTCGTGGTAGACGGTGACGGCGGGTGCCAGCTCGGCGAGCGTCGTGCGGAAGCCGCGGTTGATCAGCAGGGCGGCCGGCCGAGTCGCCTCGCCGCCGTCGATGAAGAGGACCGTACCCGACGGGCCGGGCGCCGCGGGGCCGGCGGTCCTGCTGTCCCGGCCCGAGGCAGCGGGCGTGACGGCGCCGAGCAGCGCCAGGGCGACGCAAAGGACGGCCCCGAGTGCACCCGCGCGTCCGGCCCGATTCATTGCCAGGGTCGGACAACCGGCAGCATCAGGGGTCTTCACGCCGCCGCGGTGGGCTCGGGTGAACATGACGGCTGTTCT
>JALOKU010000162.1 GCA_025456345.1 Vicinamibacterales bacterium | reverse complement strand
CAGCTTCCAGCCGAACGGCACGAGGTAGGTGTTGATCAGCATCGAGATCTGCGATGACACGTCTTGCGTCACGGTGAATGGTCCTTTCCTGAGAGGGTGATCCTATTTATCCTAGAGGACCGCTGCACGCTGCGCAACCCGCGTGACTGGCCGGGGGAGCAGGGGCCGGCCGCCTCGTCGCGCCTGGCTACTCGCCGCTGCCGGGGCCGCCCCGTGGCGGGCGCACGAACTCCAGCGGCCGGCGGACGAGACGCCTGCCGATCCCTTTGAGGATTCCCCGCACGTCGTCCGCGGGCAGCTCGTACGCGCGCGCCGCGCTGAACAGGGAGCACCCGAAGCTGACCGAGAGGTTCAGCACGAACATGACGCCGATCCCGGCGATGGCGCGGACGAGCCAGACCAGTTGGTTCGCCCCGGTTTCGACGCCGGCCGACGCCGCGAGCGAGACAATGCCGGTGTTGAGCGTGACGTGGCGCACGTCGGCGGGCAGGCCCGTGAATCGGCCGATCTCGGGCACCATGCCGAGCATGAACCCGAGCGAGACGTTCGTGCCCCAGCCCGATGCATGACGGGAGAGCGCGCGGCCCGCCTTCTTGAGCAGCCGGCGGCCCCGCTCGGTCCTGGCGGGACGGTGCGACAGGCCGTCGGCAAGCCGATGATAGACGACCCAGTTGTCGAACCAGCCACCCGCAATGCTGGCGAGCCAGAGCACGACGCCGGTGAGCGCCGCGTACCAGATGGTCATCGAGTCGATGGGGCTCATCACGCGGAGCGTCTCGAGCGCCTCCTCCTCGTGCATGAACGGTCGTCCGGACACGACCAGGAACAGCCAGCTGAACACCGCCGCGCCGGTGGCGACGACGAGCACGTTGCCGGTGGCGGCGGCCAACTGCGAACTGGTGAGCTGCGCCGCCGTTTCAGCGATCCGGTCTTCCCGGTCCTCGCCTTCGCTCTCGCGCATGATGCCGGCGAGGCGCGCCGCCGTCATCGCCGGCTGCTTCGTCGCCAGGATGAGTCCGAGGTGCTGCAGGCCGAGGAAGCTGACGGCGTAGTTGAGCCCGTAGAGCAGGCCCTCGGGCAACGCCGGCAGATGCCACCCGTGGATGATCGATTTGACGACCGCCGTGCCGACCGTCAGCGCACCGCCGCCGGCGGCCGCCAGCCAGATGTGGCGGTACTCACGCAGGTTCCGCGCGATGTAGTGCTCGCCGGTTTCACCCGACCGGTCGACGATCTTGCGGTTCAGCAACTGGAGGTTCCAGGACACCAGGTGCCGGAGGCTGCGGTCCTCGTGCGCCGTGAGGAACAGCCGGAACAGCAGCCGGTGGATGGCGCGGGATCGGCGGGGCCCGGCCGGCGCCTCCATGATCTCCGTCATGAGCGCCGTGCGCGTCAGGCAGCGGTCGATCACTTCCAGCGAGAAGACGATGTCGATGCTGACGCCGGCGCCTTCGAGGTGCTGCTGGATGAGACGGGCCTCCTTGCGGCACTCGCCCGAGACCTTGCGGAAGCGTGCGCCGGCGCCGGCTGCGTCCCCGCCGCCGATCCACGCCGTGAGCAGCGCGTCGCCGGCGGCGCGGATGCGGTGGAACGGCGAGGCCGAGACGGGCCCGGCGCTGGCGCGGGCGCGCACCTTGGGCGACAGCCCTTCGGCTTCCACGCGCGAGAGCAACAGCCTGAAGCCGTCCGCGAACGCACTGCGCAGCCCGTCCCATGCGCCGTCCGGCGGTGCGTCCCTGAACGCGGCCGCCACGCGGTGAAAGAGATCCAGCGGGAGGCCTCCGAACGTGCGGACGGCCGCTTCGGTCCGATACAGCCGGTGCACCAGTCCGCGAAGGTCGCGCTCGTCGGCGGGTGAAGGCAGCAAGTGGTTCGCCAGGCGGTCGCCGAACTCCGAGAAGAAGCCGCGATGGCCGGGAATGCCGGCGCAGGCCGCCAGGTTCGTGGCGTCGGTCTCGGCCAGCAATGCGGCCAGTGCCGCGCCGAAACGCTCACGGTCGCGACCCGCGCTCTCGACCGCCGCCAGCAGGCCCGTGAGCGGGCCACCCTTCCATCTGGCATCCTCTGGACGCACCGCGTGAATGAGCGCCACGAACGCCTCGGCGCGAGCGGCCGCATCTGGAGCCGACACGAATGCCTCGAACGCCCGGCTCGTCGCGCCGGCGGGCAGGACCGCGGCGGCCGGGGCGATGCCGTCGTGGTGCGGTACCGGATCTGGTCCGTTCGTCGTGGTCATCGGGGGCTCATCATACACGGAGGAAACGTGAAACGTCCCCGCAGGCTGCGCGTGGGTGCCGGCAGCCGGGCGCCAGACGCCCGGTGGTAGCATGTGCACACGGGGGGCATCGCGATGAGCGGGAATGGCCGGGCTGTGGCGGCGCGGCTCGTGCCGGCGCTGGAGTGGCTGCCGGCGTACACCGGGGACCGGCTGCCGCGCGACGTGGTCGCCGGGCTCACGACGGCCGCCGTGATCCTGCCAAAAGCGATGGCGTACGCCGCGCTTGCGGGACTGCCCGTGCAAGCCGGCTTGTACACGGCGCTCGTGCCGACGGCCGTCTACGCGCTGCTGGGAACCTCGCGCAGGCTGAGCGTCAGCACCACAACGACTATCGGCATCCTGACGGCCGCCGAGGTCGCCGCGGTCGCGCCCACCGGCGACCCGGCACAGGCGATGGCCGCGGCATCGACGCTCGCCGTCATGGTCGGCCTGCTGCTGGTCCTGGCTTCGGCCCTGCGCCTCGGATTCCTGGCCAACTTCATCTCGGACCCCGTGCTCACGGGCTTCAAGGCCGGCATCGGCGTCGTCATCGTGGTGGACCAGGTGCCGAAGCTGCTCGACATCCACTTCCAGAAGGGCGGCTTCTTCGAGAACGTGATCGCGATCGCGAGGCACAGCCCCGAAACCTCGCTCGTCACGCTTGCGGTCGCGGCGGCCACGATCGGAATCATGGTGGCGCTGCCGAAGGTTGTCCCCCGGGTTCCTGCGCCACTCGTGGCCGTCGGTGTGGCCGTTGCCGCCTCGGGCCTGCTGGACCTCCGCGCGGCCGGGGTCGCCCTGGTCGGCACGATTCCGTCGGGCCTGCCGTCGTGGGTGTTACCCGACCGGTCGCTGTTCGCGGGGATGTGGCCGGCGGCCCTCGGCATCGCGCTGATGAGTTTCACCGAGTCCATTGCCGCGGGCCGCGCGTTCGCCAAAACCGGCGAGCCCAGGCCCGGCGCCAACCAGGAGTTGTTCGCCACGGGGGTCGCCAACGCCGCGGGCGGTTTGGTCGGCGGCATGCCGGGCGGAGGCGGAACGTCTCAAACCGCCGTCAACGCCCGCGCCGGCGCCTGCAGCCAGATGTCAGGGCTCGTCACGTCCGCAAGCACCGTGGCCGTGCTGCTGTTCCTGGCGCCGCTGGTCAGTCTCATGCCGCTGGCCACGCTGGCGGCCGTTGTGATTGCCACCTCGGTCGGCCTCATCAGCGTGCCCGAACTGGACGCCATCCGCCGGGTGCGCAGGGCCGAGTTCATCTGGGCTGTCGCCGCGATGACTGGCGTCATCCTGCTCGGCACCCTCCCGGGCATCCTCGCGGCCGTGATCCTGTCGCTGGGGTTCCTGATCTCGCAGGCGAACGACCCGCCGGTCTACGTCGTGGGGCGCAAGCCCGGCACCGACGTGTACCGGCCCCAGACCGCCGAGCACCCGGACGACGAGACGTTCCAGGGGCTGCTCATCCTCCGCACGGAAGGACGAATCTACTTCGCGAACGCACAGCGCATCGCCGACAAGATGGCGCCGCTCGTCCGGGACGCGCAGCCGCGCGTGGTGCTGCTCGACTGCGGCGCCGTCCCCGACATCGAGTTCACGGCGCTGAAGATGCTGGTCGACGCGGAGCAGCGCCTGCGGGCCGTCGGGATCGAACTCTGGCTGGCGAGGCTCAATCCGGCGGCCCTGCACATGGTCCAGCGTTCGCCGCTCGGCACGCGGCTGGGCCGCGAGCGCATGTTCTTCAACGTGCACGGCGCGGTGGAAGCCTACCTCGCCAGGCAGGCGCAGGCCTGACTACGGCGCGTTGCCCTCGCGGTGCCGCAGGTACCCGGCCACGAGCGAGGCCATGACGACGGTGGTGAAGACCACGCCGAAGAGCCCCTCGACCAGCACCACGGCCCTCGCGGCCGGCGCCGCCGCCGTCACGTCGCCGAAGCCGATGGTGAGCAGGGTTACGAAGCTGAAGTAGACCAGGTCCTGGAAGGATGCCGGCGCAGACGTCCCGGCCATGAAGGCCGCGGGATGGCGGCTCGCGATGACGCCGTAGACCACCGCGAACGCCAGGCCGGCCATGATGTACGTGGCGAGGGCGCCCGCCAGCACGTCGCTCGTGACTCGCTCGCTGCGCACGATTCCGATCAGCATCTTCCAGGTGGCATGGGCGGAGAAGATGACGGCCAGCAGTGGGCCGACGTCGCCTCCCCCGGGCCGCACGCCGGACAGCGCGCCTCCGCTGAAGACGATCGCGCCGGTGGCGAGCGCCGCCGCGATCCATCGATCGCGCCGCCGGGAGGTCACGATGGCGATGGCGAACAACGGGATGATGACGCCGGTGATCTCGAGCTCGCTGCGCATGTCCCGCCCGCGGTCGAACCCGACCAGCCAGACCATCAGCCCGAACTGCAGGAGCAGGACGATGGCGAACCGCGCGCTGTGCAGGGCGGGAGGGGGGATTGCCATGGGTGTCGGACCCGGCGTGGCGGACTCTCCGGACGCGGCACGGGGCCGGCTCCCCCGGCGGGCGGAGCCGGCCCCGCGACGGCTATCGCTTCTGCAGCTTGATCTCGTTCAGGGCCACCGGCGAGATACCGTAGTTCTCGAGCTCGATGGTCTTGCCGTCCTTGCTCTTCGAGATCTTCGTGCCCGCGGCCATGCGGCCCTCGCCCTGGCCCTTCGCGTCGAGGCGCATCTCGATGATCGTGAAGGGATAGTCGATGGTCCTGGGCTGGCGGCTGGCTTCCCAGAAGTTGATCGGGCGGTCCGTGCCGATCACGATGCGGCTCGTGCCGTCGGAGTTGACGAACCGGTAGGCGTACTGCAGGTCGTAGCCGAGCGAGTTCGGCGTCTGGATGTAACCCACGCGGGGCCGCACCTTCTGCAACGCCTTCAGCAGCGCGTTTTGGCCGCCCTCGACGAACGCGGCGATCAGGCCGTCGCGCTCCTCGTCGGTCGTCAGGCGCTCGAGGACGATGTCCACCATGCCCGCCCTCGGGCCGCTGTTCATGTTGATGGCAAAGGCCGTGAACCGGTACGGCTTCGGCTTCTCTTCCTTCTTGTCCTGTGCCTGGACTGGCCCCGCCAGCAGGAACCCGGCCACGATCGCCAACGCCACTGTCTTTCGCATCGCTCCATCCTCCATCTCGTGGGGAGTTTCCACCGTTCCTAGGACACCCTCGGGAGCCGCATGGGTCCCGTTACTTCACCGCGCCTGGCTGCGGCGCCGTCACCTGCTCCGGCTGCCAGCCGCCGCCCAACGCCCTGTAGAGCTGGGTGACGGCGCGGTACTGCGACCCCCGCACCCGGGCGAGCTCGATTTCCTGAGCGAACAGCTGCTGGTCGGATATGAGCACCTCGAGGTAGCTCGACAGCCCCGTGTCGTAGCGGGCTCGTGCGAGCTGCGTGGCATCGCGGAGCGCTTCGACGCCTGACTGCCTGGGCCGCCTCGTAGTTGCGCTTGATCCGGCCGCCGTTGAAGATCGGCTGGAAGAGCCCGGCGCCGATCGACCAGACAATCGAGTCGCCGGTCATGAAGTCGGAGAGCGAACTGCTCACCGTGCCCAGCGAACCCGTCAGGCTGATCGTCGGATAGAAGAGCGCCTTCGCCACGCCGATGTTGGCATTGGCCGCCACCAGCAACTGCTCCGACTGCAGCACGTCCGGCCGCCGTTCCAGCAGCTGCGCCGGCAGGCCGGCCGGCACCTGGGGCGGAACTTCGTTCTCGCCGATCGGCTTCCAGCGGGCGATGGCGGACGGCGTCCGGCCGAGCAGAACGCTCAGCGCGTTCTCGGCAATCACGATCTGCCGCTCGAGGTCGGGGATCGCGGCCGCGGTGACGGCCCGGTTGGCCTTGGCCTGGTCCACCTCGAGCCGGTTCGACACGCCGCCCTGGAGGCGCCGGGTGTAGTAGAGAACGGTCTCCTCGTTGATCTTCACCGTCCGCCTGGCGATCTCGAGCGAGAGGTCGAGCTCGCGCAGGTAGAAGTAGGTGGACGCGATGTCGCCGACCAGCGTGACGAGGAGCGCTTTCCGGCCCTCCTCCGACGCGAGGTATTGCGCGAAGGCCGCTTCCCTGTTGCGGCGCAGGCGGCCGAACAGGTCAATCTCCCACGACAGCGACCCCGTGAGCGCCCAGTTGCTGTACGTGCGGTCGGGAACCTGCTCCCTGGTCAGCTTGGGATCGCCGACGCGCGAACGCTGTTCCTGCGTCGTGCCAAACCCGGCGCCGATCTCCGGGTACAGGTACGACTTCGCGACGCCTGCGAGCGCGCGCGCCTCGACGACGCGCGCCGAGGCGATCCGCAGGTCGAGGTTGTTCGCGAGGCCTTCCCGGATCAACGCCTGGAGAGCGGGGTCCTGGAACAGCTGCCACCAGTTCAGATCCGCCACCGATTCCGGGGCGGGTGCAGCAGGAGCGCTTCGGTGCTGGGCCGGGGGCTCCAGCTTCGGACGCTCGTAGTTCGGGCCGACGGTGCAACCGCCGGCGCCGAGTGACAGGGCCACGATTGCGGCGGGAATCGAGGCCGATCGGAAGAGGTGTCGGGTGTTCATCAGTGGCCTCCCCCTTCCGGCGCGTGCGCGGGCGGCGGTCCGGTCTCCGGGGCCGGACCGGGCTTGGAGCCGGTCAGCTTGCCGACCAGGACGAAGAGCATCGGAATCAGCAGCACGCCGAGGATGGTCGCGATCAGCATGCCGGCGAACACGGTCATGCCCATGACCTTGCGCGCCTCGGCGCCCGCGCCGCTGGCCCGCACGAGCGGCGTGACGCCCAGAATGAAGGCGAAGGCCGTCATGAGGATCGGGCGGAACCGGAGTTTCGCCGACTCCATGGCCGCCGTCACAACGTCCTTCCCCTGCTCGTGCAGCATTTTCGCGAACTCGACGATGAGGATCGCGTTCTTCGCGGCGAGCCCGATCAGCATGATGAGGCCGATCTGGGCGAAGATGTTGTTCACGTAACTGTTCGACGTGTGCCGCGCGAGCCACAGGCCGAAGTAGGCGCCGAAGGCCGCGAACGGCGTCCCCAGCAGGACGCTGAACGGCAGCGACCAGCTCTCGTACTGGGCGGCGAGCACCAGGAACACCAGCAGGATCGCGACGGCGAAGGTCGGCCCCGGCGACGGCGCCCGATCCTCCTGGTACGACATGTCGGCCCACTGGTAGCCCATGTCGGGAGAAAGTACCGCCGGGTCGGCGGCGACTTCACGCAGGGCCTGCATGGCCTGCGACGAGCTGTACCCCGGGGCCGGCACGCCCGAGATTTCCGCCGCACGGTAGAGGTTGAAGCGGTTGGTGAACTCGGGCCCGGTCGTCGGCCGCGTCGTCACCATCGTGTCGAGCGGGACCATGGTGCCTGTCGCGCTCCGCACGTAGAAGAGCCCGAGCTGCTTCGGGTCGGTCCGGAACTCCGGCTCCGCCTGCACGTAGACCTTGTAGACGCGGCCGAAGCGGTTGAAGTCGTTGACGTACGAACTGCCGAGCAGCGCGCCGAGCGTCGTGTTCACGTCGGCGATCGGCACGCCGACCTTCAGCACCTTGCCGCGATCGATGTCCGCGTAGATCTGCGGCACGTTCGCGCGGTACAGCGTGCTGATGCGCCCGATCTCGGGCCGCTTGCGGGCGGCCTCGATGAACAGGCCCGCCTGCTGGGCGAGCCACTGCGGGGTGTGGCCGACGCGGTCCTGCAGCTGCATCGTGAAGCCGGCCCCGGTGCCCAGCCCGGGGATGGCGGGCGGCCCGAAGGCGGCCACGACGGCCTCGGGCACCTCCTTTGCGAAGGCACGGTTCAGGTCGTTGATGATGCCGTTCGAATGCAGCGCCTCCGTGTGGCGCTCCTCCCACGGCTTCAGCTGCACGAAGAAGAACCCCATGTTCGACGAGTACGCGCCGGTCAGCAGGCTGAACCCGCTGATGGTGTTGTAGCCCTCCACGCCCTCGTTCGCGGCGAGGACCTGCTCCACCTTCCGCATCACGGCGTCGGTCCGCTGGAGTGACGAGGCGTCGGGCAGCATCGCGTTCACGAGGATGTACCCTTGGTCCTCCTCGGGCACGAAGCCGCCGGGAATCCGGTCGACGAACCGGATGGTCAGAAACACGAGGCCGCCGATGAGGACGACGCTCACCACCAGCTTGCGGACCAGGAAGCCCGCGAGGCCGAGGTAGGCGTTCGTGCCGGCGCCGAACGCCTTGTTGAAGCCGCGGTAGAACGGCGTCAGCAGCGTCTTCTTGCCGGTCGGGGCTTTCAGCAGCAGCGCGGACAGCGCCGGCGACAGCGTCAGCGCGTTGAACGCGGACAGGAGCACCGAGATCGCGATCGTGATGGCGAACTGCTGGTAGAGCATCCCCGAGATGCCGCCCATGAACCCGACGGGCACGAAGACGGCGGCCAGGATGAGCGCGATGGCCACGACGGGCCCCGACACCTCTTCCATCGCCTTGAACGTGGCCTCCTTCGGCGTCATGCCGTGCTCGATGTGGTGCATGACCGCCTCGACAACGACGATGGCATCGTCGACGACGATGCCGATCGCGAGCACGAGGCCGAGCAGCGAGAGCACGTTGATCGAAAAGCCCAGCAGCGGGAAGAAGATGAACGCGCCGACCAGCGACACCGGCACGGTCATCAGCGGGATCAGCGTCGCGCGCCAGTTCTGCAGGAAGACGAACACCACGATGATGACGAGGACGACCGCCTCGAGCAGCGTGTGGACGATCTCGTTGATGCCCTCCTCGACGGGCAGCGTGGTGTCGAGCGACACCTTGTACTCGAGGTCCCGCGGGAACCGCTTCGAGAGCGTCTCCAGCTCCGCCTTGATGTCCTTGGCCACCTGGAGGGCGTTGGTGCCCGGGATCTGGAAGACCGCGAGCACCGCCGCGGGCTTGGCGTCGTGCCGGCCGACGGCGTTGTAGAGCTGCGTGCCGAGCTCGATGCGCGCGACGTCCTTCAGGCGGACCTGCGAGCCGTCGGGATTCGACCGCACGATGACGTTGCCGAACTCGTCCTCGTTCAGGAGGCGCCCCTGTGTCCGCACCGTGTAGGTGAACTCGGTCTCGGGTACGGCGGGCTGGCCGCCGAACTGGCCCGACGGCGACAGGGTGTTCTGCTGCGAGATGGCGTTCACGATGTCCGGCACGGTGATGCCGAGGCGGGCAATCCGGTCCGGCCTCAGCCAGACGCGCATCGCGTAGTCGGACCCGCCGAACAGGTTGATCTGGCCCACACCCTTGATGCGGGCCAGGTTGTCCTGGATGTTGATCGTCGTGTAGTTCGACAGGAAGTTGTTGTCGTACGTCCCGTTCGGCGACTTGATCGAGATGACGAGCAACGGGAACGCCAGCGCCTTCTTGACGGCGACGCCGTACGTCTTGACCGACGCCGGCAGCTGCGGCATCGCTTCCGACAGCTTGTTCTGCGTCAGCACGTTCGCCATGTCGAGGTTCGACCCGACGTCGAAGCTGACCTTGAGCGTCAACGTGCCGTCGTTGGCGTTGGTCGACTTCATGTAGATCGAGTTCTCGACGCCGTTGATCTTCTGCTCGGCCGGCGTGGCGACCGAGGCCTCGACGTCGGTGGCGCT
>JALOKU010000161.1 GCA_025456345.1 Vicinamibacterales bacterium | reverse complement strand
CCGCAGGCAGGAGGCTGCCGAGCATCGCGGCGCAGACCGCAGCCCATCGCCAGAGACGGTGTGTGCGTTGCCGCCGCTTCACCATGCCCGGGTTCTCCGCGCCTTCGACGAGCCGGCCGCGATCCTCGATTCTGGCGCCTTTCGCGGCCGGCAGGTTGCGTCGGCTTCCGTCTTCTGTCTTCTGTCTCATCTGCTGCGCCCGCTCGGTTGACGGCGGCACGAGGCCCTTGATGCGCATGTAGGTGACGAGGTTGCCGTAGTGCTCGTTGTCGTGCGAGATGTTGGTGATGAGATAGCGCGCCTTCGGCACGAGGTTCTGCCCCGCCTTGACCAGTTCCATTGCCGCGGCGTCGGTCATTCCGCCATAGACCCCGTCGCAGTAGGCCACCGCGTCGTTCAGCGCTCTGACGATGTCGGCCTTCGAGGTACGGGTCTTCTGGAAGTCTTCCTTGTTGGGGTTGTCCTCGCCCTTGCCGCGGGCGCAGTACGAATACGAGCTGTTGGCGACGTGCGCCACCAGTTGCCCGAACGTCATGACCTCCGGCGTCGGCTGGAAGCCGTAGTCGGCCTCCGGCATTTTTTCCGCCGACTGGACCAGATTCAGCTTGAGGCCGTCCCACATGCTCTTGAGGGTCGCGCTGAGCGGCTGCGCGGGCGGCGCGGCCTGGGCCGCGGCAGCCTGGGCCGCAGGAGCGGCCGGGGGCTGTGCGCAAACCGGGAGGGCGAACAGACACGCGAACGCGGCCAGGGCGACGATACGCTTCATGCGCGAGCTCCTTGGAAGTCCGGCAAGCCCGAATCGTAGCACGCTCCGGCGCGCGTTACACGCGCGCGTGGCGCTCGGACCAGCGGCGGAGGGCCTGCTGGCGTTCGACGGCATCCGGTTGCGTATCGAGCGCGTCGACAGGCCACGGCAGGCGCCACGTCCAGTTCGTGTCGTCGATAAGCGCCGGGACGTTGATCCGGTCCGGCCAGCCGAACACGTCCTGGATCGGGAGTGTGAGCATGTCGGAGCCGCAGGCGAAGAGCACCTCGAGCAGCGCATCGCGCACGGCCGGCGGCAGTGCATCTCCGGCACCGATCGGCGGCGGCTCGTCCCGCCACGCCGTGGCGGCCACGCCGAGCGCCGCCCGCCGCTCGGGTTCGCCGGCGCCCTGCCACCAGGCGGCGAGGGTTTCGGTGTCGTGCGTGCCCGTGGTCGCCACCGAACGCCGCGGATACTCGGCGGGCAGGATGAACGGCTGGCCGGGCTCGTCCCAGTACCGCTCCCAGCGCATCACCCTGTAACCGGGCAGGCCCAGTTCGCCGAGCGTGTCACGCACGAAGTCCGGGATGGTGCCGAGATCCTCGGCGATGACCCCGGCGCCTCCGTTGATGATCGCGCGAAGCACGGCATCGCCCTGCGCCATCTGCGCCCGTTCGTCCGGCGGCTCGAAGTGCGGCACGCGGCCGTCGCGCGGGAAGATCCACGATCTGAACAGGCCCACCACGTGGTCCACGCGGAAGAGATCGAACAAGTCCGAGGCTCGCCGGGCGCGGGCGCCGAACCACGCGTAGCCGCGCTCGCGCATCACGCTCCAGCGGTACACCGGCAGCTGCCAGTTCTGGCCGTCCTCGCTGAAGGCATCGGGCGGCGCGCCAACCGAGCCGTCGAACGAGAAGAGGTCCTGGTTGGCCCACACGTCGGCGCTGTCGGCAGCCACGCCGAACGGGAAGTCGCCGGACACGCGGAGGCCGGGCGATTGCTGCCGGGCCTTCAGCCACTGCTCGTGCGCGATCCACTGGAGATACTGCCGGAACAGGATCTCCTGCCCCGACTCCCGCCGGAACGCGGCAACCGCTGCGGGCCCGCGGTCCCGCATCCCGGCCGGCCATTCGGTCCACGGGCAGCCGCCGGTGACGTGCTGCGCCGCCCGGAACATCGCGTAGTCGTCGAGCCACCAGCCCTGCCGACCGATAAAGGCCCGCAACTGCTGCGCCCGCTCGGAGCCGGCCGCCCATTCGAGCCGCACGAAGCGCCTGAACGCCGACCGCAGCGCCCGGTCTTTGAGGGTCCTGACGCTCCAGTAGTCCACGGCACGGCTTGCCCGCGCGTGATCCAGCAGGCCGCGCGCTGCGGTGTCGAGGGCGTGCTCGCCGCCGAGTTCGTGAAAATCCGGGACGTCCGGCACCGAGATGAACATCGGGTCGAGGGCCATCGCGCTGACGGCCGAATAGGGCGAGGCCTGGCCCGGCGCCATCTCGTTGAGCGGCAGGACTTGCAGGACGCGCAGGCCGGCGCCGCGCATCCAGCGCGCGAGGACGGGCAGATCGGCGAACTCCCCGATGCCCCAGCTGCGCGAGGACGGCATCGAGAACAGCGGCAGGAGCAGCCCGGCCGTTCGCCCGCTCTCTGGCTGACGCCCGGTGTTCACGCGGCAGCCTCGACGCGCTGGAGCAGCCGCGACACGGCGCGGTCGAACACCTCGGGGCGAGGCAGGAGGCTGAGCACGAGGAACGCTTCCCGGGGGAAGTCGAAGAAGTAGCCCGGGTGGACCAGGACGCGATCGTGCTCGAGCAGGTGCAGCACGAGCGACTCCTCCGACTGCATGGCCGGCACCTGGATCACCGCGTACCACCCCCCCTCGGCGGGCAGCACGTCCACCGACGGATACTGGGGGGCGGCCGTAAGCAGCGCGCGATAATTGCGCGTCACCCGGTCGCGAATCGCCGTGCGGATGGCCGCCCCGCCGGTCAGCAGCGCCGGCAGGCCGGCCTGCACCGGCGTGGCGACCGACAGGTAGGTGTCGCAGATGATCTCGAGCCGCTCGAGCGCCGGGCGCACGAGTTCCTCCGGGCCGGCGGCGACCATCCATCCGAGTTTCAGCTGAGGCAGGCCCAGGCCCTTCGACATGCCGCCCAGACTGAACGCCAGGGCCTGGCCCTGAGACAGCACGGAGGTGGTCCGCGCCAGTTCGGCGTCGAGCACGTATTCGGCGAACACTTCGTCGCCGATGAGCGCCAGATCGTGCACGCGGCAGTGGATGGCGAGGGCATCGAGCTCCGCGCGCTTCAGGTACGAGCCTGTCGGGTTGTTCGGGTTCACCACGACGATGGCGCGCGTGCGGTCGGTTGTCGCACGCCGCAGGCCGTCGATGTCGAGCGACCACGCTCCGTGGTACTCGAGGTGGTAGGGGCGCGGCCGCACCGAGTCCAGCGCGGCCAGGTACTCGAAGAGCGGGTAGCTCGGCGCCGGCACGAGCACGTCGTCGCCGGGATCGCACAGCAGCTTGAACAGGTCCGAGTACGCTTCGCTCGTGCTCGCGGTCAGCACGACGCGGTCGCGCGGCACGCTCATGCCGCGGCGGCGGAAGTCCCCCACGACCGCGTCGCGCGCCGACGGCATGCCGAACGGCTCGGGCGCGTAGGTGAGGCCGGATGGGCGCGCCAGCGCCTCGAGCAGCCGGACGGGATAGTCGATGCCCACGCGCGTCGGGTTCGATTCGGTCAGGTCGTCGAACTCGACGCGGTTCTCGCGCAATCTGGCGATGGCCGCCGACAGGCGATTGGGCGTGAGGTCTGATGTGACGCGCGTTGAAAACACGGGTAGCGTTCAGGATACAATGGCGGCCCGTTCCTGACGAGCGCCGATTCTGTCACGACCCGGCCACGATCCGATCATCCCGGAGGTTGCGATGAAGAGAGTCACGTTGCCAGCCCTGCTCCTCGCGGTGCTCCTCGGCCCGGCCCTGCTGCTCGCCCAGCAGCCCGGGCCGCTGGAGACCGGCTACCAGCTGCCGCCCAGGGCCATCGTCGACATCCTCGACGCGCCCCCGCCGCCGATGGCCGTCGTCAGCCCGGCCCGGAACGTGATGGCCCTGCTGGACCGCGCGAGCATGCCGAGGATCGCCGACCTGGCAGAACCGATGCTCAGGCTCGCCGGCGCACGCATCAACCCGAAGACGAACGGGCCTCACAGCCCGGCGCCGATCCTGGGCATCACGTTCAAGCGGATGGCCGACGGGGCCGAAACGAAGGTCGCGCTGCCTCCCAGCGTCCGCATCAGCGCCCCCGGCTTCTCGCCCGACGGAAAGTGGTTGTCGTTCATGGTGACCCGGGCCAACGGCATCGAACTCTGGATCGCCGATACGGCTTCCGCCAAAGCCAGGGCCCTGACCGCCGCCACGATCAACGGTCTCGAAGGCTGCAGCTGGCTGCAGGACAGCTCGGCCATGCTGTGTCACTTCGTCGTCGCCGGCCGCGGGCCGGCTCCGGCGCCCCCGGCCGTCCCGACGGGCCCGCGCATCCAGGAGAACATCGGCAAGGCCGCACCCTCACCGACGTTCCAGGACCTGCTGACGAGCGCGCACGACGAGGCGCTGTTCGAGTACTACGCCACCTCGCAACTGGCCACCGTCACACCCGCAGGCGTGACCGCGCCCATCGGCAAGCCCGCCATCTTCGGGACGGCGGCGATGTCGCCCGGCGGGCAGTTCATCCTGGTTGCGCGCATCACGCGGCCGTTCTCCCGCCTCGTGACCGCGAACGGCTTTCCGAAGGACGTGGAGATCTGGACCCGCACGGGCGGGGTGGCCCGCAAGCTCGGCGAGGAGCCGGTAAGCGAAGGCGTCCCGATTGGTGGCGTCAACGTCGGCCCGCGATCATACCGCTGGAACCCGATCGAGCCGGCCACCGTGCTGTGGGCCGAGGCCCTGGACGGCGGGGATCCGAAGAAGCAGGTGCCGGCGCGCGACAGGGTGCTCTCACTCAAGGCGCCGTTTGCGGGCGAACCGGCGGAGTTCGCGAAAACCGCGTTCCGGTTCGGCGGCGTCTCGTGGACCGAGCAGGGCGTCGCGATGCTCGCTGAGTCGGACCGCGCCACGCGCGTGACGCGCACGTGGCTCATCGACACACCGGGGGCGGCGCCGCGCAAGCTCTGGGAGCGCAAGCAGCAGGACCGCTACACCGACCCTGGCATGCCGCTGATGCGACCGGGCAAAGGCGCCATCCTGCAGGCCGGCGACACCATCTATCTCACCGGGTCCGGAGCCTCCCCCCAGGGCGACCGGCCCTTTCTCGACCGTCTCAACCTGAGGTCCCTCGCCACGGAGCGGGTGTTCCAGACCGACGACAAGAGCTACGAGACCGTCGCCGCGCTCCTCTCGGACGATGCGGCACGCCTGCTGACGCGGCGGGAGACAAAGGCCGACTTCCCGAATTACTACGTGCGCGACGTCCCCGCCGGCACGAAGCGCGCGCTGACGGCGTTCAAGGATCCGGCGCCGCAGCTCACGGGCATTCAGAAGCAGCTCGTCACCTACGACCGCAAGGACGGCGTGAAGCTGTCGGCCACGGTCTACCTGCCGCCGGACTACAAGCCCGGCACGCGGCTGCCGTTCATCCTGTGGGCCTACCCGGCGGAGTTCACCGACGCGGCCACCGCAAGCCAGGTGGTGGGGTCGCCGAACCGCTTCACCACGATCAGCGGCGCGTCGCACCTGCTCTTCCTCACGCAGGGCTACGGCGTGATGGACAACCCGACGATGCCGATTGTCGGGCCTGGCGAGACGGCCAACGACACCTATGTCGAGCAGTTGATGGCGAGCGCCGAGGCGGCCGTCGGCAAGATCGTGGACATGGGCGTGGCCGACCGCGACCGGATCGGCGTGGCCGGGCACAGCTACGGCGCGTTCATGACGGCCAACCTGCTGGCCCACGGGCGCCTGTTCCGCGCGGGCGCGGCGCGCAGCGGGGCGTACAACCGCACGCTGACGCCGTTCGGGTTCCAGAGCGAGCAGCGCACCTTCTGGGAAGTGCCCCAGATCTACGCGAACATGTCGCCGTTCTTCTTCGCGCACAAGATCGAGGACCCGATCCTGCTCATCCACGGCGAGGCCGACAACAACTCAGGCACGTTCCCGATTCAGTCGGAGCGCTTCTACATGGCGCTCAAGGGCAACGGCAAGACGGCGCGCTACGTGACGCTGCCCCTCGAGTCGCACGGCTACGCAGCGCGCGAGTCGAACCTGCACGTGATGTACGAGTGGATCAACTGGTTCGACACGTACGTGAAGAACGCGAAGCCGCGGTAGGAAAGCGGCAGGGGCTAGGG
>JALOKU010000160.1 GCA_025456345.1 Vicinamibacterales bacterium | reverse complement strand
GAGAAGCCGCGGCAGCCCTGAAGGGCCGCCCTCCAGGTGTCGCCGCTGGAGGCCGGGCCTTTAGGCCTGGCGCACGGCGTGACGCCGTGACGCGATGAAGGCCGAGGCTTCCCTGGCCTGAGCGAAGTCGAAGGCAGCCTCGGCGGACAGGAAGGTACCACCGCATGTCGAACGTTCCCATTCTCGGGCGTGCACCCTCGCGTGTTCGTGACGGCGAAGGGGATCGACGCGCTTCGCCAGCGCGCGCGGACGACGCACAAGGACGAGTGGGCGCGGGCGCTCGCGACGCTGGCGACGGTGGGCCAGGCGCCGCCGCCGCCGCCCGGGCCGCAGGAACGGCGGTCGCAGAACGTGGTGGCGCTCCAGATCACCGGCACGATCCTCGCCTATGCCATCGAGCAGGATCCGAAGTACCTGGCGGCGGCCAGAGCGTGGACGCTCGCCGCCATCGACTACGAGCCGTGGGGCTACACGTACAGCAAGCCCAACATCGACCTGGCGGCGGGCCACCTGCTCTATGCCATTGGCTGGGCGTACGATCTGCTCTACCAGCAGTGGACGCCCGACGAGCGCACGCGCATCCGCCAGTCGCTCGAGCGCCACGCAGGGCTCGTGTACGACGCGTTCGCGCCGAAGCCGAAGCGCCGCCTCAACTTCACGCAGAACCACAACTTCATCCCGACCGCCGGCCTGGCCGTCACCGCCCTCGCGCTCATGGGCGAGTCGGCCGACGCGCCGAAGTGGGCCGCGCTCGCCCGGGCGCACCATCACCGCGCCGGGCAGCTGCTGAGCCCCGACGGCTACTACTACGAGGGCATCGAGTACTGGATCTTTTCGGCGCCGTGGCTCGTGCACTTCCTCGATGCCTGGGAGCACTCGACGGGCGAGAACCTGTGGGATCGCGGGCAATACCGGAATTGGAAGCTCTCGATCGCGCACTCGATCCTGCCCGACGGCCAGACCGTGTTCGATTTCGGCGACATCTGGCAGGGGCCGCTCACGCGCGCGAAGCAGGGCGAGGACTACGCGCGCGAGTACCCGACGGGCGCGCTCAAGAGCAACTTCAACCTGCTCTACCGCGTCGCGGCGCGGTTCCAGGACCGCCAGGCGCAGGCCGTGGCCGCGCGCATGGCCGGC
Organism: Vicinamibacterales bacterium; assembly: GCA_025456345.1. GTDB lineage: Bacteria > Acidobacteriota > Vicinamibacteria > Vicinamibacterales > JAKQTR01 > JAKQTR01. The sequence goes on along the minus strand of JALOKU010000160.1, from coordinate 4,962 downwards.
TTCGGGCATACGAACCAGGAGGAGTGGTGGACGCTGCTCTGGCGCGACCCGTCGCTCGCGCCGGCGCCGATGAGCGAGATCCCGCTCTCGCACCACTTCGAGGACTCGGGCGTGTTCTTCCACCGCACATCCTGGAACGCCGACGCCACCGCCTTCGCGCTCAAGGCCGGCCCGCCGGAGGGGCATCGGACAGCCAGGCTGCTGGGCGCGGTTCCCGAGTGGCAACTCAGCAGCGGCCATGCGCATCCCGACGCCGGCAGCTTCATCATCTGGGCCGGCGGGCGGTACCTCCTCGGCGACACGGGCTACGCGGGCCAGCCCATGGCGCGGCACCACAACACCATCACCGTCGGCGGCGCGGGCCAGGGCGATGAGGGCGGGCACGACGTCTGGCGGAACATGAGCCAGGCCGCCCTCGACACCATCCGCATCACCCGCGCCACGGCCGACGCCGCGGGCGTGCGCGTCGAGGCCGATGCCGCCGGCGCATATCCCGCGTCAGCCGGCCTGACGAAGTTCCATCGCACGCTCACGTTCGACGGCAAGGCCGCGTTCACCGTGGAGGACGCGATCTCGACCAGCTCGCCGAAGACCATCGAGTGGTTCCTGCACGCCGACACGCCGTTCACCGGGGATGGCGGCGCGTTCGTGCTCGATGCGGCGCCGGCCCGCATGCGCGTGCGGGTGGAGGCGCCAGCCGGGTCGAAGCAGTCAACGGGCGTGACCAACCTGATGGCGCCCGGCAAGCCCGGGTCGATCACGGACGGAAAGCAGGAGCAGCGGGGCTACGAGGTTCGCGTCGACGTGCCGGCGGCAACGGCCGTGGCCATCAAGGCCACGCTGACGGTCGAGCCGAAGCGATAGCGGGTGGAGCCCCGGGTCTTCAGCATGGAGCCCCGGGTCTTTAGACCCGGGGTACCGCCGCAGCAGTGCGCCGTACAAGCATCGGGCCCCGCGCCGCCTGCAGGCGCGGGGCCCGATGCACGTGCCGGGGACGGTTAGACGGTCTCGGGGAGGTTGAGATCGTCCTCGGCACGCGGCTCAGGTTCCGGCCTCGGATGCGGGCGCATCCCGCGGCCGCGGCCGTCCTTCATCCGGTTCTCCATCTGGCTGCGCAGTTCCTTCGCCTTCTTCACCTGCTCCGGTGTGAGGATGGCGAAGATCTCGCTCTTGATCCGGGCCTGCAGCACCGCGGCGTCGGCTTCAACGGCGCCGATCTCCGCGGCCTTCGCCCGCACCGCCGTTTCGTCGAACGCGTCGGCGGCGATGGCCTCGTGCAGGGCCGTGCGGGCCGCCTGCGTGCGGTCGCCGATGGCCTTCTGCTCGTCGCGGTGCGACTCCATGATCGCCTTCACCTGCTCGCGCTGGGCGTCGGTGAGGTCGAGGCCGCGCAGCGCGAGCCCGCCTGGTCCGAACGGCCCGCCCGGGCCGCCGCGGAACCCGTGGCCACCGGGCCCCATCATGCCGCGCCCCATCGGGCCGGGGCCGCGGCGCTCGCCCTGCGCGGCCGGCTCCTGGCCTGCGGCCTGTTCGGCGCGGGCCGACAGCTGCACCGTGGTGACGAAGCCGACGGCAGCCGTCAGGACGGCCACGCCCGCCAGCACCAGGATTCCTCTGAGGTTGAAGTGGTTCGTGTCCTGCATCGGGGCTCTCCTTCCGTGTGTCCTGTCTGATTAGACGGGAGGGTCGTGATCGCCCCGCGCCACGCGTGTGAAACGTCTGTGACAGGGCCCCGGGCCTGAAGGCCCGGGGGTCCACGTCCCATGGAGGCCAGGCCTTCAGGCCTGGCGGACAGGTGTCACGCCTGCCGGCGCATGCCGACCGCCACCAGCAGCCACGCGACCGCCAGGAACGCGAACGCCACGAACGGCGGAATGAGGCTTTCCGACAGGCCCATCAGCATGACGTTGATGGCCTTCGGTCCCATCGGCTCCGTCGCCCCCGCCCACTTCAGGGCCGTGGCGATGCCGACCGACGAGCTGCAGACGGCCGCGAAGATCGCGGCGAGCGTGAGCGGCCGCATCAGCACGAGCTTCTGCTCCGTCGGGCGGATGGCGTAAGCGACGGCGGTGCCGAACACCCCGACGCCCGCCACCAGAATCACGAACCCCATCAAGTAAATGCCGATCATCGGTCACCTCCCTGGTGTCTAATCTGTAGAACGCGCGGCGGCCGGGAGCGTGACGCGCGTCACACCCGGGCGGATGGCGCGTTATGACGGTCATGGAGCGGGACACCGAGTTGGCGCTCGTCGACCGGCTTCGCGACGGCGACCCCGCCGCGTTCGACGCCGTCTACGAGGCCTACCGCGCGCGGGTCTTTTCCTTTCTCGCGCGGCTGGCGCGCAGCCGCGAGGTGGCCGAGGACCTGGCCGAGGAAGCCTGGCTGCGCCTGGTGGAGACCGCTCCCCGCCTCCGGCCGGACACGCGCCTCGGCCCCTGGCTCTTCACCGTGGCGCGCAATCTCTACTACAGCTACTGCCGATCGCGCGCCACCAGCGACGCGGCGGCCGATGCGTTGATCAGCCTCTGGCCCGGGGGATCTCCGCGGCCGTCCCCGTTCGAAGAGGCCGCGGCACGTGAGCTCGAGGGCCGCGTCGAGCGGTCGCTGGCCAGGCTGCCTGCGAACCACCGCGAAGCGCTGCTGCTTGTCGGCGTCGAAGGCCTGACGCCTGCCGAGGCCGCAGGCGTGTGCGGTCTGACACCCGAGGCCTTCCGCCAGCGCCTCTCGCGCGCCCGCGCGGCGCTCGACAGCGCGCTTGCACGCATGCCCGCCGGACCTGTCGCGCCGAAGCTGCGGGAGGAAGAGGTCAGCCGGACCGCAGCGAAGGCGGAGGCGGAGGTGCCATCATGACCGAACACACCAACCCGCCCGACGACCTGCTCGCCGCGATGGCGGCGCTGGGCTCGCACGAGCCAAGCCGGCCGCGCGACACGCGCCTGCGCGCCCGCTGCCACGCCGCGCTGGCAGAGAGCCGCCGCCACGAGGCCGTGCGCGGCGAGCCCGGCTGGCGCTTCGCCGTCGGCCTGGCTCTCGCGCCGGCTGTTGTCGGCGCGCTCTGCGGCGTGTATCTCTTCGAGGTGATCGCCCGCGCGCTGCAGCTCTATCGCTTCTGACCCCGGAGCTCACGACAGTTGACACCGTTCGCTCCGGGCTCACGCAGGCTGAAGCCTGCGGGCTCCATCCGGCGCGTGGTCAACTCGGGTACGCGCCGGCATGATCGGCTTATAATCCCGGGCGGGATTGCGGTCTCCGGGGGGTGGCCAGCCGTGGTTGTCTTCGAGACGGATCGCCTGGTGGTTCGTCGTCTCACCGTCGAGGATGCGCCGTTCATCCTGAGGCTCCTCAACGAGCCGTCGTTCCTCGAGCACATCGGCGACCGCGGCGTCCGCAATCTCGCCGACGCCACGCAGTACATCCTGTCCGGGCCCGTCGCCAGCTACGAGCACCACGGCTTCGGCCTGTTCCTCGTCCAGTTGAAGGACGGCGGGCACCCCATCGGCATCTGCGGCCTGCTCAAGCGCGACGCCCTCGACGATGTGGATGTGGGGTTCGCGTTCGTGCCGGAGTCGTGGTCGAAGGGGTACGCCTACGAATCCGTCGTGGGCACGCTCGCCTACGCGCGCGACACGCATCACCTGTCGCGCATCGTCGCCATCACCTCGCCCGACAACGTCGCCTCGATCAACCTGCTCGTGAAACTCGGCTTCTACTTCGATCGCATGGTGCTGATGCCCGGCGACAAGGAAGAGGTGAAGCTGTTTGCCCGGCGGCTCGGAAAGGCCCGGGCCTGATCCCGTGGCGCCCCGATCCCGCCCGCTCGCCGCTTTCGTCGTGGCGCTCGCGGGCCTGTTCTGGCTGCCGCCGGGCGTGGCGCGAACGCCGGCGGCGCAGCAGGATCCCGCCTCGCTCGTGCGCGCCTTCTGGGCCGAGGCTGATCCGGCGGCGCGGACGGCCATCGCGGGCCGCATCGCCGCACATCCTGAATATCGTCCGGCGCGTCTGCGGGAGTGGCTGCACGCCAGTGTGCCGTTCGACGACCTGCGCGGCGGGACGCGCACCGTCACCGTGGACGCCGACGCCGAGGGCCCGCGGCCTGTCACGCTCGTGCTGCCGGAGGGCTATCGGCGTGATCGCGCGTGGCCCCTCGTGTATGCCCTGCATCCGTCCGGCGAGCCCGCCGATCGTTGGGCGGAGCAGGTGCGCCGGTTGCTCGGCGAGCGGGCGCGCGAGTTCGTCATCGCGTCGCCCGAGTACCGGCAGAACTACATCGCGGTGCGGCCGCCGTTCGTCGCCGAGCACGCGCTGATGCTCGATGCCGTGGCGCGGCTCGTGCACGTCGACCCCAACCGGGTTTACGCGTTCGGCTATTCCAAGGGCGGCTTCGCGGCGTGGTACGCGACCGCGTACTTCGCCGACCGTTTCGCCGGCACCGTGGCGCTGGCGGCAGGCTTCGATGTCGCGCCGGGGCCGGACGGGTTCTGGCGCGAGCTCGTGTCGAACGTGGCCCACGTGCCCGTGCTGAATGCCTGGGGCGGCCGTGATCCGCTCCTCATCCGCGATCTTGCCGAAAAGCCCGCTGGTACTTTTGCCGAGTCGAACCGGTGGTTCGCACGCGAGTTGAAAGGCCTCGGGCTGCCCATCACCAACATCGAGGTGCCGGACGCCGAGCACTCCCAGATGCCGCCGCCGATGAATGCCGTATGGGAGACGTTGTCGCGCCGCCGCGTCGGTGATCCCGCCCGGGTGACGCACACGTTCCGGCATCTCCACCAGGCCTCCGCCTACTGGCTCGAGGGCCTGTCGTGGACCGGCGACGCGTGGGGCGATCCCTGGCCTGCGCGCGCGGCTGCGAACCCGGGTGAGTCGGACGCGTCCGTTCTTGCGCGCACGCTCGGGCCGCTGCTCGGCCGCCTCACCGGCGTGCGCGAGGGTCAGGGTGTCCGCATCACCCGGCAGCAC
>JALOKU010000062.1 GCA_025456345.1 Vicinamibacterales bacterium | reverse complement strand
AGCAACTGGAGGTGCACGTACAGCGACGAGAGCGCCGAGGCCAGCCCCGCGAGGGCCAGCAGCGCAAGCACGAGGCGGACATTCTTGGTCATGTGCAAACTGGCCGACTCAGCCAGTTGTATCGGCTTCGGCGGGGAACGTCAAGCAGGGACTGCCGGAAGCCCCGGCACGCACAGGACTACCTGAGAGGCAATCCGTTGGCGACGGCCTGGTCGGAAATCGCGATGAGGGCCGGCAAGTCGGTGTAGTAGACCGCGCCGGTGGTGTTCGTGCCGAACTCGCGCGAGCCGGTGCCGGGCAGGGGAATGGCCGTGGCATGGTAACCGGTGCCGAGCACGCCGGTGTTGCAGGAGGGCGGAATGCCGCCGGGGGCGGCGGCGTCAGACGCCATCGTCACGACGTAGGCGCTCTTGATGATGCCCGTCGTCCCCAGGTCCGGTCCCAGGAATGCGCTGCCGAGGGGGGGCGCCAACGCCAGGTCCTCGAGTGTCGTCGCGTAGTACCCCCATCCGCAGCTTGCCGCATAGGCCGACTGCGCACTGCTGACCGACCGCATGGAGGCGATGGCGGACGCCTCGTTGGCCGACATCTTCGAACGCAGCAATCCTGGAATCGCGATGGCCGCGATGATGCCGATGATGGCGACCACCATCAGCAACTCGATGAGCGTGAATCCCTCTGATTTGGTTCGGTGCATGGCTGCCGTCCTCGCGCCATCGCGCGCCTGGAATGCCACTAGAAAATGCAATCCGCGGGCCAAACCCCATCCGGTGCCGCATATCATGAAACCCAATGTTTCCAATGATTTATGCGGGTTTCGGTTCACATGGACCGTCATGCCCGTGACAGTCTCTGGCACGCGCCCGTCCAGAGTGACAATCTGCGGCAGCCAGGCCGACGTCGCGTACCCTGCAAACAACACGAGGGGCGCTGCCGGTTGGCAGCGCCCCTCGTGGAATCGCGTCAGGGCTCGTGGCCCTGTCATGGACGGGCCGTTACTGGATCGGGGTCGCCCCGGCCGGCGCGGCATTGTCGGTCATGGCGAGCTGCGCGGCAGCCGTGAAGATCGTGCCGGAGGTGTTGGTGCCGAAGAACCGCATGCTGGGGTCCTGCGGATCGGCCTGCGCCCAGTAGCCGGTGAACAGCGCGCCGCCGTTGCAGGACGCGGGCGGGTTCACGGCAGCCTGGTCGGCGCCGACGGTGATCGTGTAGGTGCTCTTCACGACGCCATTGGCGTTGAGGTCAGCACCGATGAACGGCGTGCCGCCGGCGAGCGGAGGCGTGACCAGCGTCAGCAGGTCGTTCGCGTAGAAGCCGTTCGCGCAGCTGGCCGCGTAGGTCGACTGGGCGCTGTTGATGGCGCGCATCGAGCCGATGCCCGACGCCTCGTTGCCCGACTGCCGCGCGCGCAGCAGGCCCGGGATCGCGATGGCCGCGATGATGCCGATGATCGCCACGACGATCAGCAGCTCGATCAGCGTGAACCCCTTGTTGCTCTTCATCTGTGTGCTCCCTCTGGTGGTCGAACCGACCTGTTAACAAGTTGACCGCGTCTGCCGCAGTCAACCGGGGAACGCCCACCGTGATGACTGCCGTGCAACCAGAGAGATAGCAAGGGCGGTGCCATTGGCGTGGCGCTGACCCGCGTCGCCGCAAGTGCTTGTGTTTGCACGGCCTTGCACATCACGTGTCGCGCCGGGGTTCCCGCGCCGCGACAACTGAGTGACAAGGGGTGTCAATGGCCTGTGCCGGAATCTGTCAGCGAAGCGCGTACTTGTCGAGGAGATAGCGGAACTGCCGCGGCGAGATCGCCAGCAGCTTGGCAGCCTTGTCGTGACGGCCGCCGCTCTGCCTGAGGGCCTGCGAGACCAGGTCGCGCTCCTGCGTCTCCAGGTGCCTGGGCAGATCGAGCCCGTGCTCGGGCAGCGCGGCAGGGTCGGCCGGCGCTCCGGCGTCCCTGGCGGGCGCCCTGGGGCCCTGCTCGGATGGCAGGCTGCTCACCTGAATCAGCGGGCCTCGCTCCAGGGCCACTGCGCGCTCGATCACGTTCTCCAGCTGGCGGACGTTGCCCGGCCACTCGGCCGTCTCGAGCCAGTGCAGCGCCTCGGGCGTCACGCCCGTGACGGCCTTGCCCATCTGTTCGCGGTACTTCGCCACGAAGTGTTCGGCGAGCGGCGTGATGTCCTCGCGCCGCTCCCGCAGCGGCGGCAGGTGGATCGGGATCACGTTGATCCGGTAGTAGAGGTCCTCGCGGAACCCGCCTTCCGACACGGCCTTTGCCAGATCGCGGTTGGTGGCCGCGATGATGCGGATGTCCGCGTCGATTTCCTCGGTGCCGCCGACGCGGCGGAACTTCCGCTCCTGGAGCACCCTGAGCAGCTTCACCTGCATCATCGTGCTCATCTCGGAGATCTCGTCGAGGAACACCGTGCCCCGCTCCGCGGCCTCGAGCAGTCCCTTCTTCGTCGTCGCGGCGCCGGTGAACGCCCCGCGCATGTGGCCGAACAGCTCCGACTCGAGCAGCGTCTCGGGCAGCGCGCCGCAGTTGAGGGCGACAAAGGCCTGGTCGCGCCGGAGCGAGTTGGTGTGCACCGCGCGGGCGACGAGTTCTTTGCCCGTGCCCGACTCGCCCGTCACGAGGATCGTGCTGTTGGTCGGCGCGACAGTCTCGACCAGGTCGAACACGTCCTGCATGGGCTTGCTGCGGCCGATGATGTTCGAGAACGCCGACGAGGAGCGGAGCGCGCGCTTGAGCAGCACGTTCTCCTGGCGCAGCGTGCGGCGCTCCAGCGCGTTGCGCACCTTCGCCTTGAGCTCCTCGACGTCGAACGGCTTGGTCAGGTAGTCGTACGCGCCGAGGCGCAGGGCCTCGACCGCCGTCTCGGTCGACGCGTAGGCGGTGACCATGATGCCGACGATGTCCGGGTCGATCCGCTTGGCCTCGCGCAGCACGTCCACGCCGCTCATGCCCGGCATCTTGATGTCGGAGATGAGCACGTCGACCGGCTCGCGTTCGAGCTCGGCGACGGCCGCCGCGCCGTTCTCCGCCAGGCGCACGTGGTGGCCCTCGCGGCGCAGCACGATCTGCAGGAGTTCGCGCATCGACCGCTCGTCGTCGACGACCAGGATGCGCCCGGGGCGGCGCTCGATCGGGGCGGGGGTGCCGTTCACCACGTCGCCACTCATGCCGCGGCCGCCGCACGCGCCGGGAGGCGCACCTCGACGGTGGTCCCGCCCCCGGGCTTCGACGCCACGCGAATCTGGCCGCCGTAGTCCTGCACGATGCGGTGGACAATCGCCATGCCGAGCCCGCTGCCCTTCTCGAACGCGCCGTGAAACGGCTGGAAGATGGAGTCCAGTTCCGACTCCGGAATGCCCACGCCTTCATCCTGCACGACCAGGACGCCCGCCGCGTCGCCGGGTTCGCGCCGCGCGCCCAGGCGCAGGCGGCCCCCGTCGGGCATCGCCCGCAGGCCGTTGGTCGCCAGGTTCCAGATGACCTGCCGCACCTGGCCTTCGTCCGCTTCACACCAGACCGGCACCTCGGGCACGTCCACATCCACGACGTGGTCCTGCCCGACCTCGGCGCTGTTCCGGAGCAGCAGCGCCGCGTCCTGCAGCACCGGCCGGAGGTCCAGGCGCGTGAGGCCGAAGCGCTGAGGCCTCGCGTACGCCAGGAAGCTGCGGATGGTCTGGTTCAGCCGTTCCGACTCCCGCAGCACGATGTCCATCAGCTGCGACTGCTCGCCGTTGAGCGCCAGTTCCTTGCGGAGAATCTGCATCGAGCCGGAGATCGACGCCAGCGGGTTGCGGATTTCGTGGGCAATCCCCGCCGCCATCTCGCCGACGGCCGCCAGCCGCTGCTGCATGCGCGCGTCGCGCTCCAGGCGCCGGATCGTGGTGACGTCCTGGAAGGTGAACAGGAAGCCCGACGTGCCGGACGCGGTGTCGAGCGTGGTGGCGCTCAGGCCCACGTCGATCTCGGCGCCGTCCGGCCGGCGGTACCGGTAGTCCGCTCGGCGGCTGCCGGCGAGCGGCCGCGCCGGACCGAGGGCGGCCATGAACCCCCCGGGCAGGCCGAGCGCCTCCGCGACGGCCTTCCCCGGCGCCGTGTTCCGCGCGAGGCCGGTGATGGTCTCGGCCGCCCGGTTGAAGGTCAGGACCCGGCCCTCGAGGTCACTGGTCACCAGCCCCATCGTCAGGCTGTTGATGATGTGCTCGCTGTAGGCCTGGAGATTGGCGATGGCCGTCGATGCGTCGGCCAGCTGCTCGTCGGCCGTCCGTACGCGCTCGGCGAGCGAGCCGGTGAGCATGCCGACGGCGAGGAAGCCCAGCAGGTGGACCGCCACCGTGTACTCGGCCACCAGCCCGCGCGGCAGGAACAGGGGCATCCCCGGCTCCCAGACCGACCAGGGCTGGAACGGCCCGTGCGTGTACTGCATCACCGCGGTGGCCGCGTAGAGCGCCATGCTCAACGCGGTGATGCGCAGGGCGCCCCGCCGGAAGTGCACGGCACTGGCAGCCATGATCGGCAGCACGTAGATGAAGGAGAAGTAGCTGAGGATCCCGCCGGTCACCCAGACAAAGCCGGCCACCGTCAGGGCGTCCAGGGCCAGCTGGACGTCGACCAGCCACGGGGCGCGCCCTGTCAGGCGGAGGCTCAGGGCGTAGCTCGCAGACAGCGCGTAGGTCCACGCGATCAGGAAGTACAGCGGGCCCGGCTCCGCCGTGGCCTCCGTGTTGAGCTGGATCGCGGCCGCCGACCCGAGCAGGATCGAGGTGATGACCAGTCGCCAGATCATCAGCTGCACGACGCGGCGGCGGACGGCGACGTCGCTCATGCCCCTTTGCGCCTCACGTCAGCTTGCTGATCAGCGAGAAGATCGGCAGGTACATCGCGATGACGATGCCGCCGACGACGACGCCGAGGAAGGCGATCATCACGGGCTCGAGCAGGGTCAGGAGGCCGGCCACGGCCGTGTCGACTTCCTCCTCGTAGAAATCCGCGATCTTGGCGAGCATCGTGTCGAGGGCGCCCGTCGCCTCGCCGACGCCGATCATCTGGCTTACCATCGCCGGGAAGACGCCCGTCTCCTTGAGCGGAGTCGAGATGGTCTCTCCGCGCTCGATGCTCTTGCGCGTGGACAGGATGGCGTCTTCGACGATCGCGTTGCCGGAGGTCTTCGCGGTGATCTCGAGGCCGTCGAGGATCGGGACGCCCGAGCTGATGAGCGTGGACAGCGTTCGGCAGAAGCGCGCCACGGAGATCTTGCGCAGGATGAGGCCGAGCACAGGCGCCCGGAGCAGCATCCGGTCAATCATGTGGCGGCCGTTGTTGGTCGCATAGTACTGGCGGATGGCATAGATGCCCCCGATGAGGCCGACGACGATGAAGGGCATGAGGCGGACGACGGAGTTGCTCATCCAGATGACGATCTTGGTCGGCAGCGGCAGTTCGGCCCCGAGGCCGGCGAACAGCGACGCGAACGTCGGGATGACTTTCCACAGGATCACGATCACCACGATCGCCGCGATCGAAATCACGGCGATCGGATACGTCATGGCCGACTTGACCTGGGAGATCAGCTTGACGTTCTTCTCGATGTAGACGGCCAGCCGCTTCAGGATCGCGTCGAGGATACCGCCCGCCTCGCCCGCCGCCACCATGTTGGTGTAGAGCGCGTCGAAGGCGCCGGGGTGTTTCCGCATCGCGTCGGCCAGTGCCGCGCCGCCCTCGACGTCGGACCGGGTCTGCAGGATCACGGCGGCGAAGTTCTTGTCTTCCTCCTGGGACCCCAGGATCTCGAGGCACTGCACGAGCGGCAGCCCGGCGTCGATCATGACGGAGAACTGGCGCGTGAAGATGGCCAGGTTCTTGGCCTTGACCTTCTTCCTGCTGCGGGCCGCCTTCACCGGCGCGGCGGCCTTCGCCTTGGCCGGCGTGATGCGGGTGATGACCAACTGCTCACGGCGCAGGGCGGCCACGGCATTTTCCATGGTGTCGGCAGCGCGCTCGCCGCTGACCATCTCGCCGCTGCGGGTCCGACCGGTGTAGGCAAAGCTTGGCATCGTTCTCGTCCTCTAAAGGCTGTGTCCGCCGCGGTACGCGATCACCGGCGCGCCCCGTGGTCCGCGGTGTGGCGGCCGTGCGCCGGCGCCGCGGTCCGCCCCATCCCCGCTCCCGGGACCACCCCGACGCCCCGGTTGATCATGTCCATCAGCTCGTCGCGCATCGACGAGGTCTGGCGCGCGGTGTCGATCGTGATCGCCCCGGTGTAGTAGAGGCTCGCCAGGGCCTGATTGAGCGTCTGGGTGCCGATTTTCTCCTGCCCGGCCTGCATCAGCGCGTAGATCTGGTGCACCTTGTCGTCGCGGATGAGGTTGCGGATCGCCGGCGTCGGGATGAGCACCTCCACCGCCACGACGCGGCCGCGGCCGTCGGCCCTCGGCAGCAGCGACTGGCAGACGATGCCCTCCAGCACCATGGAGAGCTGCGTCCGGATCTGGGTCTGCTGGTGCGCCGGGAACACGTCGATGACGCGGTTGATGGTCTGGGCCGCCGAATTCGTATGCAGCGTGGCGAAGGTCAGGTGGCCCGTCTCGGCGATGCGCAGAGCGGACTCGACGGTTTCCAGGTCGCGCATTTCGCCGATGTACACCACGTCGGGGTCCTCGCGCAGTGCCGCGCGGAGCGCGGGCGCGAACCCGTGGGTGTCGCTCAGCACTTCACGCTGGTTCACCAGGCACTGCTTGTGCGGGTGGATGTACTCGATCGGATCCTCGATGGTGAGGATGTGCTGTTTCCGCTCCCGGTTGATCTTGTCGATCATCGCCGCCAGCGTGGTGCTCTTGCCGCTGCCGGTCGGCCCGGTGACCAGCACCAGGCCGCGCGGCCGGTCGGCCAGGGTCACCACCACCTCGGGCAGCGCCAACTCCTTGAACCCCCGGATGTTCTCGGTAATCACCCGGTACACGGCCGCCACCGCGCCGCGCTGGTTGAACAGGTTGCAGCGGAACCGGGCCAGGCCCCTGAGGCCGAACGAGAAGTCGAGCTCCAGGGCCTCCTCGAACCGCTTCTTCTGGGCGTCGGTCAGCACGCTGTAGGCGTACTGCTTGGTGTCGGACGGCGTCAGTTCCGGCATATCCAGCCGCTGGAGATCGCCGTCGACCCGGACCTGGGGCGGCGACCCCGCCGTCAGGTGCAGGTCCGACGCCCTGAGCTCGATTGTGCGCCGGAGGAGATCCGGGAGCGTTGACATCTCTGGCCTTCCTTCCCTGCCCAGTGCAAATCCCGGGCCTACATCACGGTCTCGCGCAGCACTTCCTCGACGGTCGTCATCCCGTCCTTGATCTTCTGCAACCCGCTCATCCGGAGGCTGATCATCCCTTCCTCCACGGCCTTCCGGCGCAGTTCGAGCCCGGACGCCCCGACCAGAATGAGCTCCTTCAGCCCTTCGGTCACTTCCATGACCTCGTAGAGCCCGACCCGGCCCTTGTAGCCGGTGCCGTTGCACTTCTCGCACCCCGCCCCGTGCATCGGCACCACCGTCCGGGCGTCCTCCGCGCCGTAGCCGATCTTCGCCAGCGCCGGCGGCGGCGAGGGGTGCTCCTGTTTGCAGTTCGAGCAGATCCGGCGCACCAGGCGCTGGGCGCAGATCAGATTCACGGAACTCGAGACCAGGAACGGCTCGATCCCCATGTTCATCAGCCGGCTGATGGTGCCCGGCGCGTCGTTGGTATGCAGCGTCGACAGCACCAGGTGGCCGGTGAGCGCGGCCTTGACCGCGATTTCCGCCGTTTCGAAGTCGCGGATCTCGCCGACGAGGATGATGTTCGGGTCCTGGCGGAGGAAGGCGCGCAGCGACGCGGCGAACGTCAGGCCGATGTTCTCCTTGATCTGCACCTGGTTGATGCCGGCCAGGTTGAACTCGACCGGGTCTTCGGCCGTCATGATGTTCGTGTCGGCTTTGTTGAGCCTGGCGATCGACGAGTAGAGCGTGTTCGTCTTGCCGCTGCCGGTCGGGCCCGTCACCAGCACCATGCCCCAGGGCTTCTGAATCGCTGCCTCGAACCGCTCGAGCGGCTCCGGCTCGAAGCCGAGCCTGGTCATGTCCAGCATCAGCTTGTCGCGGTCCAGGAGGCGGAGCACGATCTTCTCGCCGAACAGCGTCGGCAGCACCGACACGCGGAAGTCGAGTTCCTTGGACCGGCCCTGGTCGTTGTACCGGATCTTGATGCGGCCGTCCTGGGGCAGGCGCTTCTCCGCGATGTCGAGCTTCGACATGATCTTCAGGCGCGACGCGATCGCGTCTCTGAATTTCATGGACGGGTTCATGATGTTGTAGAGCACCCCGTCGATGCGGAAGCGGACCCGGTACTCCTTCTCGTACGGTTCGATGTGGATGTCGCTTGCGCCCTTCGAAATGGCCGACATCAGGAGCACGTTGACCAGCCGGATGACCGGCGCCTCCTCGCCCTGCCTCGCCAGCGCATCGACGCTGATCTCGTCGAGCTCCTCGAGCACCTCGACGTCGGCGTCGCTGAGCCCCGGCATGTCGTCGAGGGCCTTCGAGGCCACATCGAGGGCGCTCGGCTCGGCCGACATCGGCAGCGCGTAGTACTTCTGAATCGCCTCCTGGACCGCGGTCTCCGACGCCACCACCGGCTCGATGTTGTAGCCGGTCATGAACTTGATGTCGTCCATGGCGAACACGTTCGTCGGGTCCGTCATGGCGATGGTCAGCGTGGCGCCGACGCGGCTGAGCGGGATGATCTGGTACTTCTGCGCGGTCTCGAGGGGGATCAGCTTGACGATGGCCGCGTCGATGTCGAACTGCGTCAGGTTGATCGACGGCACGCCGTACTGCTTGCTCAGCAGCCCGGTGATGTCATCGTCCCGGACGAACCCCAGCTTGACCAGGGCCGTACCGAGCTTGCCGCCGTGGGCCTTCTGGAAGGTCAAGGCCTCCTGGAGCTGCTCCGGGGTGATGCGCCGCTCCTTCAGGAGCAGTTCGCCGATGCGCAGTGCCATGTTCCTCGGACCGAATGGAGAGGCAAGGACAATTCCTGTCATCCGTACACGAAAACCGTCAATCAAACGCCGCCGGATTGCAGTCCTCTCCGGCCGGCGGTCGGCCTGCGGCCGAGCCGCGCGCGCGTTTTCGGTCAAATGCCCAATTTCTGCGCCAGACCAATCCGCCACACGGACCGATGCCGAATCCGACTCCCTTCTTGTCGGCTGTTCCGGCATCCACCATCAGGTTCCGCACACGCCGTGCCGCCCGGGAACGCCCCGCCCGTACATGCGAGATTCTCGCCAACTTCGCCGGCCGCGCTCCCGGAACACCATCCGCCCGGAAATCGTCTAAACTTGGAGAGTTATGCGCGTCCCTGGCGGCCGAATCGTGGTGGGCCGCCCTGGGGCGTCGCAGTTTCTCGCATGCGAGGCCTTGTCCATGAGTGAAGCGCCTGCCACCTCGTCGCCCCTCGCCGAGCGGCCCGGTCTGAGCCTGCCGGCCCGCGTCTGGGGCATCCTCACCTCACCTCGCGAAACCTTCGCCGACGTCGTGGCCCGGCCACGATGGTTCGGCATGATGCTGGTCGCCATCCTGGTCACGGTGGTCTGCACCGGCGGCTTCCTCATGACGGCGGTGGGCCAGCAGGCCTACCTGGACAACCAGATCGAGTCGACCAAGCGGTGGGTGGGCGAGGTCAGCGAGGCGCAGGTGGCCGGCATGGAGCGGATGCTGCCCTACGCCGCGCCCATCAGCGCGGTGTCGGTCGCGATCATCATGCCGATCATGTGGCTGGTGATGTCGGGCATCCTGTTCGCGGTGTTCTCAGCGGCGCTGGGCGGCACGGCGACGTTCAAGCAGGTGTTCGCCGTGATGGTGCACTCGAGCGCGATCTCGGTCGTGCAGCAGCTGTTCGTCATGCCGCTCAACTACGTCCGGGAGTCGATGTCGAGCGCCACGAATCTGGCGGTCTTCCTGCCGATGCTCGACGAGGGCAGCTTCCTGGCGAAGTTCCTGGGCACGATTGACCTGTTCCTGGTCTGGTGGGTGGTGGTGCTCTCGATCGGGCTCGGGGTCCTGTTCAAGCGCAAGACCGGCCCGATCGCGACGGGGCTGTTCGTGGTTTACGGCATCATCGCCGTCATCGTGGCGGCGTTCTTTGGCCGCGGGGGAGCGTAAGCGTGAACCGGAAGAAACTCATTATCGGGGCGCTCATTGTCGTGCTGGGCGGGGCGCTGGTGGCCGCCAACGTCTACTTCAAGCGCGAGAAGGGCGTCGAGGTCCAGGTCGAGAAGATCAAGAAGCACGATCTGGAGTCGATCGTGTCCGCCTCGGGCAAGATCCAGGCGCGCACCACGGTCAACATCAGCGCCCAGTCGATGGGCCGGGTCACGAAGCTCGCCGTCGAGGAGGGCGACCGCGTCAAGCAGGGCCAGTTCCTGCTCGAAATCGACCCGCGGCAGCTGCGGACGCAGGTCGAAAACAGGGAGGCGGGGCTCTCGGCGCAGCAGACGGCCGTGGCGCAGGCGCGCGTCCAGCTCGAGTCGGCCCGCGCCTCGCTGAAGCTCGCGCAGGACACCCTCAAGCGGCAGCAGGATCTCTGGAAGGACCAGCTGACGACGAAGCAGGACCTCGACCGCGCCGAGAACGACGTCAAGCTGCGGGAGCGGGACGTCGAGGCGCGCGAGGCGGCCATCACGATGGAGTCGACCCGCGTCCGCCAGACCACGGCGGATCTGGAGAACGCCCGGTACAACCTGGGCCAGGTGTCGATCGACTCGCCGATTGACGGCATCGTGACGCGCCGGAACATCGAGCTCGGCGAGAACGTGATGATCGGGACGATGAACAACGCCGGCACCGTGCTGCTGACGATTGCCGACATGTCGATCATCGAGGCCGAGCTCGAGGTCGACGAAACCGACATTCCGAACGTGAAGATGGGCCAGACGGCGAAGGTCACGATCGACGCGATCCCGGACAAGACCTTCACCGCGAAAGTCACCGAGATCGGCAACAGCCCGATCCAGGCCACAGCGGCCGCAGCCTCGCGCGCGACGAACTTCAAGGTGGTCGTCACCATCGTGGACGAGGTCCCCGAGGTGCGCCCCGGGTTCACCTGCACCGCCGACATCACGACCGCCACGCGCACGGGCGTGGTCGCCATCCCGATCCAGGCCACAACGGTGCGGGAGCTCGTGTTCGACGAGAAGGGCAACGTGGTGACGCCGCCCGAGACCGACAAGAAGAAGAAGCCGCAGCGGCCGGGAGCGGCCGCGGCCGCCGAGGAGCTCAAGCCGGGCCAGACCAGGAAGGAAACCGAAGGGGTGTTCGTCATCAAGAGCGGCAAGGCGGTCTTCCAGCCGGTCAAGACCGGCATCGCCGGCGAGAAGTTCCTCGAAGTGCTGACGGGCGTCAAGGAGGCTGACGAGGTCATCGTCGGGCCGTTCAACTCGGTTCGCGACTTGAAGGACGGCGACGCGGTGAAGCTGCAGGCCGCCGCCAAGAAGTAGGTATTGTGGGCCGTATCCTCGAAGGCATTCTGATCGCGCTCCGCGCCATCTGGAGCAGCAAGCTGCGCTCGTTCATGAGCGTGCTCGGCAATATCGTCGCCGTGACGTCGATCATCGCCGTGGTGTCGCTCATCCAGGGCCTGAACGCGACCGTCACCGACGCGATCGTGTCGGAGGTGGGCGCCGATTCCTTCGTGGTGGACCGCTTCGGCGTGACGCGCAGCGAGGAGGACTTCGAGAAGGTCCGCAGCAACCCGCGAATCACCCTCAAGGACGCCGAGGCCATCCGGAAGTACAGCCCGCTCGTGCGGTCGGTGATGGCCGAAAGCAGCCGGCCCGGGCAGGTGGCCTTCCAGGAAAAGCTGCTCGAGAGCGTCAGCGTCAGGGGCGTGTCGGCCGAGTACGTGAACTTCTCGTCGTACAACGCCGAGCGCGGGCGCCTGCTGAGCCCGAGCGAAGTCGAGCGCAACCGCAACGTCGTGCTGCTCGGCTGGGGCACGGCCGACCGGCTCTTCGGGCAGGGGAACCCGCTCGACAAGATCATCAAGATCGAAGGCACCCACTTCCGCGTGATCGGGGTGAACGAGAAGAAGGGCGCGATCTTCGGCCAGTCGCAGGACGAGTTCGCCGTGATTCCGCTCGGCGGGTTCCAGAAGCTCTTCGGCGCGCGGGCGAGCATCACGCTCAACGTGAAGCCCGTCAGCCCGGACGTCGTGGGAGAGGCCATGCAGGATGCCACCGTCGCCCTGCGGATCGAGCGCCGGCTCAAGCCGAAGCAGAAGGACAACTTCGGCATGTTCACCTCGGACTCGATCCTGGCGATCTACCACCAGGCCACTAACGGCATCTTCGCGGTGCTGGTCGGGGTGGTGGCCCTGTCGTTGCTGGTGGGCGGCATCGTGATCATGAACATCATGCTGATGGTGGTCACCGAGCGGACCTTCGAGATCGGCCTGCGGAAGGCGCTCGGCGCGAAACGCCGCGACATCATGCTGCAGGTGCTGGCCGAGTCGGTGACCCTGTCGGTGGCCGGGGGCGTCGTCGGCACGACGCTGGGGTTCTTCCTGGCGTGGGTCATTGCGAGCCTCAGTCCTCTGCCGGCCTCCGTCCAGCCGTGGTCGGTGGTCCTCGGGATCGGGATCACGGCGATTGTCGGCGTGGTGTTCGGCGTCTACCCCGCCATGCGCGCCGCGAAGCTCGATCCGATCGAAGCCCTGCGGAAGGATTAACCATGGCCATGCGGCTCGCGCTCTTCACCGACATCATCGGCATGGCCGCCGGCACGCTGCGCGCGAACAAGCTGCGCGCGGCGCTGACGATCCTCGGCGTGGTCATCGGCATCACCGCGATTGTCGGCATGACCTCGCTCATCCGGGGCTTCGACGAGTCAATCAAGGACTCGATCCGGGAACTCGGCCCGAATACGCTGTTTGTGGCGAAGTTCAGCGGCCTCAGTTTCGCGTCGGGCAAGGAGTTCAAGGACCTCGTCAAGCGGCCGGTCCTCACCGTGGCCGACGCCAAGGCCATCGAGCGCGAGGCGCCGTCGGCCGGCAAAGTGGACGTGTGGCTCGGGGCCTGGGGCATGCCCGGCCGCGAGCGGGCCTATTACAAGGGCGAGAAAACGAAGGAGCTGTCGGTCATCGGGGTGTCCGAGAACTACGCCGCGGTGAACTTCCTGAAGCTCTCCACGGGCCGGTTCTTCACCGAGTCGGAAGTCCAGCACCGGCGGGCCGTCGCCGTCCTCGGCGACTCGCCCAGGCAGGCGCTCTTTCCGCACGTCGACCCCGTCGGCAAGACCATCCGCGTGGGGGCGGTGGCCTATGAGATCGTGGGCACCGTCGCCAAGCGGACATCCCCGTTCGGCGACAACGGGGGCCAGGACGACTTCCTGGTCATCCCGTACACGACCTTCCAGAAGCAGTTCGGGTGGCAGCGCTCGGGCCGGATCAACATCAACGGCACGATGACCGACGCCAGCGCCATGCAGAGCGCGATGATCGCCGTCGTGCCCGCCGACAACGCCACCCGCGCGGATGCCATGAAGGAAGTCGAGGGCATCATGCGCATCCGCCACGGCCTGAAGCTCGACCAGGCGAACGACTTCGACATCATCACGCAGGACGCCGCCCTCAAGATGTACGACCAGATCACCGGCGCCGTCTTCATCGGCCTGGTCGTCATCTCGTCGATCGCGCTGATGGTCGGGGGCATCGGCGTGATGGCCATCATGATGATCTCCGTCACCGAGCGGACCCGGGAGATCGGCGTCCGGAAGGCCCTCGGGGCCCGGCGGCGCGAGATCCTGTGGCAGTTCCTGCTCGAGGCCGTCTTCCTCACCTCGGTCGGCGGGGTGCTGGGCATCATCCTCGGCGCCTCCATCGGCATCGGGGTGCACTTCGCCACCGGGTTCCCCATCTCGATGCCCTGGTGGAGTTTCGCCATCGGCTTCGGCTTCTCCGCCTCGGTGGGCATCTTCTTCGGACTGTTCCCCGCCATCCGCGCCGCGCGGCTGGACCCGATCGAAGCGCTCAGATACGAGTAGGGGCTAGGGACTAGGCGCTAGGCGCTGGTCAGTCACGCTGGCAGCGCACCCGCGCGGCGAGAGCCGCGTCCGACTAGCCCCTAGCGCCTAGTCCCTAGCCCCTGATCTGGCGCCTAGCGCCCAGCCCCTAGCCCCTAGTAGAATAGGGCCTTTGGCGTAGTCGGACTCATCCCGAGAAAGAGGGCTACCGTCTATGAAGGTCTACGACGCGGCAAGCATCCGGAACATCGCGCTGGTTGGCCACACGGGGTCTGGCAAGACCCAGCTGGCGTCGGCGATTCTCTTCGACGCCGGCATGGTCACCCGGCTCGGCAGGGTGGACGAAGGCAACACCGTCACCGACTTCGACGAAGAAGAGATCGCCCGCAAGCACACCCTGTCGGCGAGCATCGCCTACGCCGAGTGGAACAGGACCAAGATCAACCTCATCGACACGCCCGGCTTCGCGAACTTCTTCAGCGACGCCCGCGCCGCCCTGCGCGTCGTGGACGGGGTCCTGCTGGCGGTCGACGCGGTGTCCGGCCCCGAAGTGCAGACCGAGAAGATGTGGGAGGAAGCCGAGGCGCAGCAGCTGCCGCGGATCGTCGTCCTGACGCGGACCGACCGCGAGCGCGCCAGCCTCGACCGCACGCTCGAGGCCCTCCAGACGTCGTTCGGCCGCACGATCATCCCGATCCAGCTCCCCATCGGCGAAGAGAAGCGCTTCACCGGCGTGGTGGACCTGGTCGCGATGAAGGCGTACACCTTCGCGGCCGACGGCTCGGGCAAGATGACCGAGGGCGCCGTGCCGGCGGAGATGGCCGACAAGGTCAACGCCGCCCGCGAGGCGCTGGTCGAGATGGTGGCGGAGGCGGACGACAGCCTGATGGAGCACTTCTTCGAGGCCGGCACCCTCAGTCAGGAAGACCTGATCAGGGGCCTCCGCACGGGCGTCGCCAGCCGGAAGATCTTCCCCCTCGTCTGCACCTCGGCGGCGCTGAACATCGCCGTCCAGCCGCTGCTCGACGCCGTGAACGCCTACCTGCCGACGGCCTCCGAGCGCACGGTCAAGGCCGCCGACAAGGCCGGCGCCGAGACGTCGTTCCAGGTGAGCGAGAGCGGGCCGACCGCGGTCTTCGTCTGGAAGACGATCGCCGATCCGTTCGCGGGGCGCATCAGCCTGTTCCGCGTCATGCGCGGGGCGATCAAGTCGGACTCCACCATCGCCAACCTCACCAAGGAGGCGAACGAGCGGCTGGGCCACCTGCTGCTGCTCCAGGGCAAGACGCAGACGGAGGTCGCTGAAATCAAGGCCGGCGACCTCGGCGCGGTCGCCAAACTCAAGGACACGCAGACGGGCCACACCCTGGGCGACAAGGATGGCGTCCGCTTCCCGCCGCCGACGTTTGCCGATCCGGTGCTCTCCTATGCCATCGAGCCCAAGGCCCGCGGCGACGAGGAGAAGATCAGCACGGCGCTGCACCGCATCATCGAGGAAGACCCGACGATCCGGTACAGCCGCGACCCGCAGACGCACGAGTTGCTCCTCGCCGGCCAGGGCCAGATGCACATCGAAGTGACCGTGGCGAAGCTGAAGCGGCGCTTCGGGGTCGAGGTCAACCTCAAGCTGCCGCGCATTCCGTACCTGGAGACCATTACCGCCTCCACCGAGGCGAACGGGCGCCACAAGAAGCAGACCGGCGGTCACGGCCAGTTCGGCGACTGCACCATCAAGATGGAGCCCCTGCCCCGCGGGTCGGACTTCGAGTTCGTCGACGATATCTTCGGCGGCTCGATCCCGCAGCAGTTCCGCCCCGCCGTCGAAAAGGGCATCCAGGAGACCCGCGTGCGGGGGTACCTGGCGGGGTATCCCGTCGTGGACTTCCGCGTGACGCTCATCGACGGGAAGTTCCATGCCGTCGACTCGAACGAGCTGTCCTTCAAGATGGCGGGCCGCATCGCGTTCAAGGACGCGATGACGCGCTGCCGTCCGACGATTCTCGAGCCCATCATGAACGTCGAGGTGTACGTGCCGAGCGACTTCGCCGGCGACGTCATGGGCGACATCAACGGCCGGCGCGGCCGGGTGGCCGGCATGGAGCAGCGCGCCAGCATGACGGTGGTCAAGGCGCAGGTGCCGATGTCCGAGATGCTCACCTACGAGCAGACGCTGACCGCCACCACCGGCGCGCGCGGCACCTACCACATGGACTTCTCGCACTACGAGGAAGTGCCGACGCACCTGCAGACGAAGATTATCGCCGCGGCCAAGGCGGCCAAGGGCGAGGGCGCCGAGGAAGAAGACGCCTAACGCAGAAGGGCGAGCGCGATCGTGCGCGCGCTCAGCAGGATGATGAGGATGCCGACGGCGGTGCCCAGGGCGCGCGTCGGCATCTTCTTCGTCACCAGCGCCGCGAAAGGCGCGGTCACCGCCGCGCCGACGGCCAGCGGGACGGCGATGCGCCAGTCGACCACCGGCAGCGTCACCAGGAAGACCGACGAAATCGTCAGCGTGACGAAGAACTCGACGGCGTTGACCGTTCCCACCGCCTTCGCAGGGTCCACGTTGCTCATCAGCAGGGATGGCGTCGCGATGGGCCCCCAGCCCCCGCCCCCCAGAGCGTCGATGAATGCGGCCGGGAACCCGATGACCAGCAGGCGGCGCGGGCTCGGCACCGCGTGCCGGTGCTGCCGCTTCCGGGCGAACCGCGCCACGATCATGACGCCGAGGACGAGCAGGATGCCCGCCACGACAATCCTGATGCCCGGCGCGTCCTGGTAGGTCACCGCCGCCAGGGTCCCCCCCACGGCACCGGCGACGCCCGACACCAGCAGCGGCCAGAACAGGCGCTTCTCGACATTGCCGACGCGGAAGTGGCTGACGCCCGAGATGAGCGACGTGACCAGTTCCGCGATGTGCACCGACGCGGACGTCAGGGCCGACCCGACGCCGAGGCTGAGCAGGAGCGAACTGGACGTCACGCCGAAGCCCATGCCCAGACTGCCGTCAACGGCCTGGGCAACGGCGCCGAACAGCGCGAACAGGAGCCATCGAGGCATCGACACCATTCCGGCGGAGACGGGGCGGCGGGCCGGCCGTCAGCGGAGGCCGCGCCGACGAGAAGGCCCTGGCAGGACGTACCGGCCAGGGCCGCTCGGGAGAGACCGATTCAGGCGATCCGGCCGTGGCGCGGCCGCCCGCCCACGCTAGCCGCCCTTGCCGCTGCGGCCGGCCTGCCGTGGCTTGGCCGTCGACTTGGTGACGGCCTTGGTGTGCTCGTGCACGGGCCCGCTCTCGCTGTCATCGGCCTTGCGGCCGCGGACGCGGTCGGCGGCGCGGCGGATGCGGCCTCCGAGGCCTTCGCCCTTGCTCTCGCCCTTGCCGTCCTTCGCGGAATCGGCCTTCTTCGGATCGAACTCGCTGCCGACGAGTTCGACCAGGGCCATGTCGGCTGAGTCGCCCCGCCGGAAGCCGATCTTGATGATCCGGACGTACCCGCCCGGGCGCTCCGCGAAGCGGGGCGCCAGGGTGTCGAAGAGCTTCTTGAGGACGTCCTTGTCGGCGATGTCGGCGCCGGCCAGCCGCCGCGCATGGAGGGCCGCCGGCCCGCCCTTGGCGACGCCGCGCTTCGCGACCGTGATCAGCTGCTCGGCGAACGGGCGCAGCTCCTTGGCGCGGGCCACGGTGGTCTCGAGGTGTTCGTGGTGCAGCAGCGCGGTCGCGAGGTTCCTCAGCATCGCGAGGCGATGCTCGGTGACGCGACCCAGCTTGCGGTGGGCGACTCGGTGGCGCATGATTCTCAGGTCCTTGTCAGAATCAAGAATCAAGAATCCAGAAGAAGGCCTTCTGACAATCGTGAGCGGGCCCTTCGTGCTTCTTGCTTCTTGCTTCTTGCTACTTGCTTCTTCCCTAGTCGACCTTCATCCCCAGGCCCAGCCCCATCGTCTGGAGGATGTCCTTGATCTCGTTGAGGGACTTGCGGCCGAAGTTCTTCGTCTTCAGCATCTCGGCCTCGGTCTTCTGCACCAGCTCGCGGATTGTCCGGATGTTGGCGTTCTTGAGGCAGTTGTACGACCGGACCGACAGCTCCAGCTCCTCGACGCTCTTGTCGAGGTGCTCGTTCCCCGTGGCCGGGCCCGAGGCCAGCAGCGAGCCGTCCTCGGCCTGGTCGGCGGCCTCTTCGAGGCTCACGAAGATGTTCAGGTGATCGCGGAGCAGCTTCGCGGACAGCGATACCGCCTCGCGCGGCGCGATCGCGCCGTTGGTCCAGACGTCCACCGTCAGCTTCTCGTAGTCGGTAGTCTGGCCCAGGCGCGCCGCCTCGACGAGGTAGTTCACCTTCTTCACGGGCGAATGCACCGAGTCGATCGGGATCCAGCCGATGCCGAGGTCCTCGTCGAAGTTGCGGTCGGCGGTGATGTACCCCCGGCCCCGCTTGACGCGCATCTCCATGTGGAGGCGCCCGCCCTCGGACACGGTCGCGATGTGGGCGTCGGGCTCGAGGATGTCGATGTCGGCATCGCCCTCGATGTCACGCGCCTTCACCTCGCCCGGCTTGTCGACGCGCAGGTAGACCGTCTTGGTGTGATCCACGTGCACCTTGAGCGGGATCTGCTTGAGGTTGAGAATGATGTCGGTCGCGTCCTCGACCACGCCTGGGATGGGCGAGAACTCGTGCAGCACGCCGTCGATTTTCACCGCGGACACGGCCGCGCCCTCGATCGAGGACAGCAGCACCCGCCGCATGGCGTTGCCGATGGTGGTGCCGAACCCCCGCTCGAACGGCTGCGCGTAGAAGCGGCCGAACCGCTCGTTCAGGGTGTCACGCTCGAACTCCAGCCGCTTTGGCCGCTGGAAACCCTTCCATAACATCGTTGGCGTTCCTTTCACGTGTCCGACGTCCATGCGCCCGGGCCGGGCCGGCCGCGATGGCCCGGCCCGCCGTCATCCTCGGCCTGGGGCCTACTTCGAGTAGAGCTCGACGATCAGCTGTTCCTGCACCGGCAGGTTGATCTGCGCGCGGCTCGGCAGCGACACGACCCGTCCGGTCATCTGCTCGGCCTGCAGGCTGAGCCACTCGGGAATCCCGCGACCCTTGACCTCGTCCATCGCGTGCAGCACGGCGGCCGACTCGCGGCTCTTCTCGCGCACCCCGACGAGGTCGCCCTCGCGGACCGCGTACGACGGGATGTCCACCTTCCGGCCGTTCACCGAGAAGTGGCCGTGGCGCACGAGCTGGCGCGCCTGCGACCGCGACGTCGAGAAGCCGAGGCGGTACACGACGTTGTCCAGCCGGCACTCCAGCTTCTGGAGCAGCAGCTCGCCGGTGATCCCGCGCTGGCGGTCGGCCGCCTCGAAGTAGCGCCGGAACTGGTTCTCGAGCACGCCGTAGATGCGCTTGACGCGCTGTTTCTCGCGGAGCTGGAGGCCGTAGCCCGCCAGCTTCGCCTTCCGGGCCTTGCCGTGCTGACCGGGCACGACGTTGCGCTTCTCGATCGCGCACTTCTCGGCGTAGCAGCGCTCGCCCTTGAGGAACAGCTTCATGCCCTCGCGGCGGCACAGGCGGCAAACAGGT
>JALOKU010000013.1 GCA_025456345.1 Vicinamibacterales bacterium | reverse complement strand
GTGCCAACGCCGGCGGCCGCCAGATACATCGCGGCGGGCGAGCCGAGCCCGCCGGCCCCCACGCACACGACCCGTGCGGCCTTGAGACGGCGCTGGCCGTCTATGCCGACATCCGGCAGGATGACGTGCCTGGCGTAGCGGGTCAGTTCTTCGCGGGTGAGATCGGGCAGGGGACGCATGACAGGGACAGCTTACAGTAGCCAGCAACCAGGAGTCAGCCCCATAGCCCCATAGCCCCATGCCCCATGCCCCATGCCCCATGCCCCTGACGAGGATCGAGTACACTTTCCCCATGCGCATTCCTTCATTCGCCATGGAACGGATGCAGTCCACCTGGGAGAACCTCGTGGACTACAACCTGTCGGAGAGCGGCGTGCACCCGATGCGGCTCGAGGAGCTCGTCGAGGACCCGGCGGATCGATCCGGCCTGCTCGGCCAGGAACTCGTGTACCCGCAGTCGAACGGCACGGTCGAACTTCGCGAGCGCGTGGCGGCCATGTACCCTGGCGCCACGGCCGACCACGTCGAGGTGACCAACGGCGGGTCGGAAGCGAACTTCGTCACCATGTGGCACCTCGTCGAGCCGGGCGACGAGGTGGTGAGCATGGTCCCCAACTACGGCCAGACGCTCGGCCTGGCCGAGGCGTTCGGCGGCACGCTGAAGCCATGGCCCCTGCGGCTGACGGCGGATGGCAAGCGCTGGCACATCGATATCGACGACCTGCGCAGGCTGGTCACGAGTAAGACCCGCCTCATCATCCTCTGCAACCCGAACAACCCGACAGGGGCGCGCATCCCGGCATCCGACCTCGACGCGATCTGCCATGTGGCCAGCACGGTCGGCGCCTGGGTGCTGTCGGACGAGATCTACCGGGGCGCGGAACTGGACGGCGTGGAGACACCGTCGGTGTGGGGACGCTACGAGCGCGTCATCATCACGAGCGGCCTGTCGAAGGCCTACGGCCTGCCGGGCCTCCGGATCGGCTGGATCGTGAGCACACCGCAGGTGGTGGCCACCACGTGGGGCTATCACGACTACACCACCATCGGCCCGGGCACGCTCAGCGACCGGCTGGCACGCATCGCCCTGCAGCCGGCGATGCGCGCGAAGATCCTGGCGCGCACGCGGCGCATCCTGCTCACGAACCTGCCGGTCATCACCGGCTGGCTCGACGCGCACGCCGAGCGCTTCAGCTACGCCCTCCCCGACGCCGGGGCCATCGTCTACATGCGGTATCACGACGCGATCAACTCCACGATCCTGGTCGATCGCCTGCGCATCGAGAAGAGCCTGCTGATCGTGCCGGGGGATCACTTTGGCATGGACGGCTACCTGCGCATCGGCTTCGGCAGCGAGACGCGGTATCTGCGCGACGGCCTCGACAGGCTCGACCACCTGCTCCGCAGCCTGCCGGCCGCCGCCCACACGACGTAGCCCATGGTCTACCTGGATCTCATCCTCGTCGGCTTCGGTAACGTCGGGCAGCGGTTCGCGCGTCTGCTCGAAGAGAAGTCCGTGCGGCTGCGCGGCGACTACGATCTGAGCTGGCGCGTGGTCGGCATCGCCACGAAGCGCCATGGCACGGCGTACGACGCGCGCGGCCTCGACGTGGTCAAGGCCCTGCGCCTTGCGGAGGCGGGGACCTCGCTCGGCGCGCTGACCGGCGCGGAGAGCGGGCGGACGGTGTCGCCGGAGGCGTCGGGCCTCGACCTGATCAGGCACGCCACGGCCGAGGCCAAAGCCCGCCGGATGCAGCACCTCGTGGTCGTCGAAACGACGCTCCTGGACATCGAGCGCGGCCAGCCGGCCACCGAGCACGTGATGGCGGCGCTGCGGGGCGGGGCCCACGTCGTCACGGCCAACAAAGGGCCTGTGGCCTTCGCATACCGCGAGATCATGTCGGCCACCGACAACGAGCGCCGGCGCTTTCTGTTCGAGGGCGCCGTCATGGACGGCATCCCGGTGTTCAACCTGGTGCGCGAGACGCTGCCGGCGGTCGACATTCTCGGGTTCCGCGGCATCATCAACACCACGGCGCACTACATCCTGACGGCAATGGAGTCGGGGCGCACGTACGAGGAGGCGCTGGCCGAGATGCAGGCGGCGGGCATCGCCGAGGCCGACCCGTCCCTCGACGTCGACGGCTGGGACGCGGCGGCGAAGACGGCGGCGCTGGTCAACGTGCTGATGCGCGGCGCCGTGACGCCGCGCACGATCGACCGCACCGGGATCCGCGGTATCACGCCGGAGGACATGCAGAACGCCGTGCGCCGCGGCAAGCGGATCCGCCTCGTCGCAAGCGCCGCGCGGCGCGATGGGCAGATCGTGGCGCGCGTGGCGCCGGTCGAACTCGACGCGTCCGACCCGCTCGCCAGCCTCGGCGGCAGGCAGAACCAGGTCGTCCTCGACACCGACATCCTCGGGCCGATTGGCATCCAGCAGTTGGACGGCGGCCTCGTCCAGACCGCGTACGCGCTGCTCTCGGATCTGGTCACCCTCGCCAGGGGCCTGGGCCGCACCGATGCGTCCGCTTGACGGCCTCACGGTCGTCGACCTGACCCGGGTCCTCTCGGGCCCCTACTGCACCATGCTCCTCGCGGACATGGGCGCTCGCGTCGTCAAGATCGAGCGGCCGGGCACGGGCGACGACACGCGCGCCTGGGGCCCGCCCTTCGTCGGCGGCGAGAGCTCGTACTTCCTCAGCATCAACCGGAACAAGGAGAGCGTGGCGCTCGACTTCAAGGAGCCGCGCGGCCGCGCGATTCTCGACAGGTTGATCGCGCGTGCGGACGTGCTGGTCGAGAACTTCCATCCCGGCACGCTCGACGCCCTCGGACTCGGCTACACGAGCCTGGCACAACAGCACCCGCGCCTCGTCTACTGCTCCATCACGGGCTTTGGCGCGACGGGCCCGCTGCGCCACCGGCCGGGCTACGACGCGGTGGTGCAGGCCGAAGGCGGCCTGATGAGCCTCACAGGGCCGGGCGACGGCGAACCGTACCGCCTCGGCGTCGCCATCGCCGACATCGCCGCCGGCATGTTCGCCGCACAGGGCATCGCCCTCGCCCTCCTGGTGCGCGAGCGGACCGGCAAGGGCCAGTTCGTCGACATCGGCATGCTCGACTCGGTGGCGTCGCTGCTCACCTACCAGGCGGGCATCTGCTTCACCACCGGCCGCACGCCGATGCGCATGGGCAATCGGCACCCGAGCATCGCGCCCTACGACACGGTGGCCGCCGAGGACGGCACGCTCGTGCTGGCGGTCGGCAACGACGGCCAGTGGCGCACCTTCTGCCAGGTGACGGGCCTGGCGTCGCTGGCCGACGATGCGCGGTTCGCGACGAATGCGCTCCGCGTCGAGCACTACGACGGCCTGCGTCCGCTCATTGCCCGCGTGATGCGCACGCGCAGCCGGCAGGAGTGGATCGACAGGCTCGTGCCCGCCGGCGTGCCGTGCGCCGCGGTGCGCGACGTGGACGAGGTGCTGGCCGATCCGCAGCTTGCCGCTCGTGAGATGATTCAGTCCGTGCTCCATCCGTCGGCGGGGCCGCTGAAGGTCCTGGGCGTTCCCATCAAGCTGTCCGACACGCCGGGCGGTGTGGACCACGCCCCGCCCCGTCTCGGTGAACACACCGCGTCGGTGCTGCAGCAGGTGCTGGGCCTCGCGCCGGAGGAGATTGCGACACTGAACGGCGACGGCGTCATCGGCGTCGCGGAGTAACGCTCATGCCCATGGAAATCGTCCAGATCCGGCGCCGTGTCCAGGTCCGCCTGGCCGACATCAAGCGCGCCGCCGCCGAGCGGCGCGAGCAGGTGGCCGCCGCCGAGCGCGCCTACGGGTCGTTTCTCGCCAATGTCGCCACGCCGACCCTTCACGCCGTGGCCCAGAGCCTGTCGGCGGAAGGCTACCCCTACAAGGTCACCACGCCGGGCAACGCCGTCAGGATGGTGTCCGATCGATCGGGCCGGACCTATCTTGAAATCCGTCTCGACACGGCCGGCGCCGCGCCGCAACTGGTGGCCGACGTCGGGCGGGAGCGCGGCAGCCGCGTCTTCGCCGACGAGCGCCCGATCTGTCAGCGGATGCCGATTGAGTCGATCACCGACGAAGACCTGCTCGCGGCGATTCTCGATGCGATGGCGGAGCTGATCGAACGGTAGGGGGACGCCTTCCATTCCCCCCGACCGACTGGGAATGGAACGTGTCCCCGTCTCGGGACTCACGCTAGGCGTTCGACAAACGACGTGTCGATGCCCTCGCGCTTCAGGAGTTCGAGGAACGCCACGCGGTCGTACGCTTTCCGGTAAGCCTCGCGTGGTTCCACCGCGCCGCCCTGGACAAACCCCAGCAGCGCGTCATTCATCGGCACCATCCCGTACTTGCGGCCCGAGTCGATCGCCAGCGGGAGCTGGCCGACCTTGCCTTCCGCGACAAGCGCGGCCACAGACGGCATGTTGAAGAGCAGCTCGCGCGCGGCCACGCGCCCGCCGCCGGTCTTGCGCAACAGGACCTGGGCCACCGCGCCGCGCAGGCATTCCGACAGCGACAGCGCCACCTGCGTCTGGCGATCGTACGGCGCGGTTTCGATGAGGCGGCCGATGGCCGCGCTGGTCGTGTGAGCCGTCACCGAGGCAATCACGAGGTGGCCCGACTCGGCGGCGTCCAGCGCGACAGCCACCACTTCGGGCGTTTTCAAATCGTCGATCACCAGGACGTCCGGGTTCTCGCGCAGCGCCGCCCGGGCGCCCTGCAGCATTGTCTCGGGCTCGCCGCGCGATTCGCGCTGGCTGACCATCGCCCGCCTGTTCTCGTGGACGAACTTGATCTCGGTCTCGAGGCTGACGATGTAGTCCGATCGGGTGCGGTTGATGAGATCGACGAATGCGGAAATCAGGGTCGACTTGCCGCTCAACCGCGGGCCGGCGATGAGGACCAGGCCCTCGCGCTCGCCGCACAGCGACTGGATGTCGCGCGACAGGCCGAGCTGGTCGGCTGAGATCAGACGCGTCGGGATCAGCCGGAACACGGCGCCAGGCCCCCGCTGGTCGCGGAACGTGACGCAGCGCACGCGGCCCACCTCGGGCAGTTCGTAGACCCATTCGGCGCTGGTGCCGCCGGCAAGAGCCTCCCGGCTCGCGCCTGGCGCCATCTCGAGGATCAGCGCTTCGACTTCCGCCTTGCCGAGCGGCGGCTCCGTCTCGAGCGGCAGGATCTCGTCGTCGACCCGGATGGACGGGCGGGCGTTGGCCGTGAGGTAGAGCGACGAGGCGCCGCGGGCCGAGGCGATGCGGAGCAGGCGGCCGATGCCGAGATAGCGCGGCGTCGGCGTGGCGCCCGCGCGCAGGTTGTCGGTGCGAATCGGGCTGCGCGCCAGCGGCAGCACGACGCCAGGCGACGTCTCCCGGACGGGTCCCGTCCGCCGTGTCGGAGGCGGGATGGGCGGCAGTTCGTCCAGATGAGCGGGCGGCTGTGACGGCGGACCAGATGATCGCGTTGGAAGCGTCGGCGCCGGGGGCGCGGGCTCCGGGGGCTGGGGTTGCGGGTGGCTTGGCGCCATCCGCGGGCGCGGCGCCTGGTCGGCCGGCGGTGAGGCTGGATGGAATCTCTCAGATGCCGGCGGCTGAGCCGGTGCAGATGCGGAGGCCTGTTCTGCCGGAGGCGGCGCGATCCCGCGTGCCGGCGGTTCGGGCGGCTTCGGGAGCGGCGCGATCGCGCGCTGGCGGCGCAGTTCGATCCAGATGTCGTCGCCGCCGCGGGCGGCCACGAGGAGGAACTTGTCCCCGGGGGCGTCCTTGGTGGTGATTTCCCGCTCGACGGCGCCAATGTCGTCGAGCGTCTCATGGTCGGCCGGGGACAGCAGGTCGTTCAGGACGCCTTTCATCGCGTCCACGGTCAGGGTGCGCTCGGAGAGGTCCGTGGAGCCGTTGGGCGAGAGCACGTACGGCCGCTCGCCGACGTGCATGACGAGCCCGTCCCCGTTTGCCTTGAGGACCGCCGAAACGAGCGAATCAACGGGCGACACGTGTCTCATCTGGCCCAGCCGGCCTGCTCCCATGGTGTGTCGGCCAAAGGGGCCGTCGCCATTAGGATCTACACGCGGCGGGGCGTGCCGGCCTCGTAGACCCGCACCATTTCCACCACCTTGCAGCCCTTGGTCTGGTAGGGGGCGATGATGCGCTCGGTGCGCAGGTACTGCAGCATCCCATCGTCGCGGTAGTCGGGCTCCCCCACGCCGCCGGCGGTGCCAAGGCGCGTCGCCAGCTCTCCGAGGGTCATCTGCTTGACCTCGACCCTGGACGGCCAGGGCAGGCCGAGGCGACGGCGGATCTCCGGCCTCGAGTCGGTCTTGAACTTGACGTAGATCTCGTTGCTGATGAATGCGTAGCCCGGCTCCGCGCGGCTGGCTGGCGCCTCTTCCACGCGCACGAACTGGATGGACTCGATGGTCCGGAGGGCCTCGAGCAGGACCGCGGTGAACGCGCCCTCTCCGCCCCACCCGGCCGACTCAACCTGCATGAATCCCATCATACGCGCCTCCTGGGGTCAGACCCGGGTCTGACCCCGCTACTGAAGGAGGCCGAGCAGGTCCTGGGGTTGGTCGAGATACCAGTCGTCGGGGCCGAGCGTGGCGGGGTCGACGCGGATGAAGCCGAAGCCGTAGCGGGCCAGGCAGATGCGGACGCCGCCGGCCCTCGCCGTCGCGAGGTCCACCTCGGAGTCGCCCACCAGGATGGTGCGCTTCGCGGACGCGCGATGCCGCTTCATCAGCCACCGCAGGCCGGCCGGGTCCGGCTTTCGGCCGAACTCCCCGTCGCCGAAGATCATGTGGGCGAAGAACCCATCGAGGCCGCAATGGGCCAGCACCTTGCGCGCCGAATCCTCGGGCTTGTTGGTCAGGAGCGCCATCACGTGCGTGTCGGCGAGCGCGCGCAGCGTATCGGTCACGCCGGGGTACGCCCGCGTGGTGTCGAACATGCGCTGGTCGTACAGCTGGAGGAACTGCTCGAGGGCGCCGGGAGGAGGTTCGGCGTGCCCAGCCCGGGCCATCACCCGCTCGACGAGGACCGCCGCGCCTTCCCCGACCATCCGGCACACGGTCTCATCGTCGAACCGGGCTCCGCCCCAGGCTTCGGAGAGGTCCGACGCAGCCTCGGCCAGGTCGTGGATGGAATCCACGAGAGTGCCGTCGAGGTCGAAGACGAGGAGCACGTTCAGGTCCGGAAGATGCTAGTCGCCGTCGTAGGCCGCCCACGACGTCGGCGTTTCCCAGACCTTCACGGATTCCACCGGAAGGCCCTGAGAACGGGCGAAATCGAAGATGATCTTCGCGATGTGTTCGACGGTCGGGTTGCTGTCGACCACGAACACCGGCTCGCCCATCTCCTGCAGCGGCTTCACGAGCGGGTCGTCGCGGCGGAGGACCATCTTGTGGTCGATTGTCTCGTCAACCCACGTCTTGACCAGGCGCTTGATGTCGCTGAAGTCGCAGACCATGCAGCGGCTGTCGAGTTCGCCGCTCCGGACGCTGATCTCGGCGACGGCATTGTGCCCGTGCGGGTGCTTGCAGATTCCCTCGTAATCGAGCAGGCGGTGCCCGTAGCAGAAATCAATCCGTTTCGTGACTGAGTACATGGGTTTATTCTACTGCCGATGAGCGCAACATCCGAAGCCGTCGCGGTGCTCTGTTCGGGCGGTCTCGACAGCGTGGTGCTCGTCGCCCACGAGGCGCAGGCCGGCGATGTCCAGCCGATCTACGTCTCGGTCGGCCTGGCGTGGGAGCCGGCCGAGCGGGCCGTGCTGTCCACGCTGGCCCGGACGCCGGTCTTCGGCGCCCGCGTCCGCCCTCTGGCGGCCCTCGACATGACGATGAGGGACGTGTACCCGGCGTCGCACTGGGCGATGCGGGGCACGCCGCCGGCGTACGACACCCCGGACGAGGACGTCTACCTCGCCGGCCGCAACGTGGTGCTGCTCTCGAAGGCGGCGGTCTACTGCGCAGGCGCGGGGATTCACCGCATCGCGATCGGGCCGCTCGCGGGAAACCCGTTCCCCGACTCGTCGCCGGCGTTCTTCAAGGCGATGTCCGGCGCGCTGTCGATGGGGCTGGACCACGACATCATCGTCGCGGCGCCATTTTCCGCCCTGCACAAGGCGGACGTGGTGAAACTGGGCGTCACGCTGGGCGTGCCGCTCGAACTGTCGCTTTCCTGCATGAACCCGCGCGGCGGCGTGCACTGCGGGCTCTGCAGCAAGTGCCGCGAGCGGCGTGATGCTTTCGAGGAAGCCGGCGTCGCCGACCCCACAACCTACGCGGCGCCATCGCCGAGGTAGGGGCTGCCGCTACCAGCGCTTCACGGAGATCGAGCCCGAGCTGGTCCGGAGCCGCAGCGCCTTGCCTCCGCCGCCCAGCCTGCCGGTCACCGATTCCCGCTCGTCGCGCTCGTCCTGCTTCGCGCCCGCCGGGTCCGTGAGGGAGTCGACCCGGACGCGGCCGTCTCCTGTGCGGGCATCAACCTCGGCGCCGAACCCCTGCGGCACTTCCACCCGGATGCTGCCGTCGCCGGTGGTCACTTCCCAGTCGCTGTCGGTCCGGCTGCCCGGGCGTGCCGTCACCTCCACGCCCCCGTCGCGCGTCTCCACCTTGACGCCCGTCAGCACGCCGTCGAGGCCGACTGTTCCGTCGCCTGTGCGAATCTCGGCCTGCCCGTCCAGCTTGCGCACGTCGACGGCGCCGTCTCCGGTCCGCGCGATCAGTGCCCCGGCCACTTCCTCGACACGGACGCTGCCGTCCTGGGTATCCAGATCCATGCTGCCGTTCACGCGGCGGATCGAGATGGACCCGTCCCCGCTGCGCGCCACGACGGCCGTGTTCAGGGGAACCGACACCACCAGGTTGGCGCCCGGCGCGCGCCGCATGCCCGTGGTTTCGAGCGGCGACGGCTTCGGCACGTCGATCGTGATCGCGCCGCCGTCCTGCGTGGCCTTGACCTGGATGCGCTCGACGGTCTTCTGATCCGGCCCGACCTTCTCGACGCCGACCACCACCTCGCTGCGGTCCCAGCCGCGGATCTCGATCGAGCCGTCGAAGGTGGACAGCGCCAGCTGCACCGGTCCGCTGACAGTGAACGTCTTCTCCTCGCGGACGCTGTACTCGGAGGCGCCGATGGAGATGTCGCACGCGGCCAGCGCCAGGGCGGCGGCCACGAAGCCCGCGAACTGCACGACGACCCGAGCCGGATTGCGCATGCGTCTGCCTCCGCCCCAGTAAGACGAGGCTCGGAGGCCGGAAGTTCAGCCGCGGGCGCGCGCCTGCCGGACCAGGTCTGCCACCAGGTCCGCGCGCTTGTGCAGGAGCTTCTTGAGAGGCCGCCGTCCGTGCTGAGACCCGACGACGTACTCGCAGAAGAGCGGGAACGCGATGGTCGAGTCGCAGTAGCTCACCGCCGTGTCGGGCAGCACGCCGGGGTTCACCTTGCCCCAGCTGACCGCCTCGGACGGCGTGGCGC
Source organism: Vicinamibacterales bacterium (assembly GCA_025456345.1). Taxonomy (GTDB): domain Bacteria; phylum Acidobacteriota; class Vicinamibacteria; order Vicinamibacterales; family JAKQTR01; genus JAKQTR01. The sequence continues at coordinate 51,139 of JALOKU010000013.1, read as the reverse complement.
CGGACAGCCCGCCCCACACGACCTGGTCGGTGGTGAACTGGATGAAGTAGTCGTTGCCGCCCTTGGGGATGCCGTACACCTCCCACAGCGTGGGCTGGCCCTGGAGGTAGAAGTTCTTCGGCGAGCCGCCGCCCAGGATCACGCAGCCGTTCTTCCTGCCGGCGAGAATGATCGCGCACACCTCGTTCACGTCCATGTTCGGGTCGATCATGGTACGACCGCCGTTCATCAGCTCGTGGTACGCCACGTTCATGCCGATGGAGCTGTCGCCGGGCGAGGAGGTGTAGAGTGGCACGCCGCACGCTGCGGCGCGGGCCACCACCGAGTGCTCCTCGCAGCCCGGAAACTTCGCCATCAGATCGAGGCCGAGGCGGTAGTGCAGGTCGGCCGAGGAGAGAGGCCCGCCGAGGTCTTCACGCACGAGGAAGTCGCGGATGTACGCGTCGGTTTCGAGCAGCACGTCGGCCGGGAACAGGACGTCGTAGATGCGGATGATGCCCTTGTCGTACAGGTCGCGATCGTCGAGGAACGGCGTGCCGCGGTGCAGCGTGAAGTTCAGGGCGTAGTGCAGGTCGTGGTAGAGGTTCGCGCCCGTGCTGATGACAAAGTCCACCAGGCCGCGGTCCATCAGTTCGATCATGCAGCCGCCGAGGCCGGCCGGCGTGAGCGCCCCGGCCACGGTGAGGCCGATGGTCGTGTCGTGTTCCGGCAGCAGCATCCTGTCCGAGAAGATGTGGCAGGCCTCCGAGAGCCTCGCGGCGTTGAACGCCTGGAACCCCTCGTCGATGAGCCGGCGCACGTCGGCACTTCCGGTGGGCCGGTAATAGCGGATCTGCTTGCCGCCCAGGTACGAGGGCGGGTCGTGGCGAGGCGATCCCGGGGCGCGATGCGGCACGGCGGTCCTCCGTCGAACGGCGCACGAAGGGTGCGCCGGCGGCTAGTGTCCCGACTCGGGACACTAGCTTACAACGAATCCGCGGGCGATTCAGGCCGCCGCGCGCGCAATCCCCCGTCCGCTGGTAGAATCGACCGAGCGCTCTTGCCGGACATGTTCAGGTTGTCTTCAGTCGGGTCGGCGATCGCCATTGCCGCGGCCACCATCGTGGTCGGCCTGGCGGAGTTCTGGCTGCGGCCATCGGCGGCGCTCCTGCTCACGCCGCTGCTCGTCTCCGCGCTCGCCCTGGTGTTCGCGTACGGGATCTATCGGCGCGACCGCGGGAACCAGCGCGCACACCAGGAGGAGCTCGAGCGTTCCTCGGCCATCCAGATGGCAACGGTCGAGGCGCTGGCCCTCGCGATCGACGCGCGCGACCGCTCGTCGCGCTCGTCGTTGCCGCGCGAGCAACGCCACGCCACCGCCCTCGCCCGGGCATTCGGCCTCCCGGCAGACGAGGTGGAGTGCATCCGCACGGCCGCCCTCCTGCACGACATCGGCAAGCTGGCCGTGCCGGATCACATTCTCACCAAGCCCGGTCCGCTCACCGAAGACGAGTGGAGCAAGATGCGGACGCACGCAAGCGTGGGCGCCGCCATCATCGAGCAGGTGCCGTTCCCGCAGCCCGTGGCCGCGCTCGTACGCAGCCACCACGAGCGCTGGGACGGCAAGGGCTACCCCGCGGGCCTCGGCGGCGCCGACATTCCCCTCGGGGCCCGCATCCTGGCGGTGGTCGACTACTTCGCGGCCATCACGTCCGACCGGCCGTTCAACCGGGCCATGCCCGCCGCCGAGGCCGTCAACGTGCTCTGGCAAGAGGCGGAAAACGCCCTCGACCCGGCGGTCGTGTCTCGCTACGTCGAGTTGCTGCCGGCTCTCCAGGACGCCGATGAGGAAGCCCGGCTCGCTGTCGCGCGCGACGACGTGGCCGCGCGCTACCGGGAGGGCGAAGCCCTGCTCGCCGGACGCCCGTCGAGGCTGACGCCGTCGGCGCTGCTGGACAATATCGGCGTCGCCAGCCAGGAGCTCGGCGCCCTGTATGCCATGGCCGAGGCGATGGGCACCAGCCTGGGCGTGGCGGACACCATGGCGGCGCTCACCTCGAAGCTGGACCGCCTGGTTCCCTTCAGCACCCTGGCGCTCTACCTGCACGACCAGGCCAACGGCGTGTCGCGCTGCCGGTTTGCGTCCGGGCCGGGCCACAAGGCGTTTCCCGGGCTGCTGGTGCGTGACGGCGAAGGACTGGTCGGCGCCGCCATCGCGTCTCGCGAGTGCATCATCAACGGCGACCCCGCGGTCGACCTCGACATGCTGCGCGACGACCTTGCGCAGGCGGGCCTGAGGTCCGTGATGGTGTGCCCGCTGATGATGGGCGGCACCATCAGGGGCGCGCTGGCGCTCTACCACACGGCCCCGCGCGCCTTCACCGACGAGCATCGGCGGCTGGTGAGCCGCGTCTCCGGCCAGATCGCGGCCGTTATCAACAACGCCGTGGTGTTCGAGCAGACGCGCGAAGACTCGGTCACCGACCCGCTCACGGGCCTGCCGAACGCCCGGTTCCTCTATTCGCACGCCGGGCGCGAACTCGCCCGCGCCTCGCGCCTGAAGTCGTCGGTCACCTTGATGCTCCTCGACCTCGACAACCTGAAGCCGATCAACGACACCTTCGGCCACCAGGCGGGCAACCGGGCCCTGTGCGCCGTCGCCGCCGTGCTGCGCGGCGCGATCAGGCCCTACGACATCTGCGTCCGGTACGGGGGCGACGAGTTCATCGTCCTGCTGTCGGATTTCGGCGCCGACCAGGCCGCGGCCAAGTGCCTCGAACTGCAGCACGCCGTCGAGAGCATGCCGTTCAGCGTGGGCGACCTGCTCCGCGTGCGCCTGACGATCAGCATCGGCGCGGCCGTGTTTCCCGCCGACGGCGATTCGTACGAAGCCCTGCTCCAGGTCGCCGACACCAGGATGTACCAGGACAAGGCCGCCAGAAAGCACCTGCAGGCCGAGCGGGCCATGCCGCGAACCACGCACGAGCACAGTGACAACTCACCAGTTCACGGTTCGTGACATCGTCCACGCGACGCCGCGCGCGATTCTGCTCAGGCTCGATGCGGCCGGCGGCCGGCTCGTGTTCTCGGCGGGCCAGGCCGCGATGGTCGGCCTGGCTGACCGCGCCGGCCGGAAGCCCTACTCCATCGCCAGCCCGCCCGAGGAACTGCGGAGGAACGGTTCGATCGAGTTCCTGATCGAGGCAGAGCCGGGCGGGCAGGCCCGGCCCCATCTGGAGGGCGCGGGCCCGGGCAGCCTCGTGGCCGTCGAGGGCCCCGTCGGCGGTTTCGTATTGCCGCGCCGCCTTCCCCGTGAACTGCTGTTTCTCGCCGGCGGCACCGGGATCGCGCCGTTGCGCTCGATGATTGCCTCGGCGCTGGACCGGCGGGAGCCTCCGTCCGTCACGCTGGCCTACAGCGCCAGGACGCCTGGTGACTTCGCGTTCATCGGGGAGTGGCGTCGGCTCTCGCGCCAGGGACGGATTCGGCTGTTCACGACGGCTACGCGCGAGGCGGACCAGACGTGGCGCGGCCGCCGGGGGCGGATCCAGCAGGCGTGGATCGATGCGTTCGTCAGGCGCCGCCTTCCGCTGTGTTTCGTGTGCGGCCCCGAGGCTTTCGTGGTGAGGATGATCGAGATGCTGAGGGGTGCGGGGGTTCCCGCGCGGAGGATCAGGCGGGAACAGTACTGAGAATCAGAAGCAAGAAGCAAGAAGGGCCCACTGACGACCGTCAGAAGCCAGAAGACGGGATTCAGCGGAACAGGCCGTCCTTCTTGCTTCTTGCTTCTGACTTCTGTCTCCCGCCTGCGTCAGAGCCCCATCACGTGATACCCCGAATCCACCATGAGGACTTCGCCCGTGATGCCGGAGCTTTCGGGGCCGAGAAGGAAGCGGCCGGTTTCGCCGACCTCTTCGAGTTCGGTGTTGCGGCGCAGGGGTGCCCGGTCGCGGTAGACCTGAAGGATGCCGCCGAACCCGGAGATGCCGGAGGCCGCCAGCGTCTTGATCGGCCCCGCCGAGATGGCGTTCACTCTGATGTTCTGCGGCCCGAGGCTGTCGGCCAGGTACCGGACCGACGCTTCAAGCGCGGCTTTCGCCACGCCCATCACGTTGTAGTTCGGGAAGACGCGGTCGCTGCCGAGGTAGGTCAGCGTGACGATCGCTCCGCCGCCGCGGGCGGCCATCAGGGGCGCGGCGCCGCGGGACATCGCGATGAGCGAGTACGCGCTGACGTCGAGCGCGACGCGGAAGCCCTCACGGCTCGTCTCCACGAACGGCCTCGACAGTTCTTCGCGCGGGGCAAACGCCGTCCCGTGCAGCATGAAGTCGAGCCCCCCGAACTCCCGCTCGATCGTCTGGAACACCTCCGCGATCTGGATGTCGGAGGTCACGTCGCACGGCAGCAGCAGGGGCCGATCCAGTTCAGCCGCGAGCTCCTGCACGTTGTCGAGCAGCCGCTCGCCCTGGTACGTCAGGGCGAGCCGCGCGCCGTCGCGCGCCAGGGCCTTCGCGATAGCCCACGCGATCGACCGCTTGTTCGCGACGCCCGTGATGAGGCCGCAGGTGCCGTTCAGGGTGGCCATGGAGCGGGATGTCAGTGCTGCTTCGGGCCGCGCGGAGGCTTGCCGCCGAATCCGTGCCGCGGGTGGCGGGGGCCCTGTGGATTCCCGGGGCCGCCTGGCCCGCCGGGTCCCCCCCGATGGGCGCCATGCCCGCCGCGTCCGCCATGGGCGCCGCTGGGCCCTCCCTGCGCGCTCCGCTGGCCGTGCGGGCCGCGCGGAGACCCGAACGTGTTGCCGTTCGGCTCGCCCTGGCCGTGACGGCCCTGGCCGAATCCGCCTTTCCCCGGGCGATGCGGACCGCCGCCCTGTCCGTGGCGGAAGGGCTTGCCGTGGCGCTGGCCATGCCCGGCCGGCGCGGCGCGGTGCATCGTGAATTCCGGAATGGGCCTGGCTGGCGCGTCGCTCTCGATGCGGGGCAGCGTGGCGCGGATGAGGCGGCGGTGCAGGCTGATCTCCGCGTGGGGCGACGGCGCCTCGCTCCCGGGAGCGTCGGCCGGCGGCGGCTCTTCGCGCGTGCCAACTTCGGACGGCGCGGCCGCCACGGCAGGCGGGGCCTGCTGTCCCGCGGCGGCCGGCTCATCGCCGGTGACCGGGGGCGCGACCGTCTCGCGCACCGCGGCGAGCGCCGGCGGGGCGGCCACGGGTTTCTTCCTGCGGCTCACCGGCGCTTTGCCGCCCTTGTACTCGTGTTCGCCGTCGCAGGTCGTGCACCTGACCTGGCGGATGTCGTCGCCGACAAGCGCCACGACGGCATGGTTGCTCAACCGCCGCTCGCGCGGACAGTAGTCATCGACGAGATCACCAACCCGAAGCTGGCGCGGATGCATGCACAGTCCCTCGAAAATGTTAACCCCGGGGCTCTCTTCGGTTGACCCCGTTCGCCCCGGGCTTGCGCAGGCTGCCTTCGACTTCGCTCACGCCAAGGGAGCCTGCGGGCTCCATCCGGCGCTGGGTCAACTCCGCTCGGCGCCGGTGTAGGTGGGATGAAGTTGGCGATTACCGGCATCCTGACCCGTGACCCGGGCCGCGGCTGACATCAGCTCGCGTTGATGATGCCGCCCCCATCATAGCGCCCTTCTGCGCAAGGCCAAAGCGCGGAGTGCACCCCGTCGTCCGGGCCGGGTCCAGTCGCCCGCTACCGGCGCCTGGCGCCGACCCAGCCGGCCAGCTCGTCGAGCGCCGCGCGCACGGCGTCGGGGTTCGTCGACTGCGGCGTCCGCTTCGCCGCTACGGATGCCTTCGCCGAAATGGCCTCCCCCACGTCAGGACCGATGCGGTCGCTGAAGGCGCGCCATTCCTCGAGGCTCAGCGACGCGAAATCGCGCCCCTCGGCCACCAGCTTGCGGACAATCGCGCCGACAATGGCGTGGGCGTCGCGGAACGCCACGCCCTTGGCCACGAGGTAGTCGGCGACGTCGGTGGCCAGCAGCATGCCGGACGCCGCGGCCTCCGCGCGGGGCGCGTTCAGCGTGAGGCCGGCGGCCACAGCCGCACAGGCATCGAGCGACGATGACAGCGTGGCCTCGGTCTCGAAGACGGCTTCCTTGTCCTCCTGCAGGTCCCGGTTGTACCCGCCAGGCAGGCCCTTCATCGTCACCAGCCACCCGGCCAGGCGCCCGAGCACGCGGCCCGACTTCCCGCGCGCGAGCTCGAGCGGGTCGGGGTTCTTCTTCTGCGGCATCAGGCTGCTGCCGGTCGCGAAACGATCGGGCAGCTCGAAGAACCCGAATTCCTCGGACGTGAAGATGATGAGGTCTTCCGCGAGGCGGCTGAGGTGCACCATCGTGAGCGAGCAGGCGTAGAGGAAGCCCGCCACGAAGTCGCGGTCAGACGAGGCGTCGAGGCTGTTGAGCACCGTGCGCGAGAACCCCAGGCGCCCTGCCAGGAACGCCGTGTCGACGGCGTAGGTCGTGCCGGCGATGGCGCCCGAGCCGAGGGGCATCTCGTCGGCCTCGTCGATCGCGCGCTCGAAGCGGCCGGCATCGCGCCTGAACGCGGCGGCGTGCGCGAGGAAGAAGTGCGCGGCGAGAATGGGCTGCGCCCGACGCAGGTGCGTGTACGACGGCATGGTGGCCGTGCCGCACGCGCCGGCCCGCGACGCAAGCGCGGCGACCAGCCGCGTCAGCCGGTCGACCATGAGCGGGATGCGCCGCTTGAGGTAGAGGCGCAGGTCGAGCGACACCTGCTCGTTGCGCGAACGCCCCGTGTGCAGGCGCTTGCCCGCCTCTCCGATCCGCTCGACGAGCTGGCGCTCGACAAACGCGTGGATGTCTTCATCCGGCCCGTCGACGAAGGCGGGATCGCGGCGGCCGGCGTCCAGGATGTCGCCGAGCCCCCCGGCGATGGCGGCGGCATCGGCTTCCGAAAGGACTCCCGCGCGAGCAAGCGCCTCCGCCCACGCGAGGCTGCCCGTCACATCGTCCTCGAAGAGGAGCCGGTCGAATGAGAGCGAGACACCGTAGGAGAACACCGAGGCGTCGGGCTCCTCGTCGAACCTGCCGGACCAGAGATGCGCCATCAGTTCGCCTTCTTGAGGTTCTCGGGCTGGTCCGCCAGCCCCCGGTTGCGCGCTGCCGTTTCGACGGGCAGGCCGAAGATCTTGACGAAGCCGGCCGCCGCGCCGTGGTCGAAGCTGTCGCCCTCGACGTAGGTGGCGAGGGCCTGGTCGTACAAGGCGTGCGGCGACCTGCGGCCCACGACGTGCGCGGTTCCCTTGAAGAGCCGCACCCGGATGACGCCCGTGACGCGCTCCTGCACCTTGGCGATGAACGCGTCCATCGCCTCGCGCACGGGCGAGTACCAGAGACCGTTGTACACCATGTCGGCGTACCTGACGGCCATCTCCTGCGTCATGCGCGACAGGTCGCGCGGGCTGACGAAGCTCTCGAGCTCGCGGTGCGCCATGTGGAGCACCACCGCGGCGGGCGCCTCGTAGACTTCGCGCGACTTGATGCCCACCAGCCGGTTCTCGACCATGTCGATGCGGCCCACGCCGTGGGCGCCGGCGATCGTGCCGACGCTGGCGATGAGGTCCATGAACGGCATCGCGATCCCGTTCACCGCCACCGGCACGCCCGCCTCGAACTGCAGTTCGAGGTAGGCCGGCGCGTCCGGGCACTCCAATGGCCCCTTCGTCAGCGTGTAGACGCCGGCGGGCGGCTCCACCCACGCGTCTTCGAGCACGCCGCACTGGATCGATCGGCCCCAGAGATTCGAGTCGGTGCTGAACGGGTTGGCCGCCGTCACCGGCACCGGGACGCCGCGTTCGCGAGCGTAGTCGATCTCCTGGAGCCGCGTCATGCCCCACTCGCGCGCCGGGGCGACAATGCGCACGCCGGGCAGGAGCGCACGGGCCGACACTTCGATGCGCACCTGGTCGTTGCCCTTGCCCGTGCATCCGTGGGCGATGACATCGGTGCCCTCGATCCCGGCGATCTCCACCGCCTTCTTCGCGATGAGCGGCCGGCCCAGCGCGGTGGCGAGAGGGTAGCTGCCCTCGTAGATCGCCCCGGCCTGGAGCGCGGGCAGGATGTACTTGTCGGCGAACTCCTGCCGGGCGTCGAGCACGTGCGCGCGAATGGCGCCGGCCGCAAGCGCCCGCTCGCGCACCGACTCGAGCTCCCTCCCCTGCCCGAGGTCCACCGTCACACAGACGATCTCGGCGCCGTACTTCGCCGCCAGCCACGGCACCGCCACCGACGTGTCCAGCCCGCCCGAGTATGCCAGTACGATTCTGTCCATCACGCGCTCGTTGTCCACATCTGCGCCGATTCCCTGAGCCGGGCTCCCCAGGAGGGGCTCTTCAGCCTTCCCTATCCCCTATCCCCTATCCCCTATCCCCTATCCCCTATCCCCTCTCCCCTTGCCCCTACCCCTTCGCCATCCGATCGATGCGCGCGGCCACGGCCGCCGAAGCCGCCGCATCGCGGCAGATGACGAGCACCGTGTCCTCTCCGCCAATCGTGCCCACCACGCCGTCGAGCCTCGCGGCGTCCATGGCGCTCGCGAGCGGCTGCGCCTGGGCCATGCCGGTTTTGAGCACCACCAGCTGGAGTGACCGGTCGACGCCGATGAGGTACTCCGCGATCGCGTGTTTCAGCCGGGCGATGGCCACGTCGGGCGGCGTGCTGTCGGCACCCGGCCGGTGGTACGCGCCGTCGGCGCTGGCTTTCACCAGGCCCAGGTCCCTGAGGTCGCGCGAGAGGGTCGCCTGTGTCACCGAGAAGCCCAGGGCCGTCAGCCGCCGGCGGAGGTCTTCCTGGCTCGACGGGGCAGTCCGGTCGACAAGGTCGAGGATGGCCGCTTGTCTGCGTCGTTTCATGGTGATGTTCCCAGGCGGATGAGTATACATCTCTATGCATACTCACGCAAGGCTGCGCTGCGCCAGAAGCGGTCCTCGCTTGACTACTTATGAGCAACTGTGCATACTTATTCACTCTGAGCCATGTCATTCGCCGCACCTGTACCGTCGTCCGTTCGTGTCGGCATCGCCGGGGGCACCGGTTACGCAGGCCAGGAACTCGTGCGCCTGCTGGCCAGGCACCCGGGTGTCAGCCTGACGGCCGCCATGTCGTCTGGCGGTGAGACCCGACGCCTGCCGTCGCTCGCCCGCATCTGGGACGGCGACGTGCAGCCCCTCGACCTCGACTCGCTCGCGCGCACGAGCGAGGTTGTGTTCCTCGGCCTGCCTGAAGCGGCGGCGGCCGGCGCGGGCGCCGCCCTCATCGAGCGCGGGCTGCGGGTGATTGACCTGTCCGGCGCCTTCCGCCTTCGCGATGACGGGCTCCGCAAGCGCTGGTATCCCGATACCGGCATGCTGCCCGACGGTACCCTCTACGCGCTTCCCGAGCGGAGCCGCGCGGCCCTGCCTGCCGCGAGGCTGGTCTCGTGCCCGGGGTGCTACCCGACGGCGGCGCTCCTGGCGCTCCAGCCGCTTGCGGACGCCGGCCTGCTCGCGGGCGACGTGATCATCGACGCGAAGTCGGGCGTGTCCGGCGCAGGCAAGGGCGCGACCGACCGCACCCACTTCTCCGAAAACCACGGCAGCGCGGCGGCATACGGGATTTTCAGCCACCGCCACACCGCGGAAATGGAGCAGGCGCTCGATTGCGCCATCACCTTCGTGCCGCACCTGGTCCCGCTCAATCGCGGCATCCTCGAGACGATCTACACGCGCGTGACGCCGGGGACGGCCGCCGCTGCGGTGGGCGCCGCGCTGCGGGCCGCGTACGCCGACTCGCCGTTCGTGCGCCTCTGGGACGATGGACTTCCCGAGATCAAGCACGTGGCTTACACGCCATTCTGTGACATCGGTTGGCGCATCGACGAAGCCACGAGCCGCCTCGTCATCGTCGTCTGCCTCGACAATCTCCTCAAGGGCGCCGCGAGCCAGGCCGTCCAGAACTTCAACCTGATGTGCGGCCTCGACGAGCGGGCGGGGTTGCTCTGATGGCCCGCCCGATCGTGCTCAAGCTCGGCGGCGAACTGCTCGAAGACGCCTCGCGGACGCGCGCCGTGGCCGCGGAGATTGCCTTCGCGGCGGCAGAAGCGCCGCTTGTCGTCGTTCACGGCGGCGGCCGCGAGATCGACGCGGCGCTCGCGAAGGCCGGCATTCCGAAACAGCAGGTGGACGGCATCCGTGTCACCGATCAGGCGACACTCGACATCGTCGTCGCCGTGCTGGCGGGAACGATCAACACGCGATGTGTCGCGGCCATCAATGCCGCCGGAGGCCGGTCGGTCGGCCTGACCGGCGCCGATGCCGGCGTGTCCCCCGTCGAGCCGATGCCGCCCTTCCGCAGCGTGGCCGGCGAGACGGTGTCGCTCGGGCTGGTCGGGCAGCCGGTTCACGACGGCGCGCCGCACCTCGTGTCGCACCTGATCGACGGCGGTTACGTGCCGGTCGTGGCCACGATTGGCGCCGGCGCCGACGGCGTGCTCTACAACGTGAACGCCGACACGATGGCGGCGGCGCTCGCGGTGCGCCTGCAGGCGTCCCGGTTGCTCATCGCCGGCACGACTCCCGGCGTGCTCGACGGCGGCGGGATGACGGTGGCCGAACTCGGCGTGCAGACCGAGCGGGACCTGGCGGCCGCGGGCACGATTAACCGCGGCATGCTGGCCAAGCTGCAGGCCTGCCGCGCGGCGCTCGCGGGCGGCGTGGCCGGCGTGGCCATCGTGGACGGCCGCGACCCGGCGCGCTTGCAGGCCGCGCTCGCCGGCCGCGACGAGGCGGCGGCATCGATGACGAGGGTGGTGTAATGGACGTCCCGACAATGGAACGCCGGCACGTGTTGCAGACGTACAAGCGCGCACCGGTGGTGTTCACGCGTGGTGAAGGCGTTTACCTGTTCGATGAAGACGGCAGGCGCTATCTCGACCTGATCTCCGGCGTCGGCGTGGCATCGCTCGGCCACGCCAACCCGGCGCTCGCCGCCGCCCTCGCTGACCAGGCGCAGACGCTGCTCCACACGTCCAACCTCTACTACCACGGCCTGCAGGGCCAGGTGGCCTCGCGCCTGGCCTCGCTGTCGGGCCTGCCGCGCGCGTTCTTCTGCAACAGCGGCACCGAGGCGATGGAGGGCTGCCTCAAGTTCGCGCGCCGCTACTGGCACACCGCCGGTGAAGCGAAGCGCACCGGCCTCGTCGCCCTCGAACATGCCTTCCACGGCCGGACGATGGGGTCGCTGTCGGTGACGTGGGACGAGCACTACCGCGCGCCGTTCGAGCCCTTGCTGCAGGATGTCGTGTGGGTGCCTGCCGGCAACCCGGCGGCGCTCACCGAGGCGGTTTCCCATCGCACGACGGCCATCGTGATCGAAACGATCCAGGGCGAGGGCGGCGTGCGGCCGCTCAGCCCGGCGTTCGCCGCCGCCGTGCGCGAGGCGCAGCAGCGGACCGGCGCCCTGCTCATCGCCGACGAGGTGCAGTGCGGCCTCGGGCGCACGGGCCACGCGTTCGGGTATCAGCGCCTCGGCCTCGAGCCCGACCTGGCTGCCGTCGGCAAGGCGCTCGGGGCCGGCATGCCGGTCGGCGCCGCGCTGCTCAGCGAGCGGATCGCCGCCGCCGTGTCGGCCGGCGATCATGGATCGACCTACGGCGGCAACCTGCTCGCGTGCCGGGCGGCGCTGGTGTTTCTCGATGCGCTGACGGCAGGCGGCCTGCAGGAGCACGTGCGAACGGTCGGCGCGCAATTCGCCGCCGGCCTGTGCGAGCTCGCCGGCAGGCACGCCGTCATTCGCGAGGTCCGCGGCGCCGGGCTCATGTGGGGCATCGACCTTCAGGTCGACGCCGCGCCCTTCGTGCAGGCCGCGCTCGGCCGCGGCCTGCTCATCAACCGGACGTCCGAAACCGTGATCCGCCTCCTTCCGCCGTTCGTGATCTCCGCGTCGGAAGTCGCCGAGTCTCTGTCGCAGTTGGACGCGATCTTCGCCGAGGGCGTCCAGGAGCGTGCCGCATGACGACCGAACCGACCATCATTCCGATCATCATCCCGGGCGCTGTTCCGGTGGTCGCCCATGAACCCGGCGCCGGGCCGGCCGTGCGCGAGGCGACGCCCGCCGACGCGCCGGCCATCCATCAGCTGATCATGGACAACCTCCAGGCCGGGCACCTGCTGCCGCGGTCGCTCGCCGACGTGACGGCGCGCGCGTCCCGTTTCGCGGTGGTGGTGAGCGGCGAGGGCGTCCTGATCGCGTGCGGCGAACTCGCCCCGCTCAACGCCAGCGTCGCCGAGGTCCGCTCGCTCGTTGTCCGCGAGGAGGCGCGCGGTAGACGGCTGGGGCACGTCATCGTCGACGAACTGCGCCGCCGCGCCCGGGCAGGCCGCTACCGCACGCTGTGCGCGTTCACGCACGACCCGCGCTTCTTCGTGCGGTTCGGGTTCTCGATCGTGCCGCACACGTGGCTCCCCGAGAAGGTCGCGGCCGACTGCTGGAACTGCGCGCACTTCCAGCAGTGCGCGCAGTACGCCGTCGTCGACACCAGGCTCGGCAGGCCGATCACGCCCTCCCCCGTGCAGGAGCACCTGTCGTGAAGCCCGCCCATCCGGCCGGCGTGACCATCGAGCCGATCGACGGGGGCGTGACCGCGCCGGCGGGCTTCCGCGCGGCAGGGGTGGCGTGCGGCATCAAAAAGACGGGCGCCCTCGACCTGGCGCTCGTCGTGGCGGACGGACCCGCCACGGCAGCCGCCGTCTTCACCACGAACAAGGCACAGGCCGCGCCCGTGCTCGTGTCTCGTGAGCACCTCGCCCGCAGCGGCGGTGTCGCCCGCGCCGTCGTCGTCAACAGCGGCTGCGCCAACGCGTGCACGGGCCCCGAGGGCATGGCCGTCGCCCGGAGCGCTGCGGACTTCGTCGCGTCGATCGCCGGGTGCGCGGCCAGCCAGGTGCTGGTGGCCTCGACCGGCGTCATCGGCGTGCAACTGGACCTCGACAAGCTGCGGAAGGGTGCGGTCGACGCCGCACAGGCACTCTCGCGCGACTCCCACGGCGATGCCGCGCGGGCCATCATGACCACCGACAGGCATCCGAAGTCCGCGGCCGTCGCGGTGACGACTCCGGCGGGGACGTTCCGGGTCGGCGGCATGGCCAAGGGTGCCGGCATGATCGAGCCGCACATGGCCACCATGCTTGGGTTCGTCACCACCGACGCGGCGGTCGCGGCCCCCCTGCTGCAGCGGGCGCTTCGCGAGGCCGTCGACGTCACCTTCAATGCCATCACCATCGACGGCGACACGTCCACCAACGACACCGTGTTCCTGCTCGCGAGCGGCGCCGCGGGCGTCGACATCGACGACGCGGCATATCCCGCATTCGTGGCGGCGCTCCGCGAGGTCTGCGGATCGCTCGCCCGTGCCATCGTGCGCGGTGGAGAAGGCGCGACCAAGCTCATCGCCATCACGGCGAGCGGGGCTCGCTCGGAACCCGAGGCGAAGCGCGCCGCCCAGACGATTGCCAACTCGCTGCTGGTAAAGACCGCCATCCACGGCGGCGACCCGAACTGGGGACGGTTGCTCGCAGCGGCCGGGCGGGCCGGCGTGGCGTTCGATGTCGAGCACGCCACCGTCCGGGTCGGCCCGGTGGTGCTGTTCAAGGATGGCGTGCCCTTCGACGATCGGGCCCCCGACGCGGCGGCTTACCTCGCGGGGGCCGATCTCGACATCGACGTCGATCTCGGCGCCGGCGGCCAGCACTCGGCGACGGTGTGGACGTGCGACCTGAGCGCGGAGTATGTGGCGATCAATGCGGACTACAGAACCTGATGAATGTCAGTAGTCAGTAGCCAGTAGCCCGTAGCCAGTAGGACGAAAGTGCCAGCCAGCAGCAGTGCCGCGGTTGTTTTCGGATTCGCATTTCTACTGACTACTGACTACTGGCTACTTACTACTGCTCCGGTTTAGTGTTCGAGCGACGTCATCAACCTACCGTCGCTTCCCTTTAAGCAGCACAGCAATCTCATCCGGCCGCGGATTGTCGTAATCGAGGCGCACCCGGCCGTCTTCGGTCATCGTGACAACGGCCGGGATTGAGCTGGCCGTGACGTACCAGCCGGCCGGGAGCACCACCGCGTTGCGGGGGCGCCCGAGGCTGCGGTCCCAGACCAGCTCGTCGCCGTCCATGTAGTAGCGGCCCGCGTCGGTGTAGGTCTCGCTGATCCGAAGACGGGCCGACTGGCCCTTCTGCACGGCAGGGAATCGAATCACGACGACTTCGCTCTCGGGCGTGATGGGCTCGCCCACGTCCGCCTTCGCCGCCAGGAGCTCGCTGCCCTTGAGCGTCTCGACCTTCAGCTCCGCTCCCGTGTCGAGCAGGCGCGCCGCCGGGTTCGACGCGCGGCTGCCGGCGCGCACGACGTTGTAGTACGCGCCGACGCCGGGCCGCGACTCGGTGTAGTCGTGGTAGAGCGCGAAGGCGTGGGAATCGGGCTGCTGCAGGAAGTACACGATCTCGCGATCCTGGTGCGCGCGCTCGCTGAGGCGTGACGCCAGCGACGGAGCCGCGGCGGGGGCGGCCGGCACGGGGCGCGCCGGCGCTCTTGCGGGTGTTGATGCCGCTGCGGCGATGGCAGCCGTCGACGGTGTGGTCAGGGGCCGAGCCTTCACGACGAGCGGCGCTTCAACCGGGTAGGCGTTCAGGAAGCTGATGGCGATGCGGCCGTCGCGCTCCGTCAGGACTTGAGACGGCACGTTGCAGGCCACCAGCTCGTAGCCTGCCGGCAGCACGACGGCGTTTCTCCTGATGCCGAGCCCGCGCGCGAACACGATGCGATCGCCATCCCGGTAGTACGACTTCGCGTCGCGATACGTCTTGTCGATGCGCAGCCGCGTCTCGCCGCCAGCCGGTACCGCGCGCGCGAGCGTCACCTGGATGTAGTTCGCCTCGAGGTCGGCGTTGGCCTGCCCGGCCGCCCTCGCTTCCGCACCGCTCACCACCTTCCAAGGCAGGGGCTGGCCCGTCATCCGGTCGAACACCGCTTCGTCGCTGGCCTCGCTGCCCTTCCGGATGACGTTGAAGTAGAAGCGGTCCCCGGGCCTGGTGGCGGTGACCTCGTACATGATCTTGAATTGCGCCGACTCGGGGTCCAGCAGCTCGTAGCGGGTGTAGTCGTCGCCCTCGTGCCGCTCGAGGATGGGCGACGGCGGCTGGGCGGACGCGCTCCAGGCAAACGCGAGTAGAATGGCGCCAAATACGCTCAGCTGAACGAATTGCCGGCGACGGGCGGCTATGGGCATCGGCGACCTCCGGTGTTCGGTAAGGGTTTATCACGATTTCTCAGCCTCGCCACAGGACACGGTGCCGGCGCCGCCATAATCTCGACGGTGAAGCAGCGGATTGACGATTCACAGGGAGGGTTTGACACCAATGGACTTCGCGCTCCTCGCCCTCGCCGTCGCGGCCGGCGCGTTCGTCTTGACGGTCGTCGTGCCGATCGCGACGTTTCTGCGGGTACGAAAGGCCGCCGACGACATCAGGCGCATCAATGGACGGCTGAACGGGCTCGAAGCCGAGTTGACGCGGCTCCATGTGGCGGCCAGGAGAGCGGCAGCCCCGGAGGAATCCAGACCGGCCGTCGTCGCAGCCGCCGCTCCGCTTGCAGCGCCCGCTCCGCCGGCCAGACCAACCGTGTCACAGGCCGCGCCTCCGCCCGGGCCGGTTGAGCGACCCGTCATCGCCGCCGCATCCGGGCCAGCCCGCGAGGAGTCGCTCGAAAGCCGCATCGGCGGCCAGGGGATGCTCTACATCGGCACCGCCGTGCTGGTTCTGGGCATCGGGTTCTTCGTGAAGTACGCCTTCGACAACAGCTGGATCGGCCCGACCGGCCGTGTCCTCATCGGCGCCGCGGCCGGCCTCGCGATGGTCGCCGGCGGCCATCTCGTCGCCCGCCGGGGCTACGCGCTCTACGGGCAGATCGTGGCCGGGGGCGGACTTGCCGCCCTCTACGTCTCGGTGTTCGCGGCGCTCAGCTTCTACGCCCTGATCGGCCGCCCGGCGGCGTTCGGGCTGATGGTGCTCATCACGGCCGGCGCGGCCCTGGCGGCGGAGGTGCACCGTTCGCAGGGCCTCGCCGTCTTCGCGGTCGCCGGCGGCTTCATCACGCCGTTCCTCGTCGGCGGCGGCGACAACGCCCAGGTCGTCCTCCTCTCGTACGACACGATCCTCGCGGTGGGCACCATGGTCATGGCCGCCCGCCGCGGTTGGCCGTTCCTCAACCTCCTCAGCTACGTCTTCGTGATCCTGACCTTCGCGGGCTGGGCCGGGCAGTTCTACACGCCGGCGCAGTGGCTGCCGACCCAGGTTTTCCTGACGGTCTTCGGCGCGCTCTTCACGTGGATCGGCATTCGCGCGCGGCGCTCACTGAACGAGCAGGCGGACGTGGCGGGCACCCTGCTGCTCTCCGCGCCGCTCGTCTTTCACGCCGCCTCGATTGCCAATCTTCAGACCCACTGGATGGCCCTGCTCCTCTATCTGACGATCGCCTCGGTGGCGGGCGTCGCGGCCAGCATGAAACTCGACCGCGCGTGGCTGCGGCTGGCCGTGTTCGCGCTTGTCGCGCCCGTGCTCTGGCAGTGGATCGGCGAGCACAGCGGCCCGGGGTGGCGGCTGGCTCCCGCGGCGGTCGCGCTGGCCGTCTACGCGATGAACCTCGTGGCCGTCGGCGAGCGCCTGGCGCGCCAGGCCGAACGCTGGCTCAAGGCCGACGTGGTGCTGTTCCACATGAATGCGCTGGGCCTGTTCGCGGGCCTCTATGCGATCTTCGACCCCGTCGCCACCGCCTGGATGCCGGCGCTGGCCCTGGCCGTCGCCGCCTGGCACGTCGCGCTCATGTGGGCATGGCGGGGCACATCCGAGGAGGCCAGCCTCAACAGCCTTGCCGTGGCCTTCGCCATGGTGGGGTTCGCCATCGGCCTCCAGTTCAGCCAGTGGTGGGCGGTCGTGGGGTGGGCGGTCGAGTCGGCCGCCATCGTGTGGGTGGGCCTGAAGTCCCGGCGCGGCTGGATGCGCGCCGGCGGGGCGCTGCTGCTCGGCTGGACGATCGTGCGCCTGGTGATCGCCGGTTTCTTCGACCCGCCGGCCGGGTTCGTCCCCTTCTTCAACGCACGAGTCGGCGCCACGCTGGTGATCGTGGCCGTCTGCTACGTCCTGGCCCTTCTCCACCAGCGGTACGGCGATGGTGTGCCGGATCGGGCCGGCCCGGAGATTGCGGCGCTCTATGTTCTCGGCAACGTGATCACGATCGCGCTGCTCACCAAGGAGATCAGTTTCTACTGGCGCATGCGTGAGGACACCGACGCCGCGGCGCGCCTTGCGCGCTCCGCGTCGGTCTCGGTGGCCTGGGCCGTCTACGGCACGGCGCTCATCGTCGTCGGCATCGTGCGGCGATACGCGCCGGTCCGCTACCTGGCCATCGCGCTGCTGGCCGTGACAATCGTGAAGGCGTTCCTGTCAGACCTCTCGATGCTCGGCGGCATCTACCGGATCATCGGCTTCGTCGGCCTCGGCGTCTTCCTGCTCCTCGGCGCGTGGCTTTATCAGAGGTACAGGGACGTGATACTGGGAGGGGATTAGGGAATCGAGTCAGTAGGAAGTAGCCAGTAGCCAGTAGCCAGTAGCCAGTAGCCAGTAGCCAGTAGCCAGTACGGCGTGACGGTGTTCGGCTCACCGGCATTTCTACTGAATACTGTCTACTGACTACTTACTACTGAAAACGTGTCCGCTGCCCTACCCCATCGCCCCTTCTGGATAATGCAAGGCGAGGCGCAGTTCCTTCGCCAGCGCGTCCACCGTTGTGTCCTTGCCGAACGCGCCGAGCGTCTCGAACCGCAGGTCGCCGATGCGGTGTCCCCATGGCGCGATGACGCGGCCGATAGCCCGGAAGTCCGTGCGGTCGGTGTGCTCCTCGTCGAGCCGGCGGACCACATCCGGCGCCACGCGGATGAAGGCACGGAGCGCGGTCGACGACTTGATGCTGTACTTCCGCCCGTTCCACGCGGCCCCGAACACCACCGCGATCTGCTTGAAGTAGTTCACGAAGAACTGCTTGGCCTCGTCGTGGAAATCCTGGGTCTTCCGCGCGCCGCCGAACGCGTCCGCCTGGAAGAGTTTCTTCAGCTCCTGCGCGAGCGGCGCCTGGGCCACGCCGCCCTTCCCGACGCCCAGCAGCTTGATGTCCATGTGGAGCGGCGAGTCGTCGCGGTCGTTCAGCACCCGGACGATGTCGTGGGCGGAGGCGAGGCTCTGATCGCGGTACAGCTGGCGGCCCGAGAGGCTGACCAGGTGCGACGAGTTCAGCCGCGTGTGCTTCGCGTTGATCGTCACGAACATCTGCACGATGTGGTCTTCGGGCAGCTGGTCGAAGATGACCGCCGGCACCGTGAAGTCCTCCTGCCCGAATCGCTCGATGTCGGCGTGCATCGCCAGCAGCCGGTGCTGCCCGTCGATGGCGCGCAGCACGCCCTCGCGCTCGGGAACCCTCAGCGTGCCGAGGCTGGATCCGTCTTCCACCGGCGAGAACGACAGCTTCTCGTCGCAGGAGATGATGACTGCCCCGGGAATCGACGGCAGGTCGCGCGCCTGGCGGCACTGCTCGTAGTAGCCGACCAGTTCGTCGATCTTCCGGCGGATGATCTGGCGCTGGTACGCCTTCTCGTTCGCCCCGATCCGGCGCTCGAGGAGGTTCCAGTTCACCTTGGACACCGAGCCACCGCCCTTCCTCCCTCGCACGGGCGGGTGATGCTGCTCGCCGTAGCTCAACACCTCGAAGCGGACGAGCTTGTCGATGTCCTTCGCCGAAAGCGACGCTTGGTAGAACCGGACGCCGAACTGCTGCATCTGGATCGCGGAGACATTGATCATGGTTGGTACCTGCCACATTTTTAACCGTTCTTGTCCGGATTTCAGCCCGTTTTCTGCGATGATTGACAACTTAAGCACGGGCACGGGCGGCGGAGGCGGCTCAGGACGGGCCCGACCGGCCTGGCCGCATCTCAATATCTGATTGTGTTGATGGGGGTTAGCCGGGATGAGACCATGGACGGCGAACACATGGCGAATGCTGGCGGCGTGCACGGCGGTGGCCGCCTCGGCGATGCTGCCACACGCCGCGGGCCTCTCGGCCCAGGCGCCTGCCGCGGCGAAAGCCGCATCGGCACGGCCGGGCCACGACGAGGAATTCGCCAGGCTCGTGCGTGAATGGACGACGAAACCCGAGTTCCTGAGCCCGCTCGTGGATCACCTCCCGAAGGCGCCCGGCGTGCCGTCCCCCAGGGACGTGCTCGGGTATCACATCGGCCAGCCGAAGACGCTGACGTACTACGCCGACATCCTGAAGTACTACCGTGCCCTGGCGGCCGCCTCGCCGCGCGTGCGCGTGATGACCATCGGCACAAGCGACGAGGGCCGCGAGTGCGTCGTCGTGTTCGTGGGGTCCGAGGAATCGATCGCCAACCTCGATCGGTATCGCGGCTACCTTGGGCAGCTGGCCGACCCGCGGCCGCTCACCGAGGCCCAGGCGATGGAGATCGTCGGCAAGGCGAAGCCGCTCTATCATCTGATCGGCGGCCTCCACAGCGGTGAGACGGGGCCGCCGGAAATGCTGATGGAGCTGGCCTACCGGCTCGCCGCCGACACCTCGCCGCTCATCACCGGGATCCGCAACAACGTCATCGTCTCGATTACGCCGTCGGCGGAACCCGACGGGCGCGACCGCTACGTCGACTGGTACTACGCCTACAAGACCGGCGAAACGGGAGAGGGCGTGTCGTACGGCGGGCCGCCGTACTGGGGCAAGTACATCCTCCACGACAACAACCGCGACTTCAATTTCTCGCAGCCCACGACGCGCGCCATCCTGGACTGGTACCTCCAGTGGCACCCGCCGATCATGCACGAACTGCACGAGTCGGTGCCGTTCCTCTACACCTTCAGCGGCCAGGCGCCGCAGAACCCGACACTGGACCCGATCCTCTACGGCGAGCTGCCGTGGTTCGCGAACTTCGAGATGGCCCAGATGATCAAGTACGGCATGCCGGGCGTGTGGACGCACGCATTCGTGGACATGTGGTACCCCGGCTACATGGGCTTCATGGCGTCGAACCACAACGGCATGCTGCGCATGTACGAGACGTTCGGCAACGGCGGCGCCAACACCATGAAGCGGCGCATCGGCGGCGGTGACGGGGGCATGGGCGCCGGCGCCGGCCAGGCCTCGCGCGAGTGGTACCGGCCGCTGCCGCCGTACGCCGAGGTCGAGTGGTCCCTCCGCAACAACACCAACTACATGGAAACGGGCGTCCTCTCGGCCCTCGAGCTCACGGCGGCCTTTCCGAAAGTCGTCCTCGAGAACTTCTACCGCAAGAGCCGCAACTCGATCGAGTCGGGGAAGAAAGACGCCCCGTTCGGCTACCTCATCCCGGCTGGCGGCCGTGACCAGACGCGCGTGGCGTGGGTCGTCAACATCCTGCGCATGCAGGGCATCGAGGTGGGCCGCGCGACGGCCGAGGTCAGGGTGAAGGAGGGCAGCTTCCCGGCCGGCAGCTTCATCGTGAAGCGCGACCAGCCCTACGGCCGGCTCGCGAAGATCCTGCTCGAGAAGCAGAACTTCCCCGACCCGAATCTCCGCACCTACGACGACACCGGCTGGACGATGGGGCTCATGACGCATACCAACGTGAGGGAGATCGCCGACAGGACGATCCTCGACGTGCCGGTTCAGCCGGTGACGAAGGCGGCCCTCGAAGGGACGGTGTCGGGCGCGCCGGGACCTGTTGTGGCGATCGCCCACCACGGATCGGCCAACATGATCACGTTGCGATACCGCCTGAAGGACCTGAAGATCAGCGCCGCCGAGCAGCCGTTCGAGGCCGGCGGCGCCGCGTTCCCCGCCGGCTCGTTCGTGGCCGACACCGGCGGCAGCGCCGACGCGCTCGCCCGGGTGAAGACCGCCGTGACCCAGCTCGGCCTGACGGCCGCCGTCCTGCCGGCCGCGCCGGGCGTGCCGGCTCACGACGTTGATCTCCCGCGCCTGGCGGTTTTCAGCACGTGGGGCAACACCCAGGACGTGGGCTGGGTGCGCCACGCCTTCGACGCGTTCGAGGTCGGCTACGATCTCATCTTCAAGGAGCAGATCCTCGCGGGCCGCCTCCGCGACAAGTACGACGTCATCGTCGTGCCCAGCCAGGGCAGGAGCGGCAAGGGCCTCGTGTTCGACATCGCGCCGGTCGGAAAGCCGCTGGCGTACAAGAAGTCGGCCCGGTTCAAGAGCCTCGGGATGTACGGGGAATCTGACGACGTGACGGGCGGCATGGGCCTCTCGGGCGTTCTCGAGGTCGAGCGGTTCATCGAAGCCGGAGGCGTGCTCGTCACGCTCGGCGGCGCGAGCTTCTTTCCCGCCGAGTTCGGCCTCGCCAGGCGCGTGGACGCGGGCCGGCCGTCCCCGCAGTTCTATGCGCCGGGCCCGATCGTGGAGGCCGAGATCACCCAGCCGTCGCACCCGATCTTCTACGGCTACGCGGCGAAAGACGTGCCCGTCCGCTATGCGAACGGGCCGTTGCTGGCCATCCAGGGGCTGGACGCCGAGCGCGACAGGCAGACGCTGATGCGGTTCCGCGGAACCGATGCGGCGGTGCTGAGCGGGCTGATGAAGGGGGCGGCCGAAACCCGCAACCGCCCGGCGATTGCCGAGATCCCGTCTGGCAAGGGCCGCGTCCTGATGTTCGCGACGAACCCGTGCTTCCGCTACCAGACCCTCGGCGAGTTCAACATGCTCTTCAACGCCGTGCTGCACTACAACGACGTGAAGCGGTGATTATTTCTTCTCCTTCTTTTCGGACTCCAGGGCCTTCCTGGCGGCCGCGAGCTCGGCCTTCTGGGCCTCGGAGACCTTCGGAAACGCAAGCTTCATGTCCTGCATCGCGTCCACCACGGCCGCGGCCACGATGAGGCGCGCCAGCGGCTTGTCGTCGGCCGGCACCACGACCCACGGAGCGTGCGGCGTCGCCGTGTGCTGGATCATGTCCTCGTACGCCTCCATGTACTTCTCCCAGAAGCCCCGCTCTTTGGCGTCCGCCAGCGAGAACTTCCAGTTCTTCTCTTCCTGCTCGAGGCGCTCGAGGAAACGCCTCTTCTGCTCCTTCTTCGACACGTTGAGGAAGAACTTCCGGATCACGTAGCCGTTGCGCGCCAGGTACCGCTCGAACGCATTGATTTCCTCGAAGCGATCCTTCCAGATGTCCTTCGTCACGAGCTCCGGCGGCAGCTTCTGCTTCTGCAGGTACTCGGGATGCACGCGGACGACGAGCACCTCTTCGTAATACGAACGGTTGAAGATGCCGATGCGGCCGCGCTCCGGCAGCGCCTTCGTCGTGCGCCACAGGAAGTCGTGGTCGAGCTCCTCGGGCGAGGGCGACTTGAAGGAGTAGACCTGGCAGCCCTGAGGATTGATGCCGGACATCACGTGCTTGATCGCGCCATCCTTGCCCGCCGCGTCCATGGCCTGGAAAATCAGGAGCACGCCGCGCTGATCCTGCGCGTAGAGCTTCTCCTGCTGATCTCTCAGGAGCTCGGTGCCCTTCTGCAGCAGCTTCTTGGTCTCCTTCTTGGAGGCCTTCCAGTTCTCGCGAGCCGTGGGGTGGTCCTTCAGCTTGAAGTTCTTGCCCTTGGTGACGATGAACGGTGCAAGCCGCGATTTCAGGTTCTCAGCCATTCGGGATCTCCTCAGTGTCAGGATCCAGACTACACCCACCCGCCCTCCCGTGCGCTATCCGCGCCGTGCCAACAGGCACGGGGCGGCAGCCCACGCGGCGCCGCGCTCAGGCCGGCTGAAACGCCGCCCGCCGCGCCTTCCAGCCGGAGACGAGGCGCGACTTGAGCCGCGTCACGGCGTAGATGAAGACCGTGAACGCCGTGAAGGCGACAAGCGACCACCAGACGGGCAGCGTCCGGTGGAGCGGGTACGAAAAGATGCCGTACGCAAGCTCCACGTGGATCCAGTAGACGAACAGGGAAGACCGCCCGAATTCGAGCATCGGGCTCCAGGCCGGGTTGCGGGGCTCGGCCGAGAACGGCCGCTGCACATAGACGTAGATGACCCCCATCAGCACCAGCATGATCCCGATCTTGATGAAGTAGTAGGTGGGCGACGAGGTCCAGAAATTCGAGTAGCCGGCCGGGTAGATGGATGGCAGGTAGCTCGCGCCGTAGCCCGCCACGACGAGCCCGGCTCCGGCCGCCGCCAACCGCCGGTTGGCGCGCCACTCCGCGGCCGGCGATGCCGCGGTGTCGAGCCATTCGCCGGCCAGCGCGCCCGCGAACACATAGCCCGCCCAGGGAAAGAAGGTGAACACGCTCAGCTTCGGGAACGGCCTGACATACCACTCGATCGGGTCTGGCAGCCAGGCCACCCAGGCCGCGTTCCGGATGAGCGGTGTCGCAAAGGCACAGACGCACGCAAGGGTGGCGAAAGCCGCGCGCCGCGCCCGCCGGTCGGCCAGCCGCCCCCAGACCCATGCCGCCGCGGCAATCGACGGCCCCATGATGTTCAGGATGTCGGCCTTGAAGATGCCCTTCACCGTGGCCCCGGGGCTCAGGATCCACGACTGCAGCCGGAAGAGGAACGCCAGCCCGAAGATCTGCCAGCCGCGCTTCTGGACGGACCAGGCGGACGCCGCGCGGTCCCCGGACCGCCGCGTGCGAGACGAGGCCGCCATCGCCACCGACACGCCTGCGAGGAAGAGGAAGATCGGCGCCGCGAGGCCTCCGATGAAGTTCGCCGCCTTGTAGAGCGGCGTGGTGCGGTCCGCCAGCACCGTCCACGCATCGAACGTGTGGGCCACGATCATGAACAGCACACTGAGGCCCCGCATCCAGTCGAGGTACGCGCGACGGCTCGGGGTCGCTCCCACTCCCGCTCCTCCAAGTGGGGTCAGACACCACTTCGACCCCAATCACTCCGCTTACGCGTCCGTGCCGGTAATCGACACGCTGGTGGTGAGCTCGATGTCCTGGCGCAGCGAGTGCCACACCGAGCAGTACTTCTCCCGCGAGAGGGCAATCGCGCGATCGACCTGATCGGGAGGGGCGTTGGTGTCGAGCGTGAAGCGCAGGTCGATCGCCACGAAACGCCGCGGCTCGCTGTCGGCCCGGCCTCCGGTCAGCCGCGCGCCGAACGACCGCACGTCGAACCGGCCTTTCGTCAGGATGTGCACGGTGTCGATGGCCATGCACCCGGCCAGCGCGGAGGCCAGGGCCGCGACCGGCGACGGCCCGGCTTCATTGCGCCCGTCGAGCACCCACTCGTGGGCTCCGTCCCGGGCCGTGAAGGCCAGCCTGCCGTCCCAGGTGAGGTCCACGACCGTCGGAGGTTTCACGTCCGCCATTGGCGCCACCACTCCTCCTCGCAGGCGGCTTCATCACCCGTTCCTGCGGCGCGATCAGGCCGCGGCATGCAGGTTCTGAGGCCGGTCCTGCGAATGCGTGATTCTACACGATGGCGGCCGCGCGCCCGCGCGGCTATACTGGCGCAGGAACCCGTCGAAAGGAACAGCCGTGAAGACTCGTGGCGCAGCTGCATTGGTCGTGTGCGCGGTGGCGGCACTCGCCGTCCTCTCTGGGGCGTCGCAGGCCGACGACCCGTACCTGGCGCGCGCGCGTGCGCTCCACCTTTCGGTCCCGATGTTCGACGGACACAACGACTATCCGTGGGAGGTCCGGGATCGGGCGGGTAAGGACCTTGCCAAGCTCGACATCCGGCACATCAGGACCGACACGATGACCGACATCCCCCGAATGCGCCAGGGCGGCGTCGGCGCGCAGTTCTGGTCGGTGTACGTTCCGGCTTCGCTCGCGGGCCAGCGGGCGGTGACCGCCACCCTCGAACAGATCGACATCGTCCACCGCATGATCGCGCGCTACCCGGACGACTTCGCGCTCGCGCTGACAGCCGACGATGTACAGCGGATCTTCGGGGAGGGCAGGATCGCGTCGCTCATCGGCATGGAGGGCGGCCATGCCATCGACTCGTCGCTCGGGGCGCTGCGGATGTTCGCCCGCCTGGGCGCGCGCTACATGACCCTCACCCACTCGAAAAACGTGCCGTGGGCCGATTCGGCCACCGACACGCCCGAGCACGGCGGCCTGACCGCGTTCGGCGAAGAAGTGGTGCGCGAGATGAACCGGCTGGGCATGCTCGTCGACATGAGCCACGTCTCGGAAGAGACGATGGACGACGTGCTGCGCGTGACGCGGGCGCCGGTCATCTTCTCGCACTCGTCGGCACGCGCGCTCTGCGATCACCCGCGCAACGTGCCCGACGCGGTCCTCAGGCAGCTCCCGAAAAACGGCGGCGTCGTCATGGTGTCGTTCGTGCCGGGGTTCACGACGCCGGAGGCGGCGGCGTGGGACACGGCCCAGGAGGCCGAGTCCGCGAGGCTCGAGAGGCTTTCGCCGAAGGACGAGGCCGCCGTGAAGGCGGGACTCTCCGCGTGGGTGGCCGATCATCCCAGGCCGAAGGTGACGGTGGCGCAGGTCGCCGACCACGTCGACCACGTCCGCAAGCTGGCCGGGATCGATCACGTCGGCTACGGCAGCGACTTCGACGGCATCACCTCCACGCCTGCGGGTCTCGAGGACGTCTCGACGTTTCCGGCCCTGACCGCCGAACTGCTGCGGCGCGGGTACACGGAACTCGAAGTGAAGAAGGTGCTCGGCCTGAACCTGCTGCGCGTGATGCGGGCGGCCGAGGCCACCGCCGCGCGGATGGCGGCGATGCCCCCGGCCAAGGACGCGCCGCGCTAGAAGCGGACGCTGTAGACGACCTTGAAGGTCCTCCCCCTCTCGGCGACGAAGTCCTTCACGTACGACAGGTGGTTCCGGTAGAGCGTGTTGGTGGCGTTGTCGAGCCTCGCGGTGAGGGTGCTGACGCCCTTGCCGGTCGGCCATGAGTACGACGAGAACAGTCTGAGCAGGCCGTAGCCGTCGGTCGGCGTCTCTTCGCCGAAGACGCGATCCTGCGCCGACACCCCCGTCACCTCGCCTCCCGCGTTGAACGCCCCCACCTGGTACCGCACGCTGCCCCGCGCGCGGAACGGCGGGATGCGAGGGAGCGGGGCGTCCGGGTCGAGCAAGTCGCCGCGGACGTAGTCGAAGCCGAAATCGGCGAAGATCCTCGAGGCCAACTGCGCTTCGGCGTGCAGTTCGGCGCCCTGGAGGATGCTGTCGGCGGCCACGAACTCCACCACGGGGAACCCGTCTTCGAACTCCCCTTCAATCGGATTGCGGAAGATATAGTCGCTGATCCGGTTGCGGAAGTAGGTCGCCTCGGCGGAGAAGCGCGCCGACCGCCACCGGAACGACAGGTCGAGGCCGAGGGCATGCTCGGCGTCCAGGTCCGGGTTGCCGATCTCGAACGCGAAGTTGCCGGGATGCGGGCCGTAGAAGTACAGCTCTTCGAGCGCCGGGTACCGCGACGTCCGTGCCACGCTCACGGCAATGCTCGACCGGTGGTCGAATGCCGGTGGCTGAATGAGCAGGCCCACCGATCCCGAGAACTCCGAGAAGTCCCTCGCGGGCAGGTCGTTGCTTTTCGGCGTGTAGCTCGCATGGTCGAAGCGGCCGCCGAGCTGCAGCGTCGCATGATGGAAGGTGACTTCCTCGTACACGAAGGCCGCCGCCCCTTGCTGGTCGACGGGAGGCGAGAGGGCCTCGTCGCCGGTGGCAGAAAAGCTCCGGTCGAGCGCCCGTGCGCCGAGGCTGCCGCTGAAACGGCCGTACGCCCGATGGTTGCCCAGGAACTCGAACTCGTGCGTGTCGTTCCGGAATGCCGTCCCGACCTCCCCCGCGACAATTTCTTCGTGTTTGTACCAGCGGCCGGCGTACGAACCGCGAATCGACCTGAAGAAGCCGCCGAGGCCTTTCATTTCGCCGCGCACGTTCACGATGGAGCGCCGCGGCGTGAGCTCGACCTGTCCCTCCTCGACGAACGGCAGGCCGTACCTCGTGTCCTCGTAGGCGTAGTTCGCGCCGAGGTGGCCGCGGTCCCCGGTCCACGAGAGGCCGAGCGATCCGAACCCGCTCCGGGCCTGCGTATTGTCGACCGTGCCCTCTGGCGTCGAGTAGTCGCCGTTCCGCTGGCCGCCTCCCGAGGCGTGCAGGGCCCAGACCTTGTTGCCCCACCAGAGGTCCGCCGCCCCCTGCGCCTGGTTGCCGTTTGTACCGAGGAAGCCCGTCAGACCGCCCTTCACGCCTCTCAAGGGCTCTGAAGGCACCGCGTCCGAGATCACGTTCACGAGCCCGCCGACGGCGTTGGCGCCGTAGATGAGCGTCGCCGGCCCGCGGACGACTTCGATTTTCGATGCCGACGCGGGATTCACGGTAGTGCCGTGGTCGCCGGATTGGCTCGACAGGTCGCCCATCCGCTGCCCATCCTCGAGAATCAGCACCCGATCCCCGTCAAGGCCGCGGACGACGGGGCGGGCCGGCGCGTCGCCGAACGATCGCTCGGCGACGCCGGGCTGCTGACTCAGGGTCGCCGCCAGCGTACCGCCGATTTCGCGCGCCAGGTTCTGGCCGGTGAGCACCGACGTGGGCTGGAATGAGTTGAACTGGTCGCGCGGCTCCGCGCTGACCGATATGACCTCCTCGAAGTGCAGTTCAGGGTCGACCAGCAGGTTGATGATCGTGTCGGGCGCCTTCACCGTGACCTCCTGGTGCCGCGCCGAGAACCCCTGCGCTTCGACCGAGAGGTGATAGGTGCCGGGCTTCACGCGATCGAACTGGAACCTGCCGTCGGCGCCGGTGAGCGTCTGCCGCCGGTCCTCCTGGAAGATCACTTTCGCCCCGATCACGGGTTGGCCGGTCATCGAATGGAGGACCTGGCCCTTGATGATTGCGCCTGCCTGCGGCGCCGCGCCTGCAGCGCCCGCCCCGAGCACGACGATGGTCAGGGCCGCCAGGAGGGCGGTGGTGAGACGGCGGGCGGCAGCCGGACGGGCGCAGGAACAGGCGCAAAATTGCAGACGCGAGCAGAACATGGAACCTCCGGGAGCATGAGATCTGGTGCACACCCTGCGGCCATCGGGCTTCCGGCTCGAGGCCGCCCCGCACGATCCCGGAGGCGACGGCGGGGCCGCCGCTCAGGAACTGCGGACAGAAACGGCGGGGCGAGGGCGATCTCTACGCCGGAGGCGCGCGGGCGCCGGCAGACGCGCCTGCGCAAGCCGCGACGACGGAAGGAGGGGAAGGAGGACACGGGCTGGCCGCCCCAGCGTCGGGAACGGCGACACCCGCCGCGACGAGCGCGGACCGGAGACTCTGGAACCAGTGGCAGGTGAAGCAGTGCCCGTGGCCGTCGAGGCCGGCCGAGGGCCGCATCCTCGAGCTCTGCGGATCCTGGCCGAGGAGGAGGGCGTCACACGAGTCGTGGGCCAAGCGGCCGGCATGGGCGATCCCAACCGGGGTCGCGAGGAACCCGGCGATGAGCGCCAGCGCGAGCGCTGTCCGGAGCACGTGCAGCCGCGAGAGTCGTTGGAACATCGTGTGAGATTTCAGACTACTGTACGACCCTGCTTTCGTCAAACAGGTTGCCGCCCTTGTGTTCCCTTGTTAGGCTGGATACATGCGTGACGTTCTGAGAATCGTGAGTGTGGCGTGCGTGGCGGGCGTACTGCTCGCGGAGGCCCCCATCCAGTCCGCTCCCGGCGGCGCCCCGGGCGGCCAGCAGGCCGGGGTCTTCCGCAGCGGCGCCAAGATGGTTCCGATCTACGCCACGGTAACCGATACGCAGGGCGCCCTTGTCCCGAACCTCACCCGCGAGGACTTCGAGATCCTCGACAACGGAGTGCGCCAGGAGCTGGTCGTCTTCGAGAACCAGACGCAGCCCATCACGGCCATCGTCATGCTCGACAGCAGCGGCAGCATGACCAACTCGCTGAAGCTCGTGAACGCCGGTGCCGAGCAGTTCATCATCCGGCTGCTCCCGCAGGACAAGGCCCAGGTCGGCGCGTTCAACGACAAGGTCGAGTTCAGCGGGACCTTCACCTCCGACCGCGACGAGCTCATCGCCGCGCTCAGGGAGCTGGATTTCGGCAACCCGACCCGCCTCTACGACGCCATCGACCAGTCGCTCGACCGGCTGGACGCCGTCGAGGGCCGCCGCGTCATCGTCGTGCTCACCGACGGCGACGACAACTCGAGCAAGGTCGGGCAGGGCGACGTGCTCAGCCGCGCGCTGGCCGACGAGGTCATGATCTACGGCATCGGCCTGGAGTCGGACTACTTCGACGGCATGCGCCGGGTCAGGACCAATCCCGACAGGGTGGTGCGGAAGCTGGCGGAGGAGACCGGGGGCGGGTACTACCTGCTCAAGGCCACGGCCGACCTGAACACGACCTTCACGCGCATCGCGCAGGAACTGCACAGCCAGTACGTGCTCGGCTTCAGCCCCACCCTCCTCGACGGGAAGGTCCACAAGCTGACCGTCAACGTGAAACGCCCGGGCATGAAGGCCCGGGCGCGCAAGTCGTACGTGGCGTCATCGGACGCGGCACCGGGCCGCGTGAAGTAGGTCCGGGAAACGCTACGCGAGGGCCGCGACGACGACTGAGACCACCAGAAGCACGGCGACGAGCCAGTCGGCGTTGCTCGAGAAGTTGAGTTCAAACATCATGTCCTCCTGAGACAGGGATAACGGCTCTACTACTCCCGGGCAGGTCCGAGGAGAGACAGCTCACGCCTGAGATCGACGCCATCCGCGCCCGACCATGGGGTTAGCTGCGCTCGGCCGTGAAGTCCGGGGCGTTCGAGCCCACCTGTTGTCTTAGACGCAGGCGGGGCCTGATCGGTTTAGCGGAACGCGTGACAAGAGTGTGAATGGGCGGCTACCGTTGATTTTGCCTGGCGAACGGGTTGTCGAGCACGAGGTCCGGCCGCTGGCGCCGGAACGTCTCGGCTACGTGGCAGTCCCAGCAGATGGCGGCGTGCGTCCCCATGACCTGGAACATTGCCTCGGGCTTGACGTCGCCCCATTCCATCGTGCGCCCGTCCGGCGCGCGCAGGGCGGGCTTGTGCGAGGCCCAGTCGACCGCGCCCAGCGCCTTGCCGCAGATGGCGCACGCCTTGTCCGCGTACCACCGGCTCACCTGCGTCCTGACCAGGCAGTCCATCGGCTGCGTCTCGATCTGCTTCAGGCATTCCTGTCCGCAGCCGGCCTTCTCCGGCCAGCGCGAGCAGGAGTCGAGGCGGAGGTGCTCGTGGCCGCCCGCAGCCGTGAAGGCCGCGTGCCCCGCATCGACCGTAACGGCGGCTGGCTGCTGGTTGTCCGGGCAGGAGATGACGCGGGTGCCGCGCATCCTGACGTACTCGCCGACGGGCCGCCGCAGCAAGGCGTACAGCACGCCTACCACCACGAGGGTGACGACGAAGTAGAGCAAAGTAGTCATGGCCGTCCTCTCCTCTGGCCCCATCCTACACCGGCGCTCATTCCCAATGACAGCGCGCCGGGATGTAGCGCCCTTTGGTATCATCCCCGCATGGCACAGCCGCTCACCGACCAGGAGTTCGCCGCAAGGGCCGACGAGGCCCTCGAATCGCTCCAGCGCGGGCTGATGGACCTGGCCGACCGCGAGGGCTTTGAGGTTGAACTCCAGGGCGGCGTCCTCAACATCTTCTTCGAGGAACCGGCCGAGACGCGGTTCGTCGTGAGCCCGAATGCCCCGGTCCGGCAGATTTGGGTGTCGGCCCTCGTGCGCAGCTTCAAGCTCCCCTGGTCGGCCGACCGCGGCACCTTCGAGCTGGATGGCGAAACCCTCCCAGCCCTCATCGGGCGCCTGATCCACATGCACCTGGGGCGGTAGCCCCGCAACCGCAGCCTGGCCCCTCGTCGAGCGTGGCCGGGTGCTAGAATGCAGCCGGAGTTCTCAACATCAGGGAGGCAGCACATGCGTGGGTTCGGCATCTACTGTGCAATCGGCGTGGTCCTGGCCGGCAGCGCGGCCTGCGGCGGCGGCAAGACCGAGGAGGCCAAGCAGGCGGCCGCGACAACGCAGGAGGCCGCGAAGGAACCGGCCGGAGGCGGTGAGGCCAATGTCGCGAAGGGCATGGAGGAATTCGCGAAGGCGATGGAACAGATGCAGCAGTCGCCGGACGGCAAGGCGTACGAGCCGGTCAGCTTCAAGGAGCTTCAGGGGTACTTCCCCGACGTGTCCGGCTGGGAGAAGGAGAAGCCGACGGGCGAGAGCATGACCGCACCGGTCAGGTTCTCACAGGCCGAAACAGCCTACACCCAGGGCGACGCCCGCATCGAGGTCAAGATCGTCGACACGGCCATGTCGAGGATGCTGACGATGCCGTACCAGATGTTCCTGATGACGGGCTACCAGAAGGAGACCGATACCGGCTACGAGAAAGCCGCCAAGGTGGGCGGCAACCCGGGCTGGGAGAAATGGGACAGCGAGGCCAAGCGCGCGGAACTCGGCGTGATTGTCGGCCAGCGGTTCCTGGTGACGGCCGAAGGAAGCGGCACCGACGTCAAGACGGTCCAGGGCGTGATCGGCAAGATGGACCTCGAAAAGCTCGCGGGCCTGAAGTAGCCCGCGGCCCGATCACAGCCGGAAGCCGCCTTTGAGCGGGTCCTCGTCGTCGACGAGGAACACGTGCTCGCCGGTGATCCAGGCCGATCCCTCGAGCTCGGGCAGGATGGCGCCGAAGTCGCCGACGCGCGTCCTGCCCGTGACCCTCCCGTTGAACAGCGTCCCGATGAGGCTCTCGTGGCCGAAGGGGCGTCCCGGCGGCATCAGTCCCATCGCGTCGATCACGGCCATCACGGCGCACGTCCCGGTCCCGCAGGGGGAGCGGTCGACTTCCGCATCCGCGAAGACCGTCACGTTCTTCAGGTCGGCGTCGCTGCGCTCGGGCGGGCCCGTGAAGATCGTCCCGTAGATCCCCTTCAGTCCGGTGTCCAGTGGATGGACGACGGCGGCCGCGGCCTCGACGGCATGCTTGATCTCCATGCCCGCGCGCCGCAGTTCGGGCAGCCGCGCCGGCGTAATCGGCAGCCCGGCCGCCTCGGCGTCGACAATGGCGTAGAACGCGCCTCCGAACGCGACATCCACACGGACCTCGCGGTTGCCCAGGCGGACCGGCAGCCCTGGCGCGAAGACGAACGAGGGAACGTTGTCGAACGCAACGCGATCGACACGAAGGCGGCCGCCCTCGCCTTCCCGCTGGCTGACGTACGCGCGGGCGTGCACGGGACCTGCGGGCGAGTCGTAGACGATCTGGTTGGGTTCCTTTGGATGAATCAGTCCTCGCTCGATCGCCATCGTCGTCACCGCGACGATGCCGTGGCCGCACATGGTGCTGTAGCCCTCGTTGTGCATGAAGAGGACGCCCGCATCGGCGCCGGGGGTGACGGGCTCGGTCAGGACCGCGCCGTACATGTCGGCATGGCCGCGCGGCTCGAGCATCAGCGCCCTCCGGATGCCGTCGGCGTGCTTCTTCACCCACGCCCGCTTCTCCAGCATCGTCCGGCCCTTCGGAGCGGGGTAACCTTCTAGAATGAGCCTGAGCGGCTCGCCGGCGGCGTGGGCGTCAAGAGTCCGGTAACGGCGCATCGATGGCTGCTGCGGCACGGCACCTCGCTTGAGTCGTTTGGGTAGCAATTATAAGCTGGCTACATGATGTGGTTCCCTGGAGCCCGCGCGACGGTGGTGAGCGTCGTCGGGCTGGCCGTCCTCCTGGTGGCGGTGTGCCTGCCCGCTAATGCGGCCGGGAACCCGCGTTCCGCCGAGTTGCTGCGCGCCGGATATCAGTCCGCGTACAACCTCGACTACGACGAGGCGCTCGCGGCGTTCCGCCGCGCGGTGGAGGCCGATCCCGGCGATCCCGCGGCCCACCGTGCCGTGGCGGCCATCACGTGGCTCAACCTGATGTTCTCGCGGGGCGCGCTTTCTGCGGACGAGTTTCTCAGCTCGCTGCCGGAGTCGAACGCGGACATGAAGCCTCCACCGGCCGACATGGCGGCAACGTTCCGCACGAGCGTCGACAAGGCCATCCAGCTCGCTGAGGCCCAGGTCCGGCAGCGCCCGCGTGATGCCGGCGCCCATTTCAACCTGGGCGCGGCGCGAGGCCTGCTCGCCGCGTACACCGTGACGATCGAAGGGTCCCTGTTCGGGGCCGTTGGCCTGGCCCGCGGCGCGTTCAAGGCGATGGAACAAGTGCTCGTGCTCGACCCGTCGCGCAAAGACGCGGCGTTCTACACCGGGTCCTACCGCTATGCGGTCGCCAACCTGGGTTCGGTCAGGCGCTGGCTGGCCTATCTGGCAGGTTTCAGCGGAGACCGGAACGTCGCCGTCCGCATGCTCGAGGAAAGCGCGGCGTACTCCAGCGACGTCCAGGTCGACGCCCGGGTGCTTCTCGTGCTGGTCTACAACAAGGAGCGGCGCTACGACGACGCCCTGCGGCTGCTCGAAGGGCTGCGACAGGACCTTCCGAGGAACCGCCTGCTGTGGCTCGAGTCGGGGGCGGCCGAGATGCGGGCCGGCCGGCCCGCCCGCGCACTCGAGTTCCTCGACGCCGGCATCGAGAGGTTCGAACGGGACGAGCGGCAGAAGGCGTTTGGCGAGGCCGCCATGTGGTACGCCAAGCGCGGGACTGTGCATGCCGCCCTCGGCGACACGGCCCGGGCCGAGGCAGATCTCCGAAAATCGCTGGCCGCCGAAGGCCGCGACTGGGTCCACGGGCGCTGTCACCTCGAGCTGGGCAAACTCGCCGACCTGTCAGGAAACAGGACAGCCGCCATCGCCGAGTACCGGCTGGCCGTGGCGCTGTGCGGCAGAGACCGGGACCCGATAGGCCGGACCGAAGCCGAACGCCTTCTGAGCCGGCCATTTTCGGGAACAAATGCGGCTCCCCGCCGTCAGTGAGGGTAGCGAGCGGCGGCGGATCGGACGACAATAGGTAAGCAAGCCATGGCGAAGAAGACCTCGTGGGCCGTCATCATCGTGGGCATCAGCGCGTTCGTGCTGGTGGTCGGGGTGGTGCTCGTCGGCGTGGTCGGCTTCGTCATCTACCAGCAGTTCGCATTCCAGGCGAAGTCCGCCACCGAGATGAGCGCCGACGAGGAGTTCGCGCAGATCGTCGCCAGGTTCGACGGGCAGAAGCCCTATCTCGTCATCGAGGACGGCGAGCCCGTTGTCAGCGAGGATGCCGGAGCCGCGTCAGGGAAGCCCGTTGAGGCCCTGCACATCATCGTGTGGGACCCGGATGAGCGGAAGGTCATCAAGCTGAACATGCCATTCTGGCTGCTTCGCATGACGAAGGGCCAGCCCATCAGGATTTCGTCGCACGACGATCCCGGCAGCCACGGGATGAAGCTCAAGATCACCGCCGAGGATCTCGAGCGGCGTGGTCCTGGGCTCATCCTCGATCACAGAGAAGCCAGCGGCGAGCGTGTCCTCGTCTGGGCTCAGTAAGCCGAGCCGACTGTCCCTCCCGATTCCGTTCACGGCGTCCTGCGCCCGCAATCGCCGCATTTCCGCCGGATCCTGCGCGGTGATTGCTGGTCCGAGGCTTGCAGTGAGCTGAAGCAGACGCTGGTGCCTGCCAGCCGAAGCCGGCGGGGCTGCGGGGTCGCCGCGCGGGCCTGATGGAGGGGATCATGAACCCGACGACGTTCGTCATCTCGGCCGGTGTGGTGCTGGTCAGCCTGGCGTTCGGCGCGCCGGCGCATGCGCAGTCTGCGCGGATTGCCGTTGGCGCGGTCTTCAGCGGCGGGCAGCAGTACCCGCCGCCGCCCCCATACGCGGGGCGGCCGGGGCCGGGCGGTCGCAGCGGTCATCTTGGATACCGGGCGACCGACTACGCGCTGAGCCGCGGTTTCAACGACGGCTACGAGCAGGGCTTCGACGCGGCGCGCGATCGCGACCGCTTCGACCCGCGGCGCGAGCGCTGGTATCGCGACGCGGAGCGCGGATACGACCGCGACTACCGGATGTCGCGAAACGAGTATCGCGACGTCTACCGGCGCGGGTTCCTCGACGGCTATGAGTCCGGCTACCGCGACGCGCAGCGCGGCTGGCGCGGCGGAACCCGCGGACACGACGGGAGTCGGGGCAACGGCGGTTGGTGGCGGTAAGGAGCGCGAGGCACGGTCTCAGGCGTGCTGGAGCGCGCGCAGGTCGCCGAACCCGATCATCCTCTTCTGCCGCTCGTCCCAGAGCGCGAGGCGGAGCATCGACACGCTCTGCGCCAGGCTGATCGTCGGCGCCTGGTGGAAGAGCTGGTTCTCGTCGTGCGCCCGCTGCAGGTTGTAGTTGGGTATGCGCGGCGCAAGATGGTGGACGTGATGCAGCCCGATGTTGCCCGAGAACCACTGCAGCACGCGAGGCAGTTTCAGGTAAGAGCAGCCCATGACGGCGGCGGTCGCATAGTCCCAGTTCGCGTGGTGTTCCCAGTACGCGTCATCGAACTGGTGCTGCACGAAGAACAGGTACACGCCGGCGGCGCCGGCAATGTAGCCCACGGGGAGGTACACCAGGAGCACCGACTGCAGGCCGATGATCATCGCGAGCGCGGTAATCGCCACGGCGAGGCCCAGGTTGGTGGACCAGACGCTCGATGTCTTCGGAGACCCGCTCGACTTGACCCGCCCCGGGATCCGCTGGCCGAGCATCAGGTAGACGGGCCCGACAACCAGGATCAAGACGGGATTCCGATAGATCCGGTAGCGCAGCCGGCCCCACGTGCCCCGCGCGAGATACTCGTCCACCGTGAGCGTGGCGATGTCCCCGTGGCCGCGGCGATCGAGGTCGCCGGCGGTGGCGTGGTGAATCGCGTGCTCGTGGCGCCATTCGCTGTACGGGGTGGCGGTCAGCACGCCGGTCAGCCAGCCCACGATATTGTTCAACCGCTGCGACGGCAGGAACGAGCCGTGCCCGCAGTCGTGCATGATGATGAAGGTCCGGACCAGGAAGCCGGCCGTCGGAAACGCGAGGGCGAGGGTCAGCCAGTACGACCAGGAGAGCGAGAGGTACATCAGGTACATCATCGCGGCGAGCGGCACGAGCGTCGTGAAGATCTGGGTGACCGCCCGGCGTGCGTCCGCCTTCTGGTAGTGCGCCACGAGGGCGCGCCAGTTGCCTGCATCGATCTTCATCGGAGGTCTCCGTCCCGTAGCGAGACGGGATAAATGCGGGCGGTTTCATCACCCGATCTCACGGCGTCATCGATCCGCCGTGCGCAGGTCGTAAAACCGTCCCAGGGGGTCTTCCCGATAATAACGCGTTTTGCGGCCCGGCCGCCAACGGCCAGAGCGGGCGCGAAACCGGTCCTATGGCACGCAGGGGCCCGTCCCCGCCGGCATGAGCGAAAGTCGCCTGACCTTGCCGGCCGCCGGCTCGACTTCGACCGTCAGGTCGAGGTTGCCTCGAGAACACGCCAGCCGGACCTTCGCGCCCTGTTCGCTGCCGCCAGACAGCACCTCGTCCGGTTTGCAGCTCCCCCACGCCGAGGCGGCGTGCAACTGCCTGGCCGGAGCATCCGCGTCGACGCCGGCGTCGAGCATGCCCGCCAGGGCGGCGCGGTCCGGCGCGCCGATCATCCCGGCAATCGCCTTCACCGCCGATGCAATGGCCGGCTGAAGCTGTCCCACCGGCGTGATGTCCCAGAGCTGTACTTTCGCCGGCATCGTGGGCGCGAGCGTGATCGCGACGCGGAGGGAGCCGCGGTCGCACGTCATCTTCCACGTGCCGCGCAGCGCGTTTTCGACATCGAACGCGCCGTCGGCGCGGCACGCCCCCAGCCTGCCTCTGATCGCTTCGACCTGCGTGCGGCGAAGTTCCATCGGCGCGTCCAGGAAGAGATTGTCCGCCGCAAGCGCCCTCGCCTCCCCGTCGTCCCAGCGTTCAATGAGGCGGTTGATCGCGGCCCTCGCCGTCACGAGCGCGGCGGATGGCTGAGGCGTGCGAGGCTTCAGGCCGCCGGTCCGCTCCAGCGCGTCGAGCGCCTCGTCGGTGACGCGCCCCCAGCTGGTGTAGGTGAGGTTGCCCATGGCGATGACCGCCACGCCGTGCTCGGGCAGCCAGCGCATGTGCGAGCCGAAACCGGGCAGGCCCCCGCTGTGCGCGACCACGTGCGGGAGGCCGCAGGTCTGCCACACGCGGAGCCCGAACCCGTAGCCGCCGGCGTTCAGCGTGAGCGGGCCATCCACGCGGTCGCGGGAGACCGTCGCCGGCGACCGGCGCCATACCTGCTGCATCTCGCGCAGCGACGCGCGGCCGACGGGCCCCGCGTCGGGGTCGTCTCGCGGCGGCCACGCCGACGCCAGGAAGCTGACGTAGGCGGCGAGGTCCCGCGTTGACGTCAGCATGCCGCCCATCGGGCCGAACGCGCCGTCGGGCAGCGCGGGCTCGTCGATGAGCTCCGCGCCCGCCAGCCGGTAGCCGCGCGCGAGCCGCCCCGCGGGCACCTCAGCGGCCTCGAGCGTGGTCGAGGTCATGCCGAGCGGCTTCAGAATGTTCGCCTGCAGGTACTGGCGGTAGGGCATCCCGGAGGCATTCGCGACGATCCGGCCGAGAATCGCGAAGCCGTAGTTCGAGTATTCGTAGGCCGTCCCG
Source organism: Vicinamibacterales bacterium (assembly GCA_025456345.1). Taxonomy (GTDB): domain Bacteria; phylum Acidobacteriota; class Vicinamibacteria; order Vicinamibacterales; family JAKQTR01; genus JAKQTR01. Next base: position 13,491 of record JALOKU010000013.1, on the reverse strand, counting down.
GGAACCGTCGAAAACGGAATCCCGCGTTTCATCATCGCGGCCATCTCGGCGTCTGTGGCGGCGAGCTGGCGGTCGCCCCAGGGATTGTCCTCGGGAAATCCCCCGGCGTGGGACAGCAGGTGCCTGATCGTGATGCGCGGCGAATCGGCGGTCGGATAGACAAGGCCCGCCAGTTCGGGGACGTAGCGCTCCGCCGGATCGTCGAGCGAAAGCCTTCCATCGTCGCGGAGCCGCATGATGCAGAGCGCGGTGAAGCTCTTCGTCATCGACGCGATGCGGAACACGGTGTCGGCATCCACCGGCGCCTTCGCGCTGATGTCGCGGTAGCCCACGGCGCCCGAATGCGCGAGCCGGCCGTCGATGACGATGCCGTAGGCGATCCCCGGAACGCGACCTCGCTCCGCGAACGCCCGGAACAGGCGGTCGATTTCCGGGAAGGCCGATTCGAGCTTGGCGGCCCGCTGGGGATCCGTGAACAGCGGCGGCGGGACTCGGTCAGCTGCTGCTGGCGGGAGCGACTGGGAACCGAGCCCGGTGGCGCCGATCACTCCCGCGCACAGGAGAACAACAACCGACCGCCGCACACCAGACATAGGCGCCTCCGACAGATTGGGGTCTGACCCGGGTCTGACCCCGCTAAACCCCGCTAATCGCCGAGGAGGTCGGGGAGGTGCAGGAACTCCTGGATGCGACTGAGCAGGGACCGGTGCGCCTCGGCGACGGCCGGCCGGCCGGCCGCAGCCTCGGCCTTCTGTTGTTCGAGGTCGGCCTGGCGCTCGGCCACCACGGCGCTGATGCGCGTCACGACCTCGGGATTGGCCAGCGCGACCTCGCGGAGCGATTCCGCCGTCAACTCCACGGCTTCGCAATCCTCCACAGCCAGCACGGTCGCGGAACGCGGCTGTCCGGTCAGCATCGACATCTCGCCGACGTACCCGCCCGCCTCGATGGTGGCCAACTCCCGCCCAGACGCCTCGACCACGCGGACGCGGCCGCGCTTGATGACGAACATCGAGCTGCCGGCCTCGCTCTGGCGCACGATGGCCTCGCCCTGTCCGTAGATCCGCTCGCCCGCCCTGGCCGCAACCTCGGTCAGTTGGTCGCCAGTAAGGGGAGCGAAGAGATCAACCGGCCGGAGGGCCTCCATCACCCGCTCGATGCGTTCCGACGCGCGCTCGGCCACCGGCTCGACCTGAATCTCCGTCTGGATCGGGAACGGGATCTCGTAGCGATGCCGCCGCAACGAGTAGTAGATCGCCGACCGCACTTCGTCGCGCGCCGCGGAGTCCTTGGCGAAGTCGTTGATCCAGAACCGCACGAGGTAGATCACCGCGGAGGCGCCGAAGTCCATGACGAGGATGTCCGGAGCCGGCGATGTGAGCGCGAGCGGCGCGTTGCGGAGCGCCTCGGCGAGCGCCGCCTTCACCTGGTTGGGCGGCACGCTGTAGCTCACCCCGACTTCGACTTCGAGCCGCGTGGGTGCCGACGGCTCGGAGTAGTTGGTGATCGCTTCCTTCGAGATGAATGCGTTGGGAAGGGCGACCAGGTTCCCCGCTTTGGTCCGGATCTTCGTCGCCCGCCACGTGACTTCGCTCACCATCCCCTCGAACGGTCCGACCGTGATCCAGTGCCCGACGCGGAACGGCTTCTCGACCTGGATCGCCAGGCCCGAGAACATGTTCCCCAGCGTGTCCTGCAGGGCGAAACCGATGACCACGGCCCCCACCGCCGACGTGGTCAGGAACTTCTCCTGCATCACGACGGTGGCCACCATCAGGAACAGCCCGATGATGATCGTGTCCTGGACGATGTTCGGGAACCGATCGGGCACGCGGTCGGCGCGCAGCGGGTTGAGGGCGAGGACGACCATCAGGTTGATGATCGCCAGCGCCATGCACAACTGAATCACCGACAGCACGCGCGCCGCCATGTCGGGCGTGAGCGCAGACCGGCTCAGCGCAACCGAGACGACGGTGTACACGAGCGCCAGGAAGAACGACAGCCTGAGCTTGCGGCGGACCAGGCGGTTGACGCTCGCGGCCCGGACGACGAGCGCCAGCAGCAGAACGCCGGCGCCGATGGCGATGCGGAAGGCGACGTCGTTCACGACCTGAGGTTCCCTTCCTTCCTGAAGGCGTCCAGTTCAGCCGGGGTCACCTTGACCGCCACCATCGTCTTCACCGGCCCGCCTTTCGCATTGCGTTCGGTGTCGACGCCTCGCGACGCGGCGGAGCCGGTCACTTCGGCGGACTTCTTCTCGGTGCCGGCCGGTTTGATGAGCCCGCTCAGTCCGAAGCCCTTCTTCTTGGGGGCCTCCGCCGGCTTCTCGCCGCCGGCCGGCTTCGTCGTGCCGCCGGCCAGCCCCGCGGATCCCGCCTCGACGGTTGCGATCTCGGCGACCGGCGTGGCGGTGTAGGAGATGTTCGCCTTGTAGCGGTCGGCCAGGGCGACGGCGGACGCGTACTTGCGCGCGTTGATCTCCTTGTCCAGGGTCGTCAGGCGCTCCTTCATCTGCGGGTGCGACGCGAAGAGGCCCTGCTTGCCCGACGTCTTCTGGTTGCGTTCCGACAGCCGCTCGAGGAAGTCGCCCAGTCCGGCCGGCGCATAGCCGGCGGCGTCGGCCATTGCGAGGCCGTCCCGGTCCGACTCCATCTCTTCTCCGCGCCCGAAGCCGGCCATCACGAGGTCCGAGGTGACGTCGACGAGCCTGCCCCACAGTTCGGGGTTCTTCGTAATGCTCTCTTCGGCGCCGATCTGAACCAGTTTGTTCTTCTGGATGGCGCTCAGGGTGTGCTTCTCGGTGACGTGGGAGATCTCGTGGGCCAGCACGCCGGCCAGCTCGGCCTCGCTGGCCATCAGCCCGAGGGCGCCGCGCGTGATGTGGATGTACCCGCCGGGCGCGGCAAACGCGTTGACGCCGTCCGTATCGAGCACGATGAAGCGGAACGGCAGGTTCGGGCGCGTGCTCTTCTTCACGAGCAGCGTGCCCACCAGCGTCACGTAGCGGTGGACGGCGGCGTTCTGCACCACACCGTAGCGCGCGCGCACGCGCTCGCTGACGCCGGCGCCGAGTTTGATCTCCTCGTCCTCGGTGATCACGAGGTCGCGGAGCTGGTTCGCCCGCTTCACGACCTCGGTGAGTTCCCTGGATTTGGGGAGGCCTGGAATCTGCGGTCCGGCCGCAGCCGGCGTGCACAGGCCGGCGGCCAGCACGGCCATCGCCACCAGCAGCGCTGTGGATCGACTCATCGCGCGGTCACTCCTGGCGGTCCAGCCGCGCGAGCACCTCGAAGATGTGCACCGGCTCGGACTTGCCTTTGACGGTCACGGCTCCCAATGGCTTCATATCATAGCGCCCTTTGAGGCGCGCCCTCGTGCTCTCGCTGACGATGAGGCGGGTGCCGTATTCCTTGTTCAGCGACTCGAGGCGCGATCCCAGGTTCACCGCGTCGCCGATCACCGTGTAGCTCATGACCGTGTCCGACCCGATGATGCCCGCCACCATGTCGCCGCTGTTCACGCCGACGCCGATCTCGAGCGGGGGGCGCCCCTCGGCGGCCCACCGCGCGTTCTGGTCCTTCAGCGCGCCGAGCATCCCGAGGGCCGCCTGCACCGCGTGGTCCGCGTGATCGGGGTCCGCCAGCGGCGCGCCGAACAGCGCCATCACCATGTCGCCGACGAACTTGTCCACTGTGCCCCGGTGCGCGAAGACCACCTCCACCATCCGCGAGAAGTACTCGTTCAGCTGCGAGACGACCTCCTCGGGCCTGCCGCGCTCGGTGAACGCGGTGAATCCGCGGATGTCGGCGAAGAGCACGGACATGTCGCGCCGCGCGCCGCCGACCCTGGCACTGGCGGGATCGGCCACCAGTTGCTCGTACACGTCCTTCGACACGAAGCGGGAGAACGTCCGCTTCACCTGGCGCTTCTCCCGGCCCTCGACGAAGTACTGGTAGGCCGTGCTCCCGAACATGGCGAACGCCACCGCCAGCACGGGTGTCGCCAGCTGCATCCACGCGCCCTGTCCGAAGAGCCGCACCGACGCCCATGCGATCGCCAGGACGACGATCGCCGAGATGCCGGCCGCCGGCCACACCGCGAGCGCCGTGCCTGCGATGCCGACGACAAGCGCGCACCCGATCAGCACGAGCAGGTCGGGCCCGGCTCCGATCGGCCGCATGAACCGCTGCGACAGCAGATCGTCGATGACATTCGCGTGCACCTGCATGCCGGGCATCTTCCCCTCGGCGAAGGGCACGGTGTAGAGGTCGCCGAGGCCCGCGGCGGTCGTGCCAATGACCACGATCCTGTCGCGGAACACGGCCGGGTCCACCGTTGGTTTTTCGCCGGCGAGGATCTGCTGCTCCGAATAGTACAGGTCGTAGAAGCTGTAATCCTGGTAGGTCGGCTTACCGTCTTTCAGCACCGGGCCGGTGAAGTGAATCAGCATCCGCTCGGCGCGCGTCTCCGGCACGTAGAAACTCGGAATGCTGGCGGGCACGAGCGGCGCCAGCGCGGGCCCCACTCTGAGCGTGTCGTTCTCGCGCCGGATCGCCTCCGGCTTCACGGGCCCCGCCAGCATCACCGCGGCGACGGCCAGCGACGGAACCCCCACCTCGCCCACGCGCACGAACGGCGCCGTGCGCCGCACCGGCCCGTCGGCATCGTAGATGCTGAAGTTGTGGCCCACGGCGGCCGCGGCGTCGGTCAGTTCGTCGTACGGCAGGATGACGCCGGGCCGCGCCTCGAACGCCGGGTCGGCCGGGAACGGCTGGCCCGCGCGAAGCCGCTCGACCCCGCGATTGCCGAGTTGGGCCAGTTCGTCGGCGGTCACGTCGGCCGCGAACACGACGTTGCCCGCGCGCGCCGCCGACGACGCCAGCGCGCGGTCAGACTCCGCGCCGCCCCACGTGACATCGTCGACCTTGAACGTCCCCTGCTGGCGCTCGGTGAAGAGCACGTCGTAGACGATGACCTTCGCCGGGGCGCGGGCGAGGTAGTCGACGAGGGACGAGTGGACGACGCGCGGCCACGGCCAGCGGCCTGCGTTCGGCTCGAGGCGGCGGATGCTGCTGTCGTCGATGCTGACGAGCACGATGTCGCGCCGCGCCGACGCCGGGTCCGCCGTCACGCGGACGCGGTAGTCGTAGGTCTTGAGCTCGACGGTCTTGAAGAACGCGGTCTGGCCGGCGGCCCACGCCAGCGCCGCCGACACCGCGCCAATCGTGCATCCGACCAGGAGCCGCCTCGCCCATCGCTGCATCAGCACACCTGCTCCCCTTGCGCGAGCCCCTCGTCCGGCCGGAGAATGGCCGGGTGAGCCTGCCAAGCCTCGACGAACCGACGTTGCGCGCCATGGTCTCGCCGGCGGCGGCCGTGGCCGCCATCCGCGAAGCCTTCCGCGCCGACGGCGAGGGACGCACCGTCGTGCCCGCCGTGATCAACCTGCCGATTCCCGGCACGCGCGGAGAATTTCACGTCAAGACCGCGTGGGTCGCCGGCGTGCCGTTCATCGCCGTGAAGGTGGCATCAGGATTCTACGACAACCCGGCTCTCGGGCTGCCGACAGGGTCCGGCATGATGGCCCTCTTCGACGCCACCACCGGGATGCCGGCCGGTTTGCTGTTCGACAACGGGTTCCTGACTGACATCCGCACCGGCGCCGCGGGTGCTGTGGCGGCAGAGTGCCTCGCCCGTCGCGACGTGGACACCATCGGCGTGATTGGATCGGGTGTTCAGGCGCGCCACCAGTTGGCCTGCCTGCGCGAAGTCCGGAGCTTCCGGCGGATCGCCGCATGGAGCATCGACCGGCCGGGTCTGGAACGTTACTGCGAGGAGATGCACGCGGCTTACGGCCTCGAGGCTGCGGCATGCGCCTCTGCCGAAGACGCGTGCCGCGCGGCCGACATCCTCGTCACCACGACGCCGTCCCACGAGCCGATGATCCGTGCGGAGTGGATGAAGCCAGGCCTGCACATCACGGCGGTCGGCTCCGACACGCCGGGCAAGCAGGAGCTCGACGCCGCCTGCCTCGCGAAGGCCGACATCGTCGTAGTGGATCGGCTGAGCCAGTGCGCGAAGTTCGGCGAGCTGTCGAGCGCGATCGCCGCCGGGGTGATGCGCGAAGAAGACGTGCGGGGGCAGCTCGGCGACCTGGTGGCCGGCAGGAAGGCCGGCCGGACCCGAGACGACGAGATCACGATTTGCGATCTGACCGGGGTCGGGTTCCAGGACACGGCGATCGCGGCGCTGGATGCTTGGTACCGGTACGGGGATTCGAACCCCGGTCCCGTGGCTGAGAACCACGTGTCCTAACCCCTAGACGATACCGGCACTCACCGGTTAGGAAACTTTGATATTACCCGTCCGGACCTCATCCGGTCAAGTCTGCGCCCTATGTCGTTCAAGGCTGTTGCCGCCGCCGCGCTCGCCCTGCTTCTAGCCGGCGCCATCGTCCTGTACTACTACGCCGGCCAGGAACCCGGTCCCCTGGTGAAGATCGAGAAGCCTGCCGCGATCGGCGGCGGGCCTGTCCCGCTCGACGTGACGGTCGACTCCGTGGGCACGACGCTCCGGCGCCTCGAGGTGTCGGTCGAACAGCAGGGGCGGGTGTTCACGCTGTTCTCGCTCGACGCGCCGGGCGAGGCGCGCTTCGTCCAGGAGACGGCGCATCGCATCCGCGTCACGCAGGAGAGCCCGGCAGGGGCCCTCACCGGCCTGCGCGACGGCTCGGCACGTCTCGTGGTGACGGCCTCGCGGGACGTGCTCTACGGCATCCGGCGCGCCGAGGCCGTGGAAACGCGCGAGCTCGCCGTGCGCCTCACCCCGCCGAAGCTCGCCATTGTCTCGATGCACCACTACGTGAACCTCGGGGGCGCCGAGATGGTCGTTTACCGCGTGACGCCCGCCGACGCGGCGTCGGGCGTGCAGGTGGGCAACCGGTACTACCCCGGCTACCCCGCCGCCGGCGCCGCGGGCTCGCTCGCCCCGGGCGCGCCGCCTGTCGACCCGGCGCTTCGCGTGGCGTTCTTCGCGCTGCTGCACGACGACGACATCTCCACGCGCGTTCGCCTGGTCGCCAGGGATCCCGCCGGCAACGCCGCCAGCGCCGAGTTCGCCTACCGGGCGTTCCCGGCCGAGTTCGCGAGGCGCCGCCTGCCCGTGACTGACGCGTTCTTCAAGAGGGTCGTGCCGCCAATCCTCGAAGCCACGCCCGCCCTGACGCTTCCTGTCGGCACGCCTGAGGAGCGGCTCGAGGCGTTCCTCCGGATCAACGGCGACCTGCGCCGCGCCAACCAGGCGCAGATCGAGGATCTCGCGCGCGTGACATCGCCCGAGATGCTCTGGCGAGGGACGTTCGCGCGCATGGGCCGGGCCAAGTCGGAAGCGCTGTTCGCCGACCACCGGACGTACGTGTTCGAGGGCCGCGACATCGATCAGCAGGTGCACCTGGGGGCCGACCTGGCGTCCACGCGCGGGGCGGCCATCACCGCGTCGAACACCGGCCACGTCGTCTTCGCGGGCTTCCTCGGCATCTACGGCAACTGCGTGGTGCTCGATCACGGGATGGGCGTGCAGTCGCTCTACGCCCACCTGTCGAGCGTGACCGTCGAGGCCGGCGATCGCATCAACCGCCGCGAGACCATCGGCCGCAGCGGAGACACGGGCCTGGCGGGAGGCGACCACCTGCACTTCACCATGCTCGTGGCCGGACGGCCCGTGAATCCCATCGAATGGTGGGATCCGCACTGGATTGCCGATCGCGTCGACCGCAAACTCGTCGAGGCGGGAATCATGAGCGCCTCGGCGGCCACGAAGGCGCCGGTCGTGACCCCCCCGGCGAAGAAGAAGGCGCCGGCCCGCGCGAAGGCGAAGCCGGCGGCGCCGAAGAAGAAGGCGCCCGCGAAGAAACGGTAGAGAGGAGCGGTTCGGTGGCTGAGGCATCGGCAGTTGCGACGGGCGGGCAGGCGGGCGACTACGTCACGCTGGCCAAGCCGCGCCTCAACCTGCTGGTGGTGACCACCACGCTCGCGGGCTACTACATGGCCGCGCCGCACGGCCTGGGGTGGGCGCTGCTGCTGCACACCCTGATCGGCACGGCGCTGGTCGCGAGCGGCGCGTCGGCGTTCAACCAGTTGCTCGAGATCGACGCCGACGGCCTGATGCGCCGGACGAGGGCCCGGCCCCTGCCGAGCGGCCGCATCGAGCCGAGACGCGCGAAAGCCTTCGCCTTCGTCCTGTCGGTCACGGGGCTGGCGCAGCTGGCGTTCATGGTGAACCTGCTCGCGGCCGGCGTGGCGCTGGTCACGCTGCTCACGTACACGGTGCTCTACACGCCGCTCAAGAGGCGGACGTCGCTCTCGACCGTGGTCGGCGGCGTGCCGGGCGCGCTGCCGCCGATGATCGGCTGGGCGGCGGTCCGCAACAATCTGTCGATCGAGGCCTGGATCCTCTTCGGCATCGTCTTCCTGTGGCAGATGCCGCACTTCCTGGCCATTGCGTGGATGTACCGCGAGGACTACAGGCGCGCGGGCTTTCCCCTGCTCCCCATTATCGAGCCCGATGGCGGGTCGACCGGCCGCCAGTCGGTGATTTACGCCGCGGCGCTGCTGCCCGTCAGCCTCGCTCCGACGGCCGCCGGGATGTCCGGCAACGTGTACCTGGCCGGAGCGGCGGTGATGGGCCTCGTCTTCCTGGCGCTGGCCGTCCGCTTCGCGTGGCTCCGGACGGCCAGCGACGCGCGGCGGCTCTTCTTCGGATCGATCGTGTACCTGCCCCTGTTGTGGATTCTGATGGTCGTCACGCGGGTGGCGATATGAACGTCGCCGACCTTCCGGCGCTGAATGCCGCGCTGAACGGTGCGGCCACGTTCTTCCTGATCGCCGGCTACGTCTTCATCAGGCGGCGCCAGATTCAGGCCCACCGGGCCTCCATGCTGGCGGCGGTCGCCACCTCCGCGCTCTTCCTGATGTCGTACGTCATCTACCACGCGAACGCAGGCTCGAAGCCGTTTGTCGGGACCGGGCCGGTCCGCGCCGTGTATTTCGTCATCCTCGTCACTCACATCGTGCTGGCGGCCGCCATCGTCCCGATGGTGCTGATGACCCTGTCACGCGCCTTGCGGTCACGCTTCGACCGCCACGCCGCCATCGCGAGGCGAACGCTCCCGCTCTGGCTCTACGTGTCGGTGACGGGGGTGCTTATTTACGTGATGCTCTACAAACTCTACTAGGGGCTAGGGGCTAGGGGCTAGGGGCTAGGGGCTAGGGGGAAGCGAAATTCGGGATTCGAGACCGCGCGCGGGCGCGGTGCAGGCGCGACCTCAGCGGTACTTGAGGTACTTCGCCCTGAGCAGCCGCCAGGCCGATTCATCGCGCGCCCAGGCCGTGGCGATGGCCGCCGGGTCGTCGCCGGCCCGGATTCGCTTCACGGTGTCCGCGCCAAACAGCCTCCCCACCTTGTCCACCTCGAACGGCCCGGGGAACAGCCGGTAGAGGGCGGACGCGACCTCCACGCCGACGCGCACGGGCCGCATCCGATCCCGGTCGGTGACGATGATGAAGACGCCGTGGCAGAGCTCGTTGGCAAACCGGCTCGACGTGGGTGTGAAGCTGAGCGGATAGAACCGGACCCCCGGCAGACTCCGCCGGTTGAGCTCGGCCGCCAGCCGCGGGCCGTCGATCCACGGCGCGCCGAACTGCTCGAACGGCGAGTCGGTGCCGCGCCCGACCGACAGGTTCGACGCCTCGATCGCGCCGATGCCCGGGTAGAGGCTGGCCGCCACCATGTTCCGCATGTTCGGCGACGGGTTGACCCACGTCAGCCCGGTCTGGTCGAACCAGCTGTCGCGGTCCCAGTGCTTCATCTCGACGACGGTGAGGTCGGCGCCGATCTTCTTCTCGGCATTGAAGAGCAGCGCCAGCTCGCCGAGCGTCATTCCGTGGCGGACCGGCATCGGGTAGTAGGCCGTGAAGCTCAGTTCACGCTCGGCAACCGCCGGGCCCTCGATTGACGCGCCGTTGACCGGGTTCGGCCTGTCGAGCACGACGACCGCGATCTTCCGCTTCGCCGCCTCCTCCATCACGTATCCCATCGTCGTCGTATACGTGTAGAAGCGCGCGCCGATGTCCTGGAGGTCGACGACCAGCGTGTCGATGCCCTCCAGCATGTCGTCGGTCGGGCGGTTCGTGGCGCCGTAGAGCGAGTAGATCGGCAGCCCGGTCTTCTCGTCCCTCGACGAGTCCACCTGTTCGTCCACGATGCCGCGAATGCCGTGTTCGGGGCTGAATAGCGCCACCAGCGTGACGTCCTTGAGCCCGGCAATGAGATCGATGGTGGCTTCGCCGGCCCGCGCGCGCCCGGTGTGATTGGTGATGAGGCCGACCTTCCTGCCCCTGAGCAGCGCGAAGCCGTCGGCCCTGAGCACGTCGATGCCGGCCAGCGTGCGGCCGTCGGCCTCGTCTGCGCGGCGCGGTGCGGTGCCGGCGGCGGCGAAGTCGGTGCCGGTCCAGCGCTGGTTGCGCAGCACGCTCTCAGCCGGGAGTTGTCGGAGCGCGGAAGCGACGATGGTCGCCACCCGGGCCCGCACCGGGCCCGCGTCGCCCTTGCCGTCCGGGTGTACGCGGTTGGAGAGCAGGATGACGTAGGTCTGCGTGACGGGGTCCATCCACACCGACGTGCCCGTCCACCCGGTGTGGCCGAACGAGCCCAGCGGGAACAGCTCGCCGCGGTTCGACGAATAGCTGGAGTCGAGATCCCACCCGAGCGCCCGCACGCTCGCCATGCCGGCCGGCGTGGCCGGAGACGTCATCTTGATCACGGTGAGGGGCGAGAGGATGCGCGTCGTGCCGAGGGCGCCGCCGCCGAGCACCATGCGGCAGTAGCGCGCGAGGTCGGCCGCGGTGCTGAACAGCCCCGCGTGGCCGGCCACGCCCCCCATGCGGCGGGCCGTCGGGTCGTGGACGATGCCGCGCAGCATCGCCTGGCCCGGGCCCTCGCAGGGCCAGCCGTAGGGCGTGCACAGCTCAGTCGGCGCAATGCGCGGCCGCAGCGACGCCGGCGGGTTGAACATCGTGTCGCGCATGCCCAGCGGCCCCGCAAGCCGCTCCTGCACGAACCGTTCGAACGGCATCCCCGCCACACGCGAGACGACCTCGGCGAGGAGGAAGAAGTTGATGTCGCTGTAGACGAGGCGTTCGCCCGGCGCCGACGCGGGCACCTCTTCACACGCGCGCCGGATCGCCTCCTCGGAGCTCCGCCACGAGTCGTCGCCGAGATCCAGGTCGGGCCGAAGCCCTGAGACGTGCGTCAGCAGGTGGCGGATGGTGATGTCGCCCTTGCCGTGACGGCCGAAGTCGGGGATGTAGGTCGCCACGCGGTCGTTCAGCCGGATCCTCCCGTCCTCGACGAGCATCATTACGGTCGTGGTGGTGGCCACCACCTTCGTCACCGACGCCATGTCGAACACCGTGTCGAGCGTCATCGGCTCGGCCTGGGGGACAAGCGACCGCATGCCGTACGCCTTCCGGTACAGCACCTGGTCGCCGCGCCCGACGAGCAGCACGGCGCCGGGAATCTGTTTGTCGGCGATGGCCTTCTCGATGGCGCCATCGACCATTGCGAGGCGGGCCGTGTCGGCCGCCGGCGGGCGGGCTGGCGCAGCAGCGGCGCCCGGTGCCGCGGCAGGCCCTGATGGCGCCTGCGCCAGGACGGCGGTGGTGAGAAGCCAGACGAGAATCAGCAAGGATGATGAACGTCGCACAAGTGCCTCCCGGGCGTTGGCCGCGGATGGTAAGCTAGCACAGACCATCAGAGGAGTTCGAGTGAAGCCATTCCCCCGACCGGTGCTCGCCGTCGTGGTGGCCTGCTGCGCCGTCGTCACCGACGCGCAGGTGTCCGACGCCCAATCTCTCGTCGCCCGCCTCACTGGCACCGTCAAGACGCTCGGCGGGCAGCCCGTGAAAGCGGCAACCATCCACGCCCTCAACCCGTCTACCATCCCGAACGAGTTCACGACCACGAGCGACCAGAAGGGCGACTGGGCCATTCTGGGGCTGCGGGGGGGGCTGTGGGAGATCACGGCGAGCGCACCGGGGTTTGAGTCATCGACGGTCGCCGTCCGCGTCGCCGTCAGCATGAACAACCCCAAGGTCGAGTTCGTGCTCGTCGGCACACCGGTCAAGGGCGCGATGGACGGCGTGGACACGAAGATGCTGCAGGCCTCGCTCAGTGCCGCCGAATCGCTGATGGCCGAGGAGAAGTGGGACCAGGCCGCCGCGGAGTACCGGAACATCCTGGCCATGGCGCCCGCGCTCGACACGGCGAGCCTCGCTCTCGGCCGCGCCCTGCTGTTGAAGAAGGACTACGCCGGCGCGTCGGCCGCGTACAGCGACGTGCTGAAGAAGGACGCCCGGAACCAGAAGGCGCTCGTCGGGCTTGGACGCGCGCGGTACGAGCAGGGCGACCGCGCCGCCGCCATCCCCATGCTCGAACAGGCCGTGTCGATTGACGCCGCCACCAGCGAGGCGGCGGAAGCGCGCGCGATTCTCGGCGGGATCCGGAAGTGAGTCGTGCCGGCAATCGACCATGCGGCGCAGGGCGCCCGGCGCTCGTGCTGGCGCTGGTGGCCGCAGCGGGTGTCCGCATCATGAGTTCCACCAGTGACGCCGGCCTCACTGCCGTCGCCGGCCTCAAGGTCGGCCAGCACACGCTCGCCGCGAGACCGACCGGCTGCACGGTCGTCGTGGCCGAGGCCGGCGCGGTGGCCGGGGTCGACGTGCGCGGCGCGGCGCCAGGCACCCGTGAAACCGACCTGCTGAACCCCCTCAACCTCGTTGATACGGTCCATGCCATCGTGCTCTCCGGCGGCAGCGCGTTCGGCCTCGACGCGGCGTCTGGCGTGATGCGCTACCTCGAGGGGCGCAAGATCGGCTTCCCCACCGCCTACGGCGTCGTGCCCATCGTGCCCGCCGCCATCCTGTTCGACCTCGGCGTCGGCGACCCGAAGGTGCGTCCCGGAGCCGACTGCGGCTACGCGGCCGCCTCGTCTGCGTCGGCGGGCCCGATTGAAGAGGGCAACGTCGGCGCCGGCGCCGGCGCCACGATCGGCAAGACGATGGGCATGGAGCGCGCGATGAAGGGCGGCATCGGCACGGCCGCCATCTCGCTGCCCGACGGGCTCACCGTGGCGGCCCTCGTCGCCGTGAACGCGTACGGGGACGTCGTCGATCCGGCCACGGGGCGTGTCGTTGCAGGCGTGCGCACGGAAGATGGCCGGGGGTTGGCCGACGCGCGCGTGCTGCTTCGCAGCGGAGCCTCGCAGAAGAAGCCCATCGGCGAGAGCTCGACCATTGGCGTGGTCGCCACCAACGCGAAGCTGACGAAGACGCAGGCCACCAAGGTCGCGCAGATGGCCCACGACGGCCTCGCGCGCTCGATCACGCCCGTGCATAGTCTTGCGGACGGCGACACGCTGTTCGCGCTCTCGACCGG
>JALOKU010000002.1 GCA_025456345.1 Vicinamibacterales bacterium | reverse complement strand
GACGGCGCTGTCGGGGTCGTCGAGGTCCCCGAAGGTGAAGCAGTGCGTCGGGCACACCGACACGCAGGCCGGGTCGAGCCCTTCCTTCACGCGGTGGACGCAGAACGTGCACTTGTCGGCGTATCCCGCGGGGTTCACGAACCGCGCGTCGTAGGGGCAGGACGCGAGACACGCCTTGCACCCGATGCACTCCCCGGGCGTGACCTGCACGAGGCCGCCGAACTGGTCCACGTGACTGGCACCGGTCGGGCAGCAGGTGACGCAGGGCGGATTGTCGCAGTGGTTGCACCGCTCGGAGCGGATCTCCTGGTGAAGGGTCGGGAAGGTGCCGGCGGTCTCGTACGCGATCCAGTCGCGGTTGAAGCCCTCCGGCACGCGGTTCTCCGTCTTGCAGGCGACCACGCAGTCCATGCACCCGACGCAGAGGCGGGTGTCGATTACCATGCCGTACCGTGCCATCGTTTACGCCTCCGCCTCGATGGCCACGAAGTTGACGTTCATGCCCGTGCCGCCCATCAGCGGATCCGTCGTGAACCTGGTGACCAGCTGGGCATCGCTCGCCCCGCGACCCACCGCGCGGCGCAGCCGTACAGCCCGCTGCCCGAAGCCGTGCACCATGTAGACGCAGTCCGGGCGGATGCGCTGTGTGGCGTTCAGCTTCACCCTGTTGCTGACCACGCCGTCCTGGTTCGTCAGCCGGACGTACCGCCCGTCGGCGAGGCCCATCCGCGCGGCCACGTCGGCATTCAGCCAGAGTTCGTTCTCTTCCATCATCTCGTGCAGGATCGGGTTGGACTGCGTGCGGCCGAACGAGTGCACGGGCGCCCGGCCGAACAGCAGCCTGAACATGCCGGGCGGAGGGTCCGCCGGTTTCGTGTACTTCGGCACCGGATCGAATCCCTTGTCGCGGAGCGCCGTCGAGTAGAAGTCGATCTTGCCTGACGCCGTCGGGAACTCCGGCGCGACGCCGTCCTCGTAGTAGATCGGCTGCGGCCGCCCGTGGATGACGCCCTTCTGCTTCAGCTCGGCGAAGCTCAGCCCCGCCTTCGTGAGCCGGTAGTCGAGGTACTCCTCGATCGTCTTCCAGGGGTAGTACGACTCGAGGCCCAGCTTCTTCGCCAGCTCGCGGGCAATCCACCAGTTCGGCTTCTGGTCGTGCGGCGACGCGACGACCGGCTGCCGCAGCGCCACGAAGGGCTCGCGGAACAGCTCGGGGTTCAGATCGTCGTACCGCTCGAGATACGTCGACTCCGGCAGCACGACGTCGGCCCATCCGGCCATCTCGCCCGGAATCACGTCCACGACCACCATCAAGTCGAGGCTCTGGATGGCCTTGATGGTCTCGGCCTCGTTCGGCAGCGCGGTGACGAGGTTCGTGGCGTACGTGAACCATCCCTTGACGGGGTACGGCTGGCCGGTGAGCGTCGCCTCGCGGATGCCCGTCGTCAAGGTCTCGAGGGCGAAGGGGTACTTGCCTCCGGGGTTGTCGACCTTACCCTTGGCGGACGCCGGGTACGGCGGGTACGGGTAGCCCGGGATGTCCATCGACACCGGAGTGTAGAAGCCGCCTTTGCGCCCCCAGCTTCCAAGCAGCGCGTTCAGCAGCGCAATCGCCCTCGACCGCTGCGCATCGTCGCCGTACCAGGTGGCGCGACGCCCGGGGTGCACGAGCGTGGCCGGACGATAGCGGGCCATTTCGCGGGCCGTCTCGCGGATGACCGCCGGCTCGATACCCGTTTCCGGGTAGGCCCACTCCGGGGTGTACGGCGCAAGCTCCGCCGCAAACGCCTCGAAGCCGAACCCGTGCTGCGCGACGTAGTCCCTGTCGTAGAGCCCCTCGGCCACGAGCACGTGCATCCACGCGAGCACGAGGGCGAGATCCGCGCCCGGCTTGATCGGCAGGTAGTGCTTCGCCTTGCCTGCCGCGATCGAGAAGCGCGGGTCGACGACGATGAGGCTCGCGCCGGCGTCCATGGCCTCGGCGAACTCCTGCACCTGCGTGTTGTGCATGTTCTCGCCGAGATGCGATCCGATGAGCACGAGACAGCGGGCGTTGCGGATGTCGGTCCGCTCGGGGGACCCGACCTCCTCGCCGAACGTCAGGTGGAACCCGACGTCGCGCGGGCCGCGGCATTGGGCGAACGACGGCGCCGCGATATTCGGCGAGCCGAAGGCCTTGATCGTGTGCTTGAAGAACGTGCCGCCGAGCCCGTGCGAGAAGAGCGCGACGGCCTCGGGGCCGTACCTGGCCTTGATGGCCTGCATTTTCTCGGCGATGTGGGTGAGCGCCTCGTCCCAGGTGACCTGCGCCCAGACGTCCTCGCCGCGCCGGCTGCTCCGGATGAGCGGGGCCTTCAACCGATCGTCGTCGAAATGGGCGCCGACGCCTCCAGTGCCCCGGGGACAGAGGCGGCCGCGGCTCAAGGGGTCGTCCGGGTTGCCCTCGATCTTCCAGAGCTTCCCGTCCTCGACGTAGGCAATCGCGCCGCACTTCCAGAAGCAGATGTCGCAGAAGGTCGGGATCCGGTGGATGCCCTTGACGGCCGCCTCTTCGCCGGCGGCGCGGCCCGCCAGCCTCGCGACGCCAGCCGTGGCCGACGTTGCAGCGATTGTGGCAGCGGAAATCTGCAGAAAGCGGCGACGAGAGAGGGGGTCCATGCGGCCTCTCGTTTCAGCGCGTGACGGCAACAAGGGTGGACTCGAGGCCGGATGGCAGATGAATGATGGCGATCAGAATGCCGGCGCCCGAGCTGGAGGCCTCGCTGCGGACCTCCACCCTGAAAGGATTCCAGAAACCGCCGTTGGTGACAACTGTCCCGACGCCAAGTCTCTGCGACGCGGACTCTTATGGTCGGGAATCGTTGTCGAGCCAGAGCGGAACGACGGCCATCGCGTCGACGTCGATCAGCCCCTTGTCGGTCACCTTCAGCGCCGGGATCACCTCGAGCGACAGGAAGCTCATCGCCATGAACGGGTCGTGGAGTGCAGACCCGAGCGCGCGGGCCGCAGCGACGAGCGCCTCGACCTGGGTTTTCACCACTTCGACCGGTTCGGCGCTCATCAGGCCGCCCAGCGGGAGGGGCACCTCGGCCAGCACGCGGTCTCCGCAGGCCACCACCATACCGCCGTGCATGGCGCCCACTCGTCTCGCAGCCGTCATCATCGACGCATCGTCGGCGCCGACGACGATGAGGTTGTGGTGGTCGTGGGCCACCGAGGAGGCCAGGGCTCCTTCGCGAAGTCCCATGCCGCGCACGAAGCCCTTCCCCACCGCTCCGGACGCCATGTGGCGCTCGATGACGGCAATCTTGAGGAGGTCGCGCGACGGGTCCGCCAGCGCCTCTCCGCCACGGACGAACGGTTGGTCGACGAGGGCTTCTGTCGCGAGACGATCGGGCAGCACGCCGATGACCCTGACGCAGCGGCCCTCGGCAGGGATGCGAAATCCGACGCTTTCCCACGCGACGTTCATCGTGCTCCGCAGGGTCCGCGACAGCGGCCGGCGCGCGACGGTCATGCGGCCGTCGCGAGCCATCAGTTCGCCGTTGCGGAACACGAGCCTGGGACGCGGCGCGCGCAGGTCGTCGAAGACGACGAGGTCGGCGCGCCTCCCGGGCGTCACGGCCCCGCGCTGGTGGAGGCGGAAGTGCTGCGCCGGGTTCCAGGTGGCGAGGCGGATGGCCGCGACAGGGTCCATGCCGAGCGCGATGGCGCTCCGGATGGCGTGGTCGATCCCTCCGCGTTCAACCAGGTCGGACGGCTGGCAGTCGTCCGTGCAGAAGCAGAAGCGATGCAGGTTGGCCGGCGTCACCGCCGGCACGAGCGCGGCGAGGTCGCGTGCGACGGAGCCCTCGCGAATCATCACCATCATGCCGAGCCGCAGCTTCTCGAGCGCCTCTTCGGCCGTGGTGGATTCGTGATCCGACTGCACGCCGGCCGCGACGTAGGCCTGCAGCCCCACCCCGCCCAGCCCAGGGCTGTGCCCGTCGATCACGCGATCCTGGAAGGCGCCGATCTTCTCGAGCACCGCGTCGTCGCCGCCGATCACGCCGGGGTAGTTCATGACCTCGGCGAGGCCGAGCACCCACGGGTCGGACTTCAGGGGAAACAGGTCGTAGCCGTGGAGGACGGCCCCGCTGGTCGCCATCGGCGTCGCCGGCACGCACGAGGACGCCATCACGTACATGTTGAGCGGGCCGAACTTGGCGCTCTCGAACATGAAGCGGATGCCCTCGAGGCCGAGCACGTTCGCGATCTCGTGCGGGTCGGTGATGACCGTCGTCGTCCCGCGCGGCACGACCGCCCGCGCGAACTCGGACGGCGGGACCAGCGCGCTCTCGATGTGGACGTGGGCATCGATGAACCCCGGCGCGACGTAGGCGCCGTCGAGATCGATCGCGGTCCGGGCCGTGTAGTCGCCGAGGCCGACGATGAAGCCGCCCGCCACCGCGACGCTGGCCGCTTCGACCTCGCCGCTGAGGACGTTGACGACGCGCCCGTTGCGCAGCAGGAGGTCGGCGGGCTCGTCGCCCCGGGCGTGGCGGATGAGGGACTTCAGGTCCATGGAAGGCACTCGTCAGAAGCAAGAAGCCAGAAGAGCCCTCTGACGATTGTCAGAAGCCAGAAGAAGACAATCTGCACCAGCGGGAGTTCTTCTTGCTTCTTGCTTCTTGCTTCTTGCATCTTGCTTCTTGCTTCTTGCTTCTTGCTTCTTCTATTTCGCGTATCGCTCCCTGATCATCGGAATCAGGTACTCCGAGAACGCGCGGCGGAAGTCGTACTGGGGCGCCCAGCCCCAGTCGGCCCGCGCCGCCGAGTCGTTGACGTCGCCGGGCCAGGAATCGACGATGCCCTGGCGTTTCACGTCGTTGGCGTAGGTGAGGTTGGCGCCCGGGAAGCTCTCGAGCACGATGTGCCGGACCTCCTCCGCCGACGGATTGAACGCGCCCACGTTGTAGGCCGTCTTCGACAGGCGCTCGCGCGGCGCATACGCCAGCTTCAGCAGGACCTCGACGCCGTCGGGCATCGCCATGAAGGGAATGCGGGTATCGGGCCGGACAAAGCAGGCGTAAGCCTCTCCCTTGGCGGCGGCGTGAATCATCTCCGGGGCGTAGTCGGAGGTGCCGCCAGAGGGAACCGTGACGGCGGAAATGAGCCCCGGGAAGCGGACGGCGCGGAAATCCACCTTGCCGGAGAGCGGCTCCGCCGACAGCTGTTTGTAGTGGCGAGCGTAGTAACGCCCAAGCAACTCGCAGTAGAGCTTGTTGCACCCGTACATCGTCGTCGGCGTGTTGAACTCCTCCTCACGCACCTTGCCGGCCTTGGCCTTGGTTTCGAGGTCTGGCAGGCCGTAAGCGGCAATCGAGGACGGATAGAGGAAGACGACCGGCCGCCCGTGAGACTCGCCCTGCTTCTGGGCGAACTCGAGCAGGTTCATCGTGCCCTCGACGTTCACCTCGTGGGCCGTGACCGGCGTGAACTCGCTGCGCGTCGAGAGATAGGCCGCGAGGTGATAGACGTGGTCGATGTCGAACTCGGCCAGGATGCGGTCAAGGGCGGCCGGATCGGTGATGGACCCGATGATCTCCCGGTGGACCATCTTGCCGAGGTCCGGCTCCAGGTTCCTGACATCGAGCGTGACAATGGGCGTGGAGCGGTCCTGGGCAAGGCGCGAAATCAGGCCGTGGCCGATCTCGCCGCTGGCACCGGTAATCAGAATCCCTGGTCGTCTCAGCATGAATCCCTCGGAATGAATGTGCCCGCGGGGGCGAGGACGTAAGGATTATATGACGGTCGCCGGCCCGAGGCTCGGGAACCGGCAGCTGTCAGAAGCAAGAAGCCAGAAGGGCCCACTGACGGTTGTCAGAATCCAGAAGCAGGCACGCTGCAGCTGCGGGGGATCTTCTTGCTTCTTGCTTCTTGCTTCTTGCTTCTTGCTTCTTGCTTCTTGCTTCTATCTTGTCAGCTTCCTGTATTTGATCCGGTGCGGCCGGTCGGCCTCCGTGCCCAGCCGGCGGTGGCGGTCGGCCTCGTAGTCCTGGTAGTTCCCTGCGAACCACTCCACCTGGCTGTCGCCTTCAAAGGCGAGTATGTGCGTACTGATGCGGTCGAGGAACCAGCGGTCGTGGCTGATGACCACGACGCAGCCGGCAAAGGCGAGGATGGCATCCTCGAGGGCCCGCAGCGTGTCGACGTCGAGATCGTTGGTCGGCTCGTCGAGCAGCAGCAGGTTGCAGCCGCGCTTGAGGAGCTTGGCGAGGTGCACCCGGTTGCGCTCGCCGCCGGAGAGCGAGCCCACTTTGCGCTGCTGGTCGCGGCCCTTGAAGTTGAACCACGACACGTAGGCCCGCGACGCGACTTCACGTTTGCCGAGCATCACCTCGTCGCGGCCGTCAGAAATCTCCTGCCAGACGGACTTGTCGGGGTCGAGCGCGTCGCGCGACTGGTCCACGTATCCGACCTGGACGGTTTCCCCGAGGCGAAGCGTGCCGCCATCGGGTTGCTCCTGCCCGGTGATCATCCGGAAGAGCGTCGTCTTGCCCGCGCCGTTGGGCCCGATGACGCCCACGATGCCGCCGCGCGGAAGCGTGAAGGTCACCTCGTCCATGAGGAGGACGTCGCCGTAGCCCTTGCGCAGGCTCCGCGCCTCGACGACGACGTCGCCCAGGCGGGGGCCCGGCGGAATGTAGATCTCGGCGGTCTCGATGCGCTGGGCGGTCTCCTCCGACAGCATCGCCTCGTAGGCGTTCAGGCGGGCCTTCCCTTTCGCCTGCCTGGCGCGCGGCGACATCCGGATCCAGTCCAGCTCGCGCT
Source organism: Vicinamibacterales bacterium (assembly GCA_025456345.1). Lineage (GTDB taxonomy): Bacteria > Acidobacteriota > Vicinamibacteria > Vicinamibacterales > JAKQTR01 > JAKQTR01. The sequence continues at coordinate 127,964 of JALOKU010000002.1, read as the reverse complement.
GGAGCGTCCGCTGGCGCCGCGCTTCCTGTTTCTCTTCGACCTCGAGGCGCTTCTGCTTCTGCTCGAGCCAGGACGTGTAGTTGCCCTGCCACGGAATGCCCGAGCCGCGATCGAGTTCCAGGATCCAGCCCGCCACGTTGTCCAGGAAATACCGGTCGTGCGTGACCGCCACCACCGTGCCCGGGTAGTCCTTCAGGAAGTGCTCGAGCCACTCCACAGACTCCGCGTCGAGGTGGTTCGTGGGCTCGTCGAGGAGCAGCAGGCCGGGCGATTGCAGGAGGAGCCGGCACAGCGCCACGCGGCGCCGCTCCCCGCCCGAGAGAGTCCGCACGTCGGCGTCAGGAGGCGGGCACCGGAGGGCGTCCATCGCCAGTTCCAGCTTCGAGTCCAGCTCCCAGGCGCCCACAGCGTCGATGCGATCCTGGAGCTTGCCGAGCTCGTCGAGGACCTTTTCCATCTCGTCGGGATCCAGCGGTTCTCCCAGCTTCCCGTTCAGCTCGTCATACCGCGCGAGCAGCGCCTTGGTCCCCGCCACCCCCTCTTCGACGTTGCCGAGCACCGTCTTCGATGGGTCCAGCGCGGGCTCCTGGGGAAGGAAACCGATGCTGATGCCGTCGGCCGGGAAGGCCTCGCCCAGGAACTCCTTTTCGATCCCGGCCATCACCTTGAGAATGGTGCTCTTCCCGGCGCCGTTCAGCCCGAGCACGCCGATTTTCGCCCCCGGGAGGAACGAGAGCCAGATGTCCTTGAGCACGGTCTGGTCCGGTGGATAGACCTTGCCGAGACCCTTCATCGTGAAGATGTATTGCGCTGCCATGGTCCATCTAGCCTAAGCTGTGTGGGCGGCGGACTCAAGGGAATGACGATGGTGGACGAGCGACGGGTGGCACTCGACCGGGGCGCCTCGGTGACTGCCAGGCGCTACGGAGGCGGCCCATCGCCCCTGGCTACCCTGGTGCTCGCCCATGGGGCCGGTGCCGGCCAGTCGAGCGAATTCATGGTGGGATTTGCCACCGGCCTCGCCGCCCGCGGACTCGACGTGGTGACGTTCAATTTTCCGTTCACCGAGCGCGGCAAGAAGCTGCCCGACCCGCAGCCGGTGCTGGAGGCGTGCTACCGGGCCGTCCTCGCCGACGTCGTAGCCGATGCCGCCGGCGGCTCGCGTCCCCTCTTCATCGGCGGCAAGTCCCTCGGCGGCCGGATGGCCTCGCACCTCGCGGCGGCCCGCGACGTCGGCGACGCCGTGACCGAGGCGTGGTGGGACCGGCTGCGCGGCCTCGTGTTCCTGGGCTATCCGCTTCACCCTCCCGGTAAGCCGCAGCAGGTTCGTGTGTCGCACCTGCCGCACATCAACCACCCGATGCTCGTGGTGCAAGGCGCCAGGGATGCGTTCGGGACGGCGGCTGAGTTGCGGCTGTTCTTCGACGTGCTGGATGCTCCGTGCGAGATCTACACCGTCGAGCAGGGCAACCACTCGCTCGAGGTGCCGAAGCGGTCGGGCCTGCGTCAGGCAGACGTCAACGCCGCGGCCCAGGATCGGATCGTGGCGTGGATCACGGAGTGCCTCGGGTCCGCCACAGGTGGGCGCACACGGCGGTCGCCGTGAGCACCGCTCCCCCGGCATCGGCCAGGCCCGCCGGATAGAACAACAGCACGCCGCCCGCGACAGCGAGCGCCCGTTCGGGCAGCGTGGCCGCGCGCCGTATCCAGCCTCCGAATCCCGCCGAGAGCGCCATCACCCCGAGCACGGCGGTGCCGGACGCCCACGCCACATCGATGGCCGCCGCGCGCAGCAGCAGGCCCATCCCACGCGGGTCGAGCGTGAACACGAACGGCACCAGGAATGCCGGCAGCGTGTACTTCCACGTGAGCATCATCGTCCGGAACGGGTGCCCGCCGGTGAGCGCGGCGGCGGCAAACGGCGCGAGCGCCGTCGGCGGGCTCACCTCCGACAGGACCGCGTAGTAGAAGATGAACATGTGCGCGGCCACCGGCGCCACGCCGACGTGGATCATCGCGGGCGCCACCATGACCGCCGCGATGATGTACGACGCGGTGACGGGCACGGCGAGCCCGAGCAGCCAGACGGCCAGCGCGCCATAGAGGACCGTGAGGAACACGTGCCCGCCGGCCAGCGTGACGATCAGGCCGGCCACCTTCAAGCCGAGCCCGGTCAGCGCCACGACACCGACGATGATGCCCGCGGTGGCCGTCGTGGCGGCCACCGGCAGGACGCCCCGGCCGCCCGCGTCGAGCGCCGCGAACGCGCGGCGGGGCGTGAGCGCCGTCTCCCGACGCACGAAGCTCAACGCGAAGGCCAGCGCCGTCGCCCAGAACACCGCGCGGAAGGTGCTCACGCCGGCGATGAGCAGCACAACGACGCTGATGAGCGGGATGAAGTGATAACCGCTCCGGCGGGTCAACTCGGCAAGCGGCGCCACCGCCTCCTCGACCGGCCGCGTGCCGAGGCGCCGCGAGTCGGCCTCGACCATCAGGAAGACCGACAGGTAATACAGGAGCGCCGGGATCGCGGCCATCGTGATGACCTGCACGTAGGAGATCTTGAGAAACTCCGCGATGAGAAAGGCTGCCGCGCCCATCGCCGGCGGGGCGAGGATGGCGCCGATGCCCGCCGCCGACAGCACGGCCCCGGCGGTGTCCTTCGGATACCCTGCGCGGCGCAGCATCGGCCACGACATCGAGCCGAGCATGACGGTCACGGCCACGCCGCTGCCCGACACGGCGCCGAGCAGGCCCCCCGCGAGCGTCACGGCCCGGCCGGCAGCCGCGCCGGAGTGCGAGCGGCCGAACGCCGCGCGCGACCAGTCCAGGAGGAACCGCGTGGCCCCGGCATGCTCGAGGACGGCGCCGAACACCGTGAACAGGATGATATAGGTCGACGCCACGTCCAGCGGCACGCCGAACACGCCTTCGAGCGTCATGTAGAGCGTGCCCACGATCCGGTCGAGCCCGTAGCCCCGGTGCGCGACGATGCTGAGGCCGACCAGGTCCAGGAAGGGGCCGACCCATGCGTACGCGAGGAACCCGAGCGCGGTGAGCACGAGCACCGGCCCGGACGTGCGCCGCGTCGCTTCGAGCACGAGGACGACGAGCGCCGAGCCGAGCACGAGGTCGAGTGCGGTGGGCTCGGTCGCCCGATAAATGAACTCGTCGAAGTCGACAAGCGGCCAGACAATCGCGGCCGTCGCGATGGCGACCAGCAGCCAGTCCACCACTGGCACGCGGACCCTGGCTGTGCCGCGCCGGAACGGATAGAGGATGAAGGTGAGAACGAGACAGCCGAGCAGGAACCTGAGGCGGTAGCCCTGAGGCTGGACGACGGCGACCACCCAATAGAGCGCGTAGAGCGCAAGGCCGGCGGCGAGCGTCGCGGCCAGCACGCCGGCGGCGCCCGAGAGGCGCGGCGGCGGGGGCTCCATCAGAACTCGAACCTGGCGCTCAGCCAGGCGTGCCTCCCCGGACCGTCGATGCCGGACCCGTGGATGCGGTAAGCCTCGTCGAAGAGGTTCGCCAGGCCTGCTGACAAGAGCAGGCCCTGCCCGACGCGCATGCCGGCCGTGAGATTGACGACCGACCAGCCTGGCGTGCCGCCAGGCGGGATGCGGTGGTCGGCGATATCGCCCGGCGCCAGGCGCGTCTGCGCGCCGGCAGCGCGCAGGGTGCCTTCGATCCACACGCCCCGGTTCCAGCGGTAGCGCGCCCCCAGGAGGCCGTTGACCGGCGGAATGCGCCGCATCGGCGCGTCCACGGTCACCTGCTGGCCGTAGGTGCTGGCCACGAACCCGCGCACGGTCAGCGCGGCGGTGGCGCGCCACTCGGCGTCCGCTTCGAGGCCCCGCACATACGCCTCGCCGACATTGGCGCGCTGGTACACGTCCTGCCCGTCCCAGCTCGGGGAGCCCTCGAAGGTCGCCGGCAGCCGGTCGATGAGATCGCGCAGTTGGAGCCGGAACGCCGCGAACGTGGCAGCCACGCGGGAGGTGTTGGCCTTGAGGCCCCCTTCGATCGAGACCGAACGCTCGGGGTCGAGGCTCTCCGGCGGAACCTCGACACCGTAATCGAAGGTGCCGAGCGTGCTCAGGTCGTCGATGTTCGGCGCGCGGAAGGCCTGAGCGACCGATCCGAATGCCTGCACGCCACGGCCGAGCGGCACGAGGACCGAGACGCTTCCGACAATCGCGTCCGGCTCGATGCGCAGCGGCCCGAACACCGGGTCGTCCGCCTCGACGTCATCGCGCGTGTACCTGGCGCCGACATCGACGCCGGCCCGGCCGAACGAGAAGTGCCCGAGGGCGAAGGCCGCGGCCGAGAGCCGCGTGGCACCGTCGGGATACAGTCCTCGCATGGGCTTCGAGGCGCCAGTGGCCAGGTCGGTGTCGAGACGCCAACTTCGCACGGTGTCGTGGTACACCTCGACGCCGGCGTGCCATCCCGCGCGGCTTGCCAGGCGGCCGTACAGGTCGGCCGAGACGCCGACGGTCGCGACCGTGTCGGACTCGGTCGTTTCCAGATCCGACCCGGTCCGCCTCCGCCGCCGGCCCTCGTCGGATCGCTGCCAGGAGAGCGTCACCCGGGACAGATCCAGCCACTTGGACGAGACGAGCTGCTGCCACTGGAGGTACCCGAGGCGGCGGGACTGCGGATCGAACTCGTACACGTCGTATCCGCGCTGCGAGACCTGGTCGAACCGCGGAACGCCTTCCTGGTAGACGGACTGGAAGACGCCCGTGAAGGTGGTGCGGGGCGATGGCGCCCAGATCGCCGAGACATCGGCGTCGGACTCCTGGTACCCCGAGGGCGCTTCCGTGCCGAGGGACCCTCCGGCAACCAGGTCGCCGAAGTTGCGGAGGGTGACGCCGCCGCGCACGCCCGCGCGCGCACCGGCGACACGCCCCTCGGCGCGCGCCGTCTGCTCCATGCCTGCACTGGCCAGGCGCGTGGCCACCGAGCCTCCGGCTCGCACGCCGCCAGGCGAGAGGATGGGCAACGGCGAGATGAGATTGATCACCCCGCCCAGCGCATCGCTCCCGTACTGCACGGAACCCGATCCCCGGACGACCTCGATGCGTTCGAGGCTGAACGCGTCGATGGTGTTCATGTACTGGTTCGGGCCCAGGCGGAACGTGGCGTTGTTCAATCGCACACCGTCGATCAGCACCAGGACCTGGTTGCCAACCAGACCGCGCAGGAACGGCGACCCGCCGCCGTGGTTCGTCTTCTGCACCCACCCGCCGCTACGGTCCTGGAGCGCCTCGGGCGAGGTGCGATCGGCCCGCTCGTCGAGCGCGGTCCGCGAGACCACCGCCGTCGAGCGCGGCACGTCGGAGGCGGCGCGGTCGGCACGGGCGGCCGACACGATGACCGACTCGTCGACGCGCAGCTCGACCGGCGCCAGCACGACGTGGAGCATGGCCTCAGACCGTGCGATGTCGATCACGGCCTGCGCGGGGCGGAACTCGTGCGCCGACACGCGCACCATCGCGGGGCCCGCCGGCAGGCCCGACACTCGCGCGATGCCGCCGCTGTCGGTGACGACGCCGGCATCCTGGCCGTCGACGGCGATCCGGGCGCCGGCAATTGGCGCCCCGGAGGCCGCCGACCGCACGTCGACCCTGAGGTTGCCCTCGGCCCGGACCGCCGCCAGCGCATCGACGCACTGCGGGCCGCAGAGCAGACAGACAACCGCGAGCACCCGTCGCATCAGTTCCTCCAGTGCCCGCGTTCGCGGTAGTAGCGGATAGCGCCAGGATGGAAGGGCGCCGGCGACGCCGTTGTCTCCGTCGCGGGTGTCAGGTTCGCCGCCTCGCGATGCACGGCAACCAGTTCGGCCTGGTGTTCGAAGAGCAGGCGCGTGATGTCGTACGCCAGCTGATCGGGCATGTCCTGGTGAACGGCGAGGAGGTTCGCGACACCGACAACGGCGACGTCGGCCGGAAGCCCCGGATACGCATCGCGTGGCACCGTCAACCGGGTGTAGAGCGACCGGCCGTACGTCTGGCGCAACACCTCCAGCGCATCGTCAGTGGGCACCAGCCGCCAGGACATGCCCGGCGTGCTCGCAAGATCCAGCACCGACGCGGTGGGAACGCCGCCGCTCCAGAAGAAGGCGTCGATCTTGCCGTCCTTCAGCGCATCGACCGATTGGGCCACACCGAGGCTGACCGGCGTGAGGTCGCGGCCGGGCTCGAGGCCGGCCGCGCGGAGCACGCGCGTGGCAATCAGTTCGGTCCCGCTGCCGGCCGCGCCCATCGACACGTGCGTGCCGGCCAGGTCGGCGATCCGGGCCACGCCGCTCGACCCGCTCGCGACCAGATGGGTGTAGTTGTCGTAGAGAACGGCAAGGACCCTCGCCGGCACCGGCCCCTTGCGGGCGAACGCCCCGCGGCCGGCAACCGCGTCATCGAGCGTATCCGCGAGCGAGAAGGCGATGTCCGATTTGTGGTCGCGTACGAGCTTGAGGTTGTCGACCGACGCGGCGGTCACCTCCGCGGTCGCTTCGACGCCCGGCAGGTGCTCGGTGATGACGCGGGCGATGGCGCCGCCGTAGGGGTAGTAGACGCCGCCGGTGCCGCCCGTGGCAACGGAGAGGCGCGTCCTGGCTCCAGCCCGGCGCGCCAGCTCTTGAGGGTTACAGGCTGCCGCCACGAGGGCGGCAGCCAGGATGGCGGCGACGCTACGCCGCGGGAATCCCACCGAGCACTTCCTCGATGAGGCCGTGCACGAGCGGCACCTTGTAGCCGTTGTGCTCCAGGGGCTTTGCCCCGGCAATCGCCGCGTCCGCGGCGCGTGCGATGAGCGTGGGATCGAGTTTCTGCCCGATGAGGAGCTTTTCGACGGCCGGCAGCCGCCACGGCGCCGGAGCCACGCCGGACAGCACGAGGCGCGCGTCGGCGATCTTCCCCGCCTTCAACGTCACCGCGTGCGCAAGCCCGGCCATCGCGAAGTCCCACGACCCTCGTGCGCGGACCTTGCGGTACCCGCTCTTCTGCCCGGGCGCCGTGGCCGGCACGAGCACGCCAAGCACCATCTCGCCCGGCTCGAGCACCGTTTCGCGCGTCGCATCCTTCTCGGGCAGCACGTAGAACTGCTCGAGTGGAATGACGCGCGCGCCTTTCGGCCCGATGAGGCGGACCTTGGCGTCGAGGGCAATGAGCGCCGGCGCGGTGTCGGACGGGTGCACGATGACGCAGGCGCCGCCGCCGAAGATGGCGTGGTACTGGTTCTCCCCGCCGAGGGCGTAGCACATGTCGCCGCCCTTGCGCGTGCAGGCGTAGTCGCCGCGGTAGTACCAGCACCGCGGGCGCTGGCAGAGGTTGCCGCCGATGGTGCCCTGGTTGCGCAGTTGCGGGCTGGCCACGACCGCCGCCGCCTGTGCGAGCGCCGCGAACGTCCCGGCGACGGCCGGGTGCGCGGCGATCTCGGCGATCGTCGTCAGCGCACCGATGCGCAGCTCGCCGTCGGGCGCCACCGTGATCCCGCGAAGATCGTCGAGCCTGGCGAGGCTGACGACCTTCCCGGCCTCGAACACGCCGTCGCGCAGGCAGCCGATGAGGTCCGTGCCGCCGGCATGAAGCCGCGCGCCGCGATCCTCCATCTGCTTCAGCGCCTCGCTGACGGAGGCTGGCCGCACGTAGGCAAACGTCCGCAGCATTACTCCCTCCCCTTCTGACCGGCCGGGGCCGGCTTCTGGCCTGCAATCGCCGTCAGCACACGCGCCGGGCTCATGGGCGCGTCGGTCAGGCGCAACCCCGTCGCATGGAACACCGCGTTGGCAATCGCCGGTGCCGTGGGAATCGTCGCGGGCTCGCCGACGCCCTTGGCGCCCGTGTTGCTGAACGCGCGGTCCTGCGGGTCCACGATCACCATCGTCTTGTCGGCCGGCGCATCGAGCGCCGTCGGCAGCTTGTAGTCGTGCAGGTTCACGGTGAGCAGTTTCCCGAGCTGCCTGTCGTCCATCACGCGGTCCTCGGTCAGGCCGAACCCGATCCCCATCGTGATGCCGCCGATCAGCTGGTTCTGGAACATCTTCGGGTTCAGCACCCGCCCGCTGTCGTGGGCCGCCAGGAACCGCAGCACCTTGATTTCGCCGGTCTTCGTGTTGACCTCGACTTCGGCGAACTGCACGCCGAAGGGGTTGACCACCGAGCCGGGCGGGTTCGGCACGCGGTAGCCAATCCCGACCAGCAGTCCGCGGCGGCCGAAGGCCTGGATCTGGCCGAGGGCCACCTTCTTCGTGGCGTCGGACTTCGACACCACCTCACTGCCGCGCAGTTCGAGGTCCGTGGCGGGCAGCTTGAGCTGTTCGGCCGCCATGGCGTAGAGCTGCTGCTTGACCTCGAGGGCCGCCGAGCGGATGGCGGGCGATTCGGTCGGCACCGTCTTGCTGCCGCCGCTCGGCGTGGCGAACTGCGTCGTGCCGGTGTCCGCGTGTTCCACCGAGATCCGGTCCATCGGCACGCCGAGTTCCTCGGCGACAATCTGCGCGCCCCACGTCTTGGTGCCGCAGCCGATGTCGCTCGCCCCCATGTTCAGGTTGGCGCTGCCGTCGGCGAACAGCTTGACGATGGCCGTCGAGGGAGGACTGCCTCCGCCCCCCTGCCAGATGCCGCCGGCCACACCGACGCCGCGCCTGACGTGCGAGGGCGCCGGCTTGCGCGCCCGCGCCGCCGCCCACCCGAACGCCTCCGCGCCCTTCGTCAGGCAGTCGGCGAAGCCGGTAGAGGTGTAGCTCGGGTTGCCGGTGCGCGTCTGGCTGACGAGGGTGACGTTCTTGAAGCGCAGCGCGACCGGGTCCATCCCGATCTTCGCGGCCAGCGCGTCGAGCATGATCTCGAGCGCCCACGCGCCCTGCGGGTGGCCGGGAGCCCGGAACGGGCGCTCGGGCCCCGCGTGGGTGAACACGTTCGCATTCTCGCAGTGGACGTTCGGGCACGCGTAGAGCTCGCGGATGACGAAGTCGACGCCTCCCGTCCCGCCCTCAGAGTATGCGCCGCCCGACCCGACCGCTTTCGACTGGAGGGCGACCAGCGTGCCGTCCTTCTTCACGCCGGCCTTGAGCGTGATGGTGTTGGCCGGCCGGTTGCCCATGCCGAGGCACACCTGCTCCCGGCTCAGGAACAGGCGGACAGGCCGCCCGGTCTTCCGGGCGAGCAGCGGCGCCATCACCGAGTACTTGCCGGCGGACAGTTTCGCGCCGAAGCCGCCGCCCATGTAGTGCCCGATGACGCGGATGTTGGCGAGCGGGATGTTCAGCGCCCGCGCGACACCCGTCTGCACGCCGAACACGCCCTGCGTCGATTCCCAGATGGTGAGGCGCGGCCCGTCCCACTTCGCGACGCACCCGTGCAGCTCCATCGCGTTCTGCAGCTCGCACGGCGTGGTGAAGGTGTGCTCGATCACGACGTCGGCCGACGCGAAGCCGGCTTCGACGTTACCGCGAACGTATGGCTTCCCGGGCGGAATCGCATTGCCGCCGTCGCGGACCGCCGGCGCGCCCGGCTTCAGGGCGTCCGCGACCGAGGTGACCTGGGGCAAGACCTCGTAGTCGACCTTGATCGCGCGCACGGCGTCCCACGCCTGGTAAATCGTGTCGGCGGCCACGACGGCCACCTCGTCGCCTTCGTAGCGGCAGTGCGGATCGAACAGCCGGCTCGAAAACCCGCCGCGGCCCGCGAACCACGGCACGTTCGTGCCGACGTCCCCGTCTTTGAGGATGGCCCTGACGCCCGGCATCTTCTCGGCCGCGGACGTGTCCACTTTCCGGACCATGGCGTGGGCATGCGGGCACGAGAGGACCGCCGCATGGAGCATGTCGGCGAGCCTGACATCGGACGGGTACTGTGCGGAGCCGCTGACCCGGTCGTAGGCATCGATGCGAATCACGGGCTTCCCGACAACCGTCGTCTGGTCCCAGGGCTCTGGCACCGGGCCGGGCGCGGGCGCCTGCGTCTCGGGAAGCGGGCCGTTCCAGAAGTAGAGTTCGTCATCCTTCATGGCTCACCTCCCCTGCCGCTTCAGATCGGCCGCCTTCGCGACGGCCTTGAAGATGTGGGCGTACGCCCCGCACCGGCAGATGTTGCCCGCCATGCCGTGGCGGATCTGGTCGAGATCGGGCGACGGGTTCGCGCGCAGCAGGCCCTCGGCCGCCATCACCTGGCCCGGCGTGCAGTAGCCGCACTGGAAGGCATCTTCCTCGGCGAACGCGCGCTGCGTCGGCCCCAGTTCCTCTCCGGACATGAGCCCTTCCACCGTCGTGATGTCGTGCCCGTCGGCTTCCACCGCGAGCGTCATGCAGGCGTAGCGGGCCTTGCCGTCGATGAGCACCGTGCAGGCCCCGCATTCACCGCGCTCGCACCCGACCTTGGTCCCGGTCAGGCCGAGGTGGTCGCGCAGGACGTGGAGCAGCGACCAGCGGGCCTCGACCAGCAGCTTGTGCGTGCGCCCGTTGACGGTGAGCGCGATGGGGCTCACCTCGCCGGCTTTGACGGCCTCGGCCTGGGCCTGTGGCGGCGCGCCCTGCACGAGTGCGCTCGCCGCCGCCACGCCGATGGCTCCGGAGCCGACCGACGTGATGAATCCGCGGCGACTGACGCCTCCTGTCGCCGCTGCGGATTTGTCTCTGTCCTCGTGATCCATGCGCACCTCCGGGGGGTCGGGGGCATTCTACTAGGGGCTAGGCGCTAGGCGCTAGTCAGTCGGGATCCGGGACTCGGGGGGTCGGAGTTCGGGGTTCGGGGCGCAGCCCAAGGCTGTCAGTAGTAAGTAGCCAGTAGCCAGTATTCAGTAGAAAGGCCAGTGCACTGTAGGGCGTCCCGCCCTACTGGCTACTGACTACTGGCTACTATCTACTGATTCGAACGCGGATGAGTTCCACGCGCGTCCGCGGTGCCTCTCCGTCCCTCGGCACCTGCTCGATGGCCTCGACGACGCTCATCCCGTCGACGACGCGGCCGAAGGCGGTGTAGGTGCCGTCAAGCGAGGCCACGCGTGCGGTGACGATGAAGAACGAGGTGCTGGCGCTGGCCGGATCCTCGCCTCGGGCCATCGACACGATGCCCTTGTCGTGGACCGTGTCGTTGAACTCGGGCTGCAGGGTGCCGACCAGCTTCTGCTGTGCCTCATCCATGACGAGCTGCTTCGAACCGAGGTACCCAGTCTGCACCATGAAGCCTGGCACGACACGATGAAAGGCCGTGCGGTCGTACACGCCCGCGGAGGCGAGCCTCAGGAAGTTGCGCACGTGGGTCGGCGCCTTCTCCGGCAGGAACTCCATGGTGATGTTGCCCAGGCTCGTTTCGAGGACCGCGCGGTACCTGGCCAGGTCCGCCGGCGAGTCCGCCGCGAACGGGACAACGCCAGCCGGCGGCGCGTCGCGGATCGTGACTGACGTCATCTCAATCCGATCCGTGGCCTTCCCGGCCGCGTCGACCGGCGCTTCGGAGATCTGCGTCACGATGCCGATCCCCTCGACGACGCGGGCGAACACGGTGTAGTGCCCGTCGAGCGGGGGCTGCGGCGTCACGCAGATGAAGAACTGCGAACCCGCGCTGTCGCGGTTGCCGGGGACGAGCACGGCCGACACGGCCCCGCGAACGTGGCTGCCCTCTCCCGGCTCGAACGCCACCATCTTGAGACCGCCGGTGCCGTACTGGGCCGTCTTCGCCGGGTCCTTCGAGAGCGGGTCGCCGCCCTGGATGATGCCGTGCTTGATCAGGCGGTGGAAGGTCGTGCCGTTGTAGGCGCCCTCCCGGGCCAGCTTGATGAGGTAGCCCACGTGGTTTGGCGCCTTGTCCGGCAACAGATCGAGCACGATGCGCCCGGCCGTCGTTTCGATGACGGCCTGCTTCCCGCGCATCTGCTCGAGCGCGAGCGGCGTGGTGAACAGCGGCGGCGGTGCGGCAGCGGGCTTGGCGGGCTTCGCCTGCCCGGCGGCGGGCCCGGCGATCAGGACCGCGATCACGACGGCGGAAAGAAACATCCCCATCCGGTGAGGCATACAGCGTCTCCGGATGGGGATTATAGCGGCTCTCGGACGGCCGGGCGCGCCCCGGCAGGAGGCTACGACTCGGTCTGGCCCGACACGGCGGCTGCCGCCTTCGCACGTCGGTCGGAAAAGATGAGCCAGGCGCCCGCACCGACCAGGGCGAGCGGCCACCACTGGGCCAGCCAGTCCAGCGGGACGTCGAACATCGTGTTCAAGAAGAGCGTCACGCCCACCGCGACGAGCAGCACGCCGCCGGCCAACGAGCCCATGGGCTGCGGCGCCTTGCCGTCCTCGGGCAGGTCCATCGGCCTCAGGCCCGCCAGGGCCTGGTTGTAGAAGCTGGCTCGCCGCCCGGCGTCCACGATGTTGTGCAGCCAGTAGAACGCCATGAACAGGGCGACGACCGGCTCCAGGCGATGCGCCGCGCCGCTGGCCAGGATCGCGATGAGGCCGCAGACGACCAGGATGTTGCGGAAGGCCAGATCGTAGTAGCCGACGTACACCTGGCCGAGGCCCGGCATGGCGGACAGCAGCATGGCGAGCATCACCGACTTCTTCCGCGGATCGTCGACGAAGCGGTCGCGGCGCTCGCTGCGCGTGAAGGGCGCGGCATCAGGGCCGGCAGCCGTCTGTTCGATGTGTTCGGTATCGCGGGTCATGGGTGCTCCTTCAACAGCTTCACTAGCTAGAACGCGCCGGGCCAGCCGGAGGTTCGGTCGGCGCGGTCGACGGCTCGCCGAATACGCGCGCGAACCACTCGACGATGCGCTCCCACGCCGTCGAGAACGCCGCGGCGGCCGACGTGGCCGCGCCGCGCACCCACTCGGCAGCGGCCTGCCAGGCCCGGAGGACCGGCGGAGCGGGATCGGCTTGTGCGCCCGCCGGGATGCCACGCGCGGATGCAGGCTCTGGCTTCAACGCGGCGCGCCACGATTCCAGGTCGCTGCGGAGTTCGCGCACGGGCGGGCCCAGGCGCTCCCGCGCAACGGCGCCGATGTTCGACCTGCTCCACTCGATGGCGCCGACCGGGTTGCCGAATACGAGGACCCAGCACAGGGTGGCCACGTAGGCGGCTTCCCACGCAAAGCGTGGCCGGCGCACCAACGCCCGCCAGGCCCCCGAGGCGCCGGCGCGCCACCCGACAGGCGAGGGCTTCATGATGGTCGCCCGCAGGACGCGCTCGGTGAACCCCAGGCCTGGATCCATGTCCGCCAGACGCGGCAGATCGCGCAGGACCGCTTCGAGCCCCGCCGTCCTGGCGATCACCTGATCGGTGAAGTCGCCTGCCGGCACCGACGTCCACGCCTGTTCCCCGGTGGCGAACGCCTCGAGCCAGTCCTGGCAGGCGGCACAACGCCTCACGTGCGCGGCCGCCTCAGGCAGACCCGTCCAGTCCCGCGGCGAGGCGCCGGGGTCGAGGGTGGCGGCGCGAATCTGATCGCAGGTGATGCCGCTCATGCGTCCCCCCGCCCGCGCGACAGCGCGAGCACGCGCTCCGCCAGTTCGACACGGGCGCGGCTCGCGCGGGATTTCACCGTCCCAAGCGGAATCCCGAGGATCGATGCCACCTGCTTGACGTCCAGCCCGTGCACGTCGCGGAGGACGACGATCTCCCTGTTGATCGCGGAGAGGCCCCGAAGTGCCGTGTGGAGCAGGCCGCGGCGGTCCGCGGCAATAGCCTGCGCTTCAGCGCCGGGTGCGGGATCCGGGAGCTCGACGATCTCGGCCTCGTCGACGGTCACGGCCGGGCGCCGGACGCTCCTGCGCCGCAGGTAGTCGACAGACCGGTTCCGCGCCACGCGGAACAGCCACGGCAGGAACTCGCCGCCGGAGGGCCACTGCCCGCGCGCCTCGTACAGGCGCACGAAGATCTCCTGCGCCAGGTCGCGAGCGTCCTCACGGTGGCCGGTGTAGCTGTAGGCCAGCGCGAACAGGCGTCCCTGCACCTGCCGGACGAACGCCTCCCAGGCGAGGGCATCGCCTGCCCGGCAGCGCTCGACGAGGGTGCTGAGGTCGCTGGTGGCGTCCACGTCACTTGAGGAAACGCACGGAACGCCCGAGAGGTTCCATCACGAGTCCGCGGGTCCGCCGGGCCGTCAGGTTCAGTAGCCAATAACCAGTAGCCAGTGCCAGTAGCCGTGGGACACCGTGCGGTGCGACTGGCATTCCTACTGAATACTGGCTACTGGCTACTTACTACTGCCGGTCGGTCATCGCCGTCAGATGAGCAGCTTGCCGTCCTCCATGACGATCCGGTCGTCGAACCAGACGGTCGGCTGCTTGACCAGGCCGTCGAGGTGGCTGGCCACGCGCACGGTGCCGCCCATCGACTTGTTGTCGCCAAAGGCGATGTGGATGGTCCCCATCACCTTCTCGTCCTCGAGGATGATGCCGGTGAGAATGGCCTTGTCGTTGGTGCCGATGCCGAACTCGGCCACGGTCCGGCCGTCCTTGCCGTGCGGCTCGAGCAATTCAATGAGCTTTCGCGCCGATGCGCCGCCGGTGATGGTTGTCGCGTAGCCGTCCTCGACCACGATGCGGATGGGCTCGTCGACCATGCCGACCGAGGCCATCGAGCCGTCCACCACCACCACGCCGTTCGACCGCCCCTCGAGCGGCGCGAGGTAGGCCTCGCCCGTCGGCAAGTTGCCCCACAGGCCTTTTTCGCGGAACACGCCCGAGCTGGCGTGGGCCTCCCTGCCCTCGATGGGCATGACGATGTTCGTGCCGGCCGGCGCCGTGACGCGAATCACCTTCGTGGCGCGCATGACGTCGCAGATGCGGAAGGTGCGCGCGGCGATCTCGTGGTAATCCGCGTTCATGCAGCGGATCATGACTTCCTCGGTCACCCCGGGCAGCGTCGCCACGCGGACGCCCTTGGCGCTGGCGTTGCGGCGCGAGTCCGTGTGGGTGAGCGACTTCGACGTCGGGCACAGCACGACGTCGAACTGCAGCATGAGCGCGGCCACCTCCGGCGGCGGCTCCTCGCCGTTCGTCTTGCGAGGCGGCATCTCGACGATGAGGGCGTCGTTGCCAAGGCCGCGGGCGGCCTCGAACGTCGCGTACCCGATGGTGCGCAGCGGCGCGTCCGTGACGACGAGCACGCGCTCGCCCGGCTGCACGCCCATGCAGTCTCTGACGGCGATGAGTGCGGCGGACTGGAGTTCGGGAGAAATGGTCATTGGGGCATTCTAGTAGGGGCTAGGGACTGGGGGCTAGGGGCTAGTCGGATGCGGCTATCGCCGCATGGGTGACGTGCCGGCGTGACGGCCGGGCTGACTAGCGCCCAGCGCCCAGCCCCTAGCCCCTGGTGTGGTACATTCATGCTGCCCCGCCTGACAAAGGAGCCGGTCTTATGTCGAACGCGATTGATGGACTGAAACCCGCCGGATTGTGGAAGTACTTCGCCGAGATCTCGAAGATCCCGCGCCCCTCGAAACACGAGGCCGCCGTGGCGGCGTTCGTCGTCGGCACCGCCAGGAAGCTGGGGCTCGAGTTCGCCCAGGACACCGCCGGCACGGTGGTCGTGCGCAAGCCCGCGTCGAAGGGCTACGAGGACCGCCCGATGGTCTGCCTGCAGGGGCACCTGGACATGGTTCCCGAGAAGCGCCCCGACAAGACGCACGACTTCCTGAAGGATCCCATCACGCTGGTCCGCAAGGGCAACACGATGATGGCCGACGGCACGACGCTCGGGGCCGACAACGGCGTGGCCGTGGCGACAAGCCTCGCGATCATGGCGGACGCATCGCTCGTCCACGGGCCGCTCGAGTTCCTCTTCACGATTGACGAAGAGACGGGCCTCACCGGCGCGCACAGCCTGCAGCCCGGCTTCCTGCAGAGCCGGACCCTCCTCAACCTCGACTCGGAGGAAGAGGGCGCCCTCTACGTCGGGTGCTCGGGCGGGCGCGACACCATGGGCACGTGGGCGCTCGAGACGGAGGCCGCGCCGGCCGGCACGGTGGGGCTCGAAATCAAGGTGGGCGGGCTGCGCGGGGGCCACTCGGGCCTCGAGATCGACAAGGGCCGCGGCAACGCCATCAAGGTGCTCAACCGGGTGCTGCTGAGGCTGGCGCCGCTCGGCGCGAGGCTCGCCCGCATCGACGGCGGCAACAAGCGCAACGCCATCCCCCGCGACGCCGTCGCGCTGGTCTTCGTCCCGAAGAAGAAACTCGACGAGGCCAAGGCGATCGTCTCGGCGATGCACGATGTCTGCCGCGCGGAGCTCTCGGCGTCGGTCGACCCGTCGCTCGAGATCACCGCGGCACCGTTCAAGGGCCGCTGCAAAGTCGTCAAGAAGGGCGTGCAGAAGAAGCTGACGATGGCGCTCGCGGGGCTGCCGCACGGCGTGGTGAAGATGAGCGCCGACATCCCGGGCCTGGTCGAAACCTCCACCAACCTCGGCGTCATCACGACGGACAAGAAGGGGATCGCGGTCTCGACCAGCCAGCGCAGTTCGGTGGCGTCGGAGATCGTCGAGATCGCCGACGGCGTCCGCGCCATCTTCGAGCTGGCCGGCGCCACGGTGACCGGGTCCGACGGCTACCCGGGCTGGAAGCCAAACCTCGACTCGCCAATCTTGAAGACGGCGATTGCCACCTACAAGCAGCTCTACGGCAAGGAGGCCGAGGTCAAGGCGGTGCACGCCGGCCTCGAGTGCGGCATCATCGGCGAGAAGTACCCCGGCATGGACATGGTGTCGTTCGGGCCGACGCTCGAGGGCGTACACTCGCCCGACGAGAAGATCTACATCGACACGGTCGAGAAGTACTGGGACTTCCTGATGGCGATATTGAAGACCGTGAAGTAGGGACTAGGGGCTAGGCGCTAGGGGCTAGCCGGACGGGGGTGGCACGCTGCGGCGCGCCGCCCCCGAGGTCCTTCCGAGAGCGGCTAGCGCGCGGCGGCGAAGATCGAAAGGCCGTGGAGGATCGAGGCCGCAATCGAGAGCATCGTCACAAACACGCATCCGACGGCAAGCGCCAGGTGGTCCATCCGCTCGGGCTTGAGCGGGTCGAGGATCTTCGCCATCAGCCAGCCGCCGGCGAACCCGCCCGCGTGCGCCCAGTTGTCGATGCCGGGCATAATCAGGCCGAACACGCCGAGCATCAGCGCGTACTGCAGGCCTTCCCGCTTCGTCATGCTGCTGCCGGAGCGCTGGCCGTACAGCACGATGGCGCCGAGCAGGCCGAAGATGGGCGCCGAGGCGCCGACGGTGAAGCCGGCGCCGCCGAGAATCGGAATCCCGCCGAAGAACACCCACGCCACTGAACTTGCGGCGAACCCGGTCACACCAGCCACGGTGTAAATCAGGATCATCCGGCCGGCACCGTAGAGATCGGCGCAGGCAGGACCGAGCTGCCGCACCCACATCATGTTGAAGAGAATGTGCAGCACGCCGCTGTGCAGCCAGCCAGCGCTCAGGACGGTCCACCACCGGTCGTACTGAAATACCGGGATGCCGCCGCTTGCGCCGAACAGGAACAGGCTCGGCGTGCTCGGCGCGAGAAAGGAGAACAGGCCGTTCATCCGGATCCCGCTGCCCGACATGAGCAGCATGGCGACGTAAAGCCCGGTCGATCCCCACATGACCAGGGGCACGAACCCCAGGTCGTTGCCCAGCTTGCGCAGGAGGGGGCCAAACCCCCACAAGCCCGGGTTCCTGCGCCCGCAGTTGTAGCAGGTCTCGTCGTTGACGCCCACCAGGCGCCCGCACGACGTGCACACCACCGACCCGGTCGTCTGTCGTCCGAACATTGGCCCTCGCTTGGGGATCATACCGCGAGCGGGCCTGGGACACTCGCGGCCTCTAGAAGCAAGAAGTCAGAAGGGCCCGCTGGCGACGGTCAGACGCAAGAAGACGGGAGTCCGGCTTCTACTTCGCAGCCGCCGCCCGTGCCTCGAACCTGGCGACGAGCGTCCCGGCCGCGTCGTACATCTCGAGGATCGTCCCGAGGATGTTGTATGTCCTGACGTGGGACAGCGCCTTCAGGAAGGCGGCCTCGACCTCCATGCCGTCCGCGCAGGCCATCCTCGTGCCCGCCATGAGTCCGACGGTGATTCCGTCGATCGCGGCGCGGGTGAAGGAGCCCGTAATCCGGTTGCAGCCGCCCGACCCCGAGACGCGCATGGCGTTCAGGTCGAAAGCGAGAAACACCTCTCGCGGCTGGGTGGTCGGCACGACGGCGACATCATCCAGGCGCGTGAGCGTCCAGGACGCGCCGTCGAGCGCCGCCGGCGCGGGGCGAGGGCCGCAGGCCTCGCCCGGAAACGCGCCAACGAACCGCTCGGGCACGAGCGCCGGCTCCAGGCCCGGCCCTTCCATCTTCGGCCGCATGGCGATCCGCCCCTCGACGCCCACCAGCACCGGGCCGCCAGGGTCCTTCCGGACCTTCGAGTACTCACGCTCGAGGGTGGCGTTGTCGGCCTCCTGGGCCACCGGCCAGCGCTGCCCGGTCGAGCACTCCGTGAAGAGCCCCGCATCTGCCATGTAGCGGAACATCCCGCGCATCGGCAGCTTCGGTTCCAGTCGCTCGAACGCCGCTGTCCGCGTAATCGCATAGGGCAGGGCCGACTCGATGTCGCGCCCCTCGAGGTCGAGCTTGCGGAGCGTCTTCGCGTTGACGATCCGAAAGAGGGTCGAGGCCTCGCGTCCGCCCTTCAGCACCAGCACCTGCCGATTGCTCGACAGCATCCAGGTGCCGATATCGTCAAAGGCTGCGCCGTCTCCCTTCCCGAGGTACGTCATGCCGAGGTAGAAAGCCCCGTCGGGAAACAGATTGAGGCGGTAGCGAATGCCCTCGCAGTCGGCGCACGGCAGGTCGCCGGTGAAGCTGGCGGGCAGCTGGCTCACCGCGGCCGGCAGCGGTGGCTGCTCGGCCGCCAGCGTGCCCATGACGGCCGGGGCCCGCGTCTCGCCCGGCACCGCCAGCCCCACGAGCGCGACCACGACGAGCGTCACCACCTGAGAACGCATCGGGATCCTCCCTCCGGCCCGGCCGCCGCCGCGTCGAGCAGCGGAGCGCCATTCTACCGGCATCGTGGGCTCCACGCTATACTGCGCCGGTCCGGGGCGCTTCGGCCCCGGCCACGGAGGCTCATCATGCGCCGCGTACTGTTCGGAGTCGCCATGCTCGCCGGTGTCCTGGCCGTCGGGCGCCCGCTCGGGTCCGTCGCACCGTACGACGCCGCGTTCACCAGCGAGACGATGCGTGTGGACTACCTCCAGACGGGAGGGCGCGGCATCGAAGCCGTCGCCCTCGACCGTGCCGTCAACGACGGCCCCTGGCCTGGCAGCCGCGTCAACCTCGTGGACGAAACGAACCTGGGGAAGTACCTGTTCGAGGTGATCGACCGCGGCACGAACCGGGTGATCTATTCGCGCGGGTTCGCGAACCTGTATGGCGAATGGGAGACGACGGCGGAGGCGAAGGACGTGCATCGGACCTTCTCCGCATCGCTCCGGTTCCCGTGGCCGAAGCAGCCGGTGCAGGTCGTGTTGAAGAGGCGTGACCACCTCAACGCGTTTCACCAGTTCTGGTCCGCCGTCATCGACCCGGCGTCGCGGCAGGTGAACCGGGCCCGCCTCGCCCCGGCGGCAACGGCCTGGACCCTGTGGGAGAGCGGGCCCGCCGACGTGAAGGTCGACGTGCTGCTCATCGGCGACGGCTACACCGGGGCCGAGATGGCCAAGTTCCAGGCCGATGCGAAGCGGCTCGTCGAACGGATGTTCGCGCTCGAACCGTACAAGAGCCGGCGCGGCGACTTCAACGTGCGCGCGATCGCGGTGCCGACGGCGCAGAGCGGCGTGCACAACCCCCGAACCGGCGAGATGCGCCGGACAATCGTGGGAACGGCGTTCAACGTGTTCGACAGCGAGCGCTACGCCCTCGCCCTCGACAACCGCGGGTGGCGCGACGTGGCGTCGGCCGCGCCGTACGACGCGGTCCAGATTCTGATCAACAACCGCTACTACGGCGGGGGCGGCATCTTCAACGACCATGCGGCCGTGGCGGTGGACAGCGGCTCGGCGGACTACATCTTCGTGCACGAGTTCGGCCATCACTTCGCGGGCCTGGGCGACGAGTACTACACGTCCGACGTCGCGTACGAGACAGGCGCCGCGGAGAAGGTCGAGCCGTGGGAGCCGAACGTCACGGCGCTGCACGACCCGGCGGCGCTGAAATGGAAGGACCTGGTCGAGCCCGGCACGCCGCTGCCGACGCCCTGGAGCAAGGAGGCCTACGAAAAGCGGTCGGCCGAGATTCAGGCCGAGCGCCGGCGCCTCCGCGCCGCCGCCGCGCCCGAATCGGCGATGGACGCGCTGTTCACCACGCAGCAAGCGTGGGAAACGAAGTTCCTCTCGTCGATGACGCACTCCGGCAAGGTGGGCGCCTTCGAGGGGGCGTCGTATGAGCCGAGGGGACTCTATCGACCCGAGGCGGACTGCATCATGTTCACGCGCGACGAGGTGGGCTTCTGCCGCGTGTGCCGGCGGGCCATCGAGCGGGTGATTGACCTCCACGTCGGGAGATAACCGCCCGTGCCGCGGGTGCACACCGCTGATTCGCCGGGGGTGCTGAGCGGCGCGGCCGGCGCCTGCCGGCCGCGCGCCACAGCGGTATTCAGAACCGGCCCTCGCTACTGGGTGGGCCGCAGCAACTGGCGGAACGTCAGCGTGTTGATGTCGCGGAACATCGGCGTCCGCGGCGGCAGCAACGCGGGCGTCAGGAAGTCCGTGTCGAAGTTGTAGCCGCGGCCTGGCGGCGAGTAAACCACGTCGCAGCACTTGTAGGTGCCCACGGCCTGCCGGTTGATGTAGAAGCTGACGATGGAGCCCCTGTAGTTGAGCGCTTGCCCGCCCCAGTTCTCGATGTAGCGCAGGAAGTTGTGCGCCCCGCCGTCGGTGCCGAAGTCGGTGTGGTCCTGCCCGTTGGTCGTCGGCCTCGGGAAGTTGATCGTCTTTCCCGAGATCACCGCCACCCGGTAGAAGGTGGTCGAGGCCGCGCGGTTGACGGTGACGTTGTGCGGCGACATGAACGACCGGATGTCGTTGAAGTTGTTCGACAGGAAGGTGACGGCGTCGGCGATGACCGATGCGGACACGTGGTCCGTGCCAGGCGTGGTGCCGAAGGCGGTGCCCGCGGCATCCGGCGCGTTGTAGTTCCCTTGCACGTAGAGCGGGTTCTCGGCCACGACCGAGAGTCCCTGCGTGCCGTTGCGCGGCAACCTGATGTTGCCAGCCGTGTAGCCGCCGTTGACGAGTTTGATCGCACGGCGGAAGAACACCGGCGGGTTGACCCGCGCGTCGTTCACCGTCACGGCCGTCGTGAGCAGGGTCGCGGCGCCCTCCATCCAGGCGCCCGCCGCGCCGGCCGCCGGCGCCCATGCCGGGACGGTCGCCATGCGGAAGGCCGTGCCGAGCGGCGGGTACAGCCTCGGCGTCCCCCCATACACGTCCAGCGCGCCGTTCCCGTTGACGTCCTCACCGGTGTCGAGCGCGCCGTTGGCCACACTCTGCGCCGAGGCGGGGTTGATCACGTCCTCGAACCCCAGTTCGCCCGTCTCGCGATCGTCGCCGAAATCGTCGCCGGTGTACAGCACGCCATCCGCGCCGGCGCGACCGTTGGCGGCGCCGTCCACGCCGAGGTTCTTGTTGCCGCGGCGATCAGAGAAGTAGACGACAAAGCCCGTGACGTCCATCGTGTCGGCATGGGTCGCCAGCCAGACCCGCAGGTTGTTGACGTCGAGTTCGGCGTAGTGCATCACGCCGCCCAGCAACGGGTTGGCGCCCGCGCCGGCGGCATCATCGCGCCGCGCGCCCTCGCGGGCATCGTAGAGCACCAGCGGCAGGTAGTCGGTGGGAAGCGTGGACCACGCCCCCCCAGCCGCGTGGCCGCAAACGGTGAAACCCGCTGAAGGATTGTCGCGGACGCGCTGCAGCCTGATGACCGCATCGGGACTGGGATCGTCGGCGTTGCCGGCCGTCGCGCACGTCGTGCCCGCGCTGTTCCACGCGTTGGCGTTCGCCAGGTTGCGCCCGGTGAAGCCGCGGTTGAGGATTTCCACGGTCACGTCGGACCAGACCCCGCCGCGCGTCTGGCGTTCGATCTTCAGGAACCCGTCGGCAAGCGGGGTGCCCACCGGCACGCGATACCCATAGCCGTTGGCCGCCGCGTAGGTCCCGGCCAGCGCTAGAGGGACGCCATTCACCCAGGTGACCGCGACCCCGAGGCCATTCGGGTCTGCCCGGTAGACGGGGTCGATCGACAGCCGCGCCAGATCGACGGGCGGAGTGGCCGTGACGGTCTGCAGCCCGGTGATGTCGGCCGCGCGGTCGGAGAGCAGGATCCGCAGGCTGGCCATCGAGAAGAACCGCTGGTCGAGTACCGCCTGCGAATCCGGCACCGTCAGAGACGGGCGGCGGATCAAATCGACGGGTGTCGCACCGTCGCTGACCAGGGGCAGGTCGAGCCGGCGCGCACCGGTTGCCCCGTTGCGGATCCGGTTCGAATACGTGCCGGTGGCCACCGTGGCCCACGTGGGGTCATTCGGCGTGTTTCCCGCCTCCAGGACCATGGTCGGAGTCCCGGCCACCATCTGCAGGACGCTTGGGGGCACGCTGGCCACCGTGACGCTGCCTTCCTGCGTGCCGCCGCCGCAGTTGCCGCCCATTGCGCCGCAGCTCAGGCGGCGGAACGTCGGGGTGGATCCGCCGGTGGTGGCCACGCTGACGTAGCCGCGGTGGCCGCTCGTCGAGATCGGCAGCCCGTTGGCCAGATGAGTACGGACCACTTCGCCAACAGCCGTCAGCACGTCTCGAATGGTGAGCGTGGCGCTCCCATCCTGCGCCAGGTAGACGTTGGCGTTGGAATGGACCCGGCCTCCGAAATCGAAATTCGGCCCGGCGAAGAAGCTCAGATCGTTCTCCGAGTAGATGCCGAACTGAAACACCGGCACCGCCACGGTCTGGATCTCGCGGCGCATCCGCGCCTCGGCGTTGCCAAGCGTCCCCCACGAGGACCGCGCCGTGACGTTGATGACGTAGGGCGTGATGAGTCCTCTCAGACCTTGGAACGGCCCGTTGGGGATCGTCGCGGTGACGACGGCGCCAGGGGTGATCGTGTAACCGGGGGCGCCGCCGGGCGCTACGAAGGCGAAACCCGGCAGGGTCGGCGGAGCGGTCGTCAAGGCGTTGACCTGGGCGGCAGTCGGGCTGAAATTGCCCCCGACGAACAGGGCGCCGAGGTCCGCGGTGAGCTTCTCCAGCCCGGCGTGGGCAGCAGCGTAGGCCTGGGTCTGGTCGCGATTGATCCCGCCGGCCTGCTCATCGGCGGCGATGACGGCGTAGAAGCCCACCAGCAGCGCCGACAACGCCATCATCACCAACAGCGTGGAGACCAGCGCCATGCCCGATTCGTCCGTGCGTCGCATCGTCCGGCCTTTCCTCCCGCCGTCCGCGACGGCGGGACCGGTTGCCCCAGGAAGAGTTGCCATGGGCACACTCATCGGTATCGATCCACCAGCGCCAGGCTGCGCAGGCTGACCTGCGTGCTCAGCGTGTTGCGGAAGAATTGCCTCGTCACCGAGAACCGCTCGGTCGATCGCCCGGCGACGAAGACGTTGACCTTGCGGATCTGGTTCGGCGAGCAGGGCTGCGGGGCACACGCGCCCGCGGCGGTCAGGTCCGCGGCGACCATCCGGACGTTCGACGGATTGGTCACCCCGTCCATCATGTCGTAGGTCAACTGCAGGTTCTCGATGGCGAAGGCCACGGTCCGCCCGCGCATGTTGAGGGCCACCGCGGGGTCGCCCCAGTTCATGTGGCGGATGAGCCTCGGCGTCGCCGGGTCAATCGAGGTGTCGAGGTAGTAGGTGATCATCCGGATCCGCGACACGTTCGCGGAGTTGGCGGTCGTGGGCGCCGTTGTCGCGAGGTCGTCCACCGTGCCGTTCAGCGACGCGACGAACTGGTTGAGGTTCATCGGGTCGCCGCCGCCGAAGGTGAACGTTTGCGCCCCGCTGACCGACGTCACGTACACCAGGGCACTCGTGCTGCCCTTGGTGAACATCATGAGGTCTCCCACCCGGACGTCGTCCGGGCCGCCGGTGCTGATGTCCAGGCCGTCAGGGGCCTGGGCGGGCAGCGCGACGGTGGCCGTGTGCCCGGCCACGTTGAAGCTGAAGACCGGGACCGCATCCAGCGCGGAATCGACGGAGAGCGTGGTCAGCATGTCGGTGGCCACGCCGTCAATCACGGGTCCGCACCCTGGTCCGACGGTGACGGCCGAAAGGGTGGTCGTGCCCGCCGGCCAGTCTGTGCAGGCGCTACCCTGCGGATGCGGGCGCTGAATGAGCAGCGCCCCGGCGCCGTTCGGCACCTGCACGGTCCGGCCCGTCGGCATGCCCTGCCCGACCTGGATGAGGTCCCGCACGATCAGGTCGACCCCGATGCGGAGGTTGTTGTTGAGGGCAATCCTGCTCTTCGCGCTTTCGGTCGCGCGGTAGGCGTTGGTCAGGGCCGTCAGGGTCGCACCCATGATGACCGACACGATGACCATCGCGACCAGCAGTTCGACCAGCGTGAAGCCGGCGTTACCGGCCCGTCGTGTCTGGGTGATGCCCATGGTCCGCCCTACGAGAAGGAAGAGATGAACGTCCGCAACGTGTACGTGCGGCGTTGCGGCCCGACCGCGTACGTGATGGTGATCAGCACTTCGCGCAGGGCAGGGTTGACCGGGACCAGTTCGCGGATCTCGATGCCGCGCTGGAACCCGGAGAGCGGCGTCTGGATGTCGTCGGCGTTGCCGAGGATGCCGTCCGGACCGGGGTCGGTCTGCGTCTCCAGCCCCGCCGCCGCATCGTCCGCGGTGTTGACCAGCCCGTCGACGCCGGCGGCATTCAGGGGCTGCGCGCCGTTGAGGAAGACGCCGCCCTGGGCGACGTTGCGGATCTGGGCCCAGGTGATCGTGCGCGTGTCGCGCGCCGTGTGCACGCTCTCGACAGCCTCGCGCGCCTTCTCGCGCGCGATGAGGTTCGCCGACGAGGTCGCCATGTGCTGCATCCCCATGTAGAACCCCTGGGCGAGGCTGAGCACGGCGAACGTGAGAATCGCCATCGCGATCAACGCTTCAATCAGCGTGAAGCCGGCATGGGCGCGCGAGTTGGCGGGCATCATGATCCTCAGTTGGTCCACTGCGCCCCGTTCCACCGCCACTCGCGGACAAGCGCGGTGGGCCCGAACACGCTGACCGCCCGGGCGCTGACGGCCTCGTTCTCTCTGCCGATGAACACGGTGCCGTTCACCGGGTCGCCGTTCTCATCCACGAACTCGCCCGAACTGGTGAAGGCCACCGACGCCGCTCCGCCGAACGACCACGCGGCGCCGTTGCCAAACGCATCGGGCGTGTCGGGAACGCCCGCATACAGACGGAACTCGAGGCCCCCTTCGAGAACGGTCTGGTGGATGACGGTGACGCCGGGCCCGGGCACGTCGACGCGCGACACGACGATCCGGTTCGGGGCGGTAAACGCGATCCGGACGTTGCGGCGCTGCGCGATCGCCTCCTCACGCGCGACCCGGAGCGTGGATACAACCTGGGCGACTCCGCTGTCGGCTCGCGCCGACAGCAGCGCGCCTGGCATCATCATGACGGTGATGGCAGACAGGACAGCGACAAGGCCCACCACCAGGACGACCTCGATGAGGGTGAAGCCCGCCGCCGCGACCGGAACGTGTTGGACCCTCGTTCGCATGGTTACTGACTCTGATCTCGGCTGTTCCGAATGCAAGGAATAGTCCGGGCGGGCCGGGCGGGACGATCGGCCGGAGAAGGCCATATTCGACCGTCTCCCCGCCCGGATCACGCCGGCGGCGATGACGAAATTCGTCTCTCTGGCTACGAAATTGCAATCGGCGGGCGACTGCCTGCCCCCCGCGGAGGGGCCGCCGGAAGGCCCGGCCGCCGTGGTCCGGCTGGGTGCCTATTCCCGGTTCTTGGGCCTCATGTTCGCCGCGAGGACGCGCTTGCGCACGCGAATCGACTTCGGTGTCACCTCGACGAGCTCGTCGTCGTTGATGAACTCGATGGCCTGCTCGAGGCCGAGTACTCGCGGCGGCACGAGCCGGATGGCTTCGTCGGCCGTCGAGGCCCGCATGTTGGTCTGCTTTTTTTCCTTCGTCACGTTGACGTCGAGGTCGTTCGCCCGGGCGTTCTCGCCCACGATGAAGCCCTCGTAGACCGACGTGCCCGGGCTGATGAAGATCTCACCCCGCTCCTGGAGGTTGTAGATCGCGTACGCGGTGCTCACGCCCGTACGGTCGGCGACCAGCGCCCCGGTGGCGCGCGCGGGAATCGGGCCGAACCACGGCTGCCATTCGTGGAAGAGGTGGTTCATGATCCCCGTGCCGCGCGTGTCGGTGAGGAACTGCGAGCGGAACCCGATCAGGCCGCGCGTGGGGATCTCGAACTCGAGCCGGACCCGGCCGCTGCCGTGGTTGACCATCCTGGTCATCGTGCCCCGGCGGCTGCCGACCTGGGCGATCACGACGCCCTGGTGGACCTCCGGCACGTCGATCATGAGGCTCTCGACCGGCTCCATCACCTTGCCCTTCACCTCGCGGGTCACGATCTCGGGCCGAGACACCTGCAACTCGTACCCCTCGCGGCGCATCATCTCGATGAGAATCGAGAGCTGCAGTTCGCCGCGGCCGATGACGCGGATCTGCTCCGGCGCGTCGGTGTCCTCGAGGCGGATCGACACGTTCCCGAGCAACTCCTTGTTCAGCCGGTCCCGGAGCTGGCGGGAGGTGACAAACTGGCCGTCGCGGCCGGCCATCGGCGAGGTGTTGACGCCGAAGATCATCGACACGGTCGGCTCGTCGATCGCCAGCGGCGGCAGCGGGTCCGGATGCTCGGCGTCGGTGATCGTCTCCCCGATCGTGATGTCGGCGATCCCGGCGACGCAGACGATGTCACCCGCCGCGGCCTCCTCCACGTCGATGCGTTTGAGCCCGTCGAACGCGAACAGCTTGGTGACGCGCGTGGGCAGAAGGACACCGTCCACTTTGCTGATGGCCACCTGGTCGCCGAGCTTGACCCGGCCGTTGAAAATGCGGCACACGGCGATGCGGCCCACGTAGTCGCTCGAATCGAGGTTCGCCACGAACATCTGCAGCGGCGCGGCGGGGTCACCCGCCGGCGGGGGCACGTGGGCGAGGACCGCGTCGAAGAGCGGTCGGAGGTCCGGCGACGGCACGTCGAGGTCCGTCGTCGACGTACCGGCCCTGGCGTTGGTGTAGAGCACGGGGAAATCGAGCTGCTCCTCGGTGGCGTCGAGGTCGATGAACAGGTCATAGACCTCGTTGAGCACCTCTTTCGTCCGGGCGTCCTGGCGGTCGATCTTGTTGATGACGACAATCGGCGCGAGGCGTCGCTCCAGGGCCTTGCGCAGGACGTAGCGCGTCTGGGGGAGGGGGCCCTCCGAGGCATCGACGAGGAGCAGCACGCCGTCCACCATCGACAGGGTGCGCTCGACCTCGCCACCGAAGTCCGCGTGCCCGGGCGTGTCGACGATGTTGATGAGCACGTCACCGTAGTGGACGGCCGTGTTCTTGGCCATGATCGTAATGCCGCGCTCGCGCTCGAGGTCGATGCTGTCCATCGCGCGCTCGGCCACGCGCTCGTTCGCGCGGAACGTGCCGCTCTGGAACAGCAGCGCGTCCACCAGCGTCGTCTTGCCGTGATCGACGTGGGCGATGATGGCGATGTTGCGGCGGGCGGAATTGGCCACGGTCGGCCGGGCACTTCGGTGTTCAGGCATCCTTCCAGTATACCGGCTCGGAGCCGCCGCCTCCCTGCCTTCGTGTAGACTGGGCCGGATGAGCGACCTCACGCCGCCGCGCACCGTCCTCGTCACCGGCGCCTCCGCCGGCATCGGGAAGGCCATCGCCGAGGTCTTCGCCGGCGAAGGGTTCGACCTCGTGCTCACGGCGCGGCGGCAGGACCGGCTCGAGGCGCTGGCGGCCGACCTTCGCCAGCGGTTCGGGCGGCGGGTCACCACCCTCGCCGGGGACCTGGCCGACCCGGCCGCGCCCGCGCGCATCGTAGAGGCGCTCTCGACGGCCGGCATCACCGTCGACGCCCTCGTGAACAACGCCGGGTACGGCGTCCCGGGGAAGTTCACCGACACCACCTGGGAGGCGCAGCGCGACATGGTCCAGGTGATGGTCATGGCCCTGGCGGAGCTGACCCACCGGCTGCTGCCGGGCATGATCGAACGGCGTTACGGGCGCATCATCAACGTGGCGTCGGTCGCCGGTCTGGTCCCGCAGTCGGCCGGCCACCCGCTCTACGGCGCGAGCAAGTCGCTCGTGATCCAGTTCTCGCAGTCGATCGCCCTCGAAGGCATGCCCCACAACGTCTTCACGACGGCGTTGTGCCCGGGGTTCACGTACAGCGAGTTTCACGACGTCAACGGCATGCGCGCGCAGGTCAGCCGGCTGCCGTCGTGGATGTGGATGGACGCCGGCACGGTGGCGCGGCAGGGCTTCGACGCGGTCATGGCCGGCCGCATCATCTGCGTGAACGGCCGCGTGAACCGCGCCATGGTGTTCCTCGCGCGCCACATGCCCCAGTGGCTCGTCATGGCCGTCGTCAAACGGGTGTCGGGCGCGTACCGCCGGGTGTGACGTACTGACGCCGTGGCCCTGATCATCGCTGCCGCGCTCCTCACCGGCCTGCTGGCCCTGCTCCTGTGGGAGCGGCGCGCGCGCGACCGCGCGCTGGCCGCGATCCCGATCCGCATTCACGTGAACGGCACGCGCGGGAAATCCACGGTCACGCGGCTCATCGCCGCCGCCCTGCGCGAGGCGGGCATCCGGACCGTCGCCAAGACCACCGGCACGGCGCCGCGGATCATCCTGCCCGATGGCGGCGAGCGGCCCGTGCGCCGCCGCGCGCCAGCGAGCATCCAGGAACAGTTGTGGCTGCTGCGCGAGGCGCACCGGCTGCGGGCCGCGGCGGTCGTCATCGAGTGCATGGCCGTGGACCCGGAACTCCAGGCTGTGTGTGAAGACGAGATGATTCGGGCGACGATTGGCGTCGTGACCAACGCGCGCCCCGATCACGCGGAGGCGATGGGCACGACGATCGAGGAAGTGGCGGCGGCCCTTGGCGCGACCGTGCCGCGCCGAGCGATCCTCGTCATGGGCCCAACCGGCGGGAGCGACATCCTGGCCCGCGTCGCGCAGGCGCGCGGCAGCCGTGTCGTGCACGCCGTGGCAGACGAGGGAGAGCCGGAGGCGTGGGCCGGCCGGCCCTGGATGGCCGAGAATGCCGGCATCGCCCTTGCCGTGGTTCGCGAGCTTGGCGTCGGCGAGGAGGCCGCCCGCCGGGGGATGCTGGCGGCTCGCCCCGATCCGGGCGCGCTCCGCGCGGGCCGCCTCGAGGTGGCGGGACGCCGCGTCGACTATGTCGATGCGTCCGCCGCGAACGATCCGCAGTCGCTGGGGCTCATCCTCGGAGAGCGGCACGATCGCGCGGTGTTCGTCTTTCATCACCGCGCGGACCGCCCGGCCCGCCTCGGCCAGTTCGGCGAGGCGGCCCCGTGGTCGCAGTCCGGCGATGCGGTCATCGTCACGGGCGACCGGCCCGACTGGGTGACCTGGCGCCGGCTGCGGGCGGGCCTGCCGGGCGGGCGGGCGTTGTTCACACCGCCTCGGGCGGTTGCGGCCGAGCTGCGCCGGCGCCTGACCGGCGTGGCGCCGCCCGAAGTCGTCGTGTTCTGCGGCAACACGAAAGGCATCCGCGTCGACGCCATTGTCGCCGCGCTGCAGCAGGCCTGACATGGTGGAACTCGCCCTCGGCCTCGGAATCGCGCTGAACCTGTTCTTCACGGAAGTGCTCGGACTGACGTCGGGCGGCCTCGTGGTGCCAGGGTATCTGGCCCTGCACCTGACCCAGCCGGCGCGATTGCTTGCGACGATCGCCGTCGGCGGGATGACCTTCGCAGCCGTGCGCTACGGGTTCATGCGGATGGTCGTGCTGTACGGGCGCCGGCGGTTCGGCGTCACGATCCTGACCGGCTTCGTCCTGCACGGGTTGTACACCCTCGCGCTCGCGTCCTCACCGGCTCCCGCGGACCTCCGGGTCGTGGGCTACATCGTGCCCGGGCTCATCGCGAACACCTCGCTCGCGCAAGGGTTCTGGGCGACGGTCGGCACCACGCTCACCATCGCGGTGATCGTGCGGCTGCTTCTCGCGGCGGCGGCGCCGCTTCTCACGTAGCGCGGCGCGACATGTCCGTGCGACGCGGTCTTCTCCGGGTGCCGTCGTGGGTCCAGACCGCCACCGGCCTCGCGCTGACCGCGGGGCTGGCGCTTGTCGCCGCCGGCGCCGTCGTGCTGCCCCGGTGGCTGGCGGCGCCCCACGCGAGTACGCCCGCCGAGGTCGAGCGGGCGGCCTCCGCCGCCGCCGATCGCTGGCAGCGCGCCGTCAACGCCGTTGCGGCGGCGAAAGGCGTCACCCCGGGCGAGGCGCTCATCGGCAGCGAGGCGGGCCCGCTCGTGACCACGCTGGGCGAGATCGAAGCCAAGCGCCTGAGCGCCTCGCCGGCCTGGCCGCGGGCGCTTGTCCGCGAGTTCCACCGAGCCGGCCTCCGCCCGGGTGACGTGGTGGCCGCCTCGCTCTCGGGATCGTTCCCCGGCATCAACCTCGCCGTGATGAGCGCCTCAGAGGCGATGGGCCTCCAGCTGATCGCGGTATCGTCGGTGACGGCGTCGTCGTGGGGCGCCACCGACGCGGGCTTCACCTGGCCCGAGGTCGAGGCGCGTCTGGTGGGCGCCGGCATCCTGCGGCGGGCCACCGTGGCCGTGTCGGCGGGCGGCGACTCCGACCGTGCCCTCGACCTGGACGACGACGGCCAGGCGCTCGCCCGGGAGATCGCCGCACGGTGCGCCCGGCGGCTGCACGCGCGGCTGATCGAGCCCGCCGATTTCGAGGCGTCCGTCCGCGCCAGGCTCGACGCCTTCGACGAGGCGCGCGGTACCCGGCCGATCGCGGCCTTCGTCAACGTCGGGGGCACGGAGGCGGCGCTGGGCCGATCGACGGCGATCCTCAAGATCCGGAATGGCTGGATCGGAGCGACGCCGTTCGACTCGTCGCCCGGCCGGGGCCTGGTGGCGCGCATGGTCGAGCAGGGCGTCCCGGTGCTGCACGTGCTCAACGTGCGCGATCTTGCTGTGCGATGGGGAATCCTGTGACGCGGCGGCGAGCCCATGAGCGCGCGGCGTGCCGCGGTCCGGCGGGGCGCGGTCAGTGGCGCCCTGGCGGCGCGCTCCCCTCTTCGAGCGTCAGCACGGCTTTCAGCCACCAGCGCGGCTGATGGCGGATGAGCGTCGGCACGCCGGCCAGCGGGCCGTCGGTGGCGTACTCGAGTTCGAACGTGCTGCGGTTGCCCGTGGTGAGATTGGTGGTTTCGAAGTCCGCGTGCACGAGGGCGCCGTGCGAGGGCCGGCCTGCGGACCGAGGCACGGGCTGGACACCGTCCAGCTTGAGATCGTAGAGCGTCCGGCTGTACACGAACCTGATCGTGCGGCCCTTCAAGCGGCGCAACGACTCGACGCCATTCCGGCGCGCCGCCATCGTGTCGTTCACCAGCTCCGCGACCGCCATCAGGAATCCGGGGCGCACGCCGTCCGGCACGGCCGCTTCCCTCGGCGTCGCATCCTTCAGCTTCCGTTCGATACGGCCGACTATCTCCTCCTTGTCGCGGATGCTGAAGTCGCGCTCGGTCTCGATCGTCTCCGTCGCCGACCTGATTATGCCCGCAGCGATGCGGGCGTCGATGCCCTTGAAACGGCCGACGCGCTGCTGGTCGGCGGTCCGCGCGGTCACGTCACGCAGCGTGGCCTCATCGGACGTCGTCATGACGCCGAGCACGCGGGTGCCCGACGGCCTGGTGTCCTCGAGGATGTAGCCCCACCGGTTGATGCCGCGAGGCGCCTTGGCCGAATCCGTGCCGATGAGCAACTCGTACGCCACGGCGCCCTCTGCGCCGCGCCACACGATCTCGCCCATTCCGACGTCGTTTCGGCCGATCCAGAAGAGCAGCGGGCGGATGCGGCCGGCCATCTTGTAGCGATGCTGGCGCAGCACGGGCAGGTCGCCGGCCGGCAACGCCTGGTCCGACTGCCGGGATGGCGTCGGGCCGCCCGGCCTCCGGCCCGGCAACGGCGTCGCGCCCGTGGCTGCGACGGCCAGGACGGCCGCGGCGGCAGACGCAAGCAGCACGCGGTGAGCCATCATAGGTCTCTCGCCTCGAGGCGGCGCCGGCCCGCGCGCCGCCAGCTCAGGCGGCGGGCTCGATCACCTCGGCGCGGGGCATCTCGAGGTCGGGCATGGGCGTCCCTGCAAAGAGCCGTTGCAGCGGCGCCGCCAGCCACCGCGACCACTGCACCGAGCGCGCCACGCGGCCGCTGTCGGTGGTGATGCCCGTGTTGGCGTACATCTGCCGGTAGAGTTTCGACACCAGCACGAACGCCAGTCTCCCCCTGACCGACTTCACGCACCGCGAGCGGCGCCACACCGAACCGATGCTGTAGAACTGGTCCCACGTGCGCTGCGTGTACATCCGGATCTCGTCGGCCGACATTACCGGGTGATGGGTGTAGATGTGCGGCCGCTG
This sequence comes from Vicinamibacterales bacterium, assembly GCA_025456345.1. Classification (GTDB taxonomy): domain Bacteria; phylum Acidobacteriota; class Vicinamibacteria; order Vicinamibacterales; family JAKQTR01; genus JAKQTR01. Next base: position 95,275 of record JALOKU010000002.1, on the reverse strand, counting down.
CTCCCGCGGGATGAGCCAGTGGCGGCTGTACGGGATGCCGTCCACATTCTTCCCTTCGCCATCGACGCCCTTCGCCCACCTGTCGAAGTCCACCGTGCCGGGAAACGGCGTGAGCATGACGAACTGGGCGAACGTGATGTCGGCCTTGCTCGAGAGCGCGGCGGTGGCGGCGAACGTCGACGGCCGATCGCTCGGCAGGCCGAAGATGAACGAACCGAGCACGTGGATGTCGTGCGCGCGGAAGGTCCGGAGACGCGCCACCAGCGCGTCGCCGGTGGCGTTGAAGCCTTTGTACACGTCCTTCAGGCCGTCCGGCGTGATCGCCTCGACGCCGACCAGGGCGCCCTTGATCCGGGCCTCGCGCATGGCGTCGAGGAACTCATGATCCTCCGAGGCCTCCATGGTGATCTGGGTGAAGAACACCATGTCGGCCGGCAGCTCGGCCAGCCGCCGCATCAGGTCGAGGCGGTCGTTGCGCATGGCTTCCAGTTCGAGGAGCCTGGTGCGATCCACCCGCCGGCCCGCCTGGGCGAGGTCACCCTGCGTGACGGGGTAGAAATTGTCGTCGGCCAGCGCGACGAACCGGAAGCCGAGGCGGCGCAGCTGCACCACCTCTTCGACGACCGCCGCATTGCCGCGCAACCGCGGGGCCTGGCCATCGGTCCGCCACACCGAGCAGAACGAGCAGTGCTTCGGGCAGCCCCGCACAGTCTGCACCGACGCCCACATGTACTTGCCGCGCTGGATCAGGTCCCACCGCGCCTGGACCATCTGGTCGCCGGGCACGCGGCCGGCCGCGTACATCCGCTCCGGGGCCCCTTTCGCGCAATCCGCGAGGACCAGCGGCCAGATGACGTCGCCGTCGCCGGTGACGACCGCGTGCGCGGCGCCTACCGTGTGCGGCTCCTCGGGAAAGAGCGTGGCGTGGATGCCGCCGTACACGACCCAGGCTCCGCGGTCCCGCGCGGCCTTGCCGACGTCGTACCCGCGGAGGGCGTTGCCGGTGTGAATGCTGATCCCCACGACGTCGCCGGGCTGCACCGTGGCGGGATCGAATGGATCGAGCGACTCATCGATCAGAGCGGGATCGCCATAGGTGCGCGGCGTGGCACCAGCGAGGACAAACAGCCAGCGCGGCGTGATGACGGCCACGCCGAACGACTTGTGGCTGGGATTGACTAGGTGGACTCGCATCCGACACTCCTCGGGATTGGGGGCAGTCGACTACCGTGTGAGCAGCTGAGGCACGTGTGATCCAAGACGCGTGACGAACGACGCGGTCGCGCGGCTCGCGGTCGCGGCCGCGCCGCCCGCCGACTCGCCGATCGCGGCGGGCCCGCGCCACCAGCGCGCGGCGCCGGCCTGCAACGGGATGCGGTCCGTGACGGCGGCGGCCATCACACCGGGAGCGCCAGCTCCGGGCAAGGGGCTCGCGGCAATCGGCGCCGCGTCGACGGCAGTCGTCGGCGCTGCCGCCGTGTCCGGCGCCGTCGGCGCGCTTCCGCCACTCGCCGCCGGGACGGCAGGGGCCGCCGCAACGCCAGCCGGGCGGCGCTGAAGCAAGGCGCGGCGCGTGCCGATCACCGGGCGCTGGCCGTCCGGCCGCGTGGCCGGAAGTCCGACAGACGCCACGGCGGCGGCCGCGGGAGCGGGCCGGAACGGCGTCTGCACGGTCGCATCCGGCGTGTGCGCGACGATGAACACCTGGGGCAGCTGCAACAGCCCGGCAGCCACCACGCACACGGCGACGGGGGCAAGCCACGCCGCGATGGCGGCCGCGCGAGCGGACGGGCGGCGATCCAGCGCGAGCACGCCGACCACGCGCCGGCGAAGCGAGCCGGGCCGCCCGATGACGCCAGCCGCGAGCCGCAGCCGCCGCATCTGCGTGCGCAGGCCCGCGACATCCGTGAGGCACTTCGCGTACGCGGCCGGCGCGGCGGTCTGACGCACCACCCATTCATCGCACGCCATCTCCCGCGACAGCGACAGCTCGTGGCGGACCCAGTGCACGGCCGGATTCAGCCAGGTCAAGGCGACGACGATGCGACCGGCGAGCGCCCACCAGTCATCGCCGCGGCGGACATGCGCCAGTTCGTGCAGCACGACCAGCCGGGCCTGCTCGTCCGGGAGGGACAACACCTGCGAACGCGGCAGGGCAATGAGGGGGCCGAAGAACCCCAGCACGGCGGGCGACTCCACGGCGCCGCACCAGGCGATGCGTGGCGCACGCCTCGACGCAAGGGCTGCCATCCCCGAGCCCAGCCGCACCTGTTCCTCCAGGGACAGCGGCACCGTCTGGCGTTTCATGACGACGACGCGCCGGACATCATGCGCGACCGCGGCCAGCCCTGCGGCCGCGCCAACCACCCAGATCCAGCCGACCCACCAGGCCGCCGCCGTGACCGGTGCCGGGAGCACGACGAGAGGGAACGATCTCGCCGGCGGTGCGGCGTCCGCACCCGGCCCAAATCGAAACGCAGGTGCCGTCGCTGCGGCTGGCGCGGGCGGCCAGACGAGCAGCCCGGCGCAGAGGAAGAGGGCCAGCAGCCAGGCGACGTGCCGCGCAGCCGCACTCCGCCGGCAGCCAGGCAGCCGGACGAGGATCGCGGTCAGCGCGACCAGCGCCGCGCTCCGGCCAAGCCACGACAACGCCCAGACGGCAGTCATCTCCACTCGTGGCGCTGAATCAAATCGCGCAGTTGCCGCAGGTCAGCGTCGGGCACGTCCTCGTGCTCCAGGAGGCTGAGCACCAGCGTGCCCGGCGAATTGTCGAAAAAGCGGTCGAGGACGTGGCTGATGGCGCACTTGCGCGCGCGCGTCTCGTCGACGAGGGCGGCAAAGACAAACGCCCGGCCGTCCTTGCGATGGGACACGAACCCCTTCCGCTCCAGAATCCGCATCATCGTCTGCACGGTGTTGTAGGCGGGCGGACTGGCGTCGGCAACGGCGTCGACAATCGCGGACACGGTGGACGGTCCCTGGCGCCACAGGACGCGCATCAGTTTCAATTCGCCGTCCGTCAGCGTTGGTGATGGTTTTCGTGCCACGTGACGTCGTCCTCGTGCCGTTGCAGCGTCTCCGAACAAATTAGGACTCCCTAAAATCTATGCCGGCACAATGGCATTGTCAACTAATTCTTTCGGAGATGAATATGTTATCCTCCCGGCTCCAGCAGACCTCAAAGGGGGACCTGATGCTCCTGCCGGTCGTGCCGATTCTGTTGATGCTGGCAGGCCAGGCGCCTCCGCCGCAGGCCGCGCCGGCACCGTCGAGGCCGCCTCAGCAGGCGCCGCCGAAACTCTACAACGAGACCGCAGACGGGCGCGCGCAAGTCGACGCCGCGCTCAAAGCCGCCGCCGAAGACGACATCCGCGTGCTCATCAACTGGGGCGCCAACGACGACGAGGCGTGCACGAAGTTCCAGCAGGACCTGAACGGCCGGGGATCGACCAACCCCGCGTACGCGACCATCCGCACGAAGCTCTCCAACGAGTATCGCTACGTCAGGGTGGACGTCGGGCATCTCGACAAGAACCAGGGTCTCGCGGCCGCGTACGGCGTGACGCTCGCCGCAGGCGCCCTGCCCCATCTCACCGTGCTCGACAAAGAAGGCAAGGTGCTGGCCCAGCAACCGAGCCAGCCGCTCTCGGCGGCTCCCGGCGCTCCGACCGTGTACGACCCCGAGAAGATCGCCGCGTTCCTGACACAGCACCAGGTCGCGCCGGTTGCCGCCGGCCCGCTGCTGGCGGCGGCCCTGGCCGAGGCGACACGCGATGGCAAGTACGTCTTTCTCTGGTTCTCGGCCCCGTGGTGAACGTGGTGCCACAGGCTGGGCGCCTGGATGGCGTCCCCGAACGTCGCACCGGTTTTCGCGAAGGAATTCGTCAGCCTGAAGATCGAAGCCGACCGCATGGCGGGCGGCAGCGAGATGCTGAAGCGCTACCAGGCCGACGAGGGGGGCATTCCCTGGTTCGTGTTCCTCGACGGCGACGGGAAAGCCGGCGCGACCAGCGACGGCGCGAAAGGCAACGTCGGGTTCCCCGCGGCGCCGCACGAGATCGCGCACTTCCGCACGATGCTGGAACAGGCGAAGCGGAAACTGAGCGACGCGGACATCAGCGCGCTCGTCGCGTCGCTCGAAGAGGCGAACAAGAAGTAGGTGCGGCGCCGTGCCTGAAGCAGGTGACGAGGTGGTCGTTCACCATCCCCGTCGCCTGCATGAAGGCGTAGCAGATCGTCGGCCCCACGAAACGGAATCCCCGCGAGGCGAGGTCGCGGCTCATGGCCTCGGACTCGGGCGTCCGCGGCGGCACCTCCGCCATCGCCGTCCATGCGTTGACGATGGGCTGGCCGCCGACGAACCGCCAGAGGCAGGCATCCAGGCTCCCGAACTCCCGCACGACCTCGAGGGTCCGCTTCGCGTTGTTCACGGCCGAGTCGATCTTCTGCCGGTTGCGGACGATGCCGGGATCGGCGAGCAGGCGCGCCAGGCGGGCTGGCGTGAAGCGGGCCACGCGGCGCGCGTCGAAGCGGTCGAACACCTCGCGGTACCGTTGCCGCTTCCGCAGGATGGTGATCCAGCTGAGGCCCGCCTGCGCGCCTTCGAGGACGAGCATCTCGAACAGGCGCCAGTCGTCGTGGACGGGCGTCCCCCATTCACGATCGTGGTATTCGATATAGAGCGGATCGGACCCCGGCCACGGGCAACGTACCGGTTCGCTCACCGGGTGGCGAGGCTGGAGTGGCCGGCGCCGGGCCGGTTGCTGCCAGCCCCGGCCCGCACGTCGCGGGGCGGCTTCCGGAACAGATCCCGTTCGATCTCCAGGCCGCGTGACGTGTGGCCGCAGCTGTTGCAGCGCAGGAACATCCGCTCCCGATCCGACGCGATCACGTAGTCGTGCCCGGTAAGGCAGCAACCCAGCCGGTGCCACAGCGACGACGCCATCAGTCCTCCCGACATGATCGTGCGCGCCCCGGCCGCCGGGGCTGCTCGGATGCACGTCGTATCGGACAATGTCGAGGCCGGCCAGCGCCAGGTCAAGGGTTTCTGCGCGCCGCCGCACGAATTCGTGCAGAACTGCGCAGGACTGTGCACGCGCCTAGGTCGCCCGCTCGCGGATGTCCCATCCGCGCGCGCGCCCTTCCGCCACCACCAGGCCGCCCGGCACGCGCTCGACCGGGATGACGCCCGCCCCGAGCCGCCCGCGCACGGCGAGGCCGAGGCAGATGGCCGCGTGCCAGCCCGTCAGACGCTGCATGGCCGTGAAGCCCGTGGCCTCGTCGTAGCGGTCGATGAGGTCGATCACCGTGCTGGCAGGCCGCCCGCCACGCTCGCCGGTGGCCGCGACGCGCATGACGCACACATCGCGCACGGGTTCGGGCCCGGCGCCGATGTGCGGCTCGAGCAGCGCGTGGAACACGTCGCGCGGGACCACCGGCGCCCCTCCCACCTGGATCGGCGCCTGGCCAAGCAGCCCGAGGTCACGGTACGCGGCGAAGCGCGCACAGTGGCCCGGGTATCGCAGCGTCTTGTTCTCGAGCCGCTCGAGCGTCCCCTTCCAGGTCCACGGCGCGGTCGACAGCCCGCCCGAGGTGACGAAGCCCTCGAGCGTGCCGACCGGCTCGTCGAACTGCAGGAGCTCGAGGTCGTCGAAGGCCGGGACCTCGACGATGTCGCCGCCGCGCAGGAAGCACGCGACGCCGTCGTACTCGTTGGTGAGCCCGCTCATCGCGAACGTCGACACGTAGTTCCATGGCCCGCGCGGCTGCTGCGGAAGCCCGCCGTCCCAGATGAGCACCTCGCGCGCCCGGTCGAGCTTGCCCATCGCGTACGCGGCGAGCGACACGTTGAGCCCCGGCCCCATGCCCGTGTCGGGCACCACGGCGACGCCGGCGCGCCGCGCCTCCGCGTCGAGGCTGTGCTGCTCGCGGACGATGCCGGTGTGGCCGCCGAGGTCTACCATGTGGGCGCCGATGGCCGCGGCCACGCGCGTGAGGCCCAGATTGACCTTGTAGTGCGCGGCGCTGAGGATGCCCTGCGTGCCGGCAAGCCGCGCCGTCATCGCCTGGACATCCGAGGCGTCACCGCGCGCACCGGAGGCCAGCGCGCGGCCCGCGAGCGTGTTGACCCTCAGCGCCGCTTCTCGTGCGGCGGCCTCGTCGAGATCGAGAAACAGGATGCGGGATGCGTCCCCGCGGACGGCGAGATCATAGGCGGCGGCCACACCCTGGCGGCCTGCGCCGACAACGGCATAGGTGAATGACATGGGACCCTCTCCTTCCTGACTGCGCCGCCTCGCGGCGCACACCGGCTGAACCACAGGAACGCGGCGGGACGGAGAGGTCAGAGGCCTGCGGAGAGGGCGCAGAGCCGGCCGGGCGTCCAGGTGAACCGGCGCGAGGCTTCACGCATGCGGCGGCTCCGGCAGCGGGTACGCGGGCGCGTCATCGATGGTGACCTGCGTCAACGCCTCGGCCGCGCGGTCCTTGGCGAGACGCGATCCGGTGAGGCATCCGTCCATCTTCGCGCGCATGCGCATGAACGGCTCGAGCCCGCCGGTATTGGCGCACGGCCCGGCCTTGTCCTGGTGCGATCCGTCGATCTCGACCACGTCGCTGTAGAAACGCGCCGTCGCGGCGATGCCGGGAATGACGTCCTCGAGGGCGTCGAGCTCGTCGGCGACATAGCACGACGCCCGGTCCGGCCCGTCCCACGCCGGGTGGCGGCGGTACCCGAACAGCAGTTCCGTGCAGACGCGCCCCACTTCCCCGGCGGTGCGCGCCGCCTGCACATGGCACAGGTCCATCAGGAACGGCACGACCTCGCCAAGCTGCCCCGCGACGGCGGGGAGCGCAGGGCCGGCCTGCTCAAGTTCGAGCACGTCGAGGATCTGCTGGCGGGCGGCGAGCAGCCACGCCAGCGTGTCGGCGAGCGGGAACGTCACGCCCTGGCGGGCGCTCTGGTAGAGCTTCGCGCCGGACGGGTCGGTGGCCGACTGCAGATGCTGCAGCGTCCAGAGCCACATCTGCATGGCCGTCGCCAGCGTGCACGCGCCGCTGCCGGGCCGCGCAGACGACAGGCGCCGCATCTCCTCAAGCCACAGCCGGTACTGCGCGAGGAACACCGGGGCCGTCATCGCGCTCGACAGTTGACGTCGCTGCACCGCCTCCGGCCCTTCGTAGGTCGCTTCGAGCTGCGCGTCCATCCACTTGTGGCCGAGGAAGCCCGGGCAGTCTTCCGTGATGCCGTGGCCGCCCATCAGGCTCACCGCCTCCCGCATCACCGTTGCGCCGTGGCCGGTGTTCCAGAGCTTGACCGCCGGCCCCAGCACCGACGCCACGGCGTCGAGCAGGACGAAGCGGACCATCGGATCCTGGGCCAGGGCGTCGAATCGGCCCGCGCGGCGCGCCTCCGGCGGCTTGCCGAGCTCGGCCAGGTACTCCAGCGCATCCTTCTCGGCCGGTTCGAGCGCCCGCCACTGCGCCCGGCCCGGCGCGACGCCGCGCTCGGCGAAGTGCGCGTCCACGATCCGTTCCAGCGGGTCGAGCTCGTCGAAGACGCGGGCGGCCGCGAACCCGAGCGAGGCGGCCGCTTCACCGGTCGCCCAGACGTCCACCAGCCGGTGCAGCGCATCCTCTTCCTGCTGCAGCCCCAGTTCGAACCGCCGCGATCCGGGCTGGGCGGCATCGCCGCCGCGGAACCGGCTGCGATGGTAGCGGATGACGGGCTCCACGGCCGAGATCATCTTCGCCGCCGTCATCAGGCCCACGGTAACCCGCGTCCGGCGGAACACGGCGTCGAGGATCTCGCCATGTGCGCAGTTGGGCACCAGGACGCCGTCCTTGACCGTGTAGCCGCCGATGATGCGGCTCGCCGGCACGCGAAGGCTGAACACGGGATCGCGGGCGGAGGCCAGTTGATGGACGAGTTTGCGGGCCCGCACGCCCGGATCGAAGGTGCCGTCGTCGGTCTTCTCGAGCAGCACGAACGCGGTGCCCTTGATGCGATCGTCGGCGGAGGCCACGGCCGCCGCCACGAAGTCGGCATGGCCCATGCCCGTGATGAACCGGCCCCGCTTCTCGATCTGCAGGACGGGCTCAGTGCCGGGCTTCCACTCGGCGATGCGCATCTTGCCGTCGAGGACGCCGGTGTCGACGCCGACGTGCGGCAGCGGCTCGGTCAGCACGAACGCGCCGTGCCACGGCTCGCGCTCGTCCCCCGCCGGGCCCGGCGCCACCAGCCGCATATAGCGCGCGCGCTGGCCGTCGGTGCCGCGCTCGTGAATCGGCGCCAGCGCGAGTACATTGCCGAGCATGGTCGTGGCCGCTCCCGCATCGACCCACGCCAGTTCAAAGGCGGCGAGGGCGATGCCGAGGTTCTTCGGGCCGTCGATCCGCCCGCCGTACTCGCCGTCGGCCGCAAGGACCGAGAGGCCGGCGGCGTCGAACGCCTTCACCAGGCCGGCCTTGTCGGGCGTCCAGGCATCCGAGTGCCTCGCGCCGCGGGCCACCAGCCTCGCCACGGGCCCGCGCGCGACGGCGCGCGAGGCCTGCGCGATGCGCCGAAGGTCCTCGCGATCCGCAAACCGCCACTGAACCGCGCGGACATCATCGTCGGGCAGGCGTCGAAGCATCGGCAGCGTCCTTCTGTGCGAAAGCCGGGCACGCCCTGGGTCCAGGGAGAGGTCTAACGTACTTCCGGTGGAGGCAGCGACGCAACAGCCCGCGGCACCGGGAGGGAGGCCGCCGACGCCACCGGGCGGGCCGGCGGTTTCCGGTTGCCGGGAGCGGCCGCCGGAGGTAAGGTGACTCGATTGGAGGAGTTCACGATGGCCGAAGACCTGACCCGACGCGAGTTCGTGAAACTGGGCGTGACCGGCGCGGCAGCCCTGGCCGTGGGCTCCGGGCTCGCCACGGCCGCGCCGCCCATGCCCGAGCGTCCCCTCGGCCGCACCGGGCACCTGGTGAGGCTGTTCAGCCTGGGCGGCCAGGCGTCGATCGAACTGCCCGACAAGCACGACGTCTCGATCGCGATCATCAACCGCGCGATCGACCTCGGCGTGAACTACATCGACACGGCCGCCGCCTACGGCCGGCCCCGCACGGCGGACACGCCGCGGTGGGAACTGAACGGCATCAGCCAGACCTACATCGGCGAGGTGATGGCCACGCGCCGCAAGGAGGTCTTCCTCGCGAGCAAGACCGACGACCGGACCCGCGACGGCTCGCTCAAGCTGCTCGACCAGAGCCTCAGGCTGCTCAAGACCGACCATCTCGATCTCTGGCAGCTGCACAACGTGATGCGCGACGAGCAGGTCGAGCAGATCTTCGCCAAGGACGGTGCGATCGAGGCGCTGCTCAAGGCGCGCGACCAGAAGATGGTGCGCTTCCTCGGGATCACCGGCCACTACGATCCCGCCGTCCTCTACAGGGCCCTCGAGCGCTTCGACTTCGACACGATCCTGATGGCGCTCAACCCGGCCGACAAGCACCGGCTGCCGTTCCAGACGGATCTGCTCGCCCTCGCCAACAAGAAGAACATGGGCGTCATCGGCATGAAGATCCCGGCGCGTGACCGCCTGTTCCGCCCGGACGGCGTCTCGACGATGAAGGACGCGATGAGCTACACGCTCACGCTGCCGATCAGCACCGTGATCATCGGCTGCAAGACCGTCGAGCAGCTCGAGGAGAACATCAGCCTCGCGAAGAACTTCTCGCCGCTGCCGGCCGCGGAGATGGCCCGCCTGGAGGGGCTGACCGCGGCGTACGTGGCGGACGCGTCCTGGTTCAAGAAACCGCTGGCCACCGGCGGACCTGTGGAGAACGATCAGAATACGGACTGACGAGGATCAGAAGCAAGAAGCCAGAAGGGCCAACTGACGATTGTCAGAAGCCAGAAGCAGGCACGCTGCACCTGTGAGGCTTCTTCTTGCTTCTTGCTTCTTGCTTCTTGCTTCTTGCTTCTGTTTCGAGCGGCCGTCAATCTGAGTACCAGCCCGCGACGTCGGCCGCGCGCGCAAGCTGCATGATGTTCTCCGGCGGCGTGTGCGGCGCTACCGAGCAGGCGCTGCTGAGAATGTACCCGCCTCCTGCCTTTGCGGCGGCCATTCGCTCGAGCGCCGCCGCGAAGCACGCATCGGCGGTGCCGTTCAGCAGCGTCGCCACCGGGTCGAGATTGCCCTTGAGGAAGAGCCGCTGGCCGAAGCGTCGCTTCGCATCGGCCAGTGCCACCGTCCCGAGCGGCGGCGGGTCCAGCGCGTCGAGACCGTCCGTGCCCGTCTCCTCCATCAGGTCCAGCCGGTCGCCAATCGCGCCGCAGGTGTGCGTGTAGACCGGCAGGTCCGGGTACGCCTGCTTGACGCCCTCGACGACCGCGCGCTCGAACGGGAGGACGAACGTCCGGTACTGGCGCCGCGAGATGAAACCGGCCCCGGCAAAGGCTGACGAGATCAGGATGGCGTCGACGCCCGCGGCGGCCTGTCCCCGCCCCAGGTCGGCCGCGCCGTCGGCGAGCCGCGCCAGGCACGCCGCGACTTTCCCGGGATCTTCCACGAGCGCCATCAGGGCGTCGGCATGCTCGAGCCACTCGAGCCACTGCGAGAACGGCGAGAACACCTCGCCATGCACGGACACGCCCGGCGCGCGCTCCCGCACGTAACGGATCGTGTCGAACTGCCACGCCGGGAACCCGCCGGCCTCAACCAGCGTGGCGCCGGACTGGCCGTGCGGTTCGACGTAGAACAGCCGCTCCGGGTCGGCGGCGGCGAAGGTGGGCCTCCCCATCCGCGCTCCGCCGGCTGCGCAGACGTGCGGATTGTCATCCGGCGGCGCCGTGGTCACCGCGCCGTTCGCCCAGCGGAGGATGGCGTCGTCGCCGCGCCGTTCCACGGCGGAGAGATGCGCGCGCCAGCCTGGTTCGCGGCCCGGCAGGTTCACCAGGATGCCGTCGAAGGCGTACCGCTGCTGCAGCGCGAGCAGGGCGTCTCCGAACGCCGGCGTGTCATGCCAGATGTCAATGGCGCGGCCGCCCGCGTGCAGGAAGTAGTGACCGAGCGAGAGCTGGCACATGAGCGGGACGCGATCGGGCAACTGCCCGGCGCGCGGCCGCATGGCCCGGTTCATTCGTTCCCGCGACGTCATGGCCGTCAAGCGTAGCAGACCCCGGTGGTATGCTGTCACGGTCATGAAAGCCATTGTTCTGCGCGAACTCGGCGGGCCCGAGGGGCTGGTCCTGGAGCAGGTCGGCGATCCTCAGCCGGGTCCCGGCGAAGCCGTCGTGGCGCTGCGGGCGGCGGCGCTCAACCACCGCGATGCCTGGATCAGGAAGGGCCTGTACGCCGGCATCAGGCTGCCCGTCATCCTCGGCTCCGATGGCGCGGGCGAGGTGGCCGCGGTCGGCGACGGCGTCGACCCCGCATGGCTCGGACGCCAGGTGGTCATCAACCCCAGTGTCGGCTGGGGCGCCGATGCCCGTGTCCAGGGGCCGTCGTACAAGATCCTCGGCCTGCCCGACGACGGCACGTACGCGCAGCGTGTCAAGGTCCCCGCCGAGAACCTGTTCGCCAAGCCAGCCGCGCTGTCATGGGAGGCGGCGGCAGCCATTCCGCTGGCGGGCCTGACGGCCTATCGCGCGATCGTGACCCGGGCGCGCGTCCTGCCCGGCGAGACAGTGCTTGTCACCGGCATCGGCGGCGGCGTGGCCACACTCGCGCTCCTGGTCGCACGCCACCTCGGCGCGCGCGTGATCGTCACCTCGAGCAGCGACGCCAAGATCGCCCGCGCCCGCCAACTCGGAGCGGATGGTGGCGTCAACTACACGGACGAGGCGTGGGGGACACAGGTGCAGGCGCTCACCGAGGGCGGCCCCGACGTCATCGTCGACAGCGCGGGACGTGGTGTCTTCTCGACCCTGCTCGACATCGTCAAGCCGGGCGGGCGCGTCGTCACGTTCGGCGCGACGACCGGGTCGCCGTCCACCGTCGAAGTCCGGCGGATCTTCTGGAAGCAGATCAGCATCCTCGGCACCACCATGGGCACGCCCGCGGAATTTGCAGCGATGCTGGCGCTCTTCGACGGCCCGATCGTGCCCGTCGTGGACCGGGTCTTCCCGCTGCTGGCCGCGCCGGACGCCCACCGGAGGATGGACCTCGCGGATCAATTCGGGAAGATCGTCCTCGAAATCGCCTGAACGAACGACAGATCCCATTCCCCGTCCGGGCGGGCGGAACTGGGACCTGGCACTTTTTTCGGCGGCTGGGCGCGGTCAGTATGCCTCCGACTCGCCTCTCGCCTCTCGCCTCTCGCCTCTCGCCTCTCGCCTCGAAATGGGACCTGTCACTGTTTCTCTGGGTCGGCCACTCCGGGCGGCACGTACCGAAGCACCAGCAACCCGGCCGCCAGCACGACGACGGCCGCCAGCGTGGGCTTCCAGCCCAGGTAGGCGTGCGTGCCCGCCCCGATGGCCGCGGCCAACGGCTTGCTGTAGACCAGCGTCGCCGCGATGCCGTTGTTCAGCGCGTGCGCGAGGATGCTGGTCCAGATCGATCCCGTCTTCCAGACCAGCCACGACAGCAACACGCCGATGAAGAACGTCGGGATCAGCCGGTAGACCGAGCTGTGCGCCAGCGCGAAGAGCAGGGCGCACGTGAGGAGCGCGGGCCACATGCCGAGGCGCCTCAGCCCCGAGAGCACCAGGCCCCTGAAGAACAACTCTTCGCTCATCGCCGGAATGACGCCGATGACCAGCCACACGAGCCAGAGCGGCGCAGGCGCCCCGTCGAGCAGCAGCAGTTGTTCGAGGGCGCGCACCAGCGACTCCGGAGGCGGCAGCAGCCGGAGGAGGCCACCGGCAACCACGGCCCACGCCGACGACCCGATGAGTATTGCGGCGACCAGGCCGGCGAGCGGGGGCCGCCGCAGGGAGAGCGTCCGCGTGAGCGAGAACCCGAATCCGACAACGAGCAGCAGCGTTGGAGCGAGAAAGAACCCGAACTCGGTGACCAGCAGGGTGGCCATGGTGCCGGCCGATTGCAGGAGCAGGCTCCCGTAGAAGGCCAGCACCAGCACGAGCGCGAAAGCGGTGAGCGCGAACGCCGGCGAGGGCGTCCCGCCGGTCTGCCGCTCGAACCCCAGGAGGGCCCGCAGCGAGTCGCGCCCGCCGAGCAGCACCTGCTCCCGGGCGAAGACGCGTGCGGCCAGCATCACGGCCATCGCCGCGTAGGCGGTCGACGAGAGCAGCGACAGGAAGATGAGGTCGGGCGCGGCCTCCGAGATGAGGAGGGCCTTGATGAGCAGCGCGATGTTCACCACCGGCACGAACGCCGTCCAGGCGTTGAGTTCGATGCCCCGCAGCATCGTGACGCCCGCCGGCATCGCGAGCAGCATGTAAACGGGCGTGAGGAAGTTCTGCCCGTCCTTGAAGTCCTTGGCGAAGGCGGCCACCGCAAGGAAGACGGCTGTGATGAACAGGGTGACCGGGAGGAGCATCGCGAACGCCAGCAGCAGCGTCGAGGGCGACACGCTGATCGCATCGCCAGGCAGGATGCGCATCACCGTGATGCCGAGCGACACGACGTTGGCGAAGGCCGCGATCAGGCTCGTGACCCAGACCGCGAGGTACTTGCCGGCGACGATCTCGAGCGGGCTGACGGGCGCGCAGAGCAGCGTCTGCATCGTGCCCCGCTCCTTCTCGCCGGCGGTGAGATCGATGGCCGGGTAGAACCCGCCGAGCAGCGACATCGTCACGAGGAGGAACGGCAGGAAGAGGCCGAGGATCTGGCCCGACCGCCGCGCCTCCCGGGCCACGTTGGTCGCCCTGACGTCGAGGCCGAGCGCGAAGCCCCGGACAAGGCCGTGCGCGCGCTCCCGTTCCGCCACCAGCCCGGCACGGTAGGCGCCGAGGGCGGACTCGAGCCTCGATTGGGCTTCGAGGGAATCCTCCCGGACCGAATCGAAGTAGATGGAGACGCTGCCGGCCCCGGCCGCGGCCAGCGCCGGCCCGACATCCGGCCACAGCACGAGCACCGCGTCGGCCCGGCGTTCGACGACCGCGGCTCGGGCAGCCTCGAGCACAGGATTGTCGGGCTCGGGCGGGCCCGCCGCCGCCTGTCGTGCGCCCTGCCCGCCCGGGCGCGCGCCAGCGGAACGGGGCGCCACCTCGGGCCTGGTCAGCGTCCCCTGCTCCAGCCCGTTCTTCACCGCATCGGACGGCCGGATCCCGCCGTCGATGGCGATCTTGCCGTCGCCGACGATCGCCTCGCGCAGACCGTCCGGTGCCGCCCCCCAGACCGCGATGCGCGACGTGCGTTCCGCCGTCGCTTCAAGCTGCGACACCTGGAGCTTGCTGAACCCGATCATGAGCAGCGGATAGATCAGCACCGGCAGCGCGATCATCAGCATGAGCGTGCGACGGTCCCGGAGCGTCTCGGTCAGCTCCTTGCGGACGATCTCGAGGACGACACGCGGCCTCATCGGCTCACCGTCTGGCCTGTTCGCGCCTCGATGGCCGCGAGGATCGGCTGGACGTTGTCGTTGTCGAGGCGCAGCAGGAGCGGCTCCCCTGCCGTTTCGACCGCGAGCAGGTGCCGGGCGCTCTTGATGAACCCCAGGCGCTTCTTCTCGGCCTTCGAGTACGACACCGCCGTGATCTCCGCGTAGCGCACGCTACGAAGGGCCGCGCCTCCGCCGGCCGGCGTCACGATCAGCCGGTCGTCGCTGAACTGCATGACGACGTCCGTCGATCGCTCGGAGGATCCCGCCTGCGTGATGAGCTTGACCTTTCTGTACGACACGTCGGGGACCTTCGCGGCCGCTGGCGCCGGCACTTCCGGCGGCGTCGTCACGACAAGGGGCCCGGTCGTCGCCAGCACCGGCGTCGCCGGCACGGGCGCCGCGGGCTTCTGGCCGGCCGCGGGCTTCGCCTGGGGTTTGCGGCCCGGCGCCTGCACGGTGCCCTGCGTCGGCGTGGCAGCGGGGCCCGCGGGCGCCGGTGGCGGCGCCGGTGAGGCGGGTTCCACGGCCTGGGCTGGCCGCTGCGCGGCGGGCGCCTCCGGAAGGGTGACCGCGAGGGCCGGGGCGGCGGCCGCCTGTTCGGCCGCCGGCGCCAGCTCGGCCGGTGCCGGCGGCGCCGGTCCGCGCAGCCAGACATACGCGCCGGCCGCAACCAGACCGAGCGCAACCAGGGTCGAGGCGGCGAGCACGAGTGGCCCTCGCGCCGCGGCCTTCGCGGCCGCGGCTGGCGGCGACACCGCCGCCCGCGTGACGGCCGCACCAGCAGCCCTGCCGCCCGCCGGTGCCGCCACGACCGTCTCGGCGGTGTCGGCGCCGGGGGCCGCCACCGCATTCGCGGGCGGCACCGGCGCGGAGCCCGTGCGTTCGGCCAGGGCGCCACCCGCGGCCGCCGGCGCAGACGGCGGGATCGGCGGCGCCGCGGCGAAGGTCTCCACGGGGGCGCCGTCCCGCTGCCTGACGATGGCGGCTTCTCTGGAGGTCGACAGGCCAAGTGCCGCCTCGAGGACGGCGCGGAACTCGGTGGCGTTTTGGTACCGCGAGGCGGGGTGCTTCGCCAGCGCGCGCAGGACGGCCTGGTCGAGCCACTCTGGCAGCCCGGGCACGATGGTCCGCGGCGCGGCGGGCGGCTCCGAGAGGTGGGCCTGGCGAAGTGCAAACTCGGTCTTGTGGTCGAACGGCAGCTTGCCGGTGAGCAACTGGTAGAGCAGGACGCCGGCGGCATAGATGTCGGACCGCGCGTCCCCGGGCTGGTTCTGGATCTGCTCCGGCGCGAGGTATGCCAGCACCGTGAGCAGCCGGTCCTCGCGTGTCTTGCGGTTGGCTCCCAGGGCGTGGCCGATTCCGAAATCCAGCACCTTGACCGTGCCCTGCCGCGTCACCATCACGTTGCTCGGCCGCAGCGCGTGATGGAGCACGCCCGCGCTGTGGGCGGCCTCGAGAGCGCGCAACACCTGCACCGCGCAGCTGACCGACACGTTCGTGTCCAGGCGGCCCGCCGGGTCGCGCACCGCCTCGAGCGACGCGCCGGGCACGTACTCGATGAAGAGGGCGAGGTCGGCGCCAACGCTCACCAGCTCGAAGAAGGCCGCGATGTTCGGGTGCTGCAGCTTCTTCAGCGCCGGCGCCATGGCGCGCAGCCGATCGGCGAGCATGGCGTCGGCCGACACTTCCCGCGCGAACACGCGGAAGGCCGCCTCCTTGCCGCTCGCGCCGTCGACGGCGCGGTAGACGCCGCCGAGCCCGCCGTCGCCCAGCAGTTCCTCGAGCCGGTACGTGCCGACAATCGTGCCCACCATGGCCGTGCTCCTCAGCTCCGACTCCCCTCGCGCCCGACCCGAAGGAGGAACGCGTCAGTCAGGTTCCGGCAGCCGGACCGCGCGAGCAGGTCGTCCAGCACGCCCTCGTCGATGATGCGGCCGCGATGCAGCAGGAGGATGCGGTCGCACAGATATTCGGCCTCGCTCATGACGTGCGTCGAGAAGAGCACGGCCCGGCCGGCATCGCGTTCGCGGCGAATCGACTCGACGATGAACTGGCCGGAAATCACGTCGAGCGCGACCGTCGGTTCGTCGAGGATGAGCAGATCGGGACCGTGCAGGAACGCCCGCGCGATGTTGGCGCGCTGCTTCTGCCCGCTCGAGAGGGTGCCGCACGGCCGGTTCGCGAACTCCCCCATTTCGAGCTCCTCCACCAGCCGCGCGGTCCGGGCCTCGATCAGCGGGTCGGCCATCCCGTAGAGCCGGCCGAAGTACCGCAGCACTTCGCGCGTCGTCAGGCGCTGGTAAAGCTGCGTGTCGCCCGACAGGAACCCGAGGCGCCGCTTGGCGTCCAGCGGCCGGTCGTGGATGTCGAGGCCGCCGATGCGCACGCCACCCGCATCGGGCGTGAGGATGCCCGCCAGCATGCGCAGCGTCGTCGTCTTGCCGGCGCCGTTGGGCCCGAGCAGGCCCACCACTTCGCCCGCCGAGACGGTCAGGCCGACGCCGTCCACGGCTGCGACCGGGCCGAACCGCTTGACCAGGCCTTCCGCCGCCAGAGTTGGAACCATCGGTACCTCAGGTTAGGCTATCCTACCAAAGCAGGAGACAGCCTCGTGTCCCTTCCGCATCTCTTCGCGCCGCTCGGCATCCGCGCCGTCTCGTTCCGCAACAGGATCGGCGTGTCGCCGATGTGCCAGTACTCGAGCACCGAGGGTCTCGCAAACGACTGGCACCTGGTGCACCTGGGCAGCCGGGCCGTGGGCGGCGCCGGACTCGTGCTCACCGAGGCGGCGGCGGTCGACCCGAGGGGCCGCATCAGCCCGTCGGATCTCGGCATCTGGGACGACCGGCAGGTGCCCGGCCTCCAGCGCGTGGCCTCGTTCATCCGTGCCCACGGCGCGGTCGCCGGGATCCAGCTCGCGCACGCGGGCCGCAAGGCGAGCACCTCGCCCCCGTGGGAAGGCGGACGGGCGGTGCCGTCAGGGCTCGGGGGCTGGCAGCCGGTGGCGCCGTCGGCGGACGCGTTCGACGCCAACTCGCCGGTGCCCGACGCACTCGACCGAGACGGCATCCTCGACGTGATCGCGTCGTTCAGGCAGGCTGCGGCGCGGGCGGGTGCGGCCGGGTTCCAGGTCGTCGAGATCCACGCCGCCCACGGGTACCTCATCCACGAGTTTCTGTCACCGCTCACGAACCACCGCACCGACGAGTTCGGCGGGTCCTACGACAACCGCACCCGCCTGCTCAAGCAGGTCTGCAAGGCGGTGCGAGACGTCTGGCCGGCCGACCTTCCGCTGTTCGTGCGCGTGTCGTCGACCGACTGGGCCGAGGGAGGGTGGCGGGCCGAGGACACGGTGGCGCTGGCCCATCACCTGTCAAGCGTGGGCGTCGATCTGGTCGACTGCTCGTCAGGGGGCATCGCCCCCGGCATCGCCATCCCGTCGGGCCCGGGCTACCAGGTCCCGTTTTCGCAGCGAATCAAGGACACCACGCCCATGCTCACCGCGGCCGTGGGCGTCATCACGTCGCCGGCCCAGGCGGATCAGATCATCCGGAACGAGCAGGCCGACCTGATCCTGCTCGGACGCGAAATGCTGCGCGACCCGTACTGGCCGCTGCGGGCCGCCCGCGCGCTGGGCCAGGACGCCGCGTGGCCGAACCAGTACCTCCGCGCGAAGTGACAGGCCTCTGATGACGCCGCGGCCCACTCGCGTCCAGCTCTTCGTGACGTGCCTGGTTGACCGGTTCTTTCCCGCCGCCGGACACGCCGCCGTCGAGGTGCTCGAACGGTACGGCGTCGAGGTGCACGTGCCGTCCGACCAGACCTGCTGCGGGCAGCCGGCGTTCAACGGGGGATTCGCCGCCGACGCGGCGGCCATGGCCCGCACCACCATCGATGTCCTCTCGCACTCGGTCGACCCGGTCGTGGTGCCGTCGGGATCGTGCGCCGACATGATCGTCAACCACTATCCCGGACTGCTCGCCGGTGACGCCGCGTACGGGCCGAAGGCCAAGGCGCTTGCCGCGAGGACGTACGAGTTCAGCCAGTTCCTCGTCGACGTGCTCGGCGTCGATCCGGCCGCCGCGCCCTCCGGGCCAACGCTGGCGTACCACGCGTCCTGCCACGGCCTGCGCGGTCTCGGCCTGCGCGAGCAGCCGCGCCGCCTGCTGCACGCGGTTGCCGGCGAGCGCTCGGCCGATCTCCCGGACGCCGAGACATGCTGCGGGTTTGGCGGCCTGTTCGCGGTCAAGATGGGCCCCATCTCGTCGGCGATGCTGGACTCGAAACTCGACGCCATCGAGCGAAGCGGCGCCGACGTCGTCGTTGCCACCGACGTCAGCTGCCTGATGCACATCGGCGGCGGCCTGCACCGGCGAGGCAGCCGGGTCCGGGCGCGGCACATCGCCGAAGTTCTGGCGGACCCGGGCCATGACTGAGGCGGCGCTCGCCTTCCATCGCCGGATCGACGCGGCGCTCGCCGACGCGGGCCTGCGCCGGGCGCTCGCGCTCACGGCGGGCCGCCTGGCCGGAGGGCGCGCGGCGGCGTTCGACGCGCTGACCGACGCCGACGCCTGCCGCGACGACGCGAGGCGCGCCCGCGCCGGCGCCATCGCCCGCCTGGACTCGCTGCTCGACCAGTTCGCCCGTGAGGCCTCCGCGCGAGGCTGCACGGTCCACTGGGCGGAAACCGCCGCCGACGCGCGGCGCATCATCACCGGCATCGCGCGCGAGCGCAACATCCGGCTCGCCGTGAAGTCGAAATCGATGGCGACCGAGGAGGTCGAACTCAACGAGGCGCTCGAGCAGGCGGGCGTCCGCGTGGTCGAGACCGATCTGGGCGAGTTCGTCGTGCAGCTCGCGGCCGATCGGCCGTCGCACATCATCGCGCCCATCGTGCACCTCAGCCGGCAGGACGTCGCCACGCTCTTCCAGGAGAAGCTCGGCGCCACCGCGGCGGACGTGGCGGACATCCCGTCGATGACGGCCCTGGCGCGGCGCCTCCTGCGGGCCGAGTTCCTGCAGGCGGGCATGGGCATCAGCGGCGTCAATCTCGCCGTCGCCGACACCGGCAGCCTTTGCATCGTCACCAACGAGGGGAACGGCAGGCTGACTTCCACGCTTCCGCGCGTCCACGTGGCGCTGCTGGGCCTGGAACGCATCGTGCCGGGCGCGGCGGACCTGGCGGCGGTGTTGACTGTGCTGGCCCGGAGTGCCACCGGCCAGGCGTCGTCGGTCTACACGAATGTGATGACGGGGCCGCGCCGGCACCATGGCGGGCCTGGTGCCGGGCCAGCCGGCGAGCCCGACGGGCCGGAGGAACTGCACATCGTCATCCTGGACAACGGACGGAGCCGGGTCCTGGGCACACCGCTGGCGGAGATTCTGTACTGCGTGCGATGCGGCGCCTGCCTGAACGCGTGCCCGGTCTACCGCCTCATCGGCGGGCACGCGTACGGCGGCGTGTATCCGGGGCCGGTCGGGTCGGTCGTGATGCCGGGGTTGCACGGGCTCGAGGACTGGTCGGAACTCGCGCATGCGAGCAGCCTGTGCGGCGCCTGCCGGGATGTGTGCCCGGTGAAGATCGACTTGCCGCATCTGCTGCTCGAGGTCCGGCGGGAAGCCGCGTCCAGGCAGCTGGCCCCGCTCTGGATTCGGGCCGCCATGCCCGCCTACTCGGCGGTGGCGACGCGGCCTCGCCTCTATCGTTGGGCCGGCCGCGCGGCCGCGCGGCTGGCGCGCCTCCTGCAGCAGGACGGATGGATTCGGCGCCTGCCCGGTCCGCTCGGCGCCTGGACCGCGTCCCGCGATTTCCCCGCCCCGGCGGCGCGGTCGTTCGTCGAGGAACACCAGGCGCGAAAGGCGGCCGCGCGATGACGTCGCCCCGCGAGCGCATCCTGAGCTCGATTCGCGACGGGCTGCTGAAGGCGTGTCTGCCCGCGGAGCCGAACGGCGCGGCCAGGCGCCGGCCTGACTCGCCGGCTCCGCCCTCGGTGCGTGAGATGGCCGACCGCTTCTCTGCCGCGCTCACGGCGTTGTCGGGTCACGTGCACCACGCCGCCGGCACCGAGGGCGTGGCCCGCGTCATCGCCGGGATCGCGGGCGCGCATCAAACCGCGTCGTTCATCAGCTGGGACGACGCGCACATCGGCTGCCCGGGCCTGCTGGCGGCGCTGGCGGCGCACGGGCTGGAGCGCGTCACGTATGATGTCAGCGGCGAGCCGGAACGGCGCGCCGCTGACGTGCACGCGCTGGCCGGCGTCGGGTTGGGTCTGACCGGCGCGCATGCCGCGCTCGCCGACAACGGCGGCCTGGTTCTCGTCGGCGGGCCGGGCCGCGGGCGGCTGGCGTCGGTGCTGCCGCCGGTGCACGTGGCCGTCGTCGACCAGCGCCGACTTCGGCCCTCGCTGGAGGCGCTTCTTCGCGAGGAGCCTCGCCTGCTCGATGCGGGCAGCAACGTGGTGATCGTGGCGGGACCCAGCCGCACCGCGGACATCGAGATGACGCTGACGCACGGCGTGCACGGGCCGAAGCACGTGCACGTGATTTTCACCGCATGATGGACCTCATCCTCCCCGGACTCGGCGTGATCCGGAGCACGGCCGGCCTCCTGCCGCTCGACGCGTGCAGCGACGGGCGCTTCCGCGTGGGCCGCGACGGCGTGCGCCACGTGCTCACGCCCGCGGACCGGCGGGTCGAGTTCGTGGTCTTCGACGACCGCACGCTGGCGTTCGTGAATTCTTCCCTCGGCTATCCAGCCTACTACCCCGTCCACCCGGTCGCCATCGAACGCCCCGTGCGCGCCGTCTTGATGGACCTCGACGGCACCACGGTGCGAAGCGAGCCGTTCTGGGTCTGGATGATCGAGCAGACGATGGGCAGCCTCCTCGGCGATCCGTCGTTCACCCTCGACGCGAGCGACCTGCCGTACGTCTCCGGCTTCAGCGTGTCGGAGCACCTTCAGTACTGCATCGGGAAGTACTGTCCCGGCCGCACCGTCGAGGAAGCCCGGCCGTTCTACTTCGAACACGCGCGCCGCGAGATGGCGGAGATCCTCGCGGGCCGCGGCCGCGCGGATGCCTTCGTGCCCGCCCCGGGCGTCAGGGAGTTCCTGCTGGCGCTGAAGCAGGACGGCATCCGCGTCGGCGTGGTGACCTCCGGTCTGTACGAGAAGGCGTGGCCGGAACTGGTGGCGGCGTTCAGGACCATGGGCCTGGGCGACCCGCGGGCGTTTTACGACGCGATCGTGACGGCGGGGTTTCCGATGCGCGCCGGCGAGCCAGGCACGCTGGGCGAGTTGTCGCCGAAACCGCACCCGTGGCTCTATGCGGAGGTCTGCCGGGTGGGCCTCGGCATCCCCTTCGAAGACCGTCACCACGTGATCGGCCTCGAGGACAGCGGCGCCGGGGTGTGCGCCGTCCGGCTCGCGGGATTCGCCGCGATTGGCATGGCGGGCGGCAATATCCCCGAAAGCGGGACGCGGCCGCTCTGCCAGTACTACTGCGAGTCGTTCGAGGAAGTGCTCGGGGTTATCCGCGGCGACAGGTAAGCGGACGAGAAGCCAGGAGCCAGAAGCAAGAAGAGCGGTCGGTTCGGCTGACATCGCCTTCCGGATTCTGACAATCGACAGTGGGCCCTTCTGGCTTCTTGCTTCTGACACGCGTCATAGCCCCAGTCCCTTGTCTCCCCCATTCCCCCTGAACTACGATCGTGGTGCCCCCTCGTGCCGGCAGCCGGCCCTCCAAACGGCCCTCGAGGACTTCCATGAACGTCATCCTGCTCGGTGCGCCGGGCTCAGGCAAGGGCACGCAGGCGCAGCACATCTGCCGCGCCTTGGGCGTGCCGCAGATTTCGACCGGCGACATCATCCGCTCGGCGATCCGCGAACAGACCGCGCTGGGGCTCGAGTTCAAATCGTACGCCGACGCGGGCGATCTGGTCCCCGACGATCTCGTCAACCGGCTGGTTGACGGCCGCCTGGCCCAGTGCGATTGCGCGGCGGGCTTCCTGCTCGACGGGTACCCCAGGACCGTGGCGCAAGCCGGGTGGCTCGACGCCGCGCTCGCCAGGCACGGCCGCCACATCGACTGTGTCATCTCGTTCGAGGTGGCCGACGCGCTGGTTCTCGAGCGCATCACCGGGCGACGCACCGATCCCGCGACGGGCCGCGTCTTTCACCTGACGTTCGACCCGCCGCCGATCGAGATCATGCACAGGCTGGTGCACCGCGCCGACGACACCGAAGCGGTGCTGCGGCGGCGGCTCGAAGAGTACAGCGAGAAGACGGCGCCGATCGTGCCGTATTACGAGGCCCGGCGTCTGCTGCGCCGCGTGAACGGCGAGGGCGCCGTCGCGGACGTGAAGCGGCGCGTGCTGGACGCGCTGGGGATCGAGGAGGCCGCCAGCGTTTGACGGCGCAAGGCGCGCGCCGCCCGACAGTCGGGTGAGCCGGCGGGCCTACTCCAGCGAGCGCATGTACTTCCACCGCTTCGAGGCGCCGCGGCCGCGCGACGGCTGTTTGACGGTGGTGCGCAGGCTCTTGGCACGCGATGCGGTGGCGCGGCAGCCCGCGCACGGCCGCTGCGCCAGGTCGTCGAGCGTGTAGCGGTCCAGCACGCCTCGCAGCTCCCCGGTCAGGGTCACCCACATCGCCCGCGACGTGCACTTGTTGCTCTTCTCGCACGTCTCCGGCTTGTCGACGCACTCCATGAGCCGCACCGGGCCCGACGTGACTTCCATGACCTCCCGGAGCGTGATGCGCGATGGAGGTCTCACGAGCCTGTATCCGCCGGCGCGACCGGGGCGCCCCACAATGAGCGACGCCTTCCGAAGCGGCCCTGCGATCTGCTCAAGGTAGCGCCACGGCAGGCCGGTCGACTTGGCGATGTCCTTCAGGCCGACCGGCTTGGTCTCGTCGAGATGACAGGCCAGTTGCGAGAGCAACTGCAGTCCGTACCGGCCGCGGGTGTTCAGTCGCACGAGATCCTCCGTCTCAATTCCTACTCCCAGGCTAGGATTCCGTCAAGCGACTTCTGCGGACCGGCCCGCTTCGACTGCCGGTGCCATCCAGCGAGAGGAACCCCGATCGGAGCCATCGGAGTAGGCCAGGAACCGGCCCTTGACTTCCCCGCATGCCGCTCGTAGGCTCTCCCTGAAAGCCCCCGTACGCCCCCCCACTCGTGTGCCCCCGCGCGCTGCATATCTCCGATACGCGCCTTCGCGGAGCATACAGCGCGCCCTGATCGCCGCCCCCGCGCAGCACCGAGCACGCCTGCTCAGCTCAGGAGGTCCGCCGTGCGAAACGGGACGACGCACTGCCGGTATGCCGAGGACGTGAATCCGGCATTCCCGGCGGAGATCATGGCCAAGCCCGGTGGCGAAGCCCTGCGCGATTGCATCCAGTGCGGCACGTGCAGTGGCGCGTGCCCGATGTCGGTCCACATGGACCTGACGCCCAGGCGGGTCATCGCGCTGACGCGCGCCGGCCTCGAGCGCGACGTGCTGGAGTCGGCCACGCCGTGGCTGTGCGCGTCCTGTTACGAATGCCAGGTGCGGTGCCCGCGCGACATCAAGGTCACCGAGGTGATGTACGCGCTCAAGCGCCGCGCGATCGAGAAAGGGATGTACCCGAAGCGGTTCCCGATCCCGGTGCTGGCGAAGGCCTTCTACAACATGGTGGCCACGCACGGGCGCAACTCGGAGTCGCGGCTCCTCATCGAGCTCGCGTTTCGCACGAATCCGTTCAGTCTGCTGAAGATGGCGCCGATCGGGATCAAGCTGTTGAGAACCGGCCGCATGGCCCTCGGCCAGGATCACACGAAGAACCCGAAGGAGATCAAGGCGATCCTCGACGCGATGGAGGAATCCTGACATGACGGCCTACGCCTACTACCCCGGCTGTTCCCTCAGCGGGCTCGGCAAGCCGTACGACGAGTCGCTGCGGGCGGTGTTCGGCCACCTCGGCCTGGGGCTCGAAGAGATTCCCGACTGGAACTGCTGCGGCGCCACGTCCTACATGTCGGTCAGCGAGGACAAGGCCGTGGCCCTGGCGGCGCGTAACCTGGCGATCGCGGAAAAACGCGGCGCGGAGGTCGTGGCGCCGTGCGCCGCGTGCTTCCTGGTGCTGACCAAGGCGCAGCACATGATGGCCGAATACCCCGCGCTGGCCGCCAAGGTGCACACGGGCCTTCGGGCGGCGGGCCTGACGTATGAGGGCCGGGCCGTCGTACGCCATCCCCTCGACATCCTCGTCAACGACGTGGGCCTGGACGCGATCCGGGCGAAAGTCACCAGGCCGCTCGCCGGCTACCGGGTGGCGCCGTACTACGGGTGCCAGGTCGTCCGGCCCTACGGCACCTTCGACGATCCGCTCCGGCCGCAGACGCTCGACCGCCTGATGGCGGCCGTCGGGGCGCACGTCGTCGACTACCCGCTCAAGGCCCACTGCTGCGGCGGGTCGCTGACGGGCACCATGGAGGAGATCGGCGTCCGCCTGAACTTCCTGCTGCTGAAGGAAGCGAAGGCTCGGACGGCCAACGTCCTCGCCACGGTGTGCCCGCTCTGCCAATACAACCTCGAGGCGTATCAAGGCAAGATGCGCCACACGTTCAACGAGGACGTCTCGCTGCCGATCGTCTACTTCACCCAACTGCTCGGCCTGGCCTTCGGCCTGTCGCCGGCGTCAGTGGGCCTGCAGCGCAACTTCGTGACCGCCGAGCCGCTGCCGGCGATGGCCTGAGGGGGATGCCATGCCCGCGAACGACACCTGCCGCATCGGCGTTTACATCTGCCACTGCGGACTCAACATCGCCAGCAAGGTCGACGTCCCGGCCCTCGAGCAGTACGCGGCCTCGCTCCCGAAGGTCGCCATGGCCAAGACGTACAAGTTCATGTGTTCGGACCCCGGCCAGCAGCTCATCAAGGACGACCTCGCGGCGCACAAGCTGACGCACCTGGTGGTGGCCTCGTGCTCGCCGCTCATGCACGAGCCGACCTTCCGCGGCGTGCTGCAGGACGCCGGCGTGAACCCCTACCTCTACCAGATGGTCAACATCCGGGAGCAGGTGTCCTGGGTCACGAAGGACCTGGGCCGCGCCACCCAGAAAGCCCGCCTGCTCATCACGGCTGCGGTGCGGCGCGTTGCGCTCCACGAATCGCTGCAGCGCTCGACGGTCAGCGTGAACCCGAACGTGCTGGTGGTCGGCGCGGGCATCGCGGGCATCTCCGCGGCGCTCACGCTCGCCTCGGCCGGCAAGCAGGTCTACCTCGTCGAGCGCGAGCCGAGCATCGGCGGGCACATGGCCCACTTCGACAAGACCTTTCCGACTCTCGACTGCGCGGCCTGCATCCTCACGCCGAAGATGACGCAGGTGGGCAAGCACAAGAACATCCACCTGATGGCCTACAGCGAGGTCGAGGAGGTCAGCGGCTTCATCGGCAACTTCACGGTCAAGGTCCGCCGCAAGGCGAGCTACGTGGACACCGACAAGTGCACCGGCTGCGGCACGTGCTGGGAGCACTGCCCCGGGCGCCGGGTCCCCGCCGTGCGGGTGATCCGCAAGGACGCGCAGGTCATCGGGCGGACGAAGCCTGCGCCGGTCCAGGCCGCGGCACCGACGATCGCGAGTCACGCATGAGCGAGGCCAGGCTGGCGGACACGGGGGTTCCGGCCGGGTCCAGCGGCGCTGCCGCGCTGACGCTGGCCGGCGTCTGCGCCGCGATCGGCGCCGAGGCGCTCTGGTGCCCGGCCCCGGACGTCGCCGCCGCCGGCGTGGTGGCAGCCGACCTGATGAGCGACGTGCTGGTCGACGCCAGGCCCGGCTTCGTCCTGGTGACGGGCCTGGTGAACGTGCAGGTGATCCGCACGGCGGCCATCGCGGATCTCGCCGCCGTGGTGTTCGCGCGCGGCAAGGCCGTGCCGCCGGATGTGCTCGACCTGGCGCGGCAGATGAGCGTGCCGGTCTTCGCCTGCCCCGACTCGCTGTTCGAGACGGCAGGCAGGCTGTACGCCGCCATCGGCGGCGGGCGGGCGCAGCCGGGTGCGGGGCGGCCGGCATGACGGAGGCGGAGTTCGTGCGCGCGTACGAGATCGTGGGGGCCGACTTCACGAACGCGGGCCGCGCGTCGACCAGCATCAAGGAGACGCTGAAGAACATGGGCCTGGCCTCGGCACTCATCCGGCGCGTGGCGATCGCGGCGTACGAGGCCGAGATGAACACGGTGATGTACGCGCGGCGCGCGACGATGACCCTGCACGTTACGCCTGCCGACGTCACGATCGACGTCCAGGACGAGGGCCCCGGCATCCCGGACATCCAGCTGGCCATGCAGGAGGGGTACTCGACGGCGACGGCGGCGATGCGGGAGATGGGGTTCGGCGCCGGCATGGGGCTGCCGAACATCAGGCGGAATGCGGACCAGTTCGCGATCACGTCCGAGGTGAACCGCGGCACCGCGCTCGTCATGACGGTCCACGTGGGTTGACGCGATGACCGACGCGCACTACCACTCCATCCGCTTCGACGCCAGCGCCTGCCACGGCTGCATGGCGTGCCTGCGCGTGTGCCCGACCCAGGCCATCCGCGTCCGGCGCGGGCATGCCGTGATGATCGAGGACCGCTGCATCGACTGCGGCGAGTGCATCAAGGTCTGCGCGAAGAACGCCGTCGTGCCGCTGACCGCGTCCCCATCGGGCCTGGGCGGCTACGACTACACGGTGGCCATCCCCTCGCCCGCGCTCTACACGCAATTCGACGGCGAGGTGACGCCGGGGACGATTCTCCAGGCGCTTCGCAACAGCGGCTTCGACGAGGCAGCCACGCTCTCCTGGTCGTGCGGCGCCGTGACCCACGCGATCGAGTTGTACTTCGCCGAGTACCGGGGCCCGGGCCCGCTCATCTCGTCGTTCTGCCCCAGCGTCGTCCGCCTCGTGCAGATCAAGTACCCCGAGCTGGTGGATCAGCTGCTGCCGGTGCTCTCGCCCAGGGAAGTCGCGGCCCGCGAGGCGAAGCGCAAAGCCGCGGCCGACACCGGCCTGCCCCTCGACCGGGTTCATGCCGTCTACGTCACGCCGTGCCCGGCGAAGATGGTGTCGATTGTCGACCATCCGGGCATGGAGGCCTCGTACATCGACTCGGCCGTCGGCATCAGCGACTTGTTTCCGCTCCTGGCGCCGGTCATTCGCGAGGTCCAGACCAGCCACGCGAAGGTTCCCGAAACGGAGACCGCCGCCGGACTGGGCTGGGCCTTCTCCATCAACCTGCCCAGCACGCTGCCCGCGGAGGACACGCTCTCGGTCTGGGGTCTCCCCAACGTGCTGCGCATCCTCGACGACATCGACAAGGGCAAGCTGCAACGCTACACCTTCGTCGAGTGCCACGCCTGTTTCGAGGGCTGCGTGAGCGGCGCGCTGACGGTCGAGAACCCGTACGTGGCCCGGGCCCGGGCTCTTCGCCTGCAGCAATCGCTGCCGAAGCGCGACCTGGTGGATGCCGCCGAGATGCGGGCCCGCCACGAGCGGGGCGAGTTCCGGACCACGGTGCCCTTCGCGGTGCGGCCCCCCAGTCCGCTGGGCCGCGACATCGTCACCGCGATCGCCAGGATGCAGGAGCGCGACGGCATCGCTGCCGGCCTCCCGGGCATCGACTGCGGCGCGTGCGGGTCCCCCACCTGCGCCACCTTCGCCGAGGACGTCGTGATGGGCGAAGCCGAGCAGGCGCAGTGCGTGGTCCTGCGGCAGGGTCAGCTCGAAGAGCAGCTCGCGCGCCTGGCGGCGCAGGGCGCGGCCGCCACCCAGGAGCGCGGCAGGGAGATTCGGTGATGACCGTCACTGAACTCGCGCGCCTCGTGGACGGAACGATCGCCGGCCCGGCGGGCGCCGGCCCGCAGGAGGTGCGCGGCGGCTACGCCTCGGACCTGCTGTCGGATGTCATGGCCCACGCGCAGGACGGCGACGCGTGGATCACGATGCAGCGGCACGTGAACACGGTGGCCGTCGCGCAGCTGAAGAACCTGGCAGCCATCGTGATCGTGAACGGCCGCCGGCCCGAGGCGGACATGGCCGCGCGCGCGGCCGAGCATGGCGTGCCCGTCGTGACGACGCCGCTCCCGGCGTTCGACGCGGCGGGCCGGCTGTATGCCGCGGGGCTGCGGGGGAGAGGGGCGTCCTGAACGTGTTCGCCTTCGACATGCACGTGCATACGTGCCTTTCGCCGTGCGGGGAGCTCGACATGCACCCGTCCGCGATTGTCCGGGCCGCGGTCGAGGCGGGCCTCGACGGCGTCGTGATCTGCGATCACAACGCCGCCGACAACGTGGCGGCCACGGGGCGCGCCGCGCGGACGGCCGGCTGCGTGGCCGTCGCCGGCATGGAGATTACGACGGAGGAAGAAGTGCACCTGGTCGCGCTGCTGCCCGACGAGGCGGCGGCCGGCGTGCTCCACGCGCGCGTGGCCGCCGCGCTGCCGGGACGCAACGCCCCGGCGGCGTTCGGCGAGCAGGTCATCGCCAGCGAGGACGGCGAGGTGCTGGGGTTCAACGCGTCGCTGCTCTCGGGCGCCACGTCGTGGACGGTCGGCCGGGCGGCCGACGAGATCCACCGCGCCGGCGGCCTGGTCGTCGCGGCGCACATGGACCGGGAGCGGTTCGGCCTGGTCGGGCAGCTGGGGTTCGTGCCGGCGGACCTCGCGCTGGACGCCATCGAGGTGTCGGCGGCGACGGCCTACGACGCCGGCCGGCGCCGATACGCCGACCCGCTCGGGCTGCCGGCCATCACCGGCTCCGACGCGCACGGCCCGGGCGAGATAGGCCGCGCGCTCACGTACCTGCATCTCGACCGCGCGGAGGCCGCCGAGGTCCACCGCGCGATCAGGGCCGAGGGCGGCCGTGCGGTGCTCGGTGGAGGTCGGCCGATGGAAGACCTGGCGCTGCACATCCTCGACATCGCGCGCAACGGCGCCGAGGCCGGCGCCACGCGCATCGAGGTCCGGGTCGAGGAAGACGCGGCGGCCGACACGCTCTGCATCACCGTCGCCGACAACGGCCGCGGGATGGATGCCGAGACGGCCGGCCGCGCGACGGACCCGTTCTTCACGACCCGCCGGACGCGCGTGGTCGGGCTGGGGCTGCCGCTCCTGCGCCAGGCCGCCGAGACGGCCGGCGGCGGGCTCACCGTGACGTCGCACGCCGGGGCGGGTACGCGGGTGGAAGCCGTCTTCGGGCTCAGCCACGTGGATCGCGCGCCGCTGGGCGACGTGGAAACCACCGTCCTGGTGCTGCTGGCGGCGCACCCGGATGTCGAACTCGACTGGACGCACCGCCGCGGAGCGCACGAGTACAGCCTCGCCACGGCCGACCTGCGGGCTGCGCTGGACGGCGCGTCGCTCGCGTCGCCGGCCGGGCTGGCCCTCCTGCGGTCGGCCGTCCGGCACGGCGAACAGTCCCTGTCCGCAACCGCAGACAGCGAATCGCGAACGGAGAATCCGCTATGACCGACCTCATCAAGGTTGAGCAGATCGTGGACCGCCACGGACGCAGCCGCGACAACCTGATCGCGATCCTGCTCGAGTGCCAGGAGGAGTTCCTGCACCTGCCGCGCGAGGTGATTGAGAGCGTGGCGGTGCGCGTCAAGGCGCCGGTCGCGCAGGTGCTCAGCATCGCCACCTTCTACCGCGGGTTCAGCCTCAAGCCGGTCGGGCGGCACCGCATCCATGTCTGCATGGGCACCGCGTGCCACGTGCAGGGGGCGCCGAGGCTGCTCGACGCGGTGAGCCGCGAGCTGGGCATCCAGCGCGGCGAGACGACGCCGGACATGGAGTTCAGCCTCGACACGGTGAACTGCCTCGGCTGCTGCGGCCTGGCGCCCGTTGTCACCGTCGGCACCGACGTCCACGGGAAGCTGAAGCAGACCGGCATCCCGCGCATGCTCCGGAAGTACGTGAAGGACTACAAAGCCAAGACTCACTGACGGCCGTGACGGGAGGCGCACGATGCCCAGACTCACGATCGACGACCTGAAGAAGATGCGGGACCAGACCGCCGGGGCGCTCGCCCTGCGCGCCGGCACGGCCCGGGCGCGGGTGACCATTCACATGGGCACCTGCGGCATCGCCGCGGGCGCGCGCGAGATCATGGCGGCGCTGCTCGGCGAGATCGAGAGGCAGGGCGTGACCGACGTCCTCGTGACGACGTCGGGCTGCGCCGGCCTCTGCAGCCGCGAGCCGATGGCCACCGTCGAGGTGCTCGGCCAGGCTCCGGTGAAGTACGCGAACCTGACGCCCGAGGGCATCCAGGAGGTGTTCCGGCGGCACGTCCTCGGCGGCGACGTGGTGACGGTATCCGCGCTGGCGTCCGGGTGCGAGACCACCGGCTGAGGCCGCAGGGAGGCGACGGTCATGGCGTATCGCTCACATGTGCTGGTATGCGCCGGGACGGGCTGCGTCTCGTGCGGATCGTACGAACTCGGCGCGGCGATTGAAGGCGAGATCGCCAAGCGTGACCTGGCGGGCGAGGTCCAGCTGGTCCGCACCGGCTGCCAGGGGTTCTGCGCGGAGGGGCCGGTGCTCATCGTGCAGCCCGACGAGGTGTTCTACTGCGGGCTGAAGAAATCCGACGTGCCGACGCTTGTCGAGGAGCACCTGCTCAAGGGGCGGCCGGTTACCAGGCTGATGTACACGCCGCCGGCGGCCCCGGCGCCGGTGCCGACGCTCAGCCAGATCCCGTTCTTCGCCAAGCAGAAGCTGGTGGTCCTGCGCAACCGCGGGCTGATCGACCCCGAGCGGATTGAGGACTACATCGCGCGGGACGGCTACGCGGCGCTGGCCAAGGCGCTCGGCGACATGACGCCGGAGCAGATCATCCAGGAGATCAAGCTCTCCGGCCTGCGCGGGCGCGGAGGCGGGGGCTTCCCCGCCGGCGTGAAGTGGGCCACGTGCCGGCAGGCGGCCATCCACCGCGGCGTCGAGCCGATTGTCGTCTGCAACGCCGACGAGGGCGACCCCGGGGCGTTCATGGACCGCAGCATCATCGAGAGCGACCCGCACTCGGTCATCGAGGGCATGGTGATCGGGGCGCGGGCCATCGGCGCGCAGCAGGGCTTCGTCTACATCCGGCACGAATACCCGATCGCCCGGGAGCGGCTCGCCAAGGCGCTCGACCAGGCGCGCGCATTCGGCCTGCTCGGCCGCGGCATCCTCGGCACGAAGTTCGACTTCGACATCTCCGTCGTGCAGGGCGCCGGCGCGTTCGTGTGCGGCGAGTCGACGGCGCTGATGGCGTCGCTCGAGGGCAGGGTCGGCGAACCGCGCGCCAAGTACATCCACACCGTCGAGTACGGCTACAAGAACCTGCCGACCAACCTCAACAACGTCGAAACGTGGGCCAACGTCCCGCTCATCATCAACCGCGGCGCGGCCTGGTTCACGGCGATGGGCACCGGCGACGTCAGCGACAACCCGTGGAACGGCAGCTCGGGCACCAAGGTGTTCTCGCTGGTCGGCAAGGTGAACAACACGGGGCTCATCGAGGTCCCGATGGGCATCACGCTGCGCGAGATCATCTTCGAGATCGGCGGCGGCATCCCGCGGGGGCGGGCGTTCAAGGCCGTGCAGACCGGCGGGCCGTCGGGCGGCTGCCTGCCGGCGGCCCACCTCGACATGCCGGTGGATTTCGACAGCCTGACGGCCGCCGGGTCGATGATGGGCTCGGGCGGCATGATCGTGATGGACGACCAGACCTGCATGGTGGACGTCGCCCGCTACTTCATCGCCTTCCTCACCGAGGAGTCGTGCGGCAAGTGCATCCCCTGCCGCGAGGGGCTGCGCTGCTCGCTCGACGTGCTGACGCGCATCACCGAAGGGAAGGGCGACGAGGGCGACATCGCCCTGCTCGAGGAGATGGGCGGCGTCATGCAGGACGCCTGCCTGTGCGCCCTCGGGTCGTCGGCCCCCAACCCGGTCATCTCGACGCTGCGCTATTTCCGCGACGAGTACGACGCGCACATCCGTGACCACACCTGCCCGGCGGGCGTGTGCAAGGCGCTCATCCACTACGAGATCGACCAGGCGAAGTGCGACGGGTGCCATGCCTGCGTGACGGCCTGCTCGACCGGGGCCATCACCGGCCAGGTCAAGTACCCGCACCTGTTGAATCAGGACCTGTGCATCAAGTGCGGCGCCTGCGTCGACGCGTGCAAGCGCGAGGCGGTGCTGCGGGCGTAGCGCCCGGTCCCTGACTGCTGGAGGCCGCGATGAAGCTGGTGACAGTCACGATAGACGGCATCAAGACCGAGGCCGAAGACCGCACGCCGCTCGTCCAGGTGGCGCAGAAGGTCGGGGTGAAGATCCCCACGCTCTGCCACCACCCGCTGGTCGAGCCGTACGGCGTCTGCCGCATCTGCACCGTCGAGGTGCACATGCGGGGCCGCGTGCGGCTGGTGACGGCCTGCAACTACCCCGTCACCAACGGCATCGAGGTGTTCACCCAGACCGACCGGGTGCGCCGCACGCGCAAGCTGATCCTCGAGTGGCTGCTGGCCCGCTGCGGCCACGTGCCGCTGCTCAACACGATGGCCGGGGAGTACGGCATCACCGAACCGCGCTTCGGCCGCGGCGACGATACCTGCATCCTCTGCGGCCTGTGCGTGCGGGTCTGCTCGGACGTGGTCGGGGCCAACGTCCTCGGGTTCTTCAACCGCGGCACGACGCGCTACGTCGGCACGCCGTACGACGAGCCGTCGGACAAGTGCATCGCCTGCGGCGCCTGTGCCGAGGTCTGCCCCACCGGCTGCATCACCATCGACGACGAGGCCGAGCAGATCCGCGGCGAGCTGCCGCTCGGCCCGATGACGGCCATCTACATCCCGACCATGCAGGCCGTGCCGCACCAGCCCGTCATCGACTACGACTCCTGCATCCACTTCAAGACCGATGCCTGCCGCGTCTGCGCCACGGTCTGCGAGGCCAAGGCCATCGACCACGGCCAGCAGGACCGCCACGAGGAGATCCAGGTCGGGTCCATCGTGGTGGCGACCGGCTTCCAGCCCGTCGACGCGCAGAAGGTCCCCCAGTACGGGTACGGCCGCTACCCGAACGTGTTCACCGCGCTCCAGGTGGAGCACATGGTGAACGCCTCGGGCCCGAACAACGGCCAGGTGCTCCTGAAGGACGGGAGCACGCCCAAGGCGGTCGGCATCATCCACTGCGTCGGGTCGCGCGACAAGAACACGCACGAGTACTGCTCGCGCGTGTGCTGCATGTACTCGCTGAAGCTCGCGCATCTGGTCCACGAGCGGAGCGGCGCGAAGATCTACAACTTCTACATCGACATGCGCAGCGCGGGAAAGGGCTACGAGGAGTTCTACAACCACCTCCTCGAGGAGGGGTGCGAGTTCATCCGCGGCCGCGTCGCGGAGGTCTCCGACTGGGCCGTCACGCCCATGGAGACGGACAAGCTGGTCATCCGCGTGGAAGACACGCTGGCCGGCCTCGTGCGGCGGATCCCGGTGGACATGGTCGTGCTCTCGACGGGCCTCGAGGCCCGCGAGGATGCCGACGACGTGCGCCGGATGTTCAACATGTCGTGCTCGAGCGAAGGCTGGTTCCTGGAGCGGCACCCGAAGCTCGCGCCGGTCTCGACCTTCACCGACGGCGTCTTCATCGCCGGATGTGCGCAGGGGCCGAAGGACATCCCGGACACCGTCGCCCAGGCCGGCGCGGCGGCGGCCGAGGCCATGGCGCTCATCGACACGGGTCAGGTGGAACTGGAAGCCTACACGGCCTGGATCACGGAGGAGCGCTGCTCGGGCTGCCAGATCTGCGTGCCGCTCTGCCCCTTCAGCGCCATCGAGTTCAACAAGGAGAAGAAGGTGTCCACCCTGAACGAAGCGCTGTGCAAGGGCTGCGGCACCTGCGTGGCGGCGTGCCCCTCGCACGCCGCGCAACAGCACCACTTCACCGACGCCCAGATCATGGCCGAGATCGAGGGCGTCCTGGTGCGCTAGGAGCGAGCAGACATGGCAACCACGACCATCCCGGTGACCACCGCGTTCGAGCCGCGCATCGTGGCCTTTTTCTGCAACTGGTGCACCTACACCGCGTCGGACCTGGCGGGCACCGCCCGCCTCGCCTACGAGCCCAACGCCCCCGTGATCCGCGTGATGTGCTCGGGCCGCATCGATCCGCAGTTCGTCCTGAAGGCCCTCCAGGAAGGGGCCGATGGCGTGCTCATCGGGGGTTGCCACCCTGGCGACTGCCATTACCAGGAGGGCAACTACAAGACGCTGCGCCGGTTCCGCCTCCTGAAGCGGATCCTCACCCAGTTCGGCGTCGATGACGCGCGCGTGCGCCTCGAGTGGATTTCGGCCAGCGAGGGCGACCGGGTGCAGCACGTGATCAACGAGATGACGGACCAGCTGCGCACGCTCGGTCCCTGGCACGCGAGGAACTGACCATGGCAGACAAACCGAAGGTCGCCTTCTACTGGTGCGCCTCCTGCGGCGGGTGCGAAGAAGCGGTCGTCGACCTCGAGGAGCAGATCCTCAAGGTCGTCGACGCGGTCGATATCGTGCTCTGGCCCGTCGCCATGGACTTCAAGCGGAGCGAGATCGAGGCCATGCCCGACGGGTCCATCGCCGTCGCCTTCATCAACGGCGGCGTGCGGATGTCGGAGCAGGAGGAGTGGGTGCACATGCTGCGCCGGAAGTCCCAGATGGTCGTGGCCTTCGGCGCGTGCGCCCACCTGGGAGGCATCCCCGGCCTCGCCAATCTCAACAACCGGCAGCAGGTGTTCGACACCGTGTACCAGAACGTGCCGTCCCAGGACAACCAGGCGCACACGGTCCCGGGTGAGCACTCCCGCATGGACGGCCACACCCTCGAACTGCCACGATTCTGGGACGAGGTGAAGGCGCTGCACCAGGTGATCGATGTCGACTACTACCTCCCGGGCTGCGCGCCGCCGCCGGCGCTGATCTGGGCCGCCATCGAGGCCATCCTCACCGGCACGCTCCCGCCGAAGGGCGCGGTGCTCAGCCCCAACAAGGCGTGCTGCGACGACTGCCCGCGCAAGGACTCGAAGCCGGACAAAATCGAGCTCACCGAGATCAAGCGGCCCTCCACCCACATCGCCGACCCGGAGCTGTGCTTCATGGCCCAGGGCTTCATCTGCATGGGCCCGGCGACCCGTTCGGGCTGCGGCAATCCCTGCATCGAGGGCAACATGCCGTGCCGGGGCTGCATGGGCCCGATGGACGACGTCTTCGACCAGGGCGCGAAGTTCCTCTCGGCCTTCGCGTCGATCCTCGCGCCGAAGACCGAGGCCGAGATCGACAAGCTCCTCGACCAGATTCCCGACCCGGTGGGCACCTTCTACCGGTTCTCGCTGCCGACGTCCCTCCTCCACCGGCGGCGCACTGGAGCGACCGTATGAGCCAGCACATCACCATCGACCCCATCACGCGCCTCGAAGGCCACGGCAAGATCGAGATCTTCCTGGACGACCAGGGCGAGGTGGCCAACGCGTACCTCCAGATCCCGGAACTGCGCGGGTTCGAGCGGTTCTGCATCGGCCGGGCCGCCGAGGAGATGCCGCGCATCACGCAGCGCATCTGCGGCGTGTGCCCGTCGGCGCACCACATGGCGTCGGCGCGGGCGCTCGACGACCTGTACCACGTTGACCCGCCGCCGGCGGCCCACAAGCTCCGCGAACTGTTCTACAACCTCTTCATGTTCGAGGATCACACGCTGCACTTCTACTTCCTGGGCGGGCCGGACTTCATCGTGGGTCCGACGGCGCCGGCCGGCGCCCGGAACATCCTGGGCGTCATCGGCAAGGTCGGCCTCGAGATCGGCGGCCACGTCATCGAAGCACGCAAGATCGCCCGCGAGTTCATGGCCGAGATGGCCGGCAAGGTGATCCACCCGGTGTTCGGGCTGCCCGGCGGCGTGAGCAAGCCGCTCAAGGCCGACACGGTGGACCGCCTCAAGGCGGCGGCGCCGCGCCTGGTCGACTTCGCGCAGTTCTCCCTGAAGGCCTTCCACGACATCGTCCTGGGGAACCAGGCGTACGTGGACACGATCCTGGCCGACTACTACGCCCACAAGACGAACTACATGGGCATGGTCGACGCCAATGGGAAGAACACCTACTACCGCGGCGACCTGCGCGTCATCGACCCCACGGGGAAGCGGCTGGCGCAGTTCCCGCCCCGGGACTATCTCAAGCACATCGCCGAGCACGTGGAGCCGTGGTCGTACATCAAATTCCCGTTCCTCAAGACGCCCGGCTGGAAGGGGTTCGTGGACGGCCCGTCGAGCGGCCTCTACCGAGTGGCCCCGCTCGCGCGCCTCAACGTGGCCGATGGCATGGCCACCCCGCTCGCGCAGGCGCACTACGACGAGTTCTTCACGGTCCTGGGCGGCAAGCCCGTGCACAGCACGCTGGCCACGCACTGGGCGCGGCTCATCGAGGCCCTGCAGGCCACCGAGACGATCCAGGCCCTGGCGAACGATCCGGAAATCCTGAGCCCGGTCGTGCGCAAACTGCCCGAGCTGCCGCCGACCGAAGGCATCGGCATCGTCGAGGCGCCCCGCGGCACGCTGATCCACCACTACGCCACCGATCCGAACGGGATCCTCACCATGGTCAACCTGATCGTGGCGACCGTCCACAACTCGGCGCCGATCCAGATGTCGATCGAGAAGGCGGCGAAAGGCGTCATCCACGGAGGGAAAGTCGACCAGGGGCTGCTGAACATGGTGGAGATGGCGTTCCGCGCCTACGACCCGTGCTTCGGGTGCGCGACGCATTCGCTGCCGGGCGAGATGCCACTCAAGGCCACGATTCGCGACGCCCGCGGAGCGGTGGTGCAGGTGGTGGAGCGACACAAGGGGCTAGGGGCTAGGGGCTAGGCGCTAGGCGCTGGGGAACGACACTTGATCACTCGACCCGTGGAAACCGAGGCGTTCGCAGTCCACTCCTCGGGAGACCCGCGCACGCTGGTGCTATGTCTCGGGAACGACATTCTTCGGGATGATGGCGCCGGATGGGCGATCGCCGACGCACTTGAGGAAGCGATGTCCCAGTCCCCAGCCCCCAACCCCCAACCTCAAGCCACCGTGAAGCGCTCTGCCCTCTCCGGCTTCTACCTGCTGGACGAGTTGACCGGGTGGGACCGCGTGCTCGTCGTCGACGCGGTGCGGACGGGCCAGCATCCGCCCGGAACGGTGCTGTCGTTTCCGTTCGAGGCGCTGGGGACAGAAGCAGGGCCGTCGCCGCATGCCGCAGGCTTGCCGACCGTCATTCGCCTCGGCCGGCAGAGCGGCGTGCCGCTGCCGTCGTGGATCCACATTGTCGCGATCGAAGCGGATGACATGGAGTCGTTTGTCGAAGGCCTCACGCCGGCCGTCGAGGCGGCCGTGCCGGAAGCCGTCGCCGTGATACGCTCAGTGCTGGCCGGCGCCCCTGCCCCCGCAACCGTGCCCGCCTGAGCCGAGCCGCCTGGTGATGGCCCCCTGCGAACTCCCGGACCTCCATTGACGATGAACGCCGATCACGAAACCGTACCAATGGCGCCGGGCGCCGGAACCCGCTGGCGAACCCGGTTCCGCGCCTGGTTCGGAGGCGCCACGATCCAGGGACGGCTGGTCCGCAATTTCGCGCTGGCCATCCTCGTCCCGGCGCTCGTGACGGCCGTGGTCGGCGTCGGGATGATCCGCCAGCTCGTCTTCGCCCAGGCCCAGACCCAGGTGAATGCGGACCTGGAAGCGGCCAAGGAGATTTACCAGTCCACCATCGATCGCCTCGAGGATGCCATTCGCATCCACGCGACGCGGATGGTGATCTATGGGGCGCTGACGAGGCGCGACACCACCGGCCTGGCCGAGGAGATGGATCGCATCCGGCGTGCCGAACGCCTCGACGTGCTGACGCTGACGGATGCGGACGGACGGGTGTTCTACAGGTCGGGGAACCCGGCGGCCCCGGCGGGAGGCGACGCCAACGACAGCCTGGTCGCGCTGGCGCTGACGCAGCTCGAGCCGGCTGCCGGCACGGAGGTCGTCGACGCCGGCGTGCTGGAGCGGGAATCGCCCGCCCTCGCGCGGCAGGCGGCCATTACGATTTCTCCCACCCCTCGCGCCAGGCCGACGGCGGCCAGGGAGGTGCGATCCGGCATGATGCTTCGTGCCGCCGCGCCGGTGTCGACCCCTGGCGGACGCCTGCTGGGCGTCCTCGACGGGGGCGTGCTGATCACTCGCAACTACGAGATTGTCGACAAGATCCGCCGCACGGTGTTCAAGGAGGAGGAGTACAAGGGCCGGCCGGTCGGCACCGCGACCATCTTCCAGAACGATGTCCGCGTCTCGACCAACGTGCGCCTGGCCGACGGCACGCGGGCGATCGGCACGCAGGCGTCGGCTGAAGTGGCTGACGCCGTCCTCTCCCGAGGCGAGACGTGGCGGGGCCGCGCCTTTGTGGTGCAGGACTGGTACCTCGCGGCCTACACCCCGATCCGCGATGTCTCCGGCGCCACCATCGGGATGCTGTACGTCGGGGTGCTCGAGCGGCCCTTCACCGACAGCCTCTGGCGCAGCCTGCTCGTGTTCCTGGGCATCGCGGCCGGCGGCGTGGCGCTCGTGTACCTCGTGGCCGTGCGGGTTGCCAGGCGGTTCTCGGAGCCGATTCACGGCATGACGATGGCCGCGCAGCGCATTGCCCAGGGCGACTACTCCCAGGCCGTTCGCGGCGGAGGCGACGACGAACTGGGCTACCTCGCGCACAGCTTCAACACGATGACCGCCGAGCTCCAGCTCGCCCACACCGCGCTGCGCGAGAGCGCCGACGAGCTCGAGCGAAAGGTCGAGGAGCGGACCGCCGAACTGAAGCGCATGCAGGCGCAGATGATCCAGTCGGAGAAGATGGTGGCCATCGGCAAGCTGGCCGCCGGAGTCGCCCACGAGATCAACAACCCCCTGACGGGCGTGCTCACCAACAGCAGCCTGATGCTCGAGGACCTCGCCGACGATCACCCATGGCGGGAAGACATCCAGACCATCGTCAACGAAACGCTGCGCTGCCGGAAGATCGTGAAAGGGCTGCTCGATTTCTCCCGGCAGACCAAGCCGCAGCGCACGCTCCTGGACCTGAACCAGGTGGTCGAAGACACCCTGTCCCTGGTCCGCAACCAGACGGTGTTCCGCAACACCAAGATCGTGTACGAGCTGGACCCGCACCTCCCCACCGTCCTGGCCGACGCCGACCAGATGCGGCAGGTCGTCCTCAACATCGTGCTCAACGCCGCCGAGGCCATGGTGCAGGGCGGCGAATTGCGTCTCGCCTCCGCGTCGAACCTCGCGAAAAAGGCGGTGGAGCTGCGGATCTCCGACACGGGCCCGGGCGTCCCGGACGAGGTGCGCGCGCGGATCTTCGAGCCGTTCTTCACCACCAAGAAGACCGGCACCGGGCTGGGACTCGCGGTCGCCTACGGCATCATCGAGCGGCACCACGGAGAGATTCGCATCGATTCCGCGCGCGGCAAGGGCACCACGTTCACCATCAGCGTGCCGATCGGAGGGACGGCCGACGATGACTAGCGCCAGCGCGCCGCGGGTCCTGGTGGTCGACGACGAGCCGTCGATCTGCCGGAGCTGCGAGAAGATCCTGGTGCGCGAGGGTTACCAGGTGACGACCGTCCTCAGCGGGGCGGAGGCCCTGGGCCTGCTCGGCCGCGAGGCCTTCGACCTGGTGTTCACGGACCTCAAGATGGCCGAAATGGGCGGGATGGAACTGCTCGAGGCCCTGCGCAGCCAGCACCCGGACGTGGTCCCGGTGGTGATCACCGGCTTTGCCACCATCGCGTCCGTCGTCGAGACGATGAAGGTCGGCGCCTTCGACTACCTGCCGAAGCCGTTCACCCCGGACGAAATGGCGGCCGTGGCCCGCAAGGCCTGGGACCGCCGCCAGCTGCTGCTGCGCAGCCACGGGGCGCCCCCGCCCCCGAGCGACGACCCGTCCATGTTCGCCGGCATCGTGGGCGCGAGCCCGAACATGCAGGAGGTCTACCGCAATCTCCGCAAGGTCGCCACGACGTCGAGCACGGTGCTGATCATCGGTGAAACCGGCACGGGCAAAGAGCTTGTGGCCCGGGCCATCCACAACCTGAGCCCGAGAAAGCACGAGCGGTTCTTCGCGGTCGACTGCGGTGCCCTGACGGTCACGCTACTCGAGAGCGAGCTGTTCGGCCACGTCAAGGGATCCTTCACCGGGGCGGCCAGCGACAAGCGGGGCATCTTCGAGGTCGCCAACCGGGGCACGGTCTTCCTCGACGAGATCTGCAACGTCGACGTCGAGGTCCAGGCCAAGCTGCTGCGGTTCATCCAGGAGCGCGAGTTCCTGCCGGTCGGCGCCACCCAGCCCCGGCACGTGGACGTCCGGCTCGTGTTCGCCACCAACCGCGACCTCGAGAAGATGGTGCGGGAGGGCACGTTCAGGGAAGACCTGTACTACCGGCTCTACGTCTTCCCCATCCAGCTCCCGCCCCTGCGCGAGCGGCGGGACGACATCCCGCTGCTCGCGTGCCACCTGCTGGCGAAATCCCGCGAACGCTGCGCGAAGCACGTCGCCCGCTTCTCGGAAGACGCCTTGAAGCTGCTCGGTCAGTTCGACTGGCCGGGAAACGTCCGGCAGCTGGAGGCCTTCGTCGAGCGGGCCGTGATCGCCTGCGACGGCGATGTCATCGAGCCGAAACACCTGCCCAGGACGCTCGCCAGGCAGACCCTGCCGGCCGACCTGCAGATCCCGGTCACCAACAGGGAGTTCCTCGCGCTGAAGAAGCGGCTCCGGGAACAGGCCGTCACGGACCTCGAACGCGAGTTCGTGCTCGAAGCGCTGCAGCGCAACGGGTGGAACGTCACCAGGGCGGCCGCAGACGTCGGCATACAGCGCCCCAACTTCCAGATGCTGATGCGCAAACACGCGATCAGGGGCGGCCACGGAGCCGAGCACGACGGCCCGGCGGCGATGGCCGGCGAGATGAGCGAAGTGTCCGAGGTGGAGTGAAACTCCGATCACTCCACTTGGTATATATCCATCCGCGCACCGCGTACGCCCCGTATACAGTGCCCCATCGCCCTGTTGGGCATCCAGCGCATCAGGAACCAGGCAATTCCCCAGGATTCCGCTGTCTCTCCAGTAGAATCTGAGCCTTCTATGGCCATGGCGGCGCCGGCCGGTGCCGGGGGCTGCATATCCGGCGTATACATGCCCTGCCGCTTCCAGATGCCGTCCAGACGACGCAATCAGCTGTAAACCATAGTCTTGCATGCGCTTATGGCCTCACTGTCACATCGGTTCAGAAACGGCACTGGAATTGCTAATCCAATGGACAGTGTGAGAACCGAGGTGAACGCCATGATGACCCAAACCAAAGTGATGCGCGTGCTGGTGGTCGACGACGAGCGGATCGTGTGCAGCGGCGTCGAAAAGATCCTCGCCCGCAGGGGCCACTCCGTCGAACAGGCGCTGTCGGTGGCCGACGCCGTGAAGGCGATCGAGCGCGATCCGGCCTTCGACATGATCCTGGCCGATTTGATGATGCCGCAGGCCGGGGGCCTCGACATGGTCCGGATCGTGAAGAACCGCTGGCCCGCCATCCCGGTCATCATCATGACGGGCTACGCGTCGATCGGCTCCGCGATTGACGCCACGCGCGCGGGCGCCGCGGGTTACCTCCCCAAGCCGTTCACGCCCGAGGAACTCGAATCCACGCTCGAGCGCGTCTCCATCGTGATGACGACGCGACCTGCGGCCAAGGCGTCGCCGAGGCCTCTCCCGAAGGCCACGGACATCATCGACGTCGACATGCCGTTCGACGCGGCGGAAGTCGCCGCGGCCACCTCGCCCGAGTACGTGAAGCACCTCACCCGGTCGGACGTCGCCCGGGTGGACTACTGCGACCTCGGCGCACGCTCGTGCAAGCGGTTCAAGACGAAGGGCGCCTGCGATC
Source organism: Vicinamibacterales bacterium (assembly GCA_025456345.1). Classification (GTDB taxonomy): domain Bacteria; phylum Acidobacteriota; class Vicinamibacteria; order Vicinamibacterales; family JAKQTR01; genus JAKQTR01. The sequence continues at coordinate 52,791 of JALOKU010000002.1, read as the reverse complement.
AGCCCGAGTGCCCGCTGGTGGTGTCGGAACGCAGGAAGAAGGCCCCCGTCGCGATCGCCGCGCAGGCGAACGACTTCATCGACGTGGACATGCCCTTCAGCTTTGGCGAGGTGGCGGCGGCCACCTCCGAGGCCTACGCTGACGCCCTCGGCCGGAGCGACATGGCGGTGACCGGCCGCTGGAACGCCGAGAAGGCGACCGGCCGGAAGGTCCTCGTGGTCGACGACGAGGTGGTGGCGGCCAACAGCGTGCGGCGCACGCTCACCCGCCGCGGGTTCCGCGTCGACGAGGCGTTCTCGGGCCGCGAGGCGCTCAACCGCATCCTGAACGAGATGTACGACCTCGTGTTGCTCGACATGAAGATGCCCGACACGAACGGCCTCGAGCTGCTGCCGACGATCAAGAAGCACCGGCCGAAGCTGCCGGTTGTCATGGTCACCGGCTACGCGTCGATCGACACGGCCGTGGAGGCCATCCAGCGTGGCGCGAGCGACTACGTCGCCAAGCCCTTCACGCCCGAGGAGCTCTTCAGCGCCGCCAGCCAGGCAATCCGGCGGGCGATCGTCTAGAATCATCTGCCCATGGGCAGACTCGAGCAGTGGGCCAGGCTCGGCCTGGTCGCGTGGGCCATGGTCATCACCATGGCCCGCGCCATTAGATTCCCCAACGACTTCGCCGAAGCCCACTGGCTGCTCGACTACCGCTTCGGCCTCATCAAGCGCGGCTTCGCCGGCAGCCTGCTCTCGCTCGCGTCGAACACGGGCCTTGTCGTCCAATCCGAAGCTGCCGTGGCGATGGTCGCCTTCACGGTCTTCGCGGCGTTCGTCCTGCTGCTCCTGTGGACCGCCTCGCGCCTGGTCGCTTCCGCCGCCGATCCCGGGGTGACGTTCGCGGCAGCGGCGGTCTTCGCGACCTCGCCGTTCGTGGTGATGGCCGCCCACTTCATGGGCTACCTGGATCACCTGTTCCTGTCTGCCGCCTTCGCCGCCGCATGGCTGGCCCGCAGCGGCCGCCTCTGGCCCGCCGCCACGATGGCCGCAGCCGGCGTGCTGGTCCACGAGAGTTTCGTGCTGGTCGGCCTCCCGTTGGTCCTCCTCGGCGCCGCCATGCGCCGGGGGCCGCGCCCGCGCTCCGGCCCCTCGGGGCTGCTGCCTCTCGCGCTGCCGGTCCTCGCCGCCCTCGCCCTCTGGGTCTCGGAGACGTTCCTCCTCGACCGGGCTGTGCTGCGCGGCCAGCTCGAAGCCCGCCTCTCGGCCTTCCCGTTCGTCGGCGGCGACATGAACCTGTTCGTGCCCGAGTGGCTGACGACGGGCGCGATGGCGGCCTGGCGGGAGCAGCGGCACGCCTTCTGGCGTCACCTGTCGGACCCGAACCTGCTGCGGCTGATGGTGCCATCGGCCGTTGTCCTCGTGCTGGCCGCCGCGGCTGCGGCGCCGGCCGGGGCACGCCTCCGACGGGCACTTGCTGCAGGCGCGGCCACGCTTGCCCCCCTGCTGATGCACGCCCTGGCCTGGGACACGGCCCGCATCTGGACGTACACCATCGTCGTGGCCTTCGGCGGCGTCTGGCTGTGCGCCGGCACGGACCAGTCCCCGCCTGCGGCAGGACGCCGGTGGCTCCGCGCTGCCGCCGTGCCCGTCGTCATCGCGAACATCCTGGCGAGTTCGCCGTTGATGGATGGCCAGGCCGAACGGTTCACCGCGTCCACCCGACTGCTGCTCTACCTGCCCTTTCTGGCCGGCGCGGCCCTTGCGATTGCCGACAGCTGGCGGCTGCCGCGATCGTGACGCGACGACAGGAACGGGGTCAGACACCGATGTGAGGTCGCAGTAGGCGTGGCTGACCCCATCGCACTAAAATGTCCGGAGACGGAAGGAGCCGGCGATGGCACAGTCACGTCGTGAGTGGATACGGGGAAACCTGCTGGCCTCGGGCGCGCTACTGGCGCCCGCGGGGGCGTGGAGGCAATCGCCCGGAGTGAAGACCGCGGGCGGCACGCCCCGGATGAGGCTGACGTTCCGGCCGTACACCCTGCAGCTGAAGCACGTCTTCACCGTCGCCGTGAATTCGCGGACCACGACGCCGGTGGTGCTCACCGAAATCGAGTACGACGGCATCGTCGGCTACGGCGAAGCGTCGATGCCGCCCTACCTCGGCGAGTCGCACGACACGGCAACCGCGTTCCTCTCAAAGGTGGACCTCAGCCGCTTCGCGAACCCGTTCGAACTCGAGTCGATCCTCGAGACGATCGACGGCCTGGCGCCCGGCAACCCGGCCGCGAAGGCGTCGGTGGACATCGCCCTGCACGATCTGGTCGGCAAGCTCGTGAAGCAGCCCTGGTACAACATCTGGGGCTACGACCCGAAGCTGGCGCCGGTGACCACGTTCACGATCGGCATCGACACGCCGGAGGTGGTGAGACAGAAGACGCGCGAAGCCGCCGAGTTCAAGGTGCTGAAGATCAAGCTGGGCCGGGACACCGACAAGGCGATGGTCGAGGCCATCCGCTCGGTCACCGATCGGCCGATGAGCGGCGACGCGAATCAGGGCTGGACCGATCGCCAGCAGGCCCTCGACATGATCGGCTGGCTGAAAGAGCGCGGGTTCCTGTACGTCGAACAGCCCCTGCCAAAGGAGCGCGTGGACGACCTCGCCTGGATCACCGAACGCAGCCCGCTGCCGGTCATCGGCGACGAAGGCGTGCAGCGCCTGCCCGACGTGCGCAAGGCCCTCGGCGTGTACACGGGCGTCAACATCAAGCTCATGAAGTCCACCGGCATGCGCGAGGCGCAGAAGATGCTGCAGCTGGCGCGCGGGCTGGGCATGAAGGTGATGCTCGGCTGCATGACCGAGACCTCGTGCGGCATCTCGGCCGCCTCGCACCTCTCGCCGATGGTCGACTGGGCCGACCTCGACGGCGCGCTGCTCATCTCGAACGACGTCTTCGACGGCACGAAGGTCATCGACGGCAAGGTGGTGATCCCGAACAGGCCGGGAATCGGCGCGGTGAAGTTGGGAGCTAGGGGCTAGTCAGACTCGGGATTCGGGATTCGGGATTCGATTAGGACGAGATGCCACCGCATCGTGCAACATGGAGTCTCGACCTTCTGTCTTCTGTCTTCTACTGACTACTGGCTACTGACTACTTCTTCCTACTTCTTCTTCGCTTCCCCGATGCGCGGCCACATGGCGTCGGCCTTGAGCGTGACGCGGCCGCCGGCCGCATTCCACACCGCATCGCCGAGGCGATGGCCGGCGCCGGGCTTCGGGGCGCCGACGCGGCGGAGGATCTCCGCCGCAGAGGCGGGCATGGCAGGCAGGAGCAGTATCGCCGCAATCCGCAGCGCCTCGGCCACCTCGTAGAGGATCTGCGCGACGCGCGCGGCGTTGGTCTCATCCTTCGCGAGCTTCCAGGGCTCGGTCTCCGTGATGAACAGGTTCGCGGCGTCGACGAGCGAGTAGGCCGCGGCCATAGCGTCCTGCAGCGCGAAGGCGTCCATCGCGGCGCGATACGAGGCGACGGCCGCTGCGGCAACATGCGCCAGACGCCCGGGCTCCGCCGCCGGCACGGGGAGCCTCCCCCCGCAGTACTTCTCGGCCATCGTCGCGATGCGGCTGACGAGGTTGCCGAGGTTGTTGGCGAGGTCCGAGTTGTAGCGATCCTCGAAGCGCTCCCACGAGAAGTCGCCGTCCTGCCCGTACGCGAACTCGCGGAGAAGAAAGAGCCGCAGCGGATCCGGACCGAACTTCGACGCCGCGTCCAGCGGGTCGACGATCGTGCCGAGCGACTTGCTCATCTTCTCGCCCTTGAAGTACACGAACCCGTGGCCGAACACGCGCTCGGGCAGGTCGAGCCCCGCGCTCATGAGCATCGCGGGCCAGATGACGCAATGGAATCGCGTGATGTCTTTCCCAATCACGTGCAGCGAGGCCGGCCACCACCGGTCGAACGCCTCGTCTCCCGCCCCGAAGCCGAGCGCCGAGATGTAGTTGATGAGCGCGTCGAACCAGACGTACACCACGCTCTGCGCATCGAACGGCAGCGGAATGCCCCAGGCCTGCCCGGCGCGGCTGATGGAGATGTCGTCGAGACCGCCCTGGATGACGTTGAGGATCTCGTTGCGCCGGACGTCGGGCTGCAGGAACGCGGGATGCTGCGCGTAGTGGTCGAGGAGCGGCTGCTGGTACTTCGAGAGGCGAAAGAAATGGTTCTTCTCCGTGATCCAGTCGGGCTTCGTGCGATGCACCGGGCAGAGGCCGTCGACGAGGTCCTTCTCCTGCTTGAAGGCCTCACAGGAATTGCAGTACCAGCCTTCGTAGTGCCCCTCGTAGATGTCGCCGGCGGCCCGGATGCGCTCGACAAGCGCGGTCACACCGACGCGATGGCGCTCCTCCGTGGTCCGGATGAAGTCGTCGAACGACACGTCGAGCCGCTGCCAGACCTCGCGGAACTCCCGCTCCATCTGATCGCAGTACGCCTTCGGGTCGAGGCCCTGCTCCGTCGCCCGCCGGAACACGTTCAGGGAGTGCTCGTCGTTGCCCATCAGGAAGTGCGTGGGCACGCCCGCGAGGCGCATGTAGCGGGCGATGACGTCGGCGGTGATCTTCTCGTAGGCCGTCCCGAGGTGCGGGCGGCTGTTCACGTAGTCGATGGCGGTCGTGATGAAGAATTTGGACATGGCGAAACCGTGTCCGGTAATCGTATCAGGTTAGGGGCCGGACGGCCCCGGGGCCCTGCGGTATACTGTTGGGATGCCGCTCTTCGAGTACACGTGCGCCGACTGCGGAAGGCGCTTCGAGGTTCTCATGCGCGAAGGCGTGACGCCGGTGTGCCCCGCGTGCCGGGGCGAGCGCGTCGAGAAGCAGCTGTCCGCCTTTGCCGTCGGCGCCGCGGCCTCGAGGCCCTCGCCTGCGCCGGCCGGCCATGCCTGCGGCGGGTGCCCGCATGCCGGCGCGCCCGGCGGCTGCGGCATGGGCGCCAACTAGCCCCAGGGCTCTCGTCGGTTGACGACGTTCGCCCCGGCTCGCGCAGGCTGCCTTCGACGTCGCTCAGGCCAGGGGAGCCTGCGGGCTCCATTCCGGCGCTGGGGCGACGCCAGTCGGCGCCGGTCTACCGCTCCTTCGCGAGCTGGGCCGCGGTGACAAACCGCGGCTCGATGTCGACCGGCACGTGGCCGAGCCTGTCGAGAGCGCGCTGCACCTCGGGCCTCACCACCGCGAGCGCGTCGATCATCTTCTTCGCCGCCGCGTAGTCGCCGCGCGCCTGCAGCAGCAGGATGTCTCGCGTGAGCGCCTCGACGGCGGGCTTGATCTTGGCCGCATCGACCGCGAACGTGCCGCCGGCGGCCACCGTGAACGCGCCGGCATCGAGGAGCGCGTTCAGCTGGACGGCGATGCCCCGCCCGTGGGCCTCGTTCACCCCGAACCGGATCGAGCGGAACGCCGACGCCAGGAACGTCGTGTACATCGTCCGCTCCATCGACGCGTCGAGCACGCGCTTGTCCACGAGGTATTGCAGCGCCCAGAGGCCGGAGATGTCGGCCTTGGCCTCCTCGAGGGCGCTGTAGAGCTCCTTCATCTCCTGCCGCACGGTGGTCTGCCGGCCCGCCACCGTGATGCCGTGCGGCCCGAGGCCGTGCATCAGCTCGTGCATCAGGATGTGGGTGAAGAAGGCGTCAAAGGACAGCCGCGGCTGGTCCGCCGGCGCCAGCACGACCTGTGAAATCGGGACGAGCACCTGCTGGAACTTCGCGTCCTGCATGTTCTTGAGCATCACCCGCTTCGATCCCTTTTCGCGGATGACGCGCTCGTCGTTCGGCAGGTTGAACGCCGCGGTCTGCACGCCGCGGTTTCCGTCGCCCGCTGCCAGGACGACGTTGACGACGCGGATGGGCGCCATCGCGCCGAGGCTCGGGTTGCGGAGCGCCTCGGGAATCGGGAGATGGTTCTCGATGTCCTGCAGGCCGGCGCTGAACTTCGCGAGCTTCGCCGACTCGGCGGCGTCGCGCACCGTGATGAACGCCTCGAAGGCGGCCTTGTAGTTGAACCACTCGTCCTCGTACACCTCGTACGGGCCGATGGTCGGCTCGATCGCCGAGTCCAGCTCCATCCACGCCACGTCGCTGGCGTAGTAGTCGTTCGACAGGAACGCGTCCGCCCGCGACGTGAGGAAGCGCTTCAGGGTCGGCTCGGCGGTCAGGGCCGCCGCCTCGCGGAGCAGGTCCGCCGCCCGCGCCAGCTCACCCTGGTACTCGACGCTGTACGGCACGATCTGGAAGCGGCCGTCGAGACCGCGTCGGATCGTGGTGAAGAACCCCGTGGCCTGCAGGCGCTCGGTCTCCGGCAGGGTCGTCAGCCAGGCCTCGACCTCGGCCTTCGCGGCGCCGGCCGGGTAGAAGTTCGCGCCCTCGGGCTTCGCCGGCACGCCGGGGATGAACGGCGCGTTGTGGTCCAGCGACGCCCACGGGCCCTTGTTGATCAGGAATTCGTGCAGCCTCGCCCGGCCGATCGGCGACGCATCGGACAACAGGTCGAAGAGGACCGCGCCGTTGCCGCCCCACGCCTGGCGGAGGAAGAGCGCGTCCATGACGCGCCCGGCCTCGACAAGCTTCGCCAGCGCGCGGCGCTCGCCGGCAGGAAGCGCGGAGAGGTCCGCGCCGATGTCCACCGGCGCGAACCGCGCCGTCATCCGCTGCAGCGCGGCCACATCCGGCCACGACTGTTCCGGCATTCCCACCACGACGGCACCCCCCAGCAACAGCATCCCGAGCAGCGATGTCCAGCGGCACTTGTGATTCATGATGACCTCGACCGGCAACAGAAAACAGCGTCACGGCCCGTTTGCGCGGGGTGAACGGGCCGCCGCGCACAGGGAGAGCAGCCGGCCCGTTGAGGCGCTGAGCGCGGCCTGCCCCATGGGGTCTTCTACACCCGCTTGCGGCGGCAACGCACCTGAATTCTCCGCCCGCCCCGCCGCGGGGCCGGAGCCGGGTATGATGGTCGCATACATTGGAGGACGCACGATGCCATCAGTCATGCGAGGGCGCGCTGCCGCCGGTTTCGCGGTCGCGGCCGCCTGCGGGATCGCGGCGGTGGTCACCGCCCAGTCACCCTCGCCTTCGCGGCTCGCGCTGCCGACGCTCACGCTGCCGCCAGGCTTTTCGATCAGCGTCTATGCCGACAACGTGCCCAACGCCCGCTCGATGACGCTGGGCCCCGCAGGCACGCTGTTTGTCGGCACCCGCACCGCCGGAGTTGTGTACGCGGTCGTCGATGCCAACAAGGACCAGAAGGCCGACAGGGTGTTCACGATCGCCACCGGCCTGGAGATGCCGAACGGCGTGGCGGTGCGCGACGGCTCGCTGTTTGTCGCCGAGGTGTCGCGCATCCTCAGGTTCGACCACATCGAGACGGCGCTGGAGAAGCCGCCGGCCCCGGTGGTGGTCACCGACGCCTTTCCGCGGGACCGCCACCACGGATGGAAGTTCATCGCGTTCGGCCCGGACGGCTGGCTTTACGTGCCGGTCGGGGCCCCCTGCAACGTCTGCGAGCGCGCCGACGCGCGGTACGCCTCCATCACCCGGATCAGGCCCGACGGCTCGGGACTGGAGGTCTTCGCCAGCGGTGTCCGCAATACCGTGGGCTTCGATTGGCATCCGGTGACCAAAGCGCTCTGGTTCACCGACAACGGGCGGGACATGCTGGGCGACGACCTGCCGCCGGACGAGTTGAACGTCGCCCCCGCGAAGGGGCGGCATTTCGGGTTTCCGTACTGCCACGGCGGCACGATAGCCGACCCCGAGTTCGGCCTGAAACGCCCGTGCCCGGAGTTCACCCCGCCGGCCCGGGCGCTCGGGCCGCACGTCGCCGCGCTCGGCATGCGTTTCTACACCGGATCGATGTTCCCCGCCGCGTTCCGCAACCAGATTCTGATTGCCGAGCACGGATCGTGGAATCGCCGCGCGCCGATCGGCTACCGCGTGATGAAGGTCACGCTCTCCGGCGACCGCGTCACCGGCTACGAGCCGTTCGTCGAGGGCTGGCTGCAGGGCCGCAAGCCGTGGGGGCGTCCCGTCGATGTCCTCGTCATGCCCGACGGGGCCCTGCTCGTGTCCGACGACCTCGCGGGCGCGATCTACCGGATCAGCTACGCCCGCTAAGCTCGCTGGCCGGACCCGCCACGCTGCGGGGCCCCACATCGAGCCCGACGGCCCGCATCAGCGCCAGCGCGTTGCTCCTGGTCATGATGCCCGCCCGGCACAGGTAGTCGAACCGCATGCGGCCGTCCTCGAGGTGGTCCTCGAAATGCACGTTCGCGGCGCGCGGCGCGAGCGCATCGGCAATCTCCGAAAGGGCGAGGTCGTGCGTGGTCACGAGTCCGATGGCGCCGTGGTCGATGAGCCAGCCGAGCACCGCCTCGGCGCCGGCGCGCCGGTCGTGCGAGTTGGTGCCGTTGAGCATTTCGTCGAGGAGGAACAGCAGCGGCAACGATCCCTGCGTGAGATCCAGGATCGCGCGCAGCCGCCTGATCTCCGCGTAGAAGCGGGACGTGCCCGACTGCAGCGAGTCCTGGATGCGGAGCGTCGCGCCGACGGAGAGGGGCGTCAGCGTCAGCCGGCGCGCCCGCACCGGCGCGCCGGCGAGCGCCAGCACCGTGTTGACGCCGACGGTCCGCAGCAGCGTGCTCTTCCCGGACATGTTGGAGCCGCTGACCACCAGCGCGTGCGGATGCGCGCCGCCGAGACGGACGTCGTTCGGCACGCACGTCGCCCGGGGAATGAGGGGATGGCCCAGCCCATCGGCGTCGAAGCGCGGCCCCCCGGTGATCTCGACGATTTCCGGGAACGGGTCCTCGGGGTGCTCCCAGGCGTAGCCGGCCAGCGCGGCGAGGGCCTCGAACTCCCCGACCACCGCCAGCCAGCGCGGCACGGCAGGACCCGCCGCCGCGCGCCACGACTCGATGGCATGCGCCAGCTGCGTGCCCCACAGCAGCAGGCAGGCGAACGGCAAGAAGATCTGGTTGCGGCGCGCGTCGAGCAGGTCGATCAGCCGCCGGAGTGTTGCGATGCGCCGCGACGGCGGTACGCCATCCGAGGCGAGCATCGTGCGCAGCGCGATCAGGCGCGGGCTGGAGAACGGCTCCCGCTCGAGGCGGGACAGCACGTGCGACAGCACGGCCAGCTCGTGAGTCGCCGCGCCAGCCGCGCCGATGACATGCCGGACCCGCGATCGGAGCGGCAGCGCGAACGCGAGGTCGGCGGCGATGGCGACGGCCACCGCGACGGGCGACACGGCACCGGCCCACCACAGTGCCAGTGACACGACGCCGGCGACGGCCAGCAGCCCGGCGGCGACCGGGATGAGCCGTGACCGGAGCACCGGCGAGGCGGTGCCCCAGGCCGCCAGCGACCCGGCGTGGACGCCGGCGCGCACGTCGGAGCCGAGCAGCGCCAGCTCCTCGCGCAGGTCCACCCTGGCCCGCAGCTCGCGCACCGCGTCCTGCCGCGCGCGCACGACGCCCGGCGCGGCGGGCCCAAGCAGCCAGGCCGCCAGGGTGTCTTCGCCCGCCTGGGTCCGCGCCGTGCAGAGCAGTTCGAACAGCGAACCGCGCCCGAACAGATCGAGGTCGGCGCCGTACAGGTGTGCGTGATCGAGGAAGCGTTCGCCGGCCTCGCCTCTTCCTGCCCACCGGTGATCCAGGCGCGCCAGGCCCAGGTCGAAGAAGCCGGCGGACCGCTCGGCCCGCCGCCGCGACGCGACGACGCGCCCGTGCACGATGACCAGCGCGAAGAAGCCCGCGGCCGGGAACGCGACCCACCAGGGCGACACCAGATGCCGGCCCCACGCCAGCCAGGCCAGTGCCGACGCGGCGACGACGGCCGCGAGGCGCGCGTGCGAGATCCAGCGGTCGAGACGCGCCGCGCGGGCAGCCTCGGCACGCCGTTCCGCCAGCCGGCGCGTGTACCCGGCACGAGGGCCGGACTCCTCGCTCATCAGCGCAAGTATAGTCGGCCCGGCCGGACGCCCGGCCCGATCGATCAGGATCGGTCGCCGCGAAATCCCCCCTCACGCCCCCGGACGTGCGTGAACGAGCCGGCGCGCGAGACGCACCCGCCGCCCCTCGCGGACCAGCACGTGCGTGGTCCGGCCGCCGCGCGGCATGTCCGCAGCGCGCCGGTCCAGGCTGGCCGTATCCACGCGCCCGCGGCGCAGCAGGTCCTCGACAAACGCACGGCTGGCGCGGTCGGGGGTCGCCGGCGCCAGCGGCCCCAGGTCGAGCGCCGCGGATGAGGCAGACCAGCGGGTGGCGCCGAGCGGCGCCTCGACCAGAAGCCGCCGCAGCCGGAGGCCGTACGCGCGGCCGTCAACCGGCACGTCGATCGTCGGCAGCCGATCCGGGCGGCGGCCACGCTGTCCGGCTCCTCGAGGCTTCGTGCCCGCCGCGATCGCCGCCGCCGACGACATCGCCAGGATCCCTCGCCCGACGAAGGCCCGCCGGATCGCGGCGCGGAACTCGCCGCCCATCAGCCGCTCGTCGGCGGCCAGCAGGCCGGCCGCAATCTGCGCGTAGTAGTTCGAGGCGATTCGTGCCGTGCCAACAGCCGCGACGAGCAGGCGGCCGGCGTCGAGGGCCGCCGACGCCAGCGCGCCGGCGCCTGTCCCGCGCGCCTCGGCCATTCCGGCCAGCGACTCGAGCCAGGCCGCGGTGAAGACCCGGCTGAAGGAGTGCGGCTCCGACGACAGCGCGCTGGCCGGGGCCATGGGCGGCAGGCTCTCCGGCTGGCGATAGAAGAAGGAGTTGACGGCGTTGCGCAGGCAATCGGCATCCACCGCGTCCGGATGCGACTGGCGGATCGCCCAGCCGAGCTGCTCGGCCAGCCGCGACACGCGCGATGAGCGCGCGAGCCTGCCTCCGGTGTTCGCCAGGACGTCGTCGCGAAGCGAGCGCAACTCGAGGGCCGACAGTATCGCACTGATGTCGCCGAACGACTCGTGGAACGACGCCACTTCGATGCTCGCCGCGTTCCAGATCTGGGGCCTGATGGCGTCGAGCAGCGCGTGCCCGAGCTCGTGGCAGAGCACGTCGGGGCTCTCGCCCGAGTACACGGTGACACCCCGAACCTCAGCATGGAAGAAACATAGTTCCTGGCGGTCGTAGTACGCGTTGAGGTCGTTGCCCGCATCAAGGTCAACGACGAGCGGACGGCCGGTGTGCCAGCGGAGGCCGCCGGGAACGACGCGCCTCCAGTAGCCCACGGCCCGGGCGAGGGAATCGGCTGCGCTCCAGTACCGGAAGCCGGCTGTTCCCCTTGGGTAGGTCTGGGCAGCTGGCTGCCGGCCGACCACCGACAACCCGAGCCCGGGATGGCTCAGATCCGGAACGGGCCGCTCGACGGGCGCGGCGGCAGACGATGACAGCGGGTCGTCCTCCCAGGCCGTGATTCCACGCATGGGCAGTCCTCCTTGGTGGTCCAAGGGTAGTAACTACCCACGCCGTATTCAACGGAACTTGCACACGAAAGTGGCCGGAACGCGCAGATTCTGTGCAATCCGGGCTGAGCTACCGCTGCCGGGATCTCGCCCAGGTGACGTGCTCGGCCACCATCGGGTCGTCCTGCGAGGCCCGGCCGGCGCTCGAATAAGTGCCTGGCGCCTGAATGGTGCCTGGCACCTCCCCGGGGAGGAGTGCGGATGCCAGAGATGGGCCGGCATTACCAATGGCGACAGCAAGGTTCCTGCGAAGTCCCCGCACGCCAGCCCGGCGCAGGGCCGTGCCCTCAATCGCCCCCGCGAGGCATGCGTCGTCCATGGCCCAGAGCGATTCGAGGGTCGCGTCCGTCAGCGAGGCTCTCGGTTGCCAGCAGGCGTCGCGGGCGACGGGCGCCACGGCGTTGTACGGGCACACGTCCTGGCAGATGTCGCACCCGAAGACGTGGGCCCCCACGTCGGGCCGCTGCGCGGCCGGCATGCTGCCTCTGATTTCGATGGTCAGGTACGACAGGCACCGCCGCGCATCCAGCACGTACGGCTCGACGAATGCGCCGGCCGGACAGGCATCGACGCACAGCCGGCAGTTGCCGCACTGATCCACGGCCGGTCCGTCGGGTTCGAGTTGGATGTTGCACGCCAGGACACCGAGCAGCATCCACGAACCCCGCCCGGCATTGACGACGCAGGTGTGCTTGCCGATCCACCCGAGGCCGGCCCGCGAGGCGTAGATCTTCTCCTGCACGGGCCCGTCGTCGACGCACCAGCGCGCGTCGAAGCCCGGCCCGGCCGCGTCGCGCATCCACTGGGCCAGCCGGCCGAGGCGGAGTCCCAGCAGGTCGTGGTAGTCGTCGCCCCAGGCGTAGCGTGCGATGCGCGCCCGTGCCGGGTCGCCCATTTCGATGTGGTGGGGACGGTCCGTGTCGTAGAAGCTGGCGACGGCCACGACCGAGAGTGCCGGCGGCAACCAGCGGCGGACGTCCGCGCGTATGCGGGCGGTGCGGTTGAGGTAGGTCATGCGCCCGCCGCAGCCGCGGGCGAGCCACTGCGGCAGCCGGGCCAGCTCCTCGAAGTCGCCGGCGGGAGCAATGCCGCAGAGGTCGAAGCCAAGGGCGACCGCCCGCTCCTTGACGAGTGGCGATGTCAGCATGCGAGCGGGCTTTCCGATTCAGTAGCCAGTAGCCAGCAGCCAGTAGCAGTTGGACCCCGTGCAGCGTGACTGGCATTCCTACTGACTACTGACTACTGACTACTTCTTGAGCAACTGCCTCAGCACATACGGCAGAATCCCGCCGTTGCGGAACGCGACGAGCTCCTCCGGGGTATCAATCCGCACGCGCGCCTGGAACGTCTTCACCGAGGCGTCGCCGGCCGTTGCCTTGACAGTCACGGTGCCGCGCGGCGCCAGGGCATCGGCGGCGCCCACGATGTCAAACGTCTCGTGTCCCGTCAGGCCGAGGGCCGCCACGGACTGGCCCGGCAGGAACTGCAGCGGCAGGAGCCCCATGTTGACGAGGTTGCTGCGGTGAATGCGCTCGAAGCTCTCGGCGACGACGGCCTTGACGCCCAGCAGCGCCGTGCCCTTCGCCGCCCAGTCGCGCGACGAGCCGGAGCCGTACTCCTTGCCGGCCAGGATCACGAGGGGCACGCCGGCCGCCTTGTACTTCATGGCGGCGTCGTAGATGGGCATCACGTCGCCGCCGGGCAGATACGCGGTGATGCCGCCCTCGGTGCCCGGCACGAGCTGGTTCTTCAGGCGGATGTTGGCGAAGGTCCCGCGCATCATCACTTCGTGGTTGCCCCGGCGCGCGCCGTACTGGTTGAAGTCCTTCGGCGGCACGCCGCGCTCCTGCAGGTATTTGCCTGCCGGGCTGTCGGCCTTGATGTTGCCCGCCGGGGAGATGTGGTCCGTGGTGATGCTGTCCCCGAGCACGGCCAGCACGCGGGCGCCGGCGATCGGCTGCGGCGGAGGCGGCTCGAGCGTGAGACCGTCGAAGTACGGCGGATTCCGGACGTAGGTCGACGCGTCGTCCCAGGCGAAACGGTCGCCGGCCGGAGGGGCGATCCCCTGCCACCGCGCGTCGCCCTCGAACACGCCCGCGTACACGCCGCGATACATCCCGGCGGTGATCGAGCTGGCGATGCAGTCCTGGATTTCACGCTCAGTCGGCCAGAGGTCCTTCAGATACACGGGCGCACCAGACCGGTCGTTCCCGACGGGCTCACTGGTGAGATCGAGGGTCATCGTGCCGGCCAGCGCGTAGGCGACGACCAGCGGCGGCGACGCCAGATAGTTGGCCCTCACCAGCGGCTGCACGCGCCCTTCGAAGTTCCGGTTGCCGCTCAACACCGAGGCCACGATGAGGCCGCGCGCCTCGATCGCGGCCGCCACCTCCTCCGGCAGCGGACCGCTGTTCCCGATGCAGGTCGTGCACCCGTAGCCCACGAGGTTGAAGCCGAGCGCATCGAGATACGCCGCCAGGCCAGCCTTCTCGAGGTACTCGGTGACCACCTTCGAACCGGGCGCCAGGCTGGTCTTCACCCACGGCTTGCTCGTCAGGCCCCGCTCGACGGCTTTCTTCGCCACGAGGCCGGCCGCCACGAGCACGCTGGGATTGGACGTGTTGGTGCAGCTCGTGATGGCCGCCACCACCACGGCGCCGTGATCGATCGCCGCGCCGGGCGCCTCGGCGACGGGGGCCGCCGCCGGCTTCTTCCGCTCGGCCAGCATCTGCGGGAGCGCGGCGGCGAAGGCCGACTTGGCCGCCGAGAGGGCCACGCGGTCCTGCGGCCGCTTCGGCCCTGCGAGCGACGGCTCAATGCGGCCGAGATCGAGCTCGATCACGTCGTTGTAGTCCGCCTCGGGCGATTCCTCGTCCGCGAAGAGGCCCTGGGCCCGCGCGTACGCCTCCACCAGCGCGACGGCCGCCTCGTCGCGGCCGGTCAGCCGAAGGTACTCGATGGTCATCGCGTCGATCGGGAAGATCGCCACCGTCGCGCCGTACTCGGGGCACATATTCGAGAGCGTCGCCCGGTCGGCCAGCGAGAGGCTGGCGAGGCCCGGACCGAAGAACTCCACGAACTTGCCCACCACGCCGTGTTTGCGCAGCCGCTCGGTCACGGTGAGTACGAGGTCGGTGGCCGTCGTGCCGGCCGGCAATGTCCCGTCGAGACGGAAGCCGACGACCGGCGGAATCAGCATCGAGATCGGCTGGCCCAGCATCGCGGCCTCGGCTTCGATGCCGCCCACGCCCCACCCGACCACGCCCAGTCCGTTCACCATCGTCGTATGCGAATCGGTGCCCACGAGCGTGTCGGGATACGCCCACGCCACGCCGCGGCGATCGGCCCGGAAGACGACGCGCGCGAGGTACTCGAGGTTCACCTGGTGCACGATGCCGGTCTCGGGCGGCACGACGCGGAAGTTGGCGAACGCGTTCTGCCCCCATCGCAGGAACGTGTAGCGCTCGCGGTTGCGCGCGTACTCGAGTTCCGCGTTCAGGTGAAACGCGTCGGCCGTGCCGAAATGGTCCACCTGGACGGAGTGATCGATCACCAGTTCCATCGGCTGGAGCGGATTGACGCGGTTCGGGTCGCCGCCGAGGCGGGCCATGGCGTCGCGCATCGCGGCGAGATCGACGACGGCAGGCACGCCCGTGAAGTCCTGCAGCAACACACGCGCCGGCGTGAAGACGATCTCCTTCTCGATGTCGGTCGCGTGGTCCCAGTTGGCGAGCGCCTGGATGTCGCCGGGCCTGACCGAGGCGCCGTCCTCGTGGCGCAGCAGGTTCTCGAGCAGGATCTTCAGCGAGTACGGCAGGCGCGCAACTCCTGGGAATCCGGACTGCTGGAGGGCAGGCAGGCTGTAGTACTTGGCCGAGCCCCCGGGGAATTCGAGGTCCCGCACCACGCCAAACGAGTTCTGATATGCCATCTGTTCAGTGCCTCCCGGGGATCCGACCACCCATTATGCCGCTATTCGTACCGGCCTCACGCCGCCCTAGCCCTCGCCCTGGCCGCCGCGGCGCGCCCGGCACACCGCCAGCACCTGCTCGGCCGCGCGCCGGCTGGCGCCATGCTCGCCGAGCCGCGTCCGCACCTCGGCGAGGGCGGCGCGCGTGCGCGCCGCATAGTCCGCGTCCTCGAAATACCGCGCCGTCTCGGCGGCCACGGCGCCGGCCGTGAAGGCGTCCTGGATGAGCTCGGGCACGATGCGGCGCCCGGCCACGAGGTTGGCCATCCCGAAGGTGTCGACTTTCACGAAGCGCTTCCCGATGCGGTACGTCAGCGGCGAGAGCCGGTAGACGATCACCATCGGCCGCTCGTGGATGGCCGTCTGCACCGTCGCGGTCCCCGATGCCGTGATCACGACATCGGACGCACTCAAGACGTCGTCGGCGCGGCCGGCCACTTCGACGATGAGGCTTCCGCGGACGTCCCGGAGCGGGCCGAACAGGCCGTCGGGGAGATTCGGCGCGCGGGCGACGAGGAACTGGACGCCGGGCACGCGGGCCGCGATGAGCGGCACCGCCGATGCCAGCGTCGGGAGCGTGCCGCGCAGTTCGTTCGGGCGGCTGCCGGGCAGCAGCGCCACGGTGGGCGCCGCCCCGTCGAGGCCCCACTCCCCCGCGAGGGCGCCGCGGCCTGCGGAGACCGGAGTGAGGTCCAGCAGCGGGTGGCCCACGAATTCAACCGGGATCCCGGCGTCGCGGTAGATCGCGGCCTCGAAGGGGAAGATGACCAGCGCGCGGTCGACGATCCGCTTGAGCACCTGCAGCCGTCCCGATCGCCAGGCCCACACCTGCGGGCACACGTAGTACACGACGGGAATGCCGAGGCGATGCAGCGACCGGGCGAGCCTGACGTTGAAGTCGGGAAAATCGATCACCACCAGCGCGTCAGGCCGCTCGCGCCGGGCCCGCTCCACGAGCGCCCGGTGCATGGCCCAGGCCCGCGGCAGCACCCTGACGGCCTCGATGAGGCCCGTCACGCTCAAGCCGCGATAGTCGCCCACCAGCTCGGCGCCGGCGCGGCGCAGGTGCTCGCCGCCCAGGCCGGCGACCCGCGAGCCTGGGCTCAGGCGGCCAAGCTCCCGGGCCAGGGCACCCGCGTAGAGGTCGCCCGACGGCTCGCCGCACGAGATCATCACCGAGGGCATGGCGGGCCGCCTACTGGACTTTCTGAAAGAAGGTGGGCGGAATCGTCACGTTGATCTGCACGTCCGTGAGGGTGCGTTCGAGCAGGACGGCATTGTCCCGCCGGACCACGGCGGTAAACGGGATTCGGATGCCCGTGACGTCGCGGTAATCGTCGAAACTCTCCTTCACCGTCACGCGCCCGCCCGGGCCGCCGGTCTGATACGACACCCACGCGATCAGGCGGGTCTCGGCATCCACGGCGACGCGGGTCGGAGAGAGTCCGTCTGACCACAACTCGACGACACGAAGCGGCCGGCCGGCGAGGCCCTTCTCGTCCGGAAGGACCCGGCCGAGCACGCGGTTGTCGGCGACCGCCAGGAACAGCGCAATCCAGTCGCGGCGCAGGCCCTGGGCGAACTCGTCGCGCATCGGCGTGGGCGCGTCCCGGATCCCTGCCGTGTCTTTGAGCCAGGCCTGGCCGTCGCTGTACGCCTGCACGACCTCGCCCGACGGGAGCGTCGCATCGACACGCATCCGCCCCGGGTATTGGACGTACGTGCGCGTCGTCGCGCGCATCGGTCCCCCCGGGGTCTGCATCACGGTCTTCGCCGTGGCGCGGATCGTCTTCACCCCGCGAAGCGCGTCGAGGCCTCCTGCGGCGGCCACGGCAGGATCGAGCACGCTCCTCACCTTCTCCCAGTCCTCGCGCGACACGCCCTTCGCCACCGACGTCAGCGGCGCGGTCGTCGAGGCCAATCGGGCCGGGCGCACCAGGTCCGGCGTGGTCACGTCGAGCTCGGACGCGCTGACGACTTCGCCGTTCCGGAACCCGGCGCGTTCCAGCTGGCTCACGATGAACGGCGCAGGGCCCACGAGCACCATCGAGAGGCGATTCGGCCTGAGGTGCGCGCGGGCAGCCCGCTGGATGGCGTCGGGGGTGACGGCGTTCACGCGCTCGCGAAACGTTTCGAGATGCGAGAGGGGCCACTCGTAGAAGAGCGCCGTCAGCACCGAGGTGGCGATGTCGTCCGGCGTCTCGATGCCCAACGGGAAACGGCCGGCCAGGACCGCTTTGGCGTCGTCGAGTTCACGGACATCCACGCGTTGGTCCTGCAGGCGGAGGAACTGACCTACCATGACCCGCAGCGCCTCACCGGCCGCTTCCGGGGGCGTCTCGGTCTCCGCGACGATATCGCTTAGTCGCCGGTACGCCTGCACGCCGGCCGACGCGCCGTAGGCGATCCCGCGCCGCGTGCGCAGGATCTGCTGCAGCCGGTTGGCGCCGTCTCCGCCGAGAATGCGCACGGCCAGCTCGACGGCGGTGAAATCGTCCGACGTGCGCAGGATGCCGAGGTGGCCGGCCCGGATCTCGGTGTGCACCGCGCCGGGGAGGTCGACAATCACCACCCGGCGTGCTGGTGCCGGCGGGCCCAGCGTGAAGGGCGCCACCGCGTCCCGCCGCTCCCACCGGCCGAAGGCCTTGTCGGCGGCCGCGAACGCTTCAGCCGCGGTCACATCGCCCGCCACCGCCAGGATACAGTTGTCCGGCGCGAAGTGGCGCTGGTGATACTCGACGAGATCGCCGCGCGTGATGCGCTCGAGGGACGCCGGCGTGCCGGTGGCCGGGTACCCGTAGGGGTGCAGGCCGTAGACGAGGCGCCGGAAGACGAGGGACGCCAGGTAGTTCGGGTCCTGGTAACTCACCCGCAGCGCGGAACGCAGCTGGTCGCGCTGCCGATCGAGTGCCTCCTGCGCAAACGCGGGCGAGCGCACGATGTCCGACAGCAGGTCCAGGCCAAGAGGCAGGCTGTTCTTGAGGACCGTGGTGTAGGCGAACGTGGCGTCGGTGCCGGCCCCGGCCCTGATGTTGCCGCCGATGGTGTCGACCGCATCCGCGATCTGCTGCGCGGTCCGCGTCGTCGTGCCCTGGTCGAGCAGCGTCGCCACCATGTTGGCGACGCCGAGCTTCGGCGCCAGGTCCTGGGCGGTGCCGGCGCCGACCAGCAGGCGCAGGCTCACCAACGGCTGTTCGTGGTGTTCGATCGCGACGACCCGCAGGCCATTGGGCAGCGTGCGGATCTCGTGCGGCGGTAAGGTCAGGGGCCGCGACGCCAGGGGCTTCGGCATCGTCTCGGACGGCCAGTCTCTGACCTGTCCCGGCGCCGGCGAGGCCCAGGCCAGCATCACGGCGGCGGTGCACGCGAGCGCCCTGCGCCCGGGACGCGTCATTTGACGCCTCCCGTCGCCAGCTTCGGCGTCACCGTGATCACCAGGCGGGTGCCGGGGGCGAAGTACGCCCGCGCGACCCGCTGGATGTCGGCGGCCGTGACGCGCTGGAAGCGGTCGAACTCCGCATCGGCGGACGCCACGTCGCCGCGGCGAAGCACCGCGGCATGGGCGAGCGCGCTGGCTTTCTGCTGGACCGTCTCCCGGCCCAGCACGTAGTCGCGCGTGAACTGGATTCTCGCGCGGGCCAGTTCGGGCTCCGTCACCGGCTCGTCCCGCAGACGATCGAATTCCCGCACCAGCGCCAGCTCGGCCTCGTCCACGGTGTGGCCTGGCTGCACGACGGCAAATGCGTAGAACAGGTTGGGATCCTCGGTGAGGCTGCCCACAACGGCGGCCGACAGCGCAATCCCGGTCTCATACACGAGCCTCCGGTAGAGCCGCGCACTCGGCCCGTCCGACAGGATTCTCGACGCCATGTGGAGCGGGTACGAGTCCGGGTGCCCGCCGGAGGCGACGTGGTGGGCGACGACCACGACCGGCTGCGGCCAGCTTTCCTCGATCGTCAGCCGCCGCGGCGACGTCTGCGGGGGCTCCACCGGGATGTCGCGCGGCACCGCGGCCGTGGGACGGGGAATCCGCCCGAAGTACCGGGCGGCGAGATCGGCGGCGACGCTGCGGTCGATGTCTCCCGCGATCACCACCGTGGCGTTGTTCGGCACGTAGAACGTCCGGTAGAAGCCACGCACGTTCTCCAGCAACGCGGCGTCGAGGTCGGCCATCGAGCCGACCGTCCCGTGCTTGTACGGGTGCACGGTGAAGGCATGGCTGTTCACGATCTCCGGGAGCCGGCCGTACGGCTGGTTCTCGACGCGCATCCGCCGCTCGTCCTTCACCGCCTCGCGTACCCGTTCGAACACGTCCCGCTCGAAGCGCAGCGTCGCCATGCGGTCCGCCTCGAGCCAGAGCGCCATGGGTAGGAACTGCGACGGCACCGTCTCCCAGTACACGGTCACGTCTTCCGTGGTGTAGGCGTCGGCGCGTCCACCGACGCCGGAGACGAGTGCCGTGTGCTGATCGGGTTCGACGTTCTTCGACCCCTTGAACATGAGGTGTTCGAGGAGGTACGCGAATCCGGTGCGCCCGGGCCGCTCGTTCTTCGACCCGACGTGATACCAGACCTGGACGTTGACGATGGGCGTCGAATGGTCCTCGTGGAGGAGGAGCCGGAGCCCGTTCGGCAGGGTCGACTCCGTGTACGCGAGGCGCGCCGGCCTCACCTCGGACCCCGCGCGCGCGCCGGCGGCCGCCAGCGGCAGCACCAGGCACGCCGCGGCGAAACGGCGGGCCCGCCCGTGGCGGATCCCGGCGCGCGGACGCGGTTCGGTGCGTACCATGTACCGGATTATGGCACGAGCTACTCGTGCGATGGATCGGGACCGGCGCCGAGCGTGGCCTCGAGGCCCGCCAGGCGTTTCTCGAGAGCGGCCAGGGCCTTCTTCATCTCGGGCAGGCGGCGGAACACCGCCGACGACTTGAGCCATTCGCGGTTGTCGATCGCGGGATACCCGGATACGAACGACCCGTCGGGCAGCGAGTTCGGAATCCCGGTCTGCGCCGTGGCCTTCGTGCCCTTCCCGATGTGCAGGTGCCCCGCGATGCCGACCTGGCCGCCGAAGACCGAGGAATCGCCGATCGTCGTGCTGCCCGCGATGCCGACCTGGCCGGCGAGCATCACGTTGCGGCCGACGCGGACGCCGTGCGCCACGTGCACCAGGTTGTCGATCTTCGTGCCCGCCTGGATCCGCGTTTCGCCGACGGCCGGACGATCGATGGCGGTATTGGCCCCGATTTCGACATCGTCCTCGATGACGACCGGCGCGGCCTGCGGAATCTTCTGGAACGTGCCGTCCGGCCTCGGCGCGAACCCGTACCCGTCACTGCCGATGACGGCGCCGTTCTGGATGATGACGCGGTTCCCGATGCGGCACCGCTCGCGGATCGACGCGTGCGCGTGGACGACGCAGTCGTCGCCGATGACGACGCCGGGGTAGATGACCACGTGCGGATGGACGATCGTGCGCGCGCCGATGGCGGCCCCGTCACCCACCGAGGCGAACGCCCCGATGTGGCAGGACGGGCCGATGGTGGCGCCGGGACCGACATGGGCCGATGGCGACACGCCCGGCGCAGGCCGGTCGTCGGGCGCGAGCAGGGCGGCGGCTGCCGCGAAGGCCAGGTACGGGTCGGGCGCCCTCAGCGTCGGGCACGGCGCCGGCGCGGCGTCGGCACCGAGGATCACGGCAGACGCCCGGGTCGTCGAGAGCTGCGAGGTGTACTTGGGGTTCGAGAGGAACGACACGTCGCCAGGGCCGGCAGCCTCGAGCGTGGCCACGCGCCCGATCTCGACCGAGCCGTCGCCTTCAAGCGGGCACCCGAGACGCTCAGCAAGTTCGCGAAGGGTCAAACGGCGCGAGTATATCACGGGCCCGCGAGGGCCATCCGCGCGATGAAGCGGTCGAGGTGGCGCAGGTTCAGCCGCGCGGCGACCTCGCGCGCGAGCGCTGCCTGATCGGCCGGCGTCAGGGCGGGCAGGCGCCGCAGTTCGGCCAGCGGGCCCGACGCCTGATACGTCCAGCCGACGTGCCGGAGACCGTTGCGCGCGCCGCCCCACGAGAGGAAATGCCCGATGGCCCGGAACGAGAAGTACAGCGACAGGACATTCGGGCCGGGGACGAACGTCAGCGGCAGTGACGCCAGGTAGATCCCGGCGTCCACGAACATCCAGAACAGGTGGCGCCGGCTGTCGCGCCGGAGTTCGCTGCGCACCCACCGCTCCGCGTCGTCCACCAGCATGTCGTCGGGATGGTGCGCGGTGACCGACCGCTCGCGCCGGAGGAACCAGAGCAGGCGCTGCTCCGCCACGCGTTCGGCAAGCCAGCCGAGCACGCGGTCGCGAACGCGCTGCAGGTAGCTGCGTCGTTCCGCCTGCGTGGCCTTCGCCAGGCGCCCGCGGCGCTCCGCCTCGAGGTACGCGAGGGCCCGGTGGAACTGCCGGCTGAGCGCCGCTCTCCATCCGGGGCGGGCATCGCGCTCCGACAGATGGCGGCGGTCGTCGACCTCGCAATACAACCCGTAATGCTGCCGCCCGGCGGGAACGAGGTAGATCTCCATCGAGACGCCGGGGACGGGGCTACCGGGCGCCGCGCCCGCGGATCTTCTGCGCGGGGCGAGGGAGCGGCGTCGTGAGGTCAGGCTTGCCGGCCTGCTCCCAGGCGCCCAGGATGATGCCGGCCACCGCCGTGATCGCCTCGCTCATCCGCCGCTCGAGGACCGGCTGCGCCGCCGCGAAGAACGCCTCGTAGTAGCCGTCGTCGTACTCGGTCCGGCCCTCCGCCGCGCGGCGGTCGGCCGCGAGCAGCCCCTCGACGAGCATCGCGCCGGAGGCCAGCGCCTCGAAGGTGGCATCGCGCGCCTCGAGAACCGGCCGCGGGGCCGCGGGCGCATACGTCAGCCGCGACGCGAAGCGGGCCGGCAGCTCATCTTCGAAGCGCGCGTGGATGCCGTGCTGGCTGGTGAGCTGGCCGTCGTAGTTCAACACGGCGTGGAACGGCTGGTGGGCGTCCGCCACGTAGTGCGCGAGCACCGCCGACAGGTAGATCGCGTTACCCAGGCCATAGCGCTGACCGTTCCCGTGGGCCTCGAAGGCGCGAACCAGTCGCCCGCGTATCTCGGCGGCGCGCCACGGCAGCAGGCCGTTCTTGGTCACGGTTTCCGTCCCGTATTTCTCGATGGCTGCACCCAGGTCGCGAGGCAGCGCACCGAACGGGAAGGGGCCGTACGCGTCCATGTCCAGGAAATGCCTGGGCGCCTCCTCCTCGAAGCCGGCCACGCGCCAGAGGTCGGGGTCGCTCGCGTGCGCGAGGAGCGTGGGGCGTTCGGCGTCGAACGCCGCGCGCAGTTCAGGCGGGAGGAGCTGGATCGCGCGGTCGAGGATCAGCCGGTGTCCCCCGCCGCCCCACGCACCGACCTGGGCCGCACCGATCAGCCCGGCCATCACCACCGCCACCGCGGCCACACGTCGCATTACACCGTCCTCCACGCAGCGTCGGCGTCGTCGAACACCTCCGCTTCGAACTTGCTGATGGTCGCATCCCGCGTCCATGCGTCGGGCGGCAACCCGGCTTTCGCGCAGGTCCGCGCGAGGAACGCCTCCCGATCCCAGCCGTATTCGACCGCCACCTGCGGCAGCAGCAGCCCGCGCCGCCAGCCCTGCTCGGCGATGAGCCCGTCGCGGCCGACAACGATGTCGCCGGGATCGCGCACCTCGGCAATGGGCCCGAGCACGGAGATCTCGATGACGCACCGCGCGAGCTCGGCGGCCGACACGGCCTCAAAGCGCGGGTCCCCCGTCGCAGCCGACACCGCGCATTGTGGGACGACAGTGGCGAGCGCCTGGTTCCCGTCCGGGTGCCCGATGCAGCCGCGGAGATCGCCGTCGAGGTGGAACGACACGAAGACGCCGGCGCGGCGCGCGAAGATCCCCTCGGCCTCCACCTGCCGCGGCGGGCGGCCCGCGAGGGCGTCCGCGACGGCGGCTCTGGCCTCGGCCAGCAGACGGTCCCGTTGTTCCCGCGAGAGTGCTGCCTCCACGCCGTCCTCCTTCCCCGTCAGCCGGCCGCCTCGAAGGTGCCGAACACGGCGGCGCAGTAGCCGACCACGGCGCTGGTATCGCCGGAGACGGCGCCGGAGTCCGCGTAGCAGAGCACGCGCGCGTCAGCCGCGCCGAGCGCCCGCGCCGCGCGCATCACCGAGACGATCGGCCCGCCGCCGCACGCATGGCCCGGGTCGCGGGCGAGGGCGCGCTCGACGGCTTCGGGATCGAACCGATCCACCGCGTCGACGATGATCCGATCGAGCATGGCCGCCCGCCGCGAGTCGTGGTAGTGCGAGAGGTCGCTGCTCGCCACGAGCAGCGCGCGCCTGGACGCCATCGCGGAGGCGAGCCCCTCGGAAAGCGCGGCGATCGCGGCGCGCGACTGGTGCCCCATGACGAGCGGCACGATCGGCACGCCGGGGAGCAGGCGCTGCAGGAACGGCAGCTGCATCTCGAGCGAGTGCTCCTGCCGGTGCGCCGCGGGGAGTTCGCACACGACCGGGGTGGTCGCGATGATCGTGTCGGCATCGTCGGCCGATACCGCGATGTCGCCCAGCGGCGTTTCGAACACGCCTCGCGACACGATCGCCACGCCCTCGAAGCCGATGTGATGGGACGGGCCGACCAGCACGACGACGTCGTAGGTGCGCCCCGCGAGCTGGCGATACGCGTGCGCCGCGACGGGGCCCGAGTACATCAGCCCGGCGTGAGGCGCGACCAGCGCCGTGATGTCCCCGACGACCACGTCGCTCACGTGCCCGAGGTACCCGTCGATGGCCGAGAGCAGCGTGGCGGGATGACCCGGATACCACGATCCTGCGACGGCGGATGCCCGGCGTGCGGGTTGCGGTGCCATGATCCTGAATGTTAGCATCGGCCATGCCCGCCGAGCGCGAGGACTTCCCGATTGCCCGCGTCGCGGCCCTCGCACGGCTTCGGCTCTCCCCTGCCGACGAAGCCCGCTACCAGGCACAACTCGCGCAGATCCTCGCGTTCGTGAGCCAGGTGACGGGCGCCGCCTTCGACGCACCGGCGAACACCCGCGCGGCGGCTCGGGATCCCGTCGTTGAGCGCCCCGACACCGTCAGGCCGTCGCTGCCGGCCGATGCGGCGCTCTCGAACGCACCGGACGCCTCCGCCGCCTCGCGCCTGTTCCGGGTGCCGAAGGTCATCGGCTGATGGCCGGCACGCCGGACACCGCCGGCGCCCTCCGCGCGGCCTTTGTCGAGGGCGCCACCACCGCCACCGCCATCTGCGAGGCGGTCCTGGCGCGCATCACGGCACAGAACGGCGACCTGGGCGCGATGCTCGCCGTCGACGAGTCGGCTGTGCTCCGCCGCGCGGCGGCCCTCGACGGGCTGGCCGACCGCCGGCTCGCCGGCCCGCTGGCCGCAGTGCCCGTCGCTGTCAAGGACAACCTCTGCACAGCCGGCCTCACGACGACGGCCGGGTCCCGCGCACTGGCGAGTTTCGTGCCGCCCTACAGCGCGACCGCCGTCGAGCGTCTCGAGCGCGCCGGCGCGATCATCGTGGGCAAGACCAACTGCGACGAGTTCGGCATGGGCTCGTCCAGCGAACACTCCGCGTTCGGGCCCGTCCGCAACCCCTGGGACCACACCCGGACGCCCGGCGGCTCGAGCGGCGGGTCGGCCGCGGCGGTGGCGGCGGGCCTGGTGCCGGTCGCCCTGGGCTCCGACACCGGAGGGTCGGTCCGCCAGCCGGCGGCGCTGTGCGGATGCGTCGGCGTTCGGCCGACGTACGGGCGCGTCTCGCGCCATGGCCTGGTGGCCTTTGCTTCGTCGCTCGACCAGGTCGGGCCGCTGACGATGACCGTCCGGGACGCGGCCGTCATGCTGGGCGCCATCGCCGGCCCGGACGCCCTCGACGCCACGACCGCCGCCGCGGCGGTCCCCGACTGGGAGGCCGCGCTCGGCGGCGGCGTGCGCGGCTGCCGCATCGGGTTCCCGGCGCACCTGCTTGAACGCGGCGTCGACGCGGAGGTGGCGGGCGCGGTCACGGCGGCCGTGAAGATCCTCGCGTCGCAGGGGGCCGAGGTCCGCGGCATCGCGCTCGCCCACGCGGATCTGGCCGTGCCGGTGTACTACATGGTCGCCACGGCGGAGGCGAGTTCGAATCTGGCGCGCTACGACGGGGTGCGTTACGGGCATCGCCACGCCGGCGCGGACGGCCTTCGCGAGATGTACGAGCGGTCGCGATCCGAAGCGTTCGGCGCGGAGGTCACACGGCGGATCATCCTGGGCACCTTCGTGCTCAGCGCGGGCTACTACGATGCGTACTACGTGAAGGCGCAGGAAGCCCGGGCGCGGATCGCCGCGGGCTACCTGTCGGCGCTCGCCGAGGTCGACCTCATCGCCCTGCCCACCAGCCCCAATGCGGCATTCCCGCTCGGTGAACGCCTGCAGGACCCCGTGGCGATGTATCTCTCGGACGTGTTCACCGTGGGCGCGTCGCTTGCCGGCGTGCCCGCGCTCTCGATGCCGTGCGGCCTCACGAGCGGCGGGCTCCCGGTGGGCCTGCAGCTCATCGGCCGGCCGTTCGACGAAGCCACGCTCTTTCGTGCGGCCGGCGCCTACGAGCGGGAGACCGGCTTCTGGCGGGTGAGGCCGTCAGGCGCGCATCGCGGCAGCGGGGCGTGAGAAGAGCTTCACGAGCCCCCAGACCACCAGCCCCGCCACAATCAGCGGCAGGACCGGCACGAGCAGGCCGAGCACGGCGACGATGCCGAAGCCGACGAGCGCGAGGACGCCGAAGACGAGAAACAGGGGCAGCAGCAGTACGCCGAGGAGGAGCTTCAGCAGCAGGCCAAGGGCGAGAAACGGGAGCGCCAGCAGCTTCAAGGCCAGGCGGAACGGGAGGAAGAGGACCCAGAAGACCAGCTTCAACAGGCCGACCACGAGGCCGATCGCCAGGAAGCCAAAGAGGAAGAGCGTCCCCAGAGCCAGCAGTTCGAACATGACGTCCTCGCCTTCCCGCCGCGTCTTGTGCGCGGCGTCGGCCTCTGCGCCGCCGGCGTCAGCCGGCGGTGAGCGCCGTCAGAGGGATCTACGAGGAAGAGCGGGGTACAGGTTCCAGTCGGGCAGCGCCGCGGTCAGGCGGGGCGCTGGGAGTTGCCGAGCTGGTCGGTCGTGCCGCGCGGCGTTGAGGGAGGGCGGTACGTCTCCGGCCGCCCCAGCGCCTCGTCGAGGCTGCGGACGGTGAGTGACCTGGGGCCGCTCGCGCGCAACTTGAACACGTCAAGCGCGAGCGCCGCGCCGATCATCAGCACGAGGATGAAGACGGCCGCCGTGCCAGCCGCCTGGATCGTCGCGACCAGCAGGGAGCCCACCTCGGCGAGGCTCATGAGTGGTCCTCGGCCTTCGGCTGGACGAGCGCATCGTCTCCCAGCCCGTAATGGATGAACCCGCGGCGGACCTCTTCCATCGCGACCCGCTCGGGCTTGTGCGCCGGCTGCGGCGCGTCTGCGGCTGCGGCTTCAGCGGAGGGGAGCAGCCGGTTCAAGGCGCCGCGGCGAAGCTGCTTGGCCCGCTGCGCGGCCACTTCCACGAACAGGAAACGGCTCACGTTCGGGCTGAGGGCGAACTTCTCGTCGGCCTGGGGCGGGTCGGGAACGGGCGTCGGGAGGTCGGTTTCGTGGTTCACAACGTTTTACCGTATACCACGCCAGACTGAGGATGCAAGCAGGAAAGGCGGCGCGCCGCGGAGCGCGCCGATGCGCCCCGCGACGCGCCGCCGCCCGGACTGCCCGGGCGAGGCGTCAGGCCTGCACCTGGATGTGAACCTGCTTCGGCTTGGCTTCCTCGCGAACCGGCAGCTTGATTGTCAGCACGCCGTTCTTGTAGTCCGCCGACACCTTCGTCGTGTCCACCGTCGCCGGCAGCGAAAAGGACCGGCTGAACGCGCCGTAGGTCCGCTCGATGCGATGGCAGCACTCGTCCTTGATCGCGCTGTCCATCTTCTTGTCCCCGCGCAGGGTGAGGGTGTTGTTCTCGACGGTGATCTCGATGTCGTCCTTGTTCATGTCGGGCAGCTCGGCCTTGATGACCAGCTCCCGGTCGCCGGCGTGGTAGATGTCGACCGGCGGCGCCCACGCTCCGCGGCGCATGACGTCGTCGTCGGCCGCCCGGTAGACGTCGCCGAACAGGCGGTTCACCCGCTCCTGAACGGCATTGAGGTCACGGAAAGGATCCCATCGAACGATTGCCATGGTCGTACCTCCTCTTCGAGTTCCGCTATCCAAGACAGCGCGCCCTGGCGTCCAATGCCCGGCACCCTGTTCGCTGTCCACACCCCTAGGATATGACTACATCTGATGCTTGTCAAATAATATTATCTTATTGTTTAACGCTCATATCATGGCAAGTGGCCGCTGCCGTTTACCGATGCGGCCACCCTGCCTCTCGCCCCCCCGTCGCCTATCCCCTTAGCCCTATCCCCTATCCCCTTAGCCCTATCCCCTATCCCCTATCCCCTATCCCCTATCCCCTTGCCCCTTGTCCCTTGCCCCTTGTCCCTTGCCCCTAGCCCCCAGGTCCCCGGTCTTGGTATCCTGTCGGCGCCCCTTTGTGCGGCGTTCCGGCCGCGCCCGCGGGACCCTTCTGCTGGTCCCGCCGCACGTTCAACGCTCCCCGTTGACGAGGATGGTGACGCATGTCGCGATACAAGATTGCCTGGCTGCCTGGTGATGGCGTGGGCGTGGACGTGATGGACGCCACGCGGATCGTGCTCGATCGGCTGAAGTTCGACGCCGAGTACATCCACGGCGATATCGGGTGGGCGTTCTGGTGCGCGGAGGGCGACGCGCTGCCGGCCCGCACCGTTGAACTGCTGAAGCATGTCGACGCGGCGCTGTTCGGCGCCATCACGTCGAAGCCGGTGAAGGCGGCGGAAGCCGAGCTCGTGCCGTCGCTGAAGGGCACCGGGCTCATCTACCGCTCGCCGATCGTGCGCATGCGCCAGCTGTTCGACCTCTACATCTGCCTGCGTCCGATGAAGGCCTACGCCGGCAACGCGCTCAATTTCAACGACCAGATCGATTTGGTCATGTTCCGCGAGAACACGGAGGACCTGTACGCGGGTGTGGAGTTCAACCCGGTGCCGACGCAGCTCGCCGACACGCTGAGGGCGCTCTCTCCGGCCTTCAAGCCGTTCGCGGACCTGGCGCCCGATCAGTACGCGGTCTCCTGCAAGATCAACACGCGCAGAGGATCCGAGCGCATCATCGACGCCGCCTTTGCGTACGCCCGCAAGTACGGGCGGAAGAAGGTGACCGTCGTGCACAAGGCCAACGTCGTGCGCGCCACCGACGGGTTGTTCCTCGAGACGGCGAAGGAGGTCGCGGCGCGCTACCCGGACATCGCCTGGGACGAAGGCAACGTGGACGCCATCACGATGTGGCTGCTCAAGAACCCGCTGAACTACGACGTCCTGGTCGCCCCGAACCTCTACGGCGACATCGTGTCGGACCTCTGCGCGCAGATGGTCGGCGGCCTCGGCTTCGCCTGCTCGGGCAACATCGGCACGAAGCTGGCCGTGTTCGAACCGACGCACGGCTCCGCGCCGAAATACGCCGGCCAGTACAAGGTCAACCCCATCGCGACAATTCTCACGGCGAAGATGATGCTCGACTGGCTCGGCGAAACCGAGATGGGCGCCCGCGTCGAACGCGCCACCGCCGCCGTCATTCAGCAGGGCCAGGTCCGCACTTACGACATGGGCGGCACCAGTACTTCGCTCGAGATGGCGGAGGCTGTCGCCAGGGAACTCTAACTCGGGACTCGGGACTCGGGACTCGGGACTCGGGGCTCGGGATTCGGGATTCGGGATTCGAGGGCCCGGCGGCGACGCCGGGCTGCTGAAACTGATCCGATGGGCCGCTGACCAATGGCGATCGTCACGATACACGAAGTCGGACTGCGCGACGGCTTGCAGATCGAGGAGCAGGCCGTCCCGACCGAACGCAAACTCGACTGGATCGCCCGCCTCGCCGCTGCGGGGCTGCGGATGATCCAGGTGGGCTCGTTCGTCAACCCTCAGAAGGTCCCGCAGATGGCCGACACCGACGAGCTCTTCCGGCGCCTCTCGTCGACGGAGCGCCCGCCCGGTGTCGTCTATTCGGGACTGGTCTTGAACGAGCGCGGCCTCGAGCGCGGGCTGGCCTGCGGCGTCGACTACTTCTGCATGGGCGTCTCGGCGAGCGAGACGCACAGCAGGAAGAACACCGGCATGGGCATCGCCGAAGCAACCGGCCGCATCGTCGCGATGGGCCAGGCCGCGGCCGCCGCCGGCAAGGGCGTCCAGGTGTCGGTCCAGTCCGCCTTCGGCTGCGGCTTCGAGGGCGCCGTGCCGCGCGGGCGCGTGCTCGATCTCGTGCGGCGCTTCCTGGACGCGGGCTTGACCAGCGTCAGCCTGGCCGACACCGCGGGCCACGCCAATCCGGCGCAGGTGGACGCGCTCTTCGGCGCCGTCCGCGCGCTGGACGAGCGGCTGACGATGACGTGCCATTTCCACGACACGTACGGGATGGGTCTTGCCAACGCGTATGCCGCCTGGCGCGCCGGCGTCACATCGTTCGAGTCGGCCTTCGGTGGCCTTGGCGGATGCCCCTTCACGGCTGTCGCGGCGGGCAACGTCTGCACCGAAGACCTCGTGCACCTGCTGAGCCGCATGGGCTCGAACGTCGGCATCGACGCCGCGGCCGTCTCTGAGGTGACGAAGGACGCCGCGGCGTTCTTCGGGCGCCCGCTTCCCGGCGTCATTCATCGGACGGGCCCCATTCCCTACCCGGCGGCCTGATCCTCAACCGAGGTGCGACTTGTGAAACTGCTCGACGGCGTGCGGGTGCTCGACCTGACCAACGTGCTGGCTGGCCCGTTTGCCACGATGCACCTGGCCCTGGCCGGCGCCAACGTCATCAAGATCGAGAACCCCGAGGGCGGCGACCTCGCGCGGAAGCTCGGCAACGTGCCCGCCCTCAACCAGGAGCTGATGGGCACGAGCTTCCTCGCGCAGAACGCGAACAAGCGCTCGCTCACCCTGAACCTGAAGTTCGACGAGGGCCGGGAGATCTTCCGCCGGCTCGCGGCACACGCCGACGTGGTCGTCGAGAACTTCAGGCCCGGCGTCATGACGCGCCTCGGCGTCGGCTACGAGACGCTGCGCGACCTGAACCCCCGGCTCATCTACTGCGCCATTTCCGGGTTCGGCCAGACGGGCCCCGACGCGCACAAGCCGGCCTACGACCAGATCATCCAGGGCCTGAGCGGCGTGATGGACGTCAACGGCGACGAGCGCCTGCATCCGCTGCGCTGCGGGTTTCCGGTGTGCGACACGGTGGGCGGCCTCAACGCGGCGTTCGCCATCATGGGCGCGCTCTACCACCGCGAGCGGACCGGCGAGGGCCAGTTCATCGACGTCGCGATGCTCGACTCGGTCATGCCGCTCATGGGCTGGGTCGCCGCCAACCTGCTCATCGGCGGGGTGCCGCCGGTGCCGATGGGCAACGACAACTTTACCGCGGCGCCCTCGGGCGTGTTCGCCACACGGGACGGCTACATCAACATCGCGGCGAACCAGCAGGAGCAGTGGGAAGCGGTGTGCGACGTGCTCGGGGTCCCCGAGCTGAAGACCGACCCCCGATTCCAGAAGCGCGACGTGCGGAAAGCCAACCGCACGCAGTTGACGCCGCTGCTCGAAGCACGGCTCGCCTCGCATCCGACCTCGCACTGGGTGGACGTGCTCAACAAGAAGGGGGTCCCGTCGGGCGAGATCCTCGATCTGGGGACCGCGCTCACGCAGCCCCAGATCGCGCACCGTGGTACGATCCAGACCGTGGCGGAATCCGGCATCGGCGACCTGCGCCTGTTCAACCTGACCGCGAAGTTCGAGAAGACGCCCGCCTCGATTGACGCGCCGCCGCCGCGGCTGTCCGCGCACACCGACGAGATTCTCGGCGGCCTCGGCTACGCGGCCGAGGCCATCGCCGCGCTCCGCCAGAAGGGAGTCGTCTGACCCATGGGCATGACCGTCGTCCAGAAGATCCTCGCGCGCGCCTCGGGCCTCGCCTCCGTCAACGTCGGCGACGTTGTCGAGCCGGCGGTGGACATGGCGATGTCGCACGAGAACACCGCGCTCGTCATCAACCAGTTCCTGGAGATCTTCAAGGGCACCGGGCTCGAGCCGCGCGTGTGGGACCCGTCGAAGATCGCGGTCATCTTCGACCACCGCGTCCCGGCCGAGTCGGCCAAAACCGCCACGAACCAGAAGAAGGTGCGCGAGTTCGCCGGGGCCCAGGGCATCGAGAAGTTCCACGACGTGCGCGGCGACGCGGGCGGCATCTGCCACCAGGTGATGGCGGAGGAAGGCTACGACCGGCCCGGCGCCGTGATCGTGGGGGCCGACAGCCACACGACCAGCCACGGCGCCCTCGGGGCGTTCGCCTTCGGCGTGGGTGCCACCGAGATGGCCTCGGTGTGGGCCCTCGGCCGCGCCGTGAACATCCAGGTGCCGGCCACGATCAAGGTCGTCATCACCGGACGCCTGCATGCCGCGGTCACGCCGAAGGACGTCATCCTCCACCTCGTCGGCCTGCTCACCGCCGAGGGCGGGAACTTCAAGGTCATCGAGTTCCACGGCGACGCGATTGCCGGCATGCCGACGTCGGGCCGCCTCGTGCTCTGCAACATGTCGGTCGAAGCGGGCGCCACGGCGGGCATCGTGCCCGCCGACGCCGAAACGGTGCGCTACCTCCGCGAGGAGGCGGGCGTCACGGACCCGCTCGATCTCGTGCAGCCCGACGCGGATGCGGTGTACGACCGCGTCATCGAGATTGACGTCTCGACGCTGGGGCCGCAGATTGCCTGCCCGCACACCGTGGACAACGTCAAGGGCGTGGCCGCGGTGGCCGGTACGGCGGTGCACCAGATCGTGATCGGCTCGTGCACCAACGGCCGCCTCGACGATCTCGAGGAGGCCGCGCGACGCCTCAAGGGCAGGAAGATCGCCAAGGGTGTCCGCATGCTGGTCTTCCCTGCCTCGTGGAAGATCTACAAGGAAGCCATGACGCGCGGCTACCTGGGCGACCTCATGGAGGCCGGCGCCGTCATCATGAACCCGGGGTGCGGCTGCTGCCTCGGCGTGCACGAGGGCGCGCTCGGCGACGGCGAGACGGCCCTCTCCACGACGAACCGCAACTTCCACGGCCGGATGGGCAACCCCAACTCCGACGTCTACCTCTGCTCCCCGGCCGTGGCCGCCGCCAGCGCCATCTCGGGCGTCATCACGGACCCGCGGAAGGAAGGATGAGCACGATGGCCACTGTCGTTTACAAGGTCGGCGACGACGTGTCGACCGACGCGGTCTATCCCGGCCGATTCATGGCCACGGTGCTCCCGTCGGAGACGCCCCAGTTCTGCTTTGCCGACGACAAGGCGTTCAATACCGCGCTGCAGCAGAAGGCGTTCGCCCCGGGCAGCGTCATCGTGGCCGGCCAGAACTTCGGCTGCGGCTCGTCGCGCGAACAGGCGGCCTCGACGATCAAGGGCCACGGCCTGGTCGTCATCGCCCGCGGGTTCGCCCGGATCTTCCTCCAGAACTCCATCAACCTCGGCCTGCGGACCGTCATCTGCCCCGCACTCGAGGCGGAAGTCGGCGACGAGATCGCCCTCGCCGAGGCCCACGTGCGGAACGTGACGCGCGGAGCCGACTTCCCCATCGTGCCGCTGCCCGCGGCCCGGCAGGCCATCATCGACGCGGGCGGGCTCATCGCCTACACCCGCACGCGGCTGGTGGCGGCACGGGCACGGTAGCGGACGGGGACGAGTGCGGGCCCGCCCGCCGAAGCCCGAGGCAGAGCGTGCGCCGAGGGCGAAGGCGGGTGGCGGGCCGCCGGGGTCTGTGCGATCATGGAAGGCATGCGCCAGATCGACGCGATGCTGCCGCTTGCCGAGGTGCGCGACCTCGCCGACGAGGTGCGGCGCCTCTTCGACGACCTCGACCGCGCGAGGACGCTGGACCGGCGCCTGCTTCCGGGCGTCTTCTCGCCCACCCTGGATGCGCAGGAGACGGCCGAGGCGGTCGACATCGTCGTCGACCTGCCGGGCGTCGCGCTCGATGACATCCGCATCCTCATCAAGGGGAGCGTCGTGATCATCGCCGGCGGCAAGATGCCCCCGAACCCCGGGGAGCGCGCCGAGGCCAGCTTCCATCTCGTCGAGCGCGACTTCGGGCGGTTCGCGCGGGCGGTCCGGCTGACCGGCGCCTTCCACACCGCCCGGGCGACGGCCACGCTGGCCAACGGCGAACTGCGCGTCCGCGTCCCGAAGGTCGAGGAGCGCCGCGGCCGCGACATCGCGGTCACGGTCCGGCGCGGGCCGGACGCCTGACACGCCGACGCACACCGGGTTCCGGCACCATGCGCATCCTGTTCATCGGCGATGTCTTCGGGCGGACCGGCCGCGACCTCGTGCGCGCAGGGATCCCCGTCCTCACCTCGCGCTACGCCATCGATGCCGTCATCGCGAATGTGGAGAACGCGGCGTCCGGCGCGGGCATCACCCGCGAGACCGGCGACGCGCTGCTCAAGTGCGGCGTTGACGTCATGACGACGGGCAACCACGTGTGGGACAGGCGCGAGGCGCTCACGTACCTCGGCGCGGAGCCCCGCCTGCTGCGGCCGCTGAACATGGCGTCGGCCGCGCCCGGCCGCGGCGCGTTCGTGGCGCGGCTTGCCGACGGACGGCCGATCGGCGTGATCAACGCGATGGGCCGCGTGTTCATGCCGCCCGTCGACAATCCCTTCGAGGCGGTCGCCGCCGCCGTCGACCGCCTCTCGCGCGAGTGCCGCGTCATCGTCGTGGACATCCACGCGGAAGCCACCGCCGAAAAGATCGCGATGGGCTGGCACCTCGACGGCCGGGTCGCCGCCGTCCTCGGCACGCACACGCACGTGCAGACCGCCGACGCCCGCGTGCTTCCCGGCGGCACGGCGTACGTCACCGACGTGGGCATGACCGGCCCGCACGATTCGATCATCGGCATGGAGCGCGCCGGAGTGCTCTCCCGCTTCGTCACCGGCCTCCCCACCCGCATGGAGCCCGCCTCGGAGAACCCCCGCCTGCAGGCGGTCGTCATCGACGCCGACGAGCGCACGGGCCTCGCCCGCGACATCGTGCGCCTCGACTGGTCAGAGAAGGACCTGGCCGGCGCGCGCCGCGCAGGAGACGATGAGCAGCCTCTTTGATCTGCCCTTCGACGAGGACGCCGGAGGCGCGCGGCCTGACGGGGCCGCCGCGCCGCCCACGCCCCGGATCTACACGGTGTCGGAGATTACGGCCGCGGTGCGGTCGCTGCTCGAGTCGACATGGGCGGATGTCTGGGTCGAGGGCGAGATTTCCAACTGCCGGCTCTGGAACACGGGGCACATCTACTTCTCGCTGAAGGACGCCGGCGCCCAGCTGAAAGCCGTCATGTTCAAGGCGGCGGCCCGCTCGCTGAAGTTCAAGCTCGAGGACGGGCAGCACGTCCTCGCGCGCGGCCGGCTTGGCGTCTACGAACCGAAGGGCGAGTACCAGATCGTCTGCGGGGAGGTCGAGCCCAGGGGACTCGGCGCCAGGCAACTGGCGCTCGATCAGCTCAAGAAGCGCCTGCAGGCCGACGGGCTGCTCGACGCGTCGCGCAAGCGGCCGCTGCCGGCGTTCCCCCGCAAGATCGGTATCGTCACCTCGATTGACGGCGCGGCGATCCGGGACATGCTCAAGGTCCTCGGCCGCCGGTATCAGCGCGCCCACGTCATCATCGCGCCCGCGCGGGTCCAGGGCGAGACCGCCGCGGCCGACATCGCCCGCGCGCTGGGCGGCATCGGGCGCGTCGAAGGCGTCGACGTCGTGATCGTCGGGCGAGGCGGCGGATCGATTGAAGACCTGTGGGCCTTCAACGAGGAGCCCGTGGCGCGGGCGATTGCGGCCTGCCCGGTGCCGGTCATCTCGGCCGTCGGTCACGAAGTGGACATCACGCTGGCGGACCTGGTGGCCGACCTGCGGGCGCCGACGCCGTCGGCGGCCGCCGAGATCGTCGTGGCGGCGAACGACGAGTTCACCGCGCGCATCGACCGCCTGGCCGACCGCGCGGCGGCGGCGGCGCGCGGCCGGGTGCAGCAGGGGCGGCACGCGCTGCAGCGGCTGGAAGGCCGGCCCGCAATGGCCGGGTTCGAGGGCCGCCTCGCGCTGCGCGGGCGGCACGTCGCCGAGCTGCTGCTCGACCTGCAACGCGGCGGGCGCGACAGTGTGGCGCGGCGGCAGCGCACGTTCCAGGCCCTCAGGCTGCGCCTCGAGGCGCTGGACCTGCGGCGCAGCGTCGGCAGGCTTCAGACGCGGCTCTCGCAGGCCGACGCGCGGCTGCGGGCCGCCGCGGTCCGCAGGTACCATGGCGCGGAGGCACGGCTCGGATCGCTCTCCGCGCGTCTCGACACGCTCAGTCCGCTGGCGGTGCTCGGCCGCGGGTACGCCGTGTGCTGGGACGCCGGCCGGCAGCGGATCCTGCGAGAGGCCGCCGCGGTGAACGACGGAGAGACCGTGCGGGTGACGCTGCACCGCGGTGAATTGCGGTGCATCGTCGCCGGACGCAACGTGCCAGGCCAACAGGAGCCGTAAGGCGTGCAGGACCACACACCCATGGACGTCACCATCAAGGACTTCGAAGGCGCGATCGCCGAACTCGAAACCATCGTGCGCAAGCTCGAAGAGGGCGACCTCGCCCTCGAGCAGTCGCTCGAGCTCTACGAGCGCGGCGTGCGGCTCTCCCGCTACTGCCACGCGCGGCTCGAGGCGGCCGAACGCCGCATCGAGGTGCTCGGCGAGGGCGGGGAGATCACCCCCGCGCCGGCGTCGCTCTCGGCCGTCGGCGAAGACGACGGGCGTGGCGCCGACGCCGAGCAGGTGAAGAAGGGCCGGAAAGCGTGAGCGGGTCCGGGCAGCTGCCCCTCCGCGACTACCTCCGATCGCGCCGCGACGAGGTCGAGCAGGCGCTGGCGCGCGTGCTCCCGCCTGAAGCCGGAAGGCTGGCGACGATTCGCGACGCCATGCGCTACAGCCTCCTCGCGGGAGGCAAGCGTCTCCGGCCCGTCCTGGCCCTGACGGCGGCGGAGACTGTCGCCCCGGCGGACCGGGAGGCCGCCGCACTCGCCATGCCGGCCGCGTGTGCGATCGAGATGATCCACACCTACTCGCTCATCCACGACGACCTGCCGGCGATGGACAACGACTCGATGCGCCGCGGCAAGCCGACGCTGCACGTGGTCTACGGCGACGGCCTCGCGATCCTGGCGGGCGACGGCCTGCTCGCGGAGGCCTTCGCGCTCCTCGCGCGCGACCCCGACGACACCGGCCGGCCCGAACTCGCCGCGCGGAAGCTGGCGGCCATCCGCCGCATCGCGGACGCGGCAGGCGCCAGGGGCATGGTCGGCGGCCAGGCCATCGATCTGCAGGCCGTGGGCCACACTGTCGGCCCGGAGGCGCTCGACGCCGACGGCCTGAAGGACATGCACGCCCGCAAGACCGGCGCGCTGATTCGCGCCGCGACGGTGGCGGGCGCGATCATGGCCGGCGCGCCGCCCGCGCGCGTCGCCGCGGTGGACCGGTATGCGGAATGGCTCGGCCTGGCGTTCCAGATCGTCGACGACGTCCTCGACGTCGAAGGCGCGGGCGAGGACCTCGGCAAGACCGCCGGCAAGGACGCCGCGGCCGGCAAGCCGACCTATCCATCCCTGTTCGGCCTGGGTGCGTCGAAGCGCATGGCGCAGGAGGCTGCCGACGCGGCGGTCGCGGCCCTGGCCGAGACCGAACTCGACCGAAGCCGCCTCGCCGAGATCGCCCAGTGGGTGGTCTCGCGCACCTCGTAGCGCGGCGGCGCCATGCCCTCCACACCCCGCACCCGTTTGGACGTGCGCCTCGTGAACGAAGGCCTGGCCGCCTCGCGGGAGCGGGCCCGCGCGCTGGTCCTCGCGGGCCGCGTGAAGGTGGGCGGCGAGGTGGTCAGCAAGGCCGGCGCGAGCGTGCCCGACGGCGTGGCGGTCGCCGTCGTGGAGCCCGACTTCCCCTGGGTGGGCCGCGGCGGGGTGAAACTCGCGCACGCGCTCGACACCTTCCGCATCGACGTCACCGGCCGCGAGGCCCTGGACATCGGCGCCTCGACCGGAGGCTTCACCGACGTGCTCCTGCAGCGGGGCGCGCGCCGGGTCGTCGCCCTCGACGTGGGCCACGGGCAACTGGACTGGCGCCTGCGCGAGGACCCGCGCGTGGTCGTCATGGAGCGCCGCAACGCACGTCAGCTCGCACGCGACTGGCTGCCCGCGCCGGTTGACGTGGTCACCATCGACGTGTCGTTCATCTCGCTGCGGCTGATTCTGCCTGCCCTGCCGCCGGTGCTGACGCCCGGCGCCGACATTGTCGCGCTGGTGAAGCCGCAGTTCGAGGCCGGCCGCGGCGACGTCGGACGCGGAGGGCTCGTGAAAGACCCGGCGGTGCACGAAGCCGTGCTGGCCCGCGTCACGGCGAGCGCCGCGTCCGTCGGCCTCGCGCGCGTGGGCATGACACCGTCCCCTATCACCGGCGCGACCGGGAACCAGGAGTTCCTGATGCACCTGCGGCAGGCCTGACCAGCGGAGGAGGGAGCCTCAGGCTGCTACAATAGCCGGATGATGAATTTCGTGCCGACTGCCCAGCGCTGCTCCCGCCCCGCCCTCCTCCTCCTGCTCGCGCTCGCCGGCATGGCTGGCGCGTGCCAGGGAAAGCCGGCGGCCCCTCCCGTCTCCGCCGACGCGTGGGCGGTGGTGAACGGCCGCGAGATCACACGTGAAGACGTCGAGAGAGCGTTCCGGCGGAACCTCCAGGGCCCGCCGCCGGCATCCGACGAGGAAACGGCCACCGCGAAGCTCGAGGTCCTCGACCAGCTCATCGTCCAGGACCTGCTCCTCGCGAAAGCCCGTGAGGCGAAGATCGACGTGCCGGACACGGAGCTCGACGCCGCCTACGCCGAGGCTCGCAAGGGCATCACCGACGAGGCCTTCGCGCAGGAACTGGCCAGGCGGAACCTGACCGCCGCCGACATGCGCGACGGGCTGCGCCGGGACATGCTGGTGCAGAAGCTGTCGGAGCGCGAGGTCGCGTCGAAGGTCGTCGTCACCGACCAGGAGATCGCGGCGTATTTCGAGGCCAATCGCGCGCAGTTCAACCGCACCGAGGACGCCTACCGCATCGCGCAGATCGTCATCACGCCCGTCCGCGACGCGCGAACCGCCAACCGGACCGGCAACGATGCGACCACACCCCAGGAGGCGGCGTTCAAGGTGCGGATGGTGATGGACCGGCTGAAGGCGGGCGCGTCGTTTGCGGAGGTCGCCGCGGACTTCTCGGAGGATCCCGAGTCGGCGCCGCGCGGCGGCGACCTCGGGTACGTGCCGCTGTCGGCGCTGCAGAAGGCCCCGCCGCCGCTGCGCGAGGCCGTGCTGACGGCCACGCCCGGCTCGGCGAAGCTGCTGAGCGGCGGCGGCGCGCACACCGTGGTGCTGGTCGTGGCCAAGGACGTCGCCGGCCAGAAGGACCTCAGCATGCCCGAGGTCAAGGCCGCCATCACGCAGGGGCTGCGGGACCGGCGCGAGCAGTTGCTACGGGCGGCGTTCCTCGGCGCGATCCGGAACGACGCCGTCGTCGTGAACCTGATGGCCAGGCGCCTCGTTGAGGCCCAGGGCAAAGTGCCGAGCGTGGCCCCGGCAGCCGCCGGCACCAGGTAACGCTCGCGTCATCTCCCTCCCGACGTCGTCGAGTGCCAGCAGGTCCGTGACGTCGGGAGGGGCTTCCCGGGCGAGCCGGGCTCACCGCATCTGCGGGTTCTGAATCGCCTCCCACAGCCGGGCCTTGCCATCCTCTGAGCCGCTGAAGACGTCGGACGGCACTCTCCGGTGCGCGAGGATGTTCCGGTAGATCACGTCACCCACGCGCAGGTTCACGCCGAGACCGGCCAGGTACTGCAGCCGCAGGCTGCTGTCCCTGTTGATCACCGCGTCCGACATCCAGCCGCCGAGGTTGGGCGCGTCGCCGGCGAACGTCGACAACAGATCGATGAGCGACGCGTAGCCGACGTCGCGCAGCGACTGCGCGACCGCCGCGTACTCCGGCTGGTCGAGGCGCGCGGCGAGCACGTCGATGTCGAGGGGGGCCGGATCGGCCTGGCCGAGCAGGACGAGGTCGTAACCCGCGCCGTTGTACGTGTTCCCGAACACGATGCCCTTCGGGAACGCCTCGAAGAAGGTCGCAATCGAGCTCTTCACCGCCTCCTCGTTGCTCGAGTAGAGCTGCACGAAGAGCGTGACCACGCCGCCCGGGTTGAGGCGGCGCTTCACCAGGCCGAAGAACTCGCGCGAGTAGAGCATCGCCGCGCCCTTGACCCACGGGTCGAGCGGGTCGGATGTGATCGCGTCGAACGTCTCCCTCGTCGTCAGCAGGTAGTGCCGCGCGTCGTCGATCCGGATGGAGACCTTCGGGTTGTTGGCGACGTCGAAGTTGTGCGCGCTGAAGAAGCGCGACACGACGGCCGGCACGAGCGGCTCGATCTCCGCGATCGTGACGCGCTCGACGCGCGGATCGATGGAGACCGCACCCGCGGTCACGCCTGCGCCGAACCCGATCACGAAGACGGACCCGGGGCGCTCGGGCACCAGCGTCGTGAGATGGCCGAGCATGCGCTGGAGACGCATGTCCTGAGGCTCGCTGGACGCCTGGACCTTGCCGGCGTTGTGGTAGTTCAACACACCGCTCCCCAGCCTCGACACCGCCACCGATGCGTTGAGGCCCTCCCCCACGTAGATGAACTCGGCCTGGTTCACCCACGTCGCGGCGAATCGCCCGTAGCCCACCAGCAGCCCCGGGACGGGGGGAATCGCGCGGCCGAGCAGCACCGCCCCGCCGCCCAGGCACACGACCAGTGCGACGGTGGCGAACCGGCCGCCGGCCCTGTTCGCGCTCGTCCGACCAAGCCCGGGCAGGAGCATCAGCAGCGCCGACGTGGCGGCCACCGCGATCATGAACTGCTGGGTCTGCTGGCTGCCTCTCCAGGCGACGAGCGCCCCGGCACCCAGCGCGCCGATGATGGCCCCCAGCGTGTTCGCCGCGAACAGCCGTCCCACCACCTGGGCCTGGTCTCCTCCGAACCGGGCGACGGCCGCCAGCGCCAGCGGAAAGCTCGCGCCCCAGAGGAGCGCGCCAGGCAGCACCGTCCAGAGGCAGCGCGCCATGTCCAACTGGAAGTTGAACCACGGACTGGTGGAGATGGACGGATCGATCGGCCAGTACGGCATCGAGGTGCCGACCATGATGCCGGCCCACGCCAACGCCGCGCACACGCCTGCCTGGCACCAGCCCAGTGCGGTCGCCGGGCGCGCGAGGTTGCGCGCGAGCGCCGACCCGACGCTGCTGCCGATGCCGAGGCCGAGCAGGAACCCGGCGAGGATGAGGGAGAACGTGTACGTCGTGCCGCCGAAGAGCAGCGAGAGCAGGCGCGTCCACACAACCTCGGCCGACAGCGCCGTGAACCCCGAGAGCGCAATCGCGAGGAAGATGGTCCGCCGCTCGACGCGCTGCGCCTGAGCCGTGGCGGGTGCGGGCGCTCCGGCGCGCCGCCCGCCGGCGTCGTCCGGCCGGTCGGCTCCAGCCATGATGGGCGGGCCGTACGCGCTCGCTGACGCCACCAGGAACGCGGCGGCCGCCACGCAGGCATTCAACGCGGCCGCCACGATCGTGGCGGTGGTGAGGTCGTAGACGCGAAGCAGGTAGAAGCCGGCCAGCAGGCTCCCGATGACGGCCCCGGCCGTATTGCCGGCATAGAAGAACCCGAGCCAGGACACCCCGCGCGGCGTCATCTCGATCCAGCGCGAGAGCGCCGGCAGCGTGGCGCCCATCAGGAGCGTCGGCGGGAGCAGGCAGACGCCAGCCGCCACCGCGCGCAGCACGATTCCCAGCGTTCCCGGACCCGCCCAGCTCGAGTAGGCGCTCCCGACGACGGGCATGGCCACGAGCACCAGCAGGCCGATGACGCCAATCGCCGCCTCGAGCAGCGCGTACATGCGGAGGGGGTGATGGCGGGCGGAGGCGATCCGCGAATAGCCGAGGCTGCCGAGGCACAACCCGCCCATGAAGGTGCCAAGCAGGACAGCCAGTGAGATCGCCGATGAACCGATCACGAGCTGAAGCAGCTGGAACCAGACGACCTCGTAGATCAGCGCGGCACAGCCGCTGCCGATGAACAGGAGCAGCAGCACGGGAAGGAAACGGCGCG
The DNA here is from genome assembly GCA_025456345.1 of Vicinamibacterales bacterium. Taxonomy (GTDB): domain Bacteria; phylum Acidobacteriota; class Vicinamibacteria; order Vicinamibacterales; family JAKQTR01; genus JAKQTR01. The sequence goes on along the minus strand of JALOKU010000002.1, from coordinate 10,941 downwards.
ATTGCATGGTCGGGACCTCTTCCGCGAAGGGACGCCCTGTCGCGAGGAATGGCCGTCAGTGTATGGGCTCGGCGGCCGCGCGGCAAGGGCTTCTTAGGTAGAATGGCGCAGCACGCCCGGGGGGACCAGATGATCAAGCGCGTGGGCATTGTCGCCAAGCCGCGACTGACGGCCGTCAGCAAGGATCTGCCCGCCATCGCATCCTGGCTGCAGGCGCGGGGCGTCGAGCCCATCTTCGACGAGGCCACTGCCGAGCTGGCCGAGCAGCCCGGCCTCCGCCGCGTGGCGCGCGACGACCTCCCGCGGCACGTCGATCTCGTCCTGCTGCTCGGCGGAGATGGCACGCTGCTCGGGATGGCCGATCGGATTGCCAAGGCCGGGCTGGAGGTGCCGATCCTCGGCGTCAACTTCGGCGGCCTCGGATTCATGACGGAGGTCACCTACGACGAGCTCTACGCCTCGCTCGAGGCCGCACTGGCCGGTTTGGCACCGGTCGAGTCGCGCCTGATGCTCAGGGCCGCCATCGAGCGCGACGGCCGGCCGAGAGCCGAGCACTACGTACTGAACGACGTCACGGTCACCGGGGGCTCTCTCTCGCGCGTCGTCGAGTTCGCCGTCAGCGTGGGAGGCGAGTTCGTCGCCAGGTTCCACGCCGACGGCATCATCGTCTCGACGCCCACCGGCTCAACCGCCTACAACCTCTCGGCCGGCGGTCCAATCGTGCACCCGGCCGTGCACGCGCTCGTGCTGAATCCGATCGCGCCGCATACGCTCACGAACAGGCCGGTCGTCATTCCGGCGTCGGCCGACGTCCTCGTGCAGCCGCACCCGCGAGGGGACGGCTCGGAGGTGTACGTCACCTTCGACGGCCAGGCCGGCGAGCGGCTCGACTTCACCGATACGGTCCGCGTCCAGCAGGCCGCGCGGCCGGCCCGCCTCGTGCGCGCGCGCAACCGCAGCTATTACCAGGTGCTCCGGGAGAAGTTGAGGTGGGCGGAGAGGTAGGGGCTAGGGGCTAGGGGCTAGGGGCTAGGGGCTAGGGGCTAGGGGCTAGGGGCTAGGGGCTAGGGATAAGAAGATACGGGACCTTCTTGCTTCTTGCTCCTTGCTTCTACCGCCCCTTCTTCCGAAAGAACTCCACCTGGTACTTCTGCACGTTGCGGTTGTGTTCGGCGAGCGTTGAGGCGAAGGCATGCGAGCCGTCGTTCCGGCTGACGAAGTACAGATATTCCACGTCCGCCGGTCGCACGGCCGCCTCGAGAGACAGCCGGCCCGGCGCGGCGATCGGCCCCGGCGGAAGGCCGCGATAGCGATACGTGTTGTACGGCGAGTCGAGCGCCAGGTCGGCCCGCGTCAGGTTGCCGTTGAATCGGCCGCGCAGGTCGAGGGCGTAGATGACCGTCGGATCGCATTGCAGCCCGATCCCCCGCCGGAGCCGGTTGCGGTAGACGGCGGCGACGATCGGGCGCTCCTCCGGCGCCGCGGTTTCCTTCTCGACCAGCGACGCCAGCGTGACGGCCTCACGCACGGACAGCCCCTGCTGCAACGCCTCCGCGCGCAGGTCGGCGGTCATCACCGACTCGAACTGCTGCACCATGCGCTTCACCAGGTCGCGCGCCTCCGCGCGCCGCGGAAGCACATAGGTGCTGGGGAACAGATACCCTTCCAGGTTCCGCGCGGCCGGGTCGAGGCCGGCGATGAGCTGCGGCTCGCCAGCCGCGGCCACGAATGCCTTCGCCGGGCCGAGCCCGGCCTGCTCGTAGAGCGCCGCCATCTGCCGGATGGTCAGCCCCTCGGGGAACGTGATGCTGCGGAGGTACACGTCCCCGCGAGCGAGCTTCGCGATGACCTCCGCCGGAGCGAGGGCCTCCGAGAAGCGATACTCTCCGGCCTGGAGCGCCGTCGCCTGCCCGCTCTTCCAGACCGCCAGCCGCCACGTCGTGGCATCTGGCACGACGCCAGCCTCGACCAGCAGCCTGCCGATCGCCTTCGTCCCGAGCCCGCTCGGCACCTCGACGAACTGCTCGGCAGCGGTGTAGCCCCTGAAGGGCGCGTCGAGCCGGACGTATTGCCGCCACCCCGCCCACAGCCCAGCGGCAACCGCAGCGAACACGACGAGAACAACCGCTCGACGCATTGGCAGCCAGACAGCTCCTTCTCTTCCCTACTGACTACTGGCTACTGACTACTTTCTACTGTCCAGGTACTCCTGCAACATCACCGCCGCCGCGGCGGCATCGAGCCGCTTCTTGCGGACCCGCCAGTCGCGCTCGCGCAGCGCGAGGCGGCTTTCGGCCTCACGGCTCGTGAGCCGTTCATCCTGCAGGACGACGTCGAGGCCCGTCAGACGCTGCAGTTCGGCGGCCAGCGCGCGGGCGTGGCCGGTCTGCTCGTTCGGCGTGCCGTCGAGGCGCAGCGGAAGGCCCACGACGATGGCGGCGATGGGCTCGTCGCCCGCCTCGATCCGTCCGATGGCCGCCGCCACCTCGCGGGCGGCGGCGACGGGGTCGTCATGCCCCGCCACCGCGTCGGCCGGTCGCGCGAGCGTGCCTGACGGGTCGCTCACCGCGAGCCCGATGCGCCGCCGTCCATCGTCGATACCCAGGATCCGCATCCGTGTCTGGAGCGTACTATCATCGGGCACGGGCTCCAAGCGCCTGCCGCGGCACGGCCGCGAGAGGGCGGTACGCTATACTTTTTGACGACCCGGACCTGGACACCGAGAGAGATCACGTGAAATCCTTCAGCGCCCTGTTGCTCGCGGCCGCCCTCGCCCTCGGCACCCTCTCCTGCCAGAAGCAGGCTGCGCCATCGCAGTACTCGCAGAAGATCGTCATCCTGGGCTTCGACGGGATGGACCCTGAGCTGACCGAGCGGTGGATGGCCGAGGGCCAGCTGCCCCACCTCACCCGCCTCGCGGCGCAGGGCGGCTTCTACCGGCTCGAGACGAGCCACTCGCCGGAGTCGCCGACGTCATGGGCGTCGTTCGCGACGGGATCCAACGCGGGCAAGCACAATATTTTCGACTTCCTGGTGCGGGACCCGAAGACCTACATGCCTGACCTCGGCATCGTCACGAAGGAGCCGCCGGAGTTCCTGTTCAACTACCTGCCGATCAAGAGGCCCGTGATCACCTCGATTCGCGGCGGCACGTCGTTCTGGGTGACGGCGGGACAGCACGGCGTCCGGTCGAGCCTGCTCACCGTGCCGATTACCTTTCCGCCCGAGGACGTCGAGAATGGCGAACTGCTGGCCGGGCTGCCGCTGCCCGACATCCGCGGCACGATCGGCACGTTCTACTATTTTGCCACCGACCTGTCGCGGTACGAGGAAGGCAACACCGAGATGGGCGGCATCCTGAAGCGCCTCGTGATGGACAGGGGCGTGGCGAAGACGGAACTGGTCGGCCCGCCCAACCCGGTCGTCAAGGCGCAGCAGCGCGCAATCCTGGCCAGGGGGCCGTCGCTGTCAGACGCCGACAAGGCAGCCCTCGCCGAACTGACCGCCCGCGAGGACATCCGCCTGCCGATCACGATCCACTGGAACCGGCCTGAACGCAAGGCGACCATCGAGATTGACGGCAAGAGCCTCAGCCTCGCCGAGGGTGAATGGAGCAAGTGGGTCACGCTGGAGTTCCGGGTGAACTTCCTCGTGCGCCTGCACGGCATGGTGCAGCTGTTCCTCATCCGGGCCGACAAGGAGCTGCAGCTCTATGTCTCGCCGGTGAACTGGCGGCCGGACAACCCGCCGGTGCCGATGTCGTCGCCGGCGTCGTTCTCGTCCCAGATCAACGACCGCCTCGGGTTCTTCCGGACGCTCGGCTGGGCCGAGGCCACCTGGCCGCTCAACGAGGACCGCCTCGGCGAGAAGGCCTTCATGGACGACCTGTACCGCGCGTTCGACGACCGCGCGCAGGTGATTCTCCACCGCCTCGACGCGAAGCAGTGGGATCTGCTCGTGGGCGTCACCGAGTCGACCGACCGCGTTCAGCACATGATGTGGCGCTTCATCGACAAGACGCACCCCATGTACAACGAGGCCGACGCCGCGAAGTACGGCGACTCGATCCTGCGCGTCTACCGGCGCGTCGACCAGTTCGTCGGCGAAGTGCTCGAGCACCTGCCGGCCGGCACACCGGTGATCGTCATGTCGGACCACGGGTTCCACTCGTTCCGCTACGCGGTGAACCTCAACACCTGGCTCGTCAACGAGGGCTTCCTCGCGATCAAGGGGCAGCGGACCGAAGTGAAGGGCATGAACGAGATGTTCCTCGGATCCGGCCAGTTCTGGGAGAACGTGGACTGGCCGCGCACCAAGGCCTACGCGATGGGCCTCGGCCAGGTGTTCATCAACCTCAAGGGCCGCGAGGGCGACGGCGCGGTCGACCCCGCGCAGTACACCGCGGTCGTCGACGATCTGGCGGCGCGCCTGACGGGCCTGACCGACCCCCGGAACGGCGCGCGCATCATCAGCAACGTCTACAAGCGTGACCAGATCTACACCGGCCCGTTCCTGAAGAACGCGCCGGATCTCCAGGTGGGGATGGTGGACGGCTACCGGGTGTCCTGGCAGACCACGCTGGGCGGCTCGCCGCCCGGCGACATCGTCTACCCCAACATGCGCAAGTGGAGCGGGGATCACTGCGGCTTCGACTACCGGACGATTCCGGGCCTCCTCATCTCGAACCGCAAGCTCGCGGCGCAGGACCCGCGCATCATCGACCTCGGCCCGTCCGTGCTCAAGTACTTCGGCGTGCCCATCCCGAAAGAGATGGACGGCAAGCCCCTGTTCTGACGCCCATGCGAAGGCCACGCCTCGCCGCCGGCCGCGTCTCCTCCCTCCCAGCCAGGCGCATCCAGGCGTGGGCGGCCGGCGCGGCCGTGGCAGGCGCGCTGCTGCTGGCCTCGGCGCTTGCCGCCGGCGGCGGGCCGCAGGACCCGTCGAGCGCCGAGGCGATGGCCGCCCGCGCGGCGGCGCGCATCAAGGATCTCCAGCGGGAAGCCGACAGCCTGGCCTCACGCGAGAGGACGCTGCTCGAGGAGATCCGGAAGCTCGAGGTCGAGCGCGACCTGCGCGCGGAGGAGTACACCGCGAGCACGCTCGACCTCCAGCGCATCGAGCGCGAGCTCGACGACACCGCCGTGCGGATCGCCGGTCTCGAGCAGGCCGCCGAGTCGCAGTTGCCGGACCTCGCGGCCCGCATGGTCGAGCTCTACAAGGTGGGCAACGGCGGCTACCTCCGGATGCTGATGAGCGTTGACGACCTGCGCGACATGGGACGCGCGTACCGGTTCGTGTCCGGCCTGCAGGGCCTCGACCGCCGCCGCGTCGCCGAACACCGGCGGACGCTGGCGGACCTTCGAAAGGCGCAGGCGTCGCTCGAAGGCCGCCGCAGCCAGGCCAGCCTCGCCCAGGCGGCGGTCGCCCGCGCCCGCGACGCGGCGGCGCAGGCCGTCACGGCCCACGCCGATCTCATCAGCCGGATCGACGAGCGCCGCGACCTCGCGTCCCAGCTGATGGGCGAACTGGAAGCCGCGCGGCAGCGCCTGCAGGGCACCATCGACGACGCCGCGCTCGGGCGTCCGCGCGAAGCCGGCGCGGTCATCGGGCTGCCGCTGCGCCCGTTCAAAGGCGACATCGAGTGGCCCGTGACGGGCACCGTCTCCGGCGGCTTCGGGCGGCAGGTCAACCGGAAGTTCCACACGTCGGTCGTCTCGAACGGGATCCGGATCGCGGCCGCGGCGTCAACGCCCGTGACCGCCGTGCACGACGGCACGGTGGCCTACGCCACCGCCTTCACGGGCTTCGGCAATCTGGTCATCATCGACCACGGATCGGTGGCGTTCTCCCTCTACGGCTACCTGGCCGACATCGACGTGGTCTCGGGCGAACGCGTCGCGCAGGGCCAGCGGCTGGGCAGCGTGGGCACATCCCTCGAGGGCGAGCCCTCCCTGTACTTCGAATTGCGGATCGACGGTAAGCCGGTCGATCCACTACAATGGCTGAAGCGGAAGTAACTCCCATCCATGACCACCCGTACGCGATTCGCCATCATCCTGATTACGGCACCCGTGCTGGCGTTCGCAGTGGTCGGCGGGCTCCTGGGCAAGACCTTGGGCGGGCAGGAAACCTACGCCCACCTGCGGGTCTTCGACGACGTCTTCAGACTCACGACGGGAAGCTACGTGGAGGAGGTCGACGTCGATCGACTGATGCACGGGGCGATGCACGGGCTGGCCGAAGCCCTCGACGCCGACAGCGCCTATCTCACCGCCGAGCAGATGAAGCGGCTCCAGTCGGGCGCTGCAGCCGGCCCGGCGGACGTCGGCCTCGACCTCACGCGCCAGTACTACCTGCGGGTCGTGGCGGCGCGCGAGAACTCTCCCGCCGCGAAGGCGGGGCTGCGACCGGGCGATTTCGTCCGCATGATCGGGTCCGAGCCGACGCGCGAGCTCTCGGTGTGGGAAGGCATGCGGCTGCTGCGGGGCGCGGCGGGAACCCCCGTGAGGCTCGTGGTGCTGCGCGGCAACGCCGCCGAGCCTCACGAGGTCGCGTTGACGCGCGAGCTGCCGCCCGCGCTGCCGCCGGCGGCCCGGCTGATCCAGCCGGCGATCGGCTACATCCGCGTCGCGGAGTTCGCCGACAGCACGCCAGCCGCGCTGCGCCAGGCGGCCACCCGGTTGCAGCGTGAGGGCGCCCGTTCGCTCGTCCTCGACCTGCGCGGCACGGCGCGCGGCCCGCTCGAGGCCGGCATCGAGTCGGCCCGTCCGTTCGTGCAAAGCGGCACCCTGGCCATCCTCGAGTCGCGCGGCGAGGCCCGCCGCACCGTGAGCGCGGCGGCTGGCGACGGAGGCATCACGCTGCCGCTGGCGGTGCTGACCGACTTCGGCACGGCCGGCGCGGCCGAGCTGTTCGTCGCGGCCCTCACCGGCAACAAGCGGGCCGAGACCATTGGCGAGCGCACGCAGGGCCGGGCCGCGCTCCAACGCCTCTTCCCGCTGCCAGATGGCGGCGGCCTGTGGATGTCGCACGCGTGGTACCTCACGCCGGCCGGCACCGCGATCCACGAGCGGGGCCTGCAGCCGGACGTCCCGGTGCCCCAACCCGACGTCGAGTTCGGATCGCCGCCCGCCGCAGGGGACCAGACCCTCGAGAAGGCCGTCGAGCGCCTCGCCGGCCGCATCCCGTCGTGACATTGTCGACACCGCGAGGTGCGTGAATCGGCTTGACAGGGCACAGACCGTTGCGTATAAACGCCACGGTGCGCATGCGGGCGCTTCCCGCAGTCGTAGCAGCAACGCCGGAGGAGGAAGTAGATGAACAAGCAGGATCTCATTGCCAGGATTGTGAAGGACACCGGGGTGACCAAGGCCACCGCGGGCAAGATGATCGATTCCACGGTCGACTTCATCGGCAAGACGCTGAAGAAGGGCGACACGTTCGCGATCGTGGGCTTCGGCACGTTCAAGACGTCGATCCGCAAGGCGCGGGTCGCGCGGAACCCGCGCACGGGCGCACCGATCAAGATCGCGAAGCGCCGCGTGCCCCGCTTCACCGCCGGCAAGGGTCTCAAGGACCTCGTCAAGTAGGCCCTGCCTGTCGAGGCAGGACACTCATCCGGGTCTCGCCCCGGGGGCTCCCTCCCGAGGCGAGACCGCGTCCTTGACACGCAGGAGGTCAGCGGTTCGAGTCCGCTCGTGCCTACCACTTCCCCGATACCCGAAGGCAGGTCGGTTGGGGTGGGAGTCAGTGCCCGCCGGAACTGAACCTGCCGTGTGCCATGGGTCAAATCAGGATTACGCTTCCCGACGGCTCGGTCAGGGAGGTTGAACAGGGGACTCGGATCGCCGAGGTCGCGGCCGCGATTTCGCCGCGTCTGGCGAAGTCTGCCCTGGCCGGCCTCGTCGACGGCCGACTCGTGGACCTGTCGCACGCGCTCGCCGCCGACGCCGCGGTGCGCATCGTGACGCCGGACAGCCCTGAAGCCCTGGACCTGTACCGGCACTCGACCGCCCACCTGATGGCGGCGGCCGTGGTGAACCTGTTCCCCGGCTCGCAGTGCGGGATCGGCCCGGCCACCGACGATGGTTACTTCTACGACTTCGTGGTGGAGCGGCCGTTTGTGCCGGAGGATCTCGAGGCGATCGAGAAGAAGATGCGGGAGTTCGCCTCCCGGGATCTCCGCTACGAGCGCCGCATGATCTCGAAAGCCGAGGCGAAGGCCTACTTCGCCTCGCGCGGTGAGCCGCTCAAGGTGCAGCTCATCGACGAGAAGGGCGGCGACGTCGTCTCGTGCTACACGATCGACGACGTCTTCATGGATTTCTGCACCGGCCCGCACCTGCCGTCGACCGGGCGCGTGAAGGCCTTCAAGCTGCTCACGACCTCCAACGCCTACTGGAAAGGCGACGCGCAGAACCAGCCGATGCAGCGCGTCTATGGCACCGCGTTCTTCAGCGAGACCGAGCTGAAGGCGCATCTGCAGCGCCTCGAGGAAGCGAAGAAACGCGATCACCGGCGCCTCGGGCGGGAGCTCGGCCTGTTCACGTTCCACCCGTGGGCGCCAGGCGCGGCCTTCTGGCTCGCGAAGGGTACCACCGTCTACAACCTGCTCGCCGACTACATGCGGCAGGTGCTGTTCCCGGCCGGTTACGTCGAGCTGAAAACGCCGCTCATCTTCAACAAGGCGCTCTGGGAGACCTCGGGACACTGGCAGCACTACCGCCAGAACATGTTCCTCGTCGAGGCCGAGGGCGAGCAGATGGGCGTGAAGGCGATGAACTGCCCGGGCCACATGCTGGTGTTCGCGAGCGAGGGCCGCAGTTATCGCGATCTCCCGCTGCGCTACCACGAGCAGACGGCGCTGCACCGGAACGAGGCGTCCGGCGTGCTGTCCGGCCTGACCAGGGTCCGGCAGTTCTCCCAGGACGACGCCCACGTCTTCGTGATGGAATCGCAGATTGGCGACGAAGTCGAGCGCCTGCTGCGCCTCGTGCAGCGGGTCTACGACGACTTCGGCCTCGACGTGTCGATGAAGCTCTCAACGCGGCCCGCGGAGTTCCTCGGCGAGGTCGCCACCTGGGAACATGCCGAGGCCGAGTTGCGGCGGGCGCTTGATGCCGTAGGGCTGGCCTACACGGTCGACGAAGGCGGCGGCGCCTTCTACGGGCCGAAGATCGATGTCGACGTGATGGACGCGCTCGCCCGCAAGTGGCAGTGCGCCACCATCCAGCTCGACTACCAGCTGCCGCAGCGGTTCAATCTCCGGTACGTGGGCGCGGACAACGCCGAGCACCAGCCGGTGGTGATTCACCGCGCGATTTTCGGCAGCTTCGAGCGCTTCATGGCGCTGCTGCTGGAGAACTACGCCGGCGCGTTTCCCCTGTGGATCGCGCCCGTGCAGGCGTCTGTGCTGCCGATCGCCGACCGCCACGCCCCCTACGCCGCCGCCGTGCGCGACCGCCTGGCGGCGGCCGGGCTGCGGGCCGAACTGGACGACCGGCAGGAGAAGATCGGGTATAAGATCCGCGAAGCCCAGCTGCAGAAGGTCCCGTACATGCTGGTCGTCGGCGACCGCGAGATGGCCGACGGGACCATCTCAGTGCGCAGCCGGGCGGCCGGAGACCTGGGGCCCGGCACGGTGGACGCATTCATCGAGACCGCCCTCGACGAGGTTCGGCGCAAGGGACGCGAGTCCCGGGAACAGTAGGAGGCTGCTATCGCATTCGATCGCTTCGGCCCACGTCGTGAAGAGCGCACACGCGTCAACGAGCGCATCCGCGTGCGCGAGATCCGCGTGATCGACGACACCGGCGAGCAGTTGGGCATCATGCCGCCCCAGCAGGCGCTGGCGCTCGCGAAGACCAAGAACCTGGACCTGGTCGAGGTCGCGGCGACGGCGACGCCTCCCGTCTGCCCCAGTACCAGGAGCAGAAGCGCCAGCGCGAGGCCCGGAAGCACCAGAAGGTCACCGAGGTCAAGGAGATCAAGTTCCGCCCGAAGGTGGACGAGCACGACTACCTGTTCAAGAAGAAGCACATCCGGCGCTTCCTCGCGGACGGAGACAAGGTGAAGGCCACCATCTTCTTCCGCGGCCGCGAGCAGGCCCACCCCGAGATCGGGCGGCGCATCCTCGAGCGGCTCCTCGACGAGTTGGTGGACGAGGCGGTTGCCGAGAACGTCCCGCGCAAGGAAGGCAACACGATGCACGTCATCCTGGCGCGGAAACCGGGCTGGAAGCCTCCCAAGGCCGCGCCGAAGCCCGCGCCGGCGGCGGGCGGGGCCGCCAGCCCCACCGCCGACGACGCCGGACCGGCCGAGGAACTCGAACCGCTCGACGAGCTCGAGCCGTTCGACGAGAACGACGCGACCGGGGACGAGCCCTCCGAGGACGCCGGCGAAGACGGGAACGAAGAGCCGGGCGCGTAGGCCGGCCGAGAAGACTGCAGCGACAGGAGTGAGATCAGGTCATGCCCAAGTTGAAGACCCATCGCGGCGCCGCCAAGCGGTTCAAGAAGACGGCGTCGGGGAAGTTCGTCAGGAATTCCGCGTTCAAGCGTCACCTCGCGTCGAGCAAGACGACCAAGCGCAAGCGCCAGCTCGGCAAGGCGAGCGTCGCTTCGCCGGCCGACGCGGCCACGCTCGCGCGGATGCTGCCCTATAAGTAGGGGCTAGGGGCTAGGGGCTAGGGACGAGGGAACCGCAAGTCGGCTCCTGTCACTTCTCCCCATCCCACATGGCGCGGAGGCCTGGGACCCGGGGATGCCACCCCCCGGTGATCGGATCCGCCGCCGCAACGGGCGCAGAGGCGCCCCCACTGTACGTCGAGTGGCCGTGGAGTATCGAACATGCCGAGAGTGAAGCGTGGCACCGTACGGCGAGCCAAGCGCAAGCGGCTCCTGTCCCGTGCCAAGGGGTACTACCTCAACAAGAGCAAGCTGT